>CAZSBK010000137.1:0-10770 GCA_964604945.1 uncultured Candidatus Solibacter sp.
TGGTGGGCGCGACAGGACTCGAACCTGTGACCTCCTGCGTGTGAAGCAGGCGCTCTAACCAACTGAGCTACGCGCCCCCTTTGGGAGTGAAATTTCAATATACAACAGCCAGCAGTCCGGCGCATACCAAGCCTGTGCTTGGACGGTGAGGATTCGTCCACGCCCGCGGTTCCGATACAAATGAGCCGGTCCACTTCACGCCTCTCAACCAATCGATTTTCAGTTTCCCGACGCCGGCCGAGCATGTGCACACTCAGTGCGCCACAGGGCGTATACGGGATTTCTTGAGACAAGCCGCGCGTCTCTAATCGTGTGCCAGGGATTTGAGACGACGATGCACCCTCCAGATTCACTAGTCCACTGCGCGGTGGGGAAATGGTACCGCACGGTCCGCAGGTTGGGCGCCTCTCTCCTGTTGGTGAGAACCGAAGCCGGACCCGTGGGCCGCATGGCCGCGATGGCCTGTTGTGCCTCCTCGATCAGGAATAGCGAACGCAACGTGGCCCGCGTGAACTGGTAGGAGGTTTCGGACTTCAGCAACGCCTCGTAGGGCATGAAGGAGAGGGCCACAGATGCCGCGATGGAGGCCGCGAGTGCGGTGCGGTTGAGCCGGCGCCGGGCGGCCACCGTGCTCGCCGCCAATGGTAGAAGGAGCAACAAGTACCCAGGCTTCGAACCATGGATCATTGTGACGAATAACAGCGCCGGCGCCACGAAGAGGACTGCAAAGAGCCAGAATCTGTCTTGCACGATGTGACGGCCTGGTGTCCGGCGGTCGGAAAACGCGGCGGCAACCCCGAGTGGCGCCAACATGAGAAAGAGCGAGATACAGACGCGGAGAATCGACTGCAAGTGCATGCTGAGCGGCGCACCATAGAAGACTGAACTCTGGGCAAAGGTCGGCCGGGTCATCGCATTCATGTGACTGCTGAAGGCTTCATGGCCTCCTGTCATCACAACAACAGGGACATACCACGCCAGCCAGAGAATGGCGAAGGCGGTAACGGCAGCCCACAACGCTGTGCGTCCATCTCCGTTCCAGGCCCGGATAGCGAAGATGAGGAATGCACAGGAAAAAGCGAGACTAATCGAATTTGTCGCGGGAACAGCCGAATAGAACCAGGCTACGGGTGAGAACAAAAGAAGAAAACGCTGCCTTCCGCGGCTTCCGGATCCAGACTGGGCCACAAGGCCACGGCAGCCAGTGTGAACAGGAATGCGAGCAGGGTTTGTGCGAGAACCGGGTTGACGGAGAGCAGGGAGAGTGCTTTCAGTGCCAGGACCCAGTAGGGGAAGCCTGATGGCTGGGGCTGGTGCAGCGCAATGTCGAAGTTGTCAATTGACAGCGCGAAGTTGACGCTGTCATGCTCCATCGCATACTCGCGAAACGGCGCGAACGCGAGTGGAGCAAGCCAGAGCAGTGACAGCAGGATCCTGGTTCGAGTCTTCACATCCCTGCCCGGAAGTGACCGGCAAGTTCACACAGCAGGGGACCGCTCTTGAATTTCCGCCAGTCCGCAGTAAATCCTACTTCGCCATCGGAACGGTTTTCGATTCCAGCCCCGCTTTTGCCAGTATGGCATAGACAACGAAGCCGACAACGAAACTCCACACGGCGAGCGGCTGAACCGAGTCCTTGAGTCCTTCTAACCCTGGGATAAAGGTCAGGATGCCAACAATGAACCCGGCCGCCCACGCGCCGTAACCGGCCCAGTTGATGCCCTCTCGTGGACCCTTCCATTGGCCGCCGCTCAACAGGTAATCGGCTGTCATTGCACCACACACGGGTCCGAAGGACGCGCCCACGATTGTGAATATTCCGATCAGATTCTGCGTCACGCCCGTTACCGCAAGGATCGCCGCAATCGTTACGCCAACCATAGTGGAGACCATGCGGCTCACGCTAGGAAGCATCGTCGCGAAGCAGTTGCCGATGATGAAGGCACAGAAACAGCTTGGCGGAATCGACGCAATGATGAACAGAAAGAACATCGCCGACGCCAGCCATCCACCGATTCCACCGATAACGGATTCGAAAGTGTAGGACGACAGGCCCGGAATCGTCGCCATCGCCCCGGCGACGGCCAACAGGCCCAAGCCGCCGGCGATGAGCACAGCCAGCGCGATGCCGGTCAGTCCGCCCCATTTCACGTCTCGCGCATCGCGGCTGCTCATGCCGAAGTCCGCACCCGCCGCCCCTGCGGTGGCAAAAAATCCAACCACCATCTGAATGATCAGCGTCACGCCGACATAGGGCGCCGGATCGGTGACCTGGCTCTGCGCGAGGCCGGGCGATGTCTTGGCGAAGACGATGATCAGCATCAAAAGCGGAATGGAATTCAACAGCAATGCCACACGGGCCACGTACTTGATACCCTGCACGCCCACAAATCCCATCCCGAGCGCCCACACCACGCCGACAAGAATGAACGGAAGCGTTCCCGGGCCTGCCTGCGAACCGAACGCCGACAGGACGAATTTCGTAGCAAACATCGTCCCCACGGCGAACCAGCCCACTTGCAGGACGCCCATCAGCAAGCCGGGCATGGCGTAGCCGCCCTTCGCGCCGAACGTCGAACTGGCGATGACATACAGCGGATACCCGGTCTTCATGCCAAGCATCGCCGGGACGTAGTAGAACATGTAACAAAGCACTCCGGCGGCGGCCAGACCCAACAGAAGCAAGCTGAGCGGCGCTCGGGTGAGCGTGCCCAGGCCAATGGCGCTGTAGAATGCGATCCACAGGAAAGTGCCGGCATAGCTCGGCGCGGTGTTCTTATACCATGGCGCGCGGTTGGACTGCGCGTTGGGGACGGCCTTGGCAATGTAGTCAGGTAGCATGTCGGGCACATTCTATCCCATACGAAGGTAGACTCGAAGGGTGATCCGCCGCGCAGTGATCGGAGCAGTTCTTGCGCTGGCCTCCGCCGCGCTGGCCATACAGGCCGCCGCGCTCAAGTACGAACACGGCCAATTGCTCCGGCTCGACCCCCGCGACGAGAGCGTTTGGGCCGGCGCAACACACATCGAGGTCTCTCGCCAGGCAAAGCAGTTTCGCCGCATTGTCATCCGCGACTTCTCGCTCAGCGCCGCCGGCACACTGGCAGTCAGCGCCTCGGCGTCGTTCAACGCCGGCGTGAATACGAATGTCGTTCTGCTATTCAACGCGCGGCTGCCGGCCGAACCGCCCAAGGTTCTCACCACCGGCGACGTCTTCTGTGAACATCTAGCCTGGGGTCAATCGAGGCTCTGGTGCCTGGGACCCGATTTTCGCAGGATGGTCGCCAGCCAACCGTATGCGGTGCTTTGGCAAATCGGTCTCGACGGTGACCTGAAACCCGTCCTGCACCGGGACCAGTTCGCCTTGAATGCCGCTCCACCATGGAAGACCGCCGCACTGGGCGACGCTCAACTGATGGTCAATGGTGAAACGGCCTGGATTTGGCATCCGGGCGCGGGGTCGGTCATCCGCCTCGCAAGTCAGCCAAACGAACCGGCCCGGTTTGGCGTGAGCGGATCGGTCGCCGGCCGTTCGCGCATCAGCATGGCCGTCTGGGGAGAACGTATCGCCGCCTTGCTGCCCGTTCGAACGGAAGGAGAGGAAACGTTCACCACGCCTTACGCCCTGTTCGCCCTCGACCCCAGCCAGCACCAGTGGGTCCGTATATCCCCCACGCTGCTGCCCAGAGGCGCACAGTTGCTGGCCGTCGAAGACGGTAAGGCCGTCGTCTGGGACCGCCGGGGTAAAGGCCAACTACTTCGCAAAGAAATCGAATACCCGTCCCGCTGAACGATCCTTTCGCCAATCCTCCGCCTGACCGCTATCATTAAAGTGCATGCCGCAACAGCAGGCCACTGTCTCCCGCGACTCGAAACTGGCTCAACTCGAAGCTGGCCTCGGCTCCGTGCTCCGCGGCAAACCTGAAGTCGTGCGCATGTCCACGGTCTGCCTGCTCGCCCGCGGCCACCTGCTGATCGAGGACGTGCCCGGTGTCGGCAAGACCACCCTCGCCCAAGCCTTGGCCCGTTCTGTCGATTGCGGTTTCCACCGCCTCCAGTGCACTTCCGACATGCTGCCCGGCGACATTCTCGGCGTGACGGTCTACAACTCCAAGTCCGGCGAATTCGAGTTCAAGCCCGGGCCGATCTTCACGAATTTCCTGCTGGCCGACGAAATCAACCGCGCCACGCCCAAGACGCAGTCGGCGCTGCTCGAGGCGATGAACGAGCGCCAGATCACCATCGATGCGAAGACTCTGCCACTTGCCCAGCCATTCCTGGTCATCGCCACGCAGAACCCGGTTGAGCACCACGGGACTTACCCGCTGCCCGAATCGCAGCTTGACCGTTTTCTAATGCGCATCAAAGTCGGCTATCCCGACGCGGCGAGCGAGCGCCAAATCATCCGCAACCACGCACTGGAGCGCGCCTCGCAGATGACTCCTGTGCTCAGCCGCGATGAGTTGCTCGAGTTGCAGTCAGCCGTTGAACGGACCCGCGTCGACGAGACCCTGGTCGGCTACATGCTTTCGATCGTCGACCAAACTCGAACGCACAACCAGCTTGCACTGGGCGTGAGCCCGCGCGCCGCCCAATCGCTCTACCGTGCTAGCCAGGCCCTGGCGATGATCGAGGGCCGCGACTACGTCATCCCCGACGACATCAAGCGTCTCGCCGTCCCGGTCTTCGCCCACCGCGTGGTAATGCACCAGCGCTCGGGCCTCGCCGCCCGCTCGTCTGAGGCCGCCGAACGCCTGATTGAAGAGATCCTGGACCGCATTGAGGTCCCCCTCTAGAAGCGGTCAAATGAAGCGAGAAGAATTGTCATGAAGACAGCCATTATCGGTTTGCCCATGGTTGGCAAGACCAGCCTGTTCACCATCCTGACCGGCGTCCACGAAGCCGGGCGCGTCGGCGCCATGGAGACCCGCATCGGCGTCACCAAAGTCCCGGACACCCGCCTGGATGCGCTGGCCAAGATCTACGAGCCGCCCAAGATCACCCACGCCACCATCGAATTCGTCGACTTCCCGTCCATCTCCAAGGAAGCCTTGCGCGAGCCGTCCTATCTTGCCAGTTTGCGTGTGGCCGACTCCATCGCCCACGTCGTCCGCATCTTCGACGACCAGAGCATCCCCCACGAAAAGGGCGACGTCAATCCCGAGCGCGACATCGCCGATGTCGATCTTGAGCTGATCCTGAGCGACCTCGTTGTCGTCGAAAAACGCATCGAGCGTCTCGACAAGGACCGCAAGAAGATCAAGGATCCGGGCCTCGACCGTGAATACGAACTCCTCATCGAAGCCAAGGCCCGCCTGGAAGACAACCAGCCCCTCCGCACGCTTGAATTAAACGACGACGACGAAAAGCGCCTGCGCGGTTTCCAATTCCTGTCGCAGAAGCCGATCCTCTACGTCCTGAACCTCGGCGAAGGCGACGCCTCGCGCCTCCACGAGATCGAAGAGGAGTACCGCGCAAAACTCCTCCCCGGCCGCCCCAACGCCGAAGTCTCGGCCATCTGCGGCAACATCGAAGCCGAACTCGTCGAACTCCCCGCCGCCGAAGCCCAGGAGTACCTGACCAGCTATGGACTGAAGGAATCGGGCATGAACCGCATGGTCCAGGCCGTCTATCGCCTGCTGGGCCTGATGAGCTTCCTGACCGCCGGCGAAACCGAAGTCCGCGCCTGGACAATTCCGATCCACTCAACCGCCGTCAAAGCCGCCGGTGCGATTCACTCCGATTTCGAGAAGAAATTCATCCGCGCCGAAGTCTGCAACTGGAAAGACCTGGTGGCCAACAACGGCTATCCGGGGCTACGCGAAAAAGCCCAACTCAAACTCGAAGGCAAAGAGTACATCGTCAAAGACGGCGACGTCCTGGTCATCCGCCACGGCTAAGTAGGACAGGCCGCCTAGCCTGTCGCGCCGCTTCCTCTTGCCACAGACCCTCGATTCGCCGCATCCACGTTCATATCCATACGCGTTCAGGGTTGCGCGGGATCGCGTCCCACTCTCCCATCGTCCCACTCCTCTGCTGAGTCAGATCTTGGTGCCCCAGGCATCCGGCCAACATGGCTCTCATCCCTTGCTGATTTCTTCCGCGCTGGCCTACACTGTGAAGGGCTTACACTCGTGTGACGGATCGATGGGGGAGGCCACTGACTCAATTGACGACGTTCTTCAGCGTGTCCAATCAAGCGCTCGTGCTGAACCACCACGTTCTCGGTTGAAGCAGGAGATAACGGGAGAATAGAGGAGGTGTGGATGACGCGACGCGCTCGACTTGCCTTTCCCGTTCTCGCGCTGACCGGAGTTCTCGCAGTCCTGACCCCGGCACGGCTGGATGCAAGTCAGGATCCCAAGAAGGTACGACCAAGTGAAGGCGATTGCTCATGGGTGGTCTACTCGAATGTCCGGATCGTTCCGGAGAACGAAGACATCATTGGGACTGAGATCCTCGTTGTCCGGTGCCGAAATTCGCCGGACGTAACTGGCAAGTGGGAGGAATATGAGGGTTCTTCGCAACCGGCGTCGTTTCCCCTGACCGGCACGTTAGTGGATGGTCGGCTCCGGCTTGAGAACCAGGGAGCAGAGTTGAAGGTTGCGTTGGTCGCACGACTCTCGAGACGATCGCTCGTGGGCACCCCGACCACAGGCGAGAAGGTCCACAACACGAAACGACTGCGTTTGCGGCGCGTCGAGAATAGATTCGAGGACCGAACCTCCAAGACGATTCATTGAACAACTGCGTTTCCGCTGCTGCAGCCTCACGCAACCGCAATGAGGCCCTTCTTCTCCACCAGCGTCAGCAGTTTCAACGACGCCCCTGACGGTCGTTTTTCGCCGCGTTCCCACTCACGCAACGGGCTCGCCGTCACATTCAGGTGGTTCGGAACACGGTCTGGCTCACCCCACGCGCTGCTGGATTCGCTCGGGAGTCACCGTTTGGACAATCCCGGCAAATACTGAGCCAATGTGCCAACTGCGACCCCTGAGGCCAGTGTCATCCACCGAACAATAGTCAACGTTGCTCCGGGCCTGGTGAAGTTGGGCCGAGCCCGAGAAGCGAGGCAATGCGGGCGGCGGCGCTACGGAACTGGTGGGCATCGGCCCATCTGAGTGCGGACGCCGACAGAGCCGCACGGCGCGCCAGATCGCTAAGCAGGGCAGCCGCTTCCGAGGCGAATTGAACAGGGGCATCCGGCCCGGCGGGGACCAGAATACCCTGGCCCTGTTTGAGAATCTCGGCTGATCCGGGCTGATCGAAGGCGACCGAGGGGAGGCCCTGCGAGAGAGCCTCGGCCAAAGTGAGTCCGTAACTTTCGTGCCTCGAGGGGAAGGCATACACCTGCGCAGCGCGGAACATGGCGAGTTTGCGGGCACCGGTGACATGGCCGGGGAAGTGGACGCGGACGCGCTGGAGGCGCGAGGCGAGGCGGCGCAGCAGGTCCATGTGAGGCTGGCCGCGCATGAAGGCGGGGTCCCCACAGATCAGCAAGCTGGGCGGATTCTCCTGGAAGGCTCTTTGGCGTTCAAGTTCGATCAGCCCGTCGAGCAGCAGGTCCTGGCCCTTTTCGGGTGAGATGCGGCTGAGGCAAAGGATGACAGGGCTCGCGGAGGTTAGGCCGTATTGTGTCCGGATGGAGGCGAGTTCGGCGGCGATCTCGCTTTCCGGAGCAGACTCGGCGTGCACGCCCCAGGGAACGACTTCGATGCGTCCGGGCGGCGTGTCTGGATAAGCGCCGAGCAGAATCGACTTCATTTGCTCAGACGGGACCACGACGCAGTGGCTGTAGAGGAGGCTGTCACGCTGGCGTTCGAAGATCAGTTTCAGGATGGTTGGGGCGATGGGTGCCGCAAGCGAACGCACCTTCTGCCAGGTGCGGGCAAGCGTTGCGGCCGAGAGCCAGCCCTTCAGATAGATTGTCGCGATATAGTCCACCACATCGACGTGATAGATGGTGACGATGCGGAAGCCGGCCGCGGCGAGGCGGGCGAAGTCGGGGGCCTCGGAGATGTCGTTGACCAGGACAGCGCAGTTCGCCGGATCGTTCTCCAGAATGTGCTGTGTGGCCGCGCGACTGAAGGCGAGGCAGAAACGGGCGTAAGCGCGTTCGTTGAAGCGGGTGATGTCACGGCCGGCCGGAGCCAGAGAGCCGAGAATGGCGGGCGTGACGAGTTGAAGTTTGAAGCGCGGCTGGTTCCGCCATTCATCGGCAAGCCAATCTGAAATGGTCGCACCGCCGCCGAGCGGGACGCCGAGGCCGGCGAAGCCGCCGTGGGCGGCGGTGTAAATCAGCTTGCTGGCGGCGGCCATGCGGGGCAGATCGGATCAAGCGCCGGCGGCAGCGCTCGAGTCCATTTGGTGCAGCAGGAGGATGTACCAGGCGAAAGTGATCAGGAACGGCAATTGCGGATTGGATTTGGCACGCTCCTCGACCACAAGTTGAGCGCCATGCTTCAGGAATCCCTTGTTGTGGAACCGCAGTAAGGGCTCGCCGCCGCCATCGGAGAGGACCCACTCGCTGGCCCAGAGATTGGCCGACCGGAGCAGATACTCCTCGCCGTTTTCCAGCCGCAGCAGGCCCTTGTGCGAAGTCCAGTTTGGGTGGTAGATGGCGATCTCGCGTTCCTCGTCCAGTGGCCGCGCACCGACAGTAGACGTAAACACGCCCTTCCGTTTGAACGACCAGGCCGACGAAGCAGTGCGGGCTTCGGCCAGCGTGCCCAGCGTCTTAACAAAGTGGATTTCGGCCAGCGCAGAGTCGCCCGACATCAAGTGATGTTTGCGGCCGAAAGCCGATTCCTGGCGCCATTCCAGGCTAGAAAGCTGCCTATTGTCGAACGGGATCATGACGTCACCTCGGTAAGAGCAATCAGATCAGAGTGGCGGCTCGGATTCCGAGCCGGGAGCATCCTTTTGAACGTAACTCACGGCGCGCTGGGCTGTGGCAATCCGAATACCGGCGGCTTCGGCTGCCTGCTTCACCCTGCGGTTGAATTCGCGGGAGACGCGCCACTGGCTGCCCGCAGGGGTCTTGATGCGGGCCTTGATCACGGCACCCTGTTCGGTGAACTTGTCGAGGCCGGCGATTTCGATGGGTTCAAGGATGATGGAGCCGAATTCGGGATCCTCGCGCATGGATTCGCCGGTCTGGCGCATGAGATCCATCATAAGGCCCGCATCCTGGCCGAAGTCGGCGGGGATATCGAAGACGGCGTACGAGTAGGACATGGTTTGGTTGGAGAAGGAGCTAATCGAACCGTTGGATATCACATGGAGTGTGCCATCGTAGGCTCGCAGCGAGATGGTCCGAAGCGAGATCTTCTCGACAGAGCCCGAGAATTCACCAATTTTGACAACGTCATTCATGCGGATCTGGCCCTCGGTGATGAGGAAGAAGCCGCTGATCCAGTCCTTCAGCAGGCTTTGGGCGGCAAAGCCGACAGCGATGCCGGCCACGCCCGCGCCGGCGAGCAGGGGCTTGACGTCGAACTTGAACTGCTCGAGAGCGAGGATCGTGGCTAGGGTCCAAGTGAGGGCGAGCAGGATGCGGCGCACCAGGGTGATGATCGTGGTGGTCTGCTTTTCGACCTCAATCTGGTCGCGGCCGCCGCGTTCGCGGATAAGGTTGCCAGTATAACGTGAGAACCGGCGTGCGCCCCATACGATGAGGGCGCTGAGGATCGCCGCGCCGCCGAGGTAGACCGAGGCGTCGATAGCGCGCTCGGCCCAGATCTCGACCTTACGCATTTGGGCGTCGATTAGGGCAAGCGGCAGTGCAGGCGGCATCTCTTCCATCGTAGCTGTCTGTTAGTCTATCGGGCATGGATAGACGTCACTTCCTTCAAACTCCGGCTTTGGCGCTGCCGGCGGCGGGCCTATCGAACGCGGCTCCCGCGGGGAGGCTGAAACAGTCGGTTTGTCGATGGTGCTATGCGAAGACACCAATCGAGGAGTTCGCGGAGGCCTGCGCAAAGATGGGGATCCAAGCGATCGATCTGCTGCCCCGCCAGGAGTGGGACGTGGCGCGGAAACATGGGTTGTCGCTGACCGTCGTGCCTGGTCCGACCACCATCGCCGACGGCCTGAACCGCAAGGAGAGCCATGCGGCGATTGAAGACAAGTTCAAGGTGATGATCAAAGACGCAGCCGCGGCAAAGGCGCATTCGATCATCGTGTTGTCTGGCAACCGCAAGGGTATGGGCGACAACGAAGGCGCCGAGAATTGTATCGTTGGGCTGAACCGGATCAAGAAGTACGCCGAGGACAAGGGCATTCTCGTCGTGATGGAGTTGCTGAACTCGAAGGTGAATCACGCCGACTATATGTGCGACAAGACGGCCTGGGGCGTGAAAGTGGTGAAAGCGGTGAACTCGCCGTACGTGAAACTGCTGTACGACATCTAT
The DNA here is from genome assembly GCA_964604945.1 of uncultured Candidatus Solibacter sp. Taxonomy (GTDB): domain Bacteria; phylum Acidobacteriota; class Terriglobia; order Bryobacterales; family Bryobacteraceae; genus PNKE01. Next base: position 10,413 of record CAZSBK010000137.1, read on the forward strand.
CACATGCAGATCATGGAGGGCGATGTCATCCGTACGATTCGCGAGAACCACCAGTGGATCGGCCATTACCACACAGGCGGCAATCCAGGGCGCAACGAGATCGATGCGACGCAGGAGCTGAACTACCCGGCGATTGCGAGAGCAATCGCGGATACGGGGTATCAGGGATACTTCGCGCATGAGTTCGTGCCAAAGCGGGATCCATTGACGTCGCTGGCCGAGGCGGTTCAGATCTGCACGGTCTAGGATAAAAGAACTCGACAGCCAAAGAGATACGCCGGACGAGCCGGGAGATCCATAAGCGCTAACTTAACAAATCGTCAATACGGGGGATACGGTTTCGGCTTCGCTCCGCCAA
>CAZSBK010000138.1:0-10741 GCA_964604945.1 uncultured Candidatus Solibacter sp.
CGGTGTCGCGGATCGAATCGATCAGGTCCTGGCGCTGCGTGTTCAGGAAGTCGTAACGCTGCTGCGACTCCTGGTATTCGGTCAGCGCTTCCGGGTTCACCGGTCCCAGCGATTCGATCCGCCGCTTCAGGTCTGAGACTTTGTCCTCGGCCTCGGCCACGGCGATTTCGTCGGGTTCGGGTTCGGCCTGGTCGCGCGACCCGGCCAGTTCGGCCACGGAGATCGACAGGTCCTTGCGGCAGTTCTCGTCCAGGTACTTCAGGTCGCCCTGGCGGCGGACCAGCTCCAGTTCGACCTGCGACCGCTTCTCCTGCAGGATGCTAGCCTGCGACCGCAGTGCCTTCAACGCCTCGTCGCTTGCCGCGAGCTGCGCCCGCTGCTCGGCTTCGAATGCGGCCAATTCGGTCACGCGCGCGGTGAACTTCTCCAGATCGGCGGCCAGCACGGCCGACCGCTGGTCGAGTTCGAGATTGTTCTCCAGCAGATGCGCCCGGTTGACGCCCAGCCGCTCAAGCTCCTGAGACAACTCGGTACGCCGCCGCGCGACATCGCGAATCTGCGCTTCCAGCCGACCAGACGCCGACTCCACGCCGCGGCAGCGTTCATCGAGTCCGGCCAACTCCACACGCAATACCGAGTGCTCTTCTGCCAGCAGCGCCGAACGCGACTTCACTTCTTCCAGTGTCGCCCGGACATCCTCAAGCGATGCCTCCATGGCGATGCGCGCAGCGTCCTTTTCGGCGGCCGCGGCCTGTCGCTGCTCGCACTGCGCCCGCAGGCCCTCGGCGTCGCGGCCGATCCGCTCCAATTCCTTGCGCGAAACCGATAGCCGCTGGCTCGCCCGGTTGAACTCCTCGTTCACTTTGCGCATCTCCTGGTCCAGCACCAGGGTCTCTTTCTCCTCGCGCTGCAACTCGGCGCGGACCGTCTCCAGTTCCTCGGCCTGAGCCTGGATTTCGGTTTCGAGTTGCTCCATCTGCTGCTGGGCTTCAGTCAGTGCGCCTTGTTTGGCGGCGAACGACTGCGCCAGTTCCCTCAGTTCGCGCTTCAGCGCCAGCGGGCCTGACCCGGTGCGCTTGCCGCCAGTCACGGCATGGCCGTGGTAGCAGACGCCGTCGCTCAGCAGGAAGAACAGGTCCGGATGCTGCAACGAGAGCCGCTGCGCCGACGCCCGGTCCTCGGCCAGATAGCAGCGCGCCAGTCGTGGCACCAGCGATGCCGGGGCGTGCGTCAGCCCGTTGGTGAACCGGATGCCATCGCTCAACCGGCCCGCGATCCCGGTTTCCGGACCAATCGCCGGCTCGATCAGCGGCATCGCCGAAAACTGCGCCGCGTCGCCCGTCAGCGCCGGCTCGACGAGGAACGTCGCCCGCCCGTCCAAATCACCGCGCAACAGTTCCAACCCGCGCTGGGCGTCATCGAAGTCGCGGACGACAACATATTCGAGCTCTTCGTGAAGGAACTCTTCGGTCGCCTTCTCGAATCGTGGGTCCGACAGTTCCACGAAGTCGGCTAGCACGCCAGCCGGCTTCAATCCGCCCGATTGGTTCTGCTCGACCGCGGTGAACAATCGCTTCACCGACTCAGCCGTATATGCACGGTGTGAAAGGATTTCTTCGAGCGAATCCTTGCGCGCCCGCAGACGCGATGTTTCGGTCTTCAGCGCATCGAGTTGTCTCCGCGTCTCCAAGAGCAACCCGCGGCGCGTCTGCAATCCAGCATCGAGTTCTTTCCGGCGACCGCCAAGCGACTCGACCACTTCCTGGCGCGCGGCCAGCTTGGAGCTGGTCTCGGACTTGGCCGCATCCAGCCGCGCGATATCGAGTCCGGCCGCTTCGGCGTCCCGCCCGACGCGCGCCGAGTCGCGCTCCATCGCCGACAACTGCGCTTCGGCCTGCGAGATCTGGTTGCGCAGCGACGACGCCTCGCCCAGAAGTCGGAGCACCTGCTGGCGCGAGGATTCGATGGACCGTTCCTTCTCACGCAGTTCGGTCGTCAACTGCTCGCGCTCGGCGTTTTTCTCGGCCAACCGCTGGCGCGCCTCAGCGGCCTGCACTTTCAGTGCGTCAAGCGACTCAGCCAGATGAACCCGTTCGGTCTCCAGCGCCGTGAGCCGCGCGGCGAGTTGTTCGCCTTCCTGTTCGCCCTGCTCGAACCGCTGCTCGATGTTGGCCACTTGCCGGGCCTGATTCTCTATCTGGCCTCGGACCCGTTCGCTCTCCACCTGGGCGTTAGCCAGCGCCTGGCGGGCTCCGGTCAACTCCGTTTCGGTATGCCAGGCCTGCTGCCGTGCCTCGGCCAGCGCCTTGTCTTCCTCCGCCACGCGCGCCTGAGTCTCCTGGAAGACGTGCGCCGCCTGGTTTAACTCAATCGCCACCCGTGCCGCTTCCCGTTCAAGAATCAGATAGCGGCCGGTGAGCGAGCGCTTCAGCCATTCGTCCAGCTCGCCCTTCAGTTCCTCATAACGCTTGGCCTTGCCCGCCTGGCGCTTGAGCGAGTTCACCTGCCGCGTCACCTCTTCGAGGATGTCGAAGACCCGTGTCAGATTCTGCTTGGCACCTTCCAGCTTGGCCTCGGCCAGGCGGCGCTTGGTCTTGAACTTCGAGATGCCGGCCGCTTCCTCGATCACTGCCCGGCGGTCCAGCGGCTTGGATGACAGGATCTGGCCAATGCGGCCCTGCTCGATGATGGCGTAGGATTCAGGACCGAGACCTGTGCCCATGAACAGGTCTTGAATGTCCCGCAAGCGACTGATCCTGCCGTTGATCAGGTACTCGGATTCACCCGACCGGAACAGCCGCCGGGTGATCGTGATCTCCTGCTCCTTGAGCGACTGTGGCTCGGCCTGAACAATTATCTTTTCAATCGTTTGTGCGACGTTTATTGATTCTTCACTTGAGGCCGCCGCATCGCCGTTTGAATGGCCGTTTGCCTGTCCGTTGGACTTCCCGTTCTTCGGCTGCTCGGGCCGGGTACCAGGGATCGTCAACATGCCCGTGGGGTCCATCAGCACTAGGCTCACTTGCGCCATGCCCACCGGCTTGCGGTCGCGCGTGCCGGCGAAGATGACGTCTTCCATGCGCGTGCCGCGAAGGCTCTTCGCCGATTGTTCGCCCAGGACCCAACTGATGGCGTCCGACAGGTTCGATTTGCCGCACCCGTTCGGTCCGACGACGGCCGCCACCCCACTGCCATTGAACCGCATCTCGGAGCGGTCGCAGAAGGACTTGAAGCCCTGGAGTTCAACGCGTTTTAGGATCAGCAACGGCGCCTTCCTTTCGACGATGACAAAGGGTTTCGACCCTGCACGGCATCGTGCAGGACCGCTCGGGGGAGGAGTGATTTCAGCGTACACGAGCCAGAGGGCGATTGCAAGACCCTACACGGGGCATTTTGTACGTCTTCATGTAGGACTACAACATCTAGGGGGCAACTTACTCATACCACGCCATTCCCTGCCCCTGGGAAGTTCGTTTGGTCGTGACTTTCAGGCCTCGGTTCGCTTGTGTGGCGACTTCAACTCGACCTTGAGCCGTAGCCAGTCCGGCATCAATTTCGACGCCAGAACCCCCAGTTTATAGGGCCAACCCGGCACGACGAAGAGCTTGCGGGCCGCCAGCGCGTCGAGCGACGTCCGCACGACGAACTCCGCGTCCATCCACAGCCATTTCGGCACCAGTTCGCGCTTCACACCGATCGTGTCATGGAATTCAGTGTAGGTGAAACCCGGGCACAGCGCTTGCACGGCGACCGGCGAGCCGAGCTTGTCCATTTCCAGCCACAGCGCTTCCGAGAAGTCCTTGACCCACCCCTTTGTCGAGCAGTAGCTGGCGTTGCCCGCCGAGCGGAAGTACCCGGCCACTGAAGAAACGTTAATAATGCCTCCCTGCGCTCGGGCGATCATGCCCGGCAGCGCCGCGCGGGTGAGCCGCATCGTCGCCAGCACGTGGACCTTCACCATCTCCACCTGGCGCGCATACCCAGTTTCGTGGAAGTAGCCGACAGATCCAAAACCCGCATTGTTGATCAACAAGGCGAGGTTTGGCTCGGATTCGATTCGTTTGGCTACGTCGCCGGTCTGACTTTCGTCGGCTAGGTCGGCACACAGGGGCTCGGCATGGATGGAGTGGGTCAGTTCGAGTTCGCGGCAAAGCACCTCCAGCCGATCCAGGCGCCGGGCCACCAGCAGCAAATCGAAACCCCGGCTGGCAAGCACGCGGGCATAGGTTTCGCCCAACCCGGACGATGCTCCGGTGACGACGGCAAGCGGACGGCTGGCTTCCATGTTGGATTCTCCACTGTGCAGGGTATCAGGCTCGCTATAATCGTACGCGATGCAGGCCCAGGCACTCCATCTGCATACATACTTCATGCTCCCCTTCGCGGTGGACAAGGAAGCCGTCATGGCTGACCACCAGAAGGTGTGGGGGGAGCACGATCATTGGATTGAGGGCCTGGATCAATGGATTGACGACCATGGCCATGCCGCCGGGTCCCCCGTCGCGGGCAAACTCGGACGCTGGCGCCGCGACAGCTACCGCCGCTTCGACATGGATAGCTTCGCCTACCAGGACATGGTCTTTTTCCACCCCTTCGTCCGGCGCGTCTTCTTTGACGTCGGGGAAGCGTTTTCCAGCGAGATCGGCGGCGGCGAATCGCTGGTCCGCTGCTACGCGATCCCGCTCACGGCGCTGGGGGAAACGGGACGCAAGCTGATCTTTGAAGCCGAGGACGCACGCGGGCGCAGCGCCTCGGTCTGGGTGAATGATCTGCGCCTGTTTCTTTTCGCCAACGGAATCGGCATCCTGACCCTTGGTGTCGAAGGCGCACATATCAGCATCTCCGACGCGCTGTGGGTCAACGAGATGATGCGCAAGGTCTATCCTTCCAGCGGCCGCCAAGTGCGCGAAGGCCGGACCCCGAAGCGGATGACGCTCAGACTCGAAGGAGGCGGAGAGCCGCAGCAGCTCGTCGAGGAGACCTTTGAGCGATGCGCCATGAAGAGCTACGCGCCGCCGCTATCCAAAATCATCACCGAGCTGCTCTATTTCGCCAACTACCAGAAACAGGAATTCGAGCCGGTGCTGGACGAACGCATGATCGTCTACACCTATGTCTCCGTGGATCCGGCCAGTGTCGAGGAGAACTTCGACCAGAGCGAGGATTACGAAATCCTGATGAGCCGGCTCCTCTATGTCGACCGCTTGGGTGACGAGTACCGCTACGAATCGGACTTCACCCGTGAGCAGATGCGGCAGCAGGTCTACCGGCGCTGGGCCCACCAGGGCACGCTCTACGGCTTCACCTCATACTCGAACGTCACGCTCGTCATGGGCCGCTTCGACTGTGACGAACATGAACTGCGCGAGGGCTTCCTGGTCCACCGCATGTTCATGTCCCGCTACTACCTCACGGTGGTCGTCGCCCTGTTCTACCGTGCGACTTTGCTCGACTTCAGCGAACGCACGGCACTTGTGTCGCGCCTGCTCTACAAGAAGTACGGCACCGTCGAAATCGAGCAGCGCGACGTCTGGCTGGTAGGCCAGATCATGGCGGACTTCCAGCACTTCTCGAACTACTGGTATTTCTCCGAGTTGGCCAACAAGGACGAGGAACTCGAGCACTTCCAGATGCAGGTGAAGGCCTACCGCCTGGATCCCATGAAGTCGGAGATCGAGCAGGAGATCGAGAAGCTCAGCGGGTATCTGGAGCGCGTCTTCCAGATGCGCAACACCGAATCGATCAACCGCCTGGCCATGTTGAGCCTGATTCTGGGCGGTGGCGCGATGCTGACAGGCTTTTTCGGGATGAACTTCGGCAGGGCCTTCGCCGACCTCTTCTTCAATGGCGCCAGGGGTGGGTGGGCACACTACGCGGCCATTGCCGCCGTCACCGCTTTTGTCGCCGGCAGCATGATCTTCGCCGTCTTCCTGGTCGTTTCAAATTGGCCCGATTACCGGACCATTCTTATGCCGTCGAAGAAGCGCGTCCCCCAGGAAAGCCTCCGCCGGACGCTCGAGATGCTTGAGGAAGATCAAGAGGATTAGCGCCGCGGCCGCCGTGGCTGGACCGGCTGAAGCTCGGATATACTTGTCGCACTGGACCCCGAATCGGCCAGCCAGGAGCCAGCATGCCATCAAGTTCCACCCGCAGTTTCACGCGGCGCGGTTTCGCCGCAGCATCGCTTGCCGGGGCGGCCTCGGCCGCCAGTGGATTTCAGACGTCGAAGGCGCGCGTCATCCGCCAACCGGGCTCGTCGGTTCGCCTGGCACTCAACGCTTATTCCTTCAACCAGCCGCTGCGGGACAAATCGATCGACTGGAACGGCGTGGTGGACTTCTGCGCCCAGCAGGGCATCCTCGCCCTGGACGCCACGGGCTACTACTTTGACTCATACCCGAAGGTACCTTCGCCCGCCACGATCCACGCTCTGAAGCGCCACGCGTTTCTGAACGGCGTCTCCATTTGCGGCACTGGCGTCCGTAACGACTTTGCCGTGACCGACGCAGCCGCCCGCGCCCGCGACGTCACCATGGTGAAGGAGTGGATCGAGGCAGCGTCGCTCTTGGGGGCATCGGTGATCCGAGTCTTCACCGGCCTGAAGGTCGCTGAGGGCACGACGTTCGACAAGACCCTCGAATGGATGATACCCGCCTTCCAGGAATGTGCCGCCCATGGCGCGCGCCACGGCGTCATCGTCGGATTACAGAACCACAACGACTTCGCCAGGACGGCCGCCGAGACCATTCGCATCACCGAAGCGGTGAACTCGGAATGGTTCGGCGTCATCCTCGATGTCGGCAGTCTGCGACAGGCCGACCCCTACGATGAGATCGCCAAACTGCAACCCTACGCCGTCTCCTGGCAGCTCAAGGAATCGGTCTGGTTCGGTGCGAAGGAAGTGCCGACGGACCTGGAGCGGGTGAAGGCGATTATCGACAAGGGCGGCTACCGCGGCGTTCTGCCCATCGAGACTCTGGGAGCGGGCGACCCGAAGGTGAAGTTGGCGCGCTTCCTGGAGAAAGTCCGGGCGGTATTTGGCTGATCGCCTGCCGTGATTGCTCGCCGCGAACCTGCGCAACCGGCCCACCGTCGGTTGATCGCCTCACGCCGCAATCAGCAAGCCTCAATCGACGATGCCCTTGCGGATGGCGAAGCGGACCAGATCAGTGGCGCTGTGCAGATTCAATTTCTCCATGATGCGGCCACGGTGCGCATCGACTGTGTAGACGCTGAGGCTGAGAAGGTTGGCGATTTCCTTATTGGTCTTGCCTTCGGCGATCAATTGGAGGACTTCGCGTTCACGCGTTGTCAGCAGGTCGATCGGATCTGAGACGTGCTTCCGGTAATCATCCAAGACAGCGCCCGAAACTGCCGGGCTGAGGTAGCCCTCGCCGCGGGCCAGGGCGCGGATCGCCTGGACGAACTCGGTGTCGATCGAATCTTTCAGGATGTAGCCCCGGGCGCCGGCGCGGAGGATTTCGCGGACGTAGACCGCATCCTTGTGCATGCTGAGCGCGAGTACGCGCGTGTGGGGGCACTGTTCGAGGATCCGGCGCGTCGCTTCGATCCCGTTCAATTCCGGCATTGAGACATCGATGACAGCGACATCGGGATGGTGCTTGAGCGCAAGCTCAACGGCCTCGCGGCCATTGCCCGCTTCGCAAACAACCTCGATGCCGGACTGGGCCGAAAGGATGAGCCGGAATCCCTGGCGGACCACGGCATGATCATCGGCAAGGAGGACGCGAATGGATTGGTTCTGGATCATGCGGAAGCCTCTGCAACGGGAATCCGGACTTCGATGTGCAATCCTTGACCGGGCTTTGAGCGCAACCTCAGTTCGCCGCCGAGGTGACGCGCCCGGGCCCTCATGCCGATCATTCCCAACCCCGGCGAACTCGGCGCGGGCGACGGCAGACCTTCGCCGTTGTCGTCGATCTTCAGGGTGGCGCGGCGGGCCGATTGTGCAAACGAGATGCCGACTCTGGTTGCCTTCGAGTGCCGGGCGATGTTGGTCAACGCCTCCTGGGCGATGCGGAACAGATGGGTCTCGGTCTCGTCTGGCAACCGGCTGGCGCCACGTGAGTTGTAATTGACCTGAATGCCGGTCCGCATGGAGAAACGGTCAGTGAGCCAAAGCAGTGCAGCATCGAGGCCAAAATCGTCGAGGATGACCGGGCGGAGGAGTTGCGAAAGCTCGCGGACGCTGGCCAGCGCCTGGTCTGTCAACTGGAGACAGTCACGCCGGCGCACATCGAGGTTTGATGGATTCATGGTGACCAGGTTGGCTTTGAAGGCGGACAAAACCTGGCCCATTTCGTCGTGAAGTTCGTGGGAGAACCGCTGCGCGGAAACCTCCTGGGCTTGGAGGAGATGGAACGAGACCCGGGCAAGCTCGCGTTCCTGCTGGGCCAGCCGTGTGAAGGCCCTGCCAACCAGCCAGATGGTCAAAACGGCGCAGGCCAGGGCGGCCAGCAGTGAAGACGTGAGCAGGGTGAGCGATTGGCGGTTGGTGGAACGCGATTGCGTTTCGAGATCCTTCTCGACGCTGGCCACTCTGGCGGAACTGGATTGGACCAGATCAACGACCAACGACAGGAGTTCTTCGTGGCTGGACCAGAGCCGCTCAAGTTCGACTGATTCCGGCTCGGGGGAGTGGAGAACACGGCGGGCTTCGGAGAAGAAACTCCCTGCTGCTACGGCAGACTTCAGCCATTCTGCCCGCGCGCCGGTTTGGGAGGCATCGTGAACGAGCAGATCGAATCTGGACTCCAGGCCAGCAAGTTCCGCCCGGAGGTGCTTCAGCGAGCTTCGACGTGTGCCGCGCAGATGTTGAAGGAGGTTGTCGACGAAGGCTTGTTCGCGCTGGATATCGTCAATAAGGCGGGCGGTGAGGGACTGCTCGCGGGCGAGGTCCGCGGCCGTTGAGCGAATCAGCCGGGTGTTCCGTATGGCCACCGCACCGGCCGCGAGCAGGAGTAGAACGACCAGAGCGAATCCGAATATCAAGATCCCCATGACGGCGCGGCGACTGGTGGGGTTGGGGAGCATGCTCTATCTCCATCATCGCCGGAACTTGGGTCGTCTGCCATACATGTGGGCATAGAACGGGCGAGCGGTGGCGGATTGGCTCGCTCTTTGGCTGATGGGCCACGGCACCCCCCGAGGGAGGGCACCGTGGCGGGAAATTGAGCAAAGACCCTGCGGGAGCTACTGCTTGGTCTGCTCGTCTTTGTTCTCGCCCTTCTTCTTCTTCGACTTGGCCTTCTTCTTCTCGGTCTTCTGCGCGGCCGTGTCCGTCGTAGACGTGGTGGTGGGCGGAGGCGGAGCGGCCATCAGGCCGAAGCCGGCGAGGGTGAGAACTGCGAGTACGCGTTTCATGGTGTATTCTCCTTGGGTCCGTTTCATTCAGGCCGTCTAATTGAGCCTGACAGTCTCATGGTGAGCTTGAGCCGTCTTGAAATCGATTACCCCGACACGGGATGAAACGCGACTTTGATACGGGGTAGGCTCCGTTCCGGCGAGCCACCAGACCAGCCGGGCGGATGTACAATCGTTGCAAGCATGACAAGCAACGCAGAAACCGAATCCACCCGCCGCCAGTTCCTGATCCGGGATGCCGGCGCCGCCGCCCTTGCCACGAGCCTCGCCACCGGGCGCGCGTTGGGCGCCAACGATCGCGTCAACATCGCCTTCATCGGCAATGGGATGCAGTTCGAAGGGCTGGTGCGGGGCTTCAAGGCCCGCCGCGAGCAGAAAAAGGACATTCACATCGCCGCGTGCTGCGATGTCTGGGAGCCGCGGCTGAAATTCGGCATGGAGCAATCGGGCGCCGAGAAGGCTTACAAGGATTACCGCGAGGTGCTCGCCCGCAAGGACATCGACGGCGTCGTGCTGGCTGTCCCCGACCACTGGCACTACCAGATGGCCAGCGATGCAATGGCGGCGGGCAAGGACGTTTACCTCGAGAAGCCCATGACCCGCACCGTCGAAGAAGCCGCCAAGCTCAATGCTCAATCGCAGAAGTCGGGCCGCCTCATCCAACTCGGCGGCTCCGGCCCGGCGACCAAGCTCTATTGGAAGGTCAACGATTATCTGAAGGCCGGCAAGGCGGGCAAGATCCTGTGGGGCCTCATCAGCTATAACCGCAACACACGCACGGGGATGTGGGATTATCCGATTCCAGGCGTGGGCGACACGCCCTGGCCCGAGGCGAAGTTCAACCCCGACACCATCGACTGGAAGATGTGGCTCGGCTCGGCGCCAAAGCGCAAACTCAGCGCCGAGAGGTATTTCCGTTGGAGGAAGTTCTGGGACTACTCGACCGGCAACGCGGGCGACCTGTTGTATCACCGGCTCGGCATGATGAGCACCATGATCGGCTTCGATTTCCCGACGCGCGCGGTGGGTATCGGCGGCACTTATGTCCAAAAGAACCGAGAAGTGCCTGACACCTACATGACCATGATCGAGTACCCAGGCGATTATGCCATCAACATGGTGTCGTGCATGGCCAACGAATCATCCGTGCCTGAGACGGTTTACGCGAACTGGGCAACGATTCAAATCGTCAATACGCCGCCCGCTCCGGGCGCTCCCCGCCGCCCACGAAGTGTCGCCGTGGTGAAGGCTGAGCGGCAGTTCCAGAAGGAGTTCCGCGAAGCCAACGACGGCAAGACAGAGGTGACCATCGAGCCGGAAGTCAGCGCCAGCCTGGGCGACAATTGGGTGGACTGCA
>CAZSBK010000139.1:0-10657 GCA_964604945.1 uncultured Candidatus Solibacter sp.
GTCGAACCCGCTCTCCGTCGCGCCCTGTTTCACCAGATCGGTCTCGAGCTCGAGGAGGATCAACTGCCGGGTGCCGGCGTAGAGGGTCTGCATCACTACTAGTGTATCGTTTACTCCGTCGCTTTCCGTAGACTGGTGGAACAGTGAGGTACCATCTGCCTTCATCTCTCGTCCTATTCGACATCGACGGCACTCTTCTGCGCCGCGCCGGGCCAGCTCACCGCGAAAGCCTGGAACGCGCCATCCTACGTGTCACCGGCACAGTGACAACAACCGATGGCATCCCGGTCGCCGGCATGCTGGACCGCGACATCCTCGCTCGGATGATGTCGGCCGCGGGCATGAAACCAGCCATCATCCGCCGCGCCTTGCCTGAAGTGGTCCAGTCGGCCATGCGCATCTATCCCCGCCGCTGCCCGGATCTGACCCGGAAGCTCTGCCCTGGCGTCCGCTCGTTTCTCGGCTCGATCCGCCGCCGCGGCGCGATCTGCGGCCTGGTCACCGGCAATCTGAGCCGCATCGGCTGGACCAAAATGCGCCGCGCTGGCATCGACCATCATTTCCGCTTCGGCGCATTCGCCGAACAGGGCCACACCCGTGCCGAACTCGCCGCCATCGCCATCGCCGATGCGCGCCGCAACGGCTGGATCGGCCCGGATGCCCGCATCGCTCTTATCGGCGACCACCCCAACGACATCGCCGCCGCCCGCGCCAACTCGATCATCAGTGTCGCCGTCGGCACCGGCGTCGTATCATGGGACGAGTTGACCGGCGCGGAACCCGACTTTGCTGTGGCCAACCTGAAGGAACTTTCCCCGGAGATGTTGTTGTCGTGAATGTGCTGTGCCGGCTCGCCGCCCTGGTTCTGGCGATCTGCCTCGGCGGTTGTGTTCACGGGGATCTCGCTGTCCAGGCCATCGAGGGCGCGAACCTGTTCGACGGCACGCCCAATCCGCCCGTCTCGCCGGCCAACGTGGTCGTCAGACGCGGTCGCATCGAGCGCGCCGGCCCCGCCGCCCAAACTCCGATCCCCTCCGATGCCGAACGGATCGCGGCCGCCGGGCTCTATGTCTTCCCGCTGAATCCGCTTGAACCCATCCGCGCCGGCGCCGACGCCAACCTGCTTTTGCTCGACGTCAACCCGGCCGTCGAACCGGACTACCTGAAACATGTCGTGGGCCGCATGGAAATCGGCCGTTGGACGAAGTATCTCAGCAGATGAATCAACAGAGCAGCCAGCCAACTGAAGCCCAGAGTTTTTCGGTGAAACGCGCCGAGGTCGAGTTCCACAGCTTCGCCTCGTTCGGCGAGCCGGAGCGCGCCATGGGCAAGTACAGCGAGGAAAACGAGCGCCGCGGCGGTCTGCTGCGGGGCCATGCCGGATTCTATGAGCGTATGACCCCGTTTCTCGAAATCGGAGCCAACGTCGGCCATACCTCGTACATGCTGGTCAACGAGTTCGGCGAACAGGGCGTCGCTCTGGATCTTTCGGCCGACGCGTTGCGCAATGGGCGGTTGGTGATGGAACGCTGGGGCCTGGAACGCGAACCGGTTCGCATTGCCGGCGATGCGCTGCGACTGCCGTTCAAAGATAACTCGCTGCGCATGGTCCTCGCCTTCCAGATGCTCAGCCAGTTCCAGGACATTGAGGCCGTCTTCATCGAAGCCAAGCGCGTGCTCCAGCCCGGCGGGATCTTCATGTTCGGCGAGGAACCCATCCGGCGGCTTCTCTCGTTGCGCCTGTACCGCGCCCCCTATTGGGAACAGATGAACGCCTGGGAGCGCAAACTCCATCAGTGGGGCCTGCTCGGCTTCCTGACCAAGGACGTGATTGGCGCCGAACAGGAAGAGAGTTTCGGCATCCGCCAGAACCACCGCACCAAGCTCTGGGACTGGATCAACATGATCGACCGCCACTTTGTCGAGCGCGATGCCACCGTCTTTGTCACCCAGCGCGGGTGGGGCGAGAGGTACGCCTACCGGCTGCTGAAACTTGCCGACCGTAACGGCTCCGAATGGCTCCCGGCCCGCTTCCTCGGCGGCACCCTGGCGGCCTTCTGCCGGAAGGCCGGTCAAGCCCCCCCGCCCGGCGCCGGCAATGCGTCGCTGGACCAGGACTTCGAACGCTTGTTGCGCTGCCCTGACTGCGGCGAATCGATCCAACGCCGCGGCGACCTCGCCCTGGCCTGTGTCTCCTGCGGCTACACAGCCAGCATTGAAGAAGGCGTCTATAACCTCCTCTGCAGCCAGGACCGGCGCGAACTCTATCCCGGCCTTCGGGCCGACGTCATCGACTTCTCAATGGACCCCTGCGACGACCGCCTGCTCGACGGTTTCGAACCTGTCGAGGGCGTGCCCGGAAACAAATACCGCTGGATCAACGAACGCGCCAGCTTCCGACTCACGCCCAGCCGGCCCGGCCAGCGCCGCCTGCGCTTGCGCGGTTTCTGTGATCCCGCCTTCCTGTCTCAGTCCGCCCAGCCGAAGATCGACATCCTGGCCAACGGTGCGCCTGTTTCGACTCATACTCTCGCCCGGCCCGGATTGTTCGTGATCGAATCCGTATTGCCGGACGCTCCGGACTACGACATCTCGGTGCAGGCCTCGCCTTCCCATCAAACCCCGCCCGACGAGCGCTGGCTCACAATCAACTTGTCGCTGATGCGCCTGATCGACTGATCCGGCTCCGCTACGCAAAAAATGACCCGGTCCGCCCTGCCTGGGCAAACCGGGCCTGTCTTATCTGGAGGAGTGTACCGGCCTGATTGTCCAGGCTCTCGTCAATCACAGTGGCTCGGTGCCAAAACCGCTGGGGGCTTTCGCCTTGCCTAATTCGAGGTTACCCAGGGAAGATGGAATCCGGATGGTACTGGAGTGGTAACGTCGTGCCGGCCCCGGCCCAGTACTTCAGGCGGGACCGAAGGTCAGGGCGGCGAAACTGACCACGCTCTCATCGTCAATGGGCCAGTGCTCGTATTGGCGCAGGCGGCCGCGCACAGCCGGGCCGGTCTTCAGGAAGGTGTAGAGCGGCGCCGAACCGCACCACTTCAGGTCGTCGTGGTTCTCCATGACCAAGTCCCAGAAGCCTTGGGCGTCGCCCGCTTCCAGCCGCTCGATTCTGGCACGGTCGCGCCGCTCAACCTCGCTCATTTCGCCGGTGAAGGGAGCGGCCGGGAAATCGTCGCCGTAGCGGCGCCCCATGTGCGCCATGTCGACGCCCAGCACGCAGACCAAATTACCCGCTTCCCGCGCCCGGACGTCGCCCAAAGCGTCGAAAAACGAGGACACGGTCTCGCTCTGCTCGGGCCTGCGGTCTTCCGCAAACGCCTGGCCGAATGACCCCACCAGCACCGGCAGGATCTTCACCCCGGCGCCGAACAGGCTTTGGAGAAAGACAACCTGGAACTCGATGGAATGCTCGATGCGGTGGCAGTAGTCTTCCATCCGCACGCTGGCCGGCACTCGCCGCGCCAACTCGTCCACCAGACCGGTATCGGTCTGAGCCGTCCCCCAAGGCGTCTCGAACTGCTTGCGGGTCAGGCCGAAGACGTCGGGCGCGCCGTAGTGCGAGGTGCCCAGGATAAGAAAGGTCTTGTCCTTGGCCCAATCGCCCAGCGCCCGGTAGGCCGACCGGTAGCTGGCCCAGCCTCCATCGGGACTGGCGTGCGGCGCGGCGATGCCAACCAGCGGGCCGCCTGCGGCAGTTTCAGTTCCGGCCGCGGAGCCGGCCATGCCCTCTGCCATCCACGTCTCCAGTTCATCCTTCCCGTCCGGATAGGCCGAGCCGGCGTGGCTGGGTTCGCGCACCGCCGAGGCCTCGAAACCCTCGACGGCTGAGCGGCGCAGCTCGTCGAAGCGCTCGTTTTCAAGGAACCCCGCCTGGTCCAGCGCCGTGTGCAGCTTCTCGCCCAACTCGCCGGAGCGCAGTTCGCCGGTGATCTCATAGATTGCTTCGCGCAGGCTCGATTGGTCGTGAGCGCCGTCGAAGTGCGGCAGCACCCGAACGAGGGCCGGCGGGACAATCAGCGTCGTATCGGAAAAGCCGAATGGGTCGCGGATCATCAGCCCGGGGCGGTCCTCGACTGGGGAAGGCATGAAATCGAGTTCCATCCGGAGCCGCGGCAGGCTTTGAGACATTCCTCCATCTTACTGATTCGGCCGTCGTAGAATGGTCCATGGCCGTGGGGCTCGTTCCCGGCCATGCCGGGGGAGTTTTGAGGGAAAAATGGACCGACTGACAGATCTCGAAATCGGCCGTGCGCTGACTGGCGTCGACAGATGGGTCTACACCGGCAAGCTCCACAAAGAGTACGTCTTCCCCGACTTCATCCTCGCCTTTGGCTTCATGGCAACGGCCGCGCTGGTGATCGAAAAGTTGAACCATCACCCGGAATGGGCCAACGTCTATAACCGCGTCACCGTCGATCTGACCACCCATGATGCCGGTGGCGTAAGCGCTCGCGACTTCGAACTCGCCCGCGAACTCGACCGCATCGCCCGGAGATTCCTATGAGACTCATTCCACTCGTCCTGCTGTTCGCCGCGGCGCTTCCCGCCCAAGTCCGGTTCAAGGCGTCGCCACAACTCGATGCACTGGTCGGGAAGGCCATCAAGGACAACCAGATTCCTGGCGCGGTCCTACTGGCCGGACAGGGTGCTCGAATCCTGCACTTCAAGGCCTATGGGTCGCGTGCGCTCGAACCGAAGCGGGAGGTAATGACGCGGGATACGGTCTTCGACGCCGCCTCGGTGACAAAGATTGTGGCCACGACATCGTCCATCATGAAGCTGGTCGAGGATGGCAAGGTGCGTCTGGGCGATCGCGTGAACGTCTACCTGCCCGACTTCCAGGGCGGCAAGAGCGATGTGACGGTCCGCCATCTGCTGACGCACTATTCGGGCCTGCGGCCGGACCTTGATCTGAAACCGGAGTGGTCCGGCTACGAAACCGGCGTACAAAAAGCATTCGCCGATGTCCCGGTCGCCGAGCCAGGCGCACGCATGATCTATAGTGACATTGGGTTCATTCTGCTCGGCGAGATCGTGCGGGTGGCGTCGGGCATGCCCTTGAACGAGTACGCCGCCAAGAACATCTTCAAGCCGCTCGGCATGGCCCGGACGACCTTTCTGCCGCCAAAGGGATGGATTCCGCGCATCGCCCCGACCGAACGGACCGACGGCCAGATTCTGCGGGGCGTGGTTCACGATCCGACGACGCGCTACATGGGCGGAGTCGCCGGCCATGCCGGCCTGTTCACCACGGCCACTGACCTGTCGCGCTGGGCGCGCATGTTGCTCGGCGGCGGCCGCCTGGGCGCGGTCCGCGTGCTGAGTCCGGCCACGGTGAAGAAGTTCACCGAACCTAATTCCCCACCCCACGAAACGGCCCTGCGCGGCCTGGGCTTCGACATTGACTCGCCGTTTTCATCCAACCGCGGTGAACTGTTCCCGATCGGCAGCTTCGGCCACACCGGTTTCACCGGGACCTCGATCTGGATGGACCCGGTTTCGAAGACGTATGTCATCCTGCTGGCCAATTCGGTCCACCCGAACCTGCGCCCGGCCATCAGCCCGCTTCGCTCGAAAGTGGCCACTGTCGTGGCCGCGGCCGTCGGCCTGACACGCCAGGATGTCTCGCTCACTGGTTACGGCGAAATCAGCGCCTACACGCCGGTCCGCCGCCACATGGCACGCACGGCTGAGGTCCTGACCGGCATTGACGTCCTTGTCTCCGAGAACTTCGCCCGTCTCAAGGGCAAGAAGATCGCCCTCATCACGAACCACACCGGCCGCACCCGGGACGGTAAGCGCAATATCGACGCGCTGCTGGCCGGGGGTGTTGAATTGAAGTCGCTGTTTTCACCCGAGCACGGCATCGCCGGCAAGGAAGACCACGAGAATGTCGGCCATGGCAAGGACGAAGCCACCGGGTTGCCAATCTGGAGCCTTTATCAGGGTCAGGACCGCAAGCCCAAGCCGGAATCGCTGGCCGGACTGGATGCCCTGGTCTTCGATATTCAGGATATCGGGGCACGATTCTATACCTACATTTCCACGATGAAGAACGCCATGGAGGCTGCGTCGGCCGCCGGCATCGAATTCATTGTGCTTGACCGGCCGAATCCCATTACCGGCATCTATGTCGAAGGGCCGATGCTCGACCCGGATCTGTCGTCGTTTGTCGGCTGCCATCCGATGCCGCTGCGCCACGGCATGACGAACGGCGAAATGGCCCTGATGCTCAACGCCGAAGCCAAAATCGGCGCCAGGCTGTCTGTCGTCGAGATGCAGAACTGGCGCCGCGCCGATTGGTGGGATGCCACCGGGCTGACCTGGATCGATCCGTCGCCGAATATGCGCAGCCTCAATGCCGCGCTGGTCTACACGGGAGTGGCCATGGCCGAGTATGCGAAAAACTACTCGGTCGGACGCGGCACGGAGACGCCGTTCGAAGTCATTGGCGCGGATTGGATCAACGGCCCGGCCCTGGCGACCTATCTCAACAAGCGGATGGTGCCGGGCGTGCGCTTCTATCCGGTGGAATTCAAGCCTTCGACGTCGAACCTGGCCGGAAAGACAGTGCAAGGCGTCCACCTCGTCGTCATCGACCGCGAAGGCTTCTCGACACTGCGACTGGGGCTGGAAATCGCCGCGGCACTAGAAAAACTGTATCCGGGCAAGATCGACTGGGAGTCGAACGCCAAGTTGATCGGCAGCCGGGAGGCGATCGACGGCATTCGCAAAGGGACCGATCCGAGAAATCTCGAGCCGCGCCTGCAGGAAGCCGCAGCCGCCTTTGCCGCTCGCCGTGCGCCCTATCTTTTGTATAAGTAGCTATCCGGGCCGGAAAGCAAAAGACCAGGTGCCGCCTCCATGGGAGGCGTCCCTGGTCTTCATTGTTTGGAGCCTCGCGCCGGCGTGGCGGGCTACATCCGCCGGGCTATTCCTCGGCCGCCTTCGACTTGCCCTTGCCAGCCTTGCCACGGCGGACCGGCGCGGCCGGTTCAACGGCTTCAGTCTCGGCGGCAGCTTCCTGGCGCTCTTTTTCTCTCAGCGCAGCCATCCAGGCCGGCGGACGGCCGCGGCGCTTGCCCTGGCCGCGGGCGAGCCGCTCCAGAGTGATAATGGCTTCTTCAATAATCTCGCGTTCCTGACGCAAGTCGTTCAGGATTTTCATTACGTCCATCGAGTCTCTCCCTTTGGCGCTGATATTGGGTCCAACGGGCAATTGCGCCTGTTCCGAAATCAGAACAGAATCACAGAACGTCGGCGACCTCAACCAACATCTACCGCAACCTGGCGTCGATTACAAGTGTCTTGTTACGAAATCGGAACGGAAACGGTACTTCCGGCCTCCTGAGCTAGCGCGCCTGGTCTGTCGAGGCACGCCGTTTCCAGTGGAGGTAGAAGGGAAACCCTGCTGCAATGATGACCAGTCCGAGGCCGGATTCCCGCGGGGAATTCACCAATGTGACGCTGAGAAGCAGGATTGCTACGAGGACGAACAGGACGGGCACGACGGGGTAGCCCAGCGTGCGATAGGGCCGCGGGGCGTTGGGGAGTTTGCGCCGCAGGACGACGACCGCGGCGGCGGCCATGCCGTAAAGGATCCATGACGGGAAAATGACCATGGTCAGCAGTTGGTCGTAGCGGCCCGACAGCACCAGCACACAGGACCAGGCCGACAGCGCGAGGATCGAGAAGCCGGGTGTGTGGTGCTTCTCGTGGACCCGTCCAAAGGCTTTGAAGAAAAGGCCGTCGTGAGCCAACGCGTAGGGGACGCGCGACCCTGAGAGGATGGAGCCGTTCAGCGCGGCGAAGATGGAGATCATGGCGGCGATGGCGACCGCGGATGCGCCGGGCGCGCCGAGGACGCGGCCCATCATTTCTGATGCCACGCGATCGTGGGCTGCGACTTCGGCAGCGGACAGGACGGCGAAGTAGGCGATATTGGTCAAAAGATAGATCGCCATGACCAGTCCGGTGCCGTAGATCAGGGCACGCGGCAAATTGCGGTGCGGGTTCTTCACCTCGCCCGCCACCATGCTGACGTTATTCCAGCCGTCATAGGCCCAGAGCGCCGCCACCAGGGCGGCGATGAATCCGGCTAGCCCGCCGCGGGCCGGGATGGAGGTGGCGAAGTTGGCGGGCTCGGCTGCTCCCGCGAAAAGACCAATAAGGATGACCAGGGCAATGAGGCCGAGTTTGGCGATGGTGGTGGCGATCTGGACGCCGCCGCCGACCTTGACGCCCATGTAATTGACCACCGCCAGGCCGAGGATGACGCCGATGGCCAGGACTTGACCCGTTTGGATGACAAGGGGTCCGCCGCCAGGGCCGATGGGCAGGTCGATGCGGAACAGGACGCCTTCGAGCGCCGGGTTGAAGTTGGCGAGGTAGTAGAAAAAGCCTGTGGCAAGGGTGGCGATGGATCCGCTTTTTGCGACCCACATCTGGGTCCATCCATACAGGAAGCCCCAGAAAGGGCCATAAGCTTGTTTGAGGTAGACGTACTCGCCGCCGGCCTCGGGCATCATGGCGGCCATCTCGGCGTAGGTGAGCGCGCCGGCCAGGGTGAGCAGGCCGCCGAAGACCCAAACTGCGAGCACCGCCGCCGGACTGCCGGTTTCGATGGTCATGGTCTTAGGCACAAGGAAGATGCCCGAGCCAATGACGGTGCCGACGACGACGCAGGCTGCCGCCCACGGGCCCAAGTCGCGCCGCAGCTCAGCCAATCTGCTTCTCCCTGTCAAGGATGGCCGAAGCGGCCAGCGAGACGGCGATGGTGAGAGTTGAGCCGATCAGCACATACCACGTCCAGGCAATGGGTGGGAACCACTTGACGTAAGTGTCCGCTGCCAGCACGAGATTGACGGCCATGCCGGCGGACATGCCGATCATCGCCGACTTCTCCGATGCCCGCTTGTTCAACAAACCGAGCAGGAAGACGCCCAGCAGGGCGCCATAGAGAATCGAGGCGATGCCCAAGCCGGCTTCAAGGACCGATTTGACGTTGCGGGCGAGGATGCCGATCGACAGTAGGACGACGCCCCAGACCAGCGTGGCGATCTTGGCCAGGCGCAGATAGTGTTTCTCTTCCAACCCTGGCCGGCGCAGTTTGTAGAAGTCCATGATTGTCGTGGACGACAACGAGTTCAGCGCCGCCGAGAGGTTGGACATGGCGGCCGCCAGGATGGCGGCGATAACGAGGCCAGCCACGCCCACCGGCAGGTTCTGCCAGATGTATTGCGGATAGATGCGGTCGGGGGGAGAGGGCGGAGTGAGGCCGGTGTCGCGGTAGTAGACCCACAGCACGGTGCCGATGAGCAGGAACAGCGAGAACTGGAAGAAGATGACCACCCAGGAGGAGAACAGGGCCAGCCGGGCCTCGCCCTGCGACCGGGCCGCCAGCAAGCGCTGCACCATCAACTGCTCGGTGCCGTGGCTGGCCGTGGTCAGGAAGCAGCCACCGACGACGCCGGCCCAGAATGTGTAAGTCTTGGCGAAGAACTCCGAGGTGAATGAGAAGCCGAAGTCGAACACCTGGAGTTTGCCCGCCTCCGAGGCGGCGTTGAGGACATAGGCCAATCCGCCCGGAATGTGGTCGAGTATGACGAAAAGGCTCACCACGGCGCCGGCGACATAGAGGATCATCTGCACCACGTCGGTCCAGATCACCGCGGTCATGCCGCCTTCAAACGTGTAGAAGAGCGTCAGGCAGACGATGACAATGATCGACGGTACTTCGCCCATGCCGAGCACGATAGATACGACAATCGAGATGGCGAAGACGCGCACGCCCTCCGCCAGCGCTCGCAACAACAGGAACGTCCCGGCGGTGAGGCGGCGCAGTTTCAGGCCGAACCGTCGCTGCATGAGTTCGTAGGCCGTGAAGAGTTCACCCTTAAAGTAGTGGGGCAGGAACAGCGTCGAGATGACGATGCGGGCCAGCAGGTAGCCCATCACAACCTGCAGGAAACCAAAGTTGCCGTAGAAGGCGAGGGCCGGCGTTCCGATGACGGTGAGCGTCGATGTCTCAGCAGAGACGATGGAGAAGGCAATGGCCCACCAGGGTGTGGAGCGGCCGCCGAGGAAGTAATCCTTCAGGCTTTTCTGGGAGTTCTTGAAGTGGGCGCCAAACCAGGTGATCCCCACCAGGTAGACGCAAATGACCCCGAGGTCCAGGTATCGCATCGATCAGTGAAGTCTATCACGAAGGGGGGGCTGGAATGGGCGCGGAGGAACCTGAAAGATCGCCGGGAACAGGAACGGGCTTGGCGGCATCTAAATGAAACGACGAAAGGGAGACTCGATTGTCCGGGACGAGATCCGGCGAGCCTTCCAAGGATTGACCGGCGGGGTACTGGAAACGGTTGCCACGTTGCTTCGACTTCCGGTATACTCCCGAAGTGCGTACTGCGTAGAGGGTTTGACGCATGGTCGCGGCGGCGTGAAACCGGGCCTGAAGACGTCGAAGCTCGAGAGAACCGAAATTAGGAGGCATGGTGTGCTGTTTTCAACTAAGCGTTTGACCGCGATCCTGGTGATCGGCACGGTCTGCAGCCTCGGACTATGGGGTCAGGCCAAGCAGCCGCAGTGGAAAGACCGGGCCGAGTACGACCTGTACGTGAGCGTCAGCAAGGAAACCAACGACGCC
>CAZSBK010000140.1:0-10401 GCA_964604945.1 uncultured Candidatus Solibacter sp.
CGTTGCCGGTCTGGAAACGGAAGTAGCCGCTGAGACGGCCGGACGTTTCACGCATTCCAGCGTCGGGATCGGAGAGAGGCTCGCCGTGCGACGGGCAGAGCAGCGCGGGTTTCTGCTCGCGAAGGCGCTCAAGGGAGTAGACCCCGAGATCGATGCCCTCGGAGCCGCCATAGTTCACCTGCGTGTCATAGAGGTTGAGGATCTTGCCGGGGGCGTACATCAGATCGCCGGAGAAGGCCACGCGGCGGCCGTCGATCTGAGCCAGGAGAGTGATGGAGCCGAGCGTGTGGCCCGGGGTAGGCAGGATGAAGAAATCTATCGATCCTTCCTGCCAGCGGAAGGTCGTGTAATCGGCAAGCGAGGAGGCAACGGGCAGGCCTTCCGTGATCGTATTGAAGTCGTTGCGCATGTAATAGAGGTGGAAGATCCGGCGATTGCGCCAGAAGTTGCGTGCGTCGGCGAAGAGGTGGCGCTCGTGCGCCGGGACATGGATGGGGAGGCGGAGAGCGACAGCACGCTTGTCGCCCTGGCACTGGTCGCGATGGTGGTGGGTGTGGAGGATGCCGTCGATAGAGGAGACACCGAGATCAGGCAGATGGTCAAGGACCGCGCCGGAGCCGAAGTCGATAAGCAGGGCACGACTGCCGGAGCGGACGATGTAGACGTTGCAGGTGTCCTCGAAGAGCCAGAGGTTGGGGGAGATCTGGCGGGGCTTGGCATCCGGTTTGAAGGGGGATGGGGCGGGGGGAACAGGTGCAGCAGCGGCCGTGGCGGCGGCGGAGCCGAGAAACATGCGACGAGAGGACTTCGGCATAGCGGCATTGTGACAGAATGGCCGCGCAAAGCAAGGGCCTCCGTGCCACCCGGTTGTGAGCCTGGTTGAGGCCAGGAGGCTTGTCCTATTCGGGCAGGCGGGACTCGCCCATCAAGAATTCGTCGATGCCGCGGGCGGCCTTTCGGCCTTCCGCAATAGCCCATACGACGAGCGACTGGCCGCGCCGCATGTCGCCGGCGGCGAAGACGCCTTTGACGCTCGACATGTAGTTGCCGCCGGTCTTGACGTTTCCGCGCTGGTCGAGTTCGACGCCGAGTTGCTCGATCATGCCGCCGCGAACCGGGCCGAGGAAGCCCATAGCCAGAAGGACGAGATCGGCTGGAACTTGTTGTTCTGTCCCTTTGATGGGTTCGAACTTCGGGGCGGGTCCGACTTCGACAGTTTCGATGGCCTTGACGTTGCCGGCGTTGTCGCCGATGAAACGGGTGGCAGTGGTGGACCAGATACGCTCGCCGCCTTCCTCGTGGGAGGATTCAGTGCGCAACATCAGCGGCCACATGGGCCACGGGGTCGATTCGGCGCGCTCGACCGGGGGCAGAGGCATGATCTCGATCTGGAGGACCGAGGCTGCTTGGTGGCGGTGAGTGGTGCCGAGACAGTCGGCGCCTGTGTCGCCGCCGCCGATGATGACGACGTGTTTGCCCTGGGCCGAGATCCATTGCTCGGCAGGGATCTTGTCGCCGGCGCGTCGCTTGTTGTTCATTGGCAGGAAGTCCATCGCGAAATGGATGCCTTTGAGGTCGCGGCCGGGGATTTTCAAATCGCGGGGGTGCTCGGCGCCGCCGGCGAGCAGGACGGCGTCGAAGCCGGAACGGAGTTCGTCGATGGAGACGCTGACGCCGACATGAGCATTGGGTCGGAAGGTGACGCCTTCGGCCTCCATCTGCTTCATGCGGCGGTCGATGTGATGCTTCTCCATCTTGAAATCGGGGATGCCGTAGCGGAGTAGGCCGCCGATGCGGTCGGACTTTTCAAAGACGGTAACGAGATGGCCGGCGCGGGCGAGTTGCTGGGCGGCCGCGAGACCGGCGGGTCCGCTACCGACGACGGCGACCCGCTTGCCGGTGCGGGCGGCGGGCGGCTCCGGTTGAATCCAGCCGGATGCAAAGGCGTGGTCGATGATAGTGCGCTCGATGGCCTTGATGGAGACGGGCGGCTCGTTGATGCCGAGGACGCAGGAGGCTTCGCAGGGCGCAGGGCAGACGCGGCCGGTGAACTCGGGGAAGTTGTTGGTCGTATGAAGGCGGCGGATGGCCTGCTGCCAGCGGTCGCGGTAGACCATGTCGTTCCAATCGGGAATGATGTTATTGAGCGGGCAGCCGGTGTGGCAGAAGGGAACGCCGCAATCCATACAGCGCGCGCCCTGCTGGCGGGCGGAGGCGTCGGGGAAGGGCTGGTAGACCTCGAGCCAGTCGTTGACGCGCTGGGCGACGGGGCGGCGCGAAGGGACTTCGCGGGCGATTTCCATGAACCCGGTCGGCTTACCCACGGGTCACCTCCTGCTGGGGCTGAGCGGCATCGGGCCGCGTGAGAGTGAGTTTCGGCGCGTCGGCGAGGCGAGGTATACCGAGGACGCGTTTGTACTCATGCGGGAAGACCTTGACGAAGCGCGGCAACATGCCGTACCAGTTCTCAAGGATCCAGCGGGCCCGCGGCGAGCCGGTCAGTTCGGCGTGGCGTTCGATGAGCGAGCGGATGAGATCGACGTCCTTGGAGTCGCGCATGGGTTCCAGATCGACGCCGGAACGGTTGCAGAGGCGCGACTTGAAGTCGCCGGTTTCGTCGAGGACGTAAGCGATGCCGCCGGACATGCCGGCAGCGAAGTTCTTGCCGGTGCGGCCAAGGACGATGACCAGGCCCTTGGTCATGTACTCGCAACCGTGGTCGCCGACGCCCTCGACGACGGCCGTGGCGCCGGAGTTGCGGACACAGAAGCGTTCGCCAGCCATGCCGTTGAAAAACACCTCGCCGCTAGTTGCGCCGTAGAGGACAACGTTGCCAACCAGGATGTTGTCCTCGGGCACGAACGTGGACGTGCGGGGCGGATAGACGACGATGCGGCCGCCGGAAAGGCCTTTGCCGACGTAGTCGTTGGCATCGCCTTCGAGGGTGAGCGTAATGCCTTTCGCCAGGAAGGCGCCGAAACTCTGGCCGGCGGCGCCAGTGAACTGGAAACGGATCGTGTCATCGGGCAGGCCGGCTGAACCGTACCGGCGGGCAATTTCGCCGGAGAGCATGGCGCCGACAGTGCGGTGGACGTTCTTGATGGGCAGCTTGAATTCGACGGGCGAACCCTCGGCTATGGAATCCCTGGCGTGTTTGATGAGTTCATAGTCCAGGGCCTGTTCGAGGCCGTGGTCCTGCGACGCGACGCAGCGGCGGGCGATGCGGCTGGGGGCGGTCGGCATGTGAAGGAGGGAAGAGAAATCGAGGCCCTTTGCTTTCCAGTGATCAATGGCGGGGCGCATTTCGAGTCTGTCAGCGCGACCGACCATTTCGGCGACTGTGCGGAAGCCGAGTTTCGACATGATCTCGCGCATCTCCTCGGCCATGTAGAAGAAGTAGCGGATCACATCTTCGGGGGTGCCGGTGAACTTGGCGCGGAGTGCCGGGTCCTGGGTGGCAATGCCAACGGGACAGGTGTTGAGGTGGCACTTGCGCATCATGATGCAGCCCATGGCGATGAGGGGCATGGTGGCGAAACCATACTCTTCCGCGCCGAGCAGGGCGGCAATGGCGATGTCGCGGCCGGTCTGAAGTTTGCCGTCGGTTTGGACGATGATGCGGCCTCGGAGGTCGTTCATTACAAGGACTTGCTGGGTTTCGGCGAGTCCGAGTTCCCAGGGGATGCCGGCGTGTTTGATGGAGGTGAGAGGGCTGGCGCCCGTGCCGCCTGAGTCGCCGGAGATGAGAACGACGTCGGCATGGGCTTTGGCCACCCCAGCCGCGACAGTGCCGACGCCAACCTCGGCGACGAGTTTGACCGAGATGCGGGCCCGGGGGTTGGCGTTTTTCAGGTCGTAGATGAGCTGGGCCAGATCCTCGATGGAGTAGATGTCGTGGTGGGGCGGGGGCGAGACGAGGCCGACGCCTGGGGTCGAGTGCCGCACGCGGGCGATGTTTTCATCAACCTTGTGTCCGGGCAATTGGCCGCCTTCGCCGGGTTTGGCTCCCTGGGCGATTTTGATCTGAAGTTCGTCGGCGTTGATGAGGTAGTTAGTGGTAACGCCGAAGCGGCCCGAAGCGACCTGCTTGATTGAGCTGCGGCGCCAATCGCCGTTGGGGTCGTGTTCGAAGCGGGCTTCGTCTTCCCCACCCTCACCGGTATTCGAGCGAGCGCCGATACGATTCATGGCAATGGCGAGGGTTTCGTGGGCTTCCTTCGAAATGGAGCCGAACGACATGGCGCCGGTGGCGAAGCGTTTGACAATCTCGGAGGCGGGTTCGACTTCGTCGAGGGGGATGGGCTTGTCGGAACACTTGAAGTCCATCAGGCCGCGCAGGGTGCAGAGATGGCGGTTTCTATCGTTGATATGGGCGGCGTATTCCTGGTAGGTCGAGTAGCTGCCCTGCTTGAGCGAGTGCTGGAGCTTGGAGATGGTGGAGGGATTGATGAGGTGGTACTCTCCTCGCGCGCGCCAGGCGTAAGCGCCGCCGATATCGAGGCCGGTTTCGCTGTCGGTGAAGGGAGCAAAGGCGTGGGAGTGTTTGCGGCGGGTCTCCTCGGCGATGACGTCGAGGCCGATGCCCTCGATGCGGGACGAAGTGCCGGTGAAGTATTTGTCAACGAGGGACTGGCTGAGGCCGATGGCTTCGAAGATCTGGGCGCCGCGGTAGCTTTGCAGCGTCGAGATGCCCATCTTTGAAAAGACCTTGAGCAGGCCCTTGTTGATCGCTTTCTTGTAGTTCTTGAGAGCCTTTTCGAGGGAGAGACCGTCAGGCAACTGGTTGATCTCGGCGAGGTTCTCCAGCGTTTCGACGGCGAGATAGGGGTTGATCGCGCTAGCGCCATAACCGATCAGGAGGCAATAGTGCATCGTCTCGCGGGGCTCGCCGCTTTCAATGATGAGACAGACCTGCGTGCGCGTGCCTTCGCGGACGAGGTGGTTATGGACGGCTGTGAGGGCAAGCAGCGAGGGGATGGGTGCAAGTTCCTCGTCGATACCTCGGTCGGAGAGGATGAGGACAGTGTAGCCATTCTTGATGGCGAGCGAAGAGCGGCGGCAGAGACCGTCGAGAGTGCGTTCGAGTTCCTTGCCGCCGCCAGCAACGCGGTAGAGCATCGGCATGGTGGTGGAGAGGAACTCGCCCATGTTGATGCGGCGGAGTTTTTCGAGGTCCCAATTGGTGAGGATGGGCTGGGCGAGCTTGAGAGTGTGGCAGTGCTGGGGGGTTTCGTCGAGGATATTGCGCTCAGTGCCGAGGTAAGAAGTGAGCGACATGACGAGTTCTTCGCGGATGGGGTCGATCGGCGGATTGGTAACCTGGGCGAAGAGCTGCTTGAAGTAATGGAAGAGCGGCTGGGGCTTATCGGAGAGGCAGGCCAGCGGCGTATCCGTGCCCATGCTGCCGACGGGCTCCTGACCCTGCTGGGCCATGGGCAGGAGGATCATCTTAATGTCCTCTTCGGTGTAGCCGAAGGCGCGCTGGCGCTGGAGAACGGTTTCGTGGTCGGCGGGGTGGACGCGGAAGGGAGCGGGCAGCTTGTCGAGGCGGATCTGCTGGGCTTCGAGCCATTCGGCGTAGGGCTGTCGCGAGGCGAGCGAGGCCTTGATTTCGTCGTCGGGGACGATGCGGCCCTGGGTGAGGTCGGCCAACAACATGCGGCCGGGCTGGAGGCGGCCTTTGTAGGCGACGTCCTCGGGTTTGACGGGCAGGACTCCGGTTTCGGAGGCGACGATGAGTAGATCGTCCTTGGTGACCAGGTATCTGGAGGGTCTGAGACCGTTGCGATCCAGGGTTGCTCCGATCAGGCGGCCGTCGGTAAATGCGACCGCGGCGGGACCGTCCCAGGGTTCCATGAGCGAGGCGTGGTATTCGTAGAAGGCCCGTTTCTCGGGGGGCATGGTCGAGTCGGCATCCCAGGCCTCGGGGATGAGCATGGCCATGACGTGTGGTAGCGAGCGGCCGGCCAAAGTGAGCAGTTCGACGACGTTATCGAGAGTGGCGGAGTCCGATCCGCCGGGTTCAATGATGGGCAGGATCTTTTTCAGATCATTGCCAAATAGTGGCGAACTGATGATGGCCTGGCGGGCATGCATCCAGGCGGCGTTGCCGCGGACGGTGTTGATTTCGCCGTTGTGGCAGATGTAGCGGAACGGGTGGGCCAGTTGCCAGGAAGGGAAAGTATTGGTAGAGAAGCGCTGGTGCACCATGCAGATGGCGCTGGTGCACTCGGGGTCGGACAGATCGCCATAGAAACGGGAGATTTGGGGGGCGAGCAGGAGACCCTTGTACACAATCGTCCGGCAAGACAGCGACGGGATGTAAATGAAGCTCTTGTCGCGGATGTCGGAGGCCGCCACCTCGCTCTCGAAGCGTTTGCGGACGACATAGAGTTTGCGTTCGAATGCGTCCTGGTCGAGGCTGGAGATGCAGCCGATGAAGATCTGCTGGATGTAGGGTTGGGATGCGCGGGCGATGCGTCCGATGGCGTCGGAATCGACCGGCGTATCGCGCCAGCCCAGCAGTTGGAGGCCTTCCTCGCTGATGATCCGCTCGATGATCTCTTCGACGGCAAGGCGCTGCTGGGGTTCGACGGGCAGGAAGACGATGCCTGCGCCGTATTGGCCGGCGGGGGGCAGAATTAGCCCAAGGCGTGCACACTCGCGGGCGAAGAAAGTGTGAGGGATTTGAATGAGGACGCCAGCGCCGTCGCCTGTATCGGGGTCGCAGCCGCAGGCGCCGCGGTGGGTCAGATTGAGCAGAATCTGGATGCCCTTGAGGATGATATCGTGTGACTTGACGCCCTTGATGCTGGCCACGAATCCGATGCCGCAAGCGTCGTGTTCGTTGGACGGGTGATAGAGACCTTCGGGAGCGGGCAGACCCTTGGCGACCGTTTGACCGCGAGTGGAAGTGGGAATGCCTTGCGTCATATGTCCTCCCAGTATAAGGTTTGCCTGTGTATCAGTCAAAGTGAAAGTACCCCCGTTGTCGCATCAGGCCGCCTTATGGTAGGATTCGACCGTGGATCTTTCGCAATTACAGCTATTTCGTGACATTGTGCAGAATCGCAGCATCAGCCGCGGGGCGGCGCTGAACGGCGTCACGCAATCGGCGGCGAGCCAGACGTTACAGGAGATGGAACGGTTGCTGGGGACGCAGCTTCTTGACAGGTCGCGGCGGCCGCTGGACGTGTTACCGGCGGGCAAGGCTCTCTATGAGTTCGGCCGTGACGTTTTGAGGCGGCAGCAGCAGTTCCAAGCTGAACTGGAAGAGATCAGGGGTAGCGATGGCGGAGCGCTGAAGATCGCGGCGATTTACTCGGTGGGGTTGTCCGAGATGTCAAAGCTTGAAGAGGAGTTTCACAAGCGGCTGCCAACGGCGCAATTGGAAGTGAACTATCTGAGGCCGGAGAAGGTGTATCAGGCTGTGGCCGACGACAGAGTGGATCTGGGGCTGGTGAGCTATCCGGAAGCGACTCGCGACGTGGTGGTGTTGCCCTGGCGCAATGAAGAGATGGTGGTGGCCTGCGGGGCTGGCCATGTGCTGAGCGGGCGGACCAGTCTGACACCGGGCGACCTGGAAAACATCGACTTCATCGCTTTCGACGAAGACCTGCCGATCAGCCGGGACATCGAGCGATTCCTGCGTGAGCATGGCGTGAAGGTGCACGTCGTGATGAGGTTCGACAACATTCAGAGCATGAAGGAAGCGCTGAGGATGGGGCCGGCCGTGAGCATTCTTCCAGCGCCTATGCTTCAGTCCGATGTTGACGAGGGCCGTCTGACGGCGGTGCCGCTGAGCACGCCGCTGTACCGGCCTCTGGGGATCATTCACCGCCGGCGGCGGAGCTTTGCCCGTGCAGCGCAAGTGTTTCTGGACCTCTTGCGACACACGGCGGCGTAGGCGGGTGTATCAATGTTGGCTGGCGCCGAGCGAGGGACGGAGTTCAACCAGGGGAGCTGAGCCGGTCTCCATCCGTTTGAGTTGGCCGCAGGCAGCGAAGATATCGAGACCGCGGGAACGGCGGACGAAGCAGGGCAGCGAGCGCCGGACGATGGCCTGGAAACGGGCGACCCGCTCCGGACCCGGCGACTCAAAGGGGATGCCTGGGCCTGGGTTCAGTGCAATCAGGTTCACCTTGGCACGGAGTTGCGACAACATGCGAGCAAGGCGGCGGGCATCGGCTTCGGAGTCATTGACGCCGCTCAGAAGGACATACTCAAAAGTGAGGCGTTCCCAGGGCCGCAAGGGGTAGGCGCGGCAGGCGTCGAGTAACCCGGCGAGACTGTACTTTCGGGTAATGGGCATCAGCGCACGGCGTTGTTCTTCGTTCGAGGCGTTCAGCGAGATGGCGAGTTTGGGCCGCGGCTCCGCGGCGGCGAATTCGGCGAAGCGGGGAGTGATGCCAGAGGTGGAAACGGTGATGCGGCGGGGGGAGATGTTTAGTCCGCCCGGATCGCAGAGAAGCCGGATTGCCTTAAGCACGTTGGGCAGATTGAGAAAAGGCTCGCCTTGGCCCATCATGACCACATTGATGCGTTTCTGATCGGTCCAGAGCTCGTTGTCTTCAGCCACGGCCAGGACCTGGCCAGCGATTTCACCGGCGGTCAGGTTGCGCTCAAAGCCCATTGCCGCGGTGAGGCAGAAGCGGCAATCGACAGCGCATCCGATCTGAGATGAGATACAGAGCGTGTCGCGAGACTGCTCTGGCATGAACACGGCTTCGACGCTTCGCCCGTCGGCGAGAGTCAGCAGATAGCGGCGGGTGCCATCACTGGATTGGTAGCGGGACTGTCTTTCCGGCCAACCGGCCGCGAAATCCGAGGCCACCCGCCGCCGGATGGCGCTGGGCAATGCCGTGGCCTGTGAGAGATCGCGGAGCCGGAGCCGGTAGATGGCTTCATAGAGCTGGCGGGCACGATAGGCGGGCGAGTCCGGGCCCAGGATGTCGTGGAGTTCGGTGAGGTCCAGGCCGAGGAGCGGTTGCATCCTATCCCGATTCAGTGAGACCCGCCGCCGACAAAGGTTACGACCTCGACCGAGTCATCCGGGCGAAGCACCGTCGAGGGCCAGTCGGCCTTGCGGACGATGCGGCGGTTGAGTTCGACGGCGACCCGGCCTGGTTCCAGCGCGAGCATTTCGAGCAGCGCGGCAAGCGGCAGCGCGTCAGGCAACTCCTTCGCCGCACCATTGACAGTGATTTTCATGTGTTTGAAAAAGAAAGGCTTAGGACGGGTTGTTTGACACCCTCTCTGAACGATCATTATAGTAAAAAGTTATCCTAGGGGGGCCTTGGAGCACTCATGCCGACGACCGTCATCGACTCATACTTCCCGTTACTGGTCCAGGTGAATCTGGCGCTGGTCGTGGCGGCGGCGCTGGTGGCGTTGGGGGTGCTACTGGGCAAGCGGCTCAAGAACAAGGTGAAGGCCGAGGCGTATGAATGCGGCATCACGCCGGTGGGAACGGCGCGCGAACGATTCAGCGTGAAGTTCTACCTCGTCGCGATGCTGTTCATCCTGTTTGATATTGAGGCGATCTTCCTCTATCCGTGGGCGGTGGTTTTCCGCGAGCTGAAGATGTTTGCGTTCATCGAAATGGCCATCTTCATCGCGCTGGTGCTGTGCGGTCTGTTCTATGTGTACAAGAAGGGCGTACTGAACTGGAACCCTGATCAAGGCGCGCGCCGCGTGGAAGCTGTGAAGGTGCGCGATGCTGCCTGAATCACTGAGATCGGTTGAAACCGCTGTGGCGCTGGACGCGCAGGATGCCGCAGCGGTCACAGGCGGGGAACTGAACCTGGGTGAGGCGCTGCTCTGGATCCGAAGTGAGAAGATTGTCGAGGCTTGCCGATTCCTGCGTGACCAGCGCGGCTTCGAGCGGGTCTCGGGCGTGACCGTCGTCGACCGGCATCCGGTGGAGCCGCGATTCGAGGTGGTGTATTTGCTGCACTCGGTGAGCCGGAACGAGCGGCTCAAACTGAAGGTAGCCTTGCCGGGCGAGTCGGCGGATCTTGATTCGGTCACCAGTGTGTGGCCGGGTGCGGACTGGTATGAACGCGAGGCATTTGACCTGTTCGGCGTCCGGTTCGTGGGCCATCCTGATCTGAAGCGGATCATGCTGCCGGAGGAATGGGAGGGCCATCCGTTGCGTAAAGACTTCCCCGTGCACGGCCACAAGTACAGCTACCGGGACGAGTAGGACGGCGTAGAGCGGAGCAGATGATGAACGTCGAGCAAACCAAATCGCCGGTCGAACCACGGGCGAGCGAAGCCGTGAGGACGACGCGCCGCATGAGCCTGAATATGGGCCCGCAGCATCCGTCGACCCATGGCGTGCTGCACATCATGCTGGAACTGGACGGCGAAACGATTCTGAAGGCCCGGCCCGAAATCGGG
>CAZSBK010000141.1:0-10088 GCA_964604945.1 uncultured Candidatus Solibacter sp.
CGATCGTGCCAATGTTGACGTGCGGCTTGCTGCGATCAAATTTCTCTTTCGCCATTCCTTCTGTCTCCTGTAGCGAACTCGAACCCTACTGGCCCTTCATGCGGCTGATGACTTCTTCAGCCACCGAAACCGGAGCCTCCTCATACCGCGCAAAGTGCATTGTGAAGCTGCCGCGACCCTGCGTCCGGGAGCGCAACTCCGTGGCGTATCCAAACATTTCCGACAGCGGCACCATCGACTTGACGATCTGCGTGCCACCCTTCATTTCCATGCCTTCCAACCGGCCCCGCCGGCTGATCAGGTCACCGTTGACCGAACCCATGTATTCGTCCGGCACAACAACTTCCACGCTCATCACCGGTTCCAGCAGCACGGGCTTGGCTTTCCGGGCCGCATCCTTGATCGCCATCGATCCGGCGATTTTGAACGCCATCTCCGAAGAGTCGACGTCATGGTAGCTGCCGTCGTAAAGTTCAACCTTCACATCCACCATCGGGAACCCGGCAAGGATGCCGCCTTCCAACGCCTCGACGATGCCCTTTTCGGCTGGCCCGATATATTCCTTCGGCACCACTCCACCCACGACGGCGTTCTTGAACGCGTAACCTAGGCCAGGGTTCGGCTCCACTCGGATCTTGACGTGGCCGTACTGGCCCCGGCCGCCGGTCTGGCGGATAAAGCGTCCTTCGCCCTGCGAGGCGTTGCGAATCGTTTCGCGATAGGCAACCTGCGGCTTGCCGACATTGGCGCCGACATTGAACTCGCGCTGCAGGCGGTCGACGATGATTTCCAGATGGAGTTCGCCCATGCCGGCCAGGATCGTCTGACCCGTCTCCTGGTCGGTTGAAAACCGCAGAGTCGGGTCCTCGTTCACCAGTTTGGCGATCGCCATACCCAGTTTTTCCTGGTCGGTCTTGGTCTTTGGCTCAATGGCCAACTGGATCACTGGCTCGGGGAATACGATCGATTCAAGCAGGACTGGCTTATTCCGGTCGCAGATCGTGTCTCCGGTGCCGACTGTCTTCAAGCCCACCACGGCGGCAATGTCGCCCGCGTACAACTCAGTGATCTCTTCACGCTTGTTCGCGTGCATCTTCACCAGGCGTCCGACACGCTCCTCGCGCGACTTGGCCACATTGAGAATCGTCTCGCCCGCATTCAGCTTGCCCGAGTACACGCGGATAAAGACCAACTGGCCCACGAACGGGTCCGTGATGATCTTGAACACAAGCGCCGAAAACGGCTCTTTGTCATCCGAATTGCGGATGATCAACTCTTCCGGATTGTCGATCGAATGACCCTCAACCGGAGGAACCTCCAGTGGGCTGGGTAGCAGATCGACCACGGCATCCAGCATGTTCTGGACGCCCTTGTTCTTGAAGGCGGACCCGCAAAAGACCGGGAAAATCTTCTGCGCGATTGTCCCCTTGCGCAAACCCGCGATGATCTCGGCCTCGGTCAAGGACTCACCGCCGAGATACTTCTCCGTTAGGCGATCGTCGTTCTCCGCCGCCGCCTCGATCATCTTTTCCCGGTACTCTTTGGCCTTCTCGACGAGGTCTTCCGGAATCTCAACGTCGTCGTATGCTGCCCCAAGCGTCTCTTCTTGCCAGATCCTGGCCTTCATCGTGATCAGGTCGACGATGCCCTTGAACTGGTCTTCGCCGCCAACCGGGATCTGAATCGCTACAGGATTGGCCTGAAGTTTCTCGACGATCGTATCCAGCGCGTGATAGAAGTCCGCGCCCATGCGATCCATCTTGTTGATGAAGCAAACGCGGGGAACTGAATACTTGTCGGCTTGCCGCCACACAGTTTCAGACTGGGGCTGAACGCCGGCTACCGCGTCGAAAACGGCCACCGCCCCGTCCAAAACCCGCAACGAGCGTTCCACCTCGGCGGTGAAGTCAACGTGACCAGGCGTATCGATAATGTTGATCTGGCAGTCGCGCCAAGAGCATGTCGTCGCTGCAGACGTGATGGTAATGCCACGCTCCTGTTCCTGCACCATATAGTCCATCGTGGCTGTGCCTTCGTGGACTTCGCCAAGCTTGTAATTCCGGCCGGTGTAGTAGAGGATGCGCTCGGTCGTGGTGGTCTTACCGGCGTCAATGTGGGCCATGATGCCGATATTTCTCATCTTCTCGAGTGCGATGATGCGAGGCATAGACTATTTCAAGCCAGCGGCGTTGAACTGCTCCTTATCCTTTGAAATCAACAAATTGCATCAGACGAACAGCGCTACCACCGGAAGTGCGCAAAGGCCTTGTTGGCCTCAGCCATGCGGTGGACATCGTCCTTCTTCTTGATCGCGGAACCGCGCATGTTGGCAGCATCCAGAAGCTCACCGGCCAGCTTTTCGGCCATGCCGCGTTCTGCACGGCCACGGGCCCCATTCAGGATCCAGCGGATGGCCAGCGACGTGCGACGATTCTGCGGAACCTCGATCGGGACCTGGTAGTTGGCGCCACCGACACGGCGCGTCTTCACTTCCAGCATCGGCTTGCAGTTCTCGACCGCTTTCTTGAACAGCTTCAGCGGATCGTCCTGTGCCTTTTCCTGCATGGTCTCCAGCGCGCTGTAAAAAATGCCCTGCGCGATGGTCTTTTTGCCATCCCACATCATTGAATTGATGAACTTGGCAGCGAGAGTCGAGCTGTAAACCGGATCCGCCTGGATCTCTCGGGTTTCTGCCCCACGGCGACGAGACATATCTCTACTCCCTTTCCCTTATTTCTTCTTCACTTGCGCGCCCGCCTTGGGCCGCTTGGCGCCATACTTCGACCGGCTCTGCATGCGGCCGGAAACCCCTGCCGCGTCAAGAGTGCCGCGAACAATGTGATAGCGAACGCCCGGCAAATCCTTCACGCGGCCCCCGCGGATGAGCACGATCGAGTGCTCCTGCAGGTTGTGCCCAACGCCAGGGATGTAGGTGGTCACCTCAATGCCGTTGGTCAGGCGCACACGGGCTACCTTGCGCAACGCCGAGTTCGGCTTCTTGGGAGTCGTCGTGTAGACACGGGTGCAAACACCGCGCCGCTGGGGACATTTCTGCAGGGCTGGGCTGGCGGTCTTATAGACCGTCGGCTTCCGCCCCTTGCGAACGAGCTGATTGAACGTAGGCACGCACTAACCTCTGGTTTGCAGTCTTATAAGATGCGTCGTTGTCTATCGCACCTGGCCGCGCAATTTCGCACACAGCCGCATTGATGCGTCACTTCAGACCAAAATCAATACTCGGGAGGATCCCGCTTCTGTTGTGACTCCGGCTCGAATCGCTCCTGGCCGGCGCCAAATTTAGAGGGTCGCTTCGGACTCGCCCATGCCCTGCCAGTAGCGCTATGTCCACCGGGGCCTCGGGGCGGGCTCCCAGACGGCTTCTCGCTTTCTCAAACCTCAAACCGCGAGAAGGGTAACCAGGAGCGGAAGAACACACTCCGCAAACCTTTTTAGCATACACAAGGCGGTCCGAGGGTGTCAACTTGGCCGCCCCCACGGCAGCACTTCACGTCGAAGATTGACACAAATTAATCTTAGGACGCGTTTTGGCTCTCTCCCAAAGCCATCTACTGCGCCAGTCGCGAGTGCTTCACCTCATACACAGCGGTCCTGGCGGTGACATACAGGGTGGATTTGCTGGGGCAGAAGGCGCAGTTGCTCGGGCTCTCGGGCAATTGAATCACACCCAACCGTTTTCCACCTGTGTCGAGGAGAACCACTCCTTCGCTCTCGCAGACCCAAATATTGCCAGCGGCATCGGTCTCCAACCCGTCAGGGCCGCCCGAATCCGAAGTCTTCGCCAGAATCCTCCCCTTCTGTATTCCACTAGAGCCCAGAGCGTATTCCCTGATGCATCTGCTGGCGGTATCGCTCACGTACAGCAGATCCTCTCGCGGAGAGAGCGCCACTCCGTTTGGTTCCCGGCAGTCGTCGGCGAACAGACTCACACCTCGTCCGGCCACCCAGTTGTAAACAGCACTACGGCCGGTTTTGGCTGGATTGGCCCATTCGTTCTTCTGCTTCAGATCCGTGAAGAAGACAGCCCCATCCGACCGCACGACCAGATCGTTTGGACAATGCAGCCCTTTGCCCTCATGGCTCTCCGCAAGGATCGCGAACCGCCCGTCGGCGTCAGTCCGCGTCAACCGGCCCCGCTCACAGACGATGAGCCTCCCTTCCGGGTCGAAGGCCAAGCCATTCGCCAAATTGCTGCTGTTCCGGACAACCCTCAGGACACCCTTCGACAGGCAGTAGATCCTTTCCGCACCCACATCGCTGAAGTACAAGTCGCCTTGTGCGTTGCAGACGGGCCCCTCGGTAAAGATGAATCCTCCAGCCAGCTTGCGCACTTCTTCCCGCCTGCCAGAGTCCGGCGCAAGCCAGGCCGTTGCCCGTGCTGAGCCGAAGTTCCGGCGTGTCATCCCCCAAAGTTAGCAGACACGCCGGGACGTACCGCAATTCTGGGGAGTATTAGGGCCATCAACGAAGCCTTGGCCCAACGTATTGAAGGCCCGCAGCTTACGCAGCCACACCCCAAGCCCCTTCGCCTCGGATGAGCACGGGCGAGGCTCCGCGGGTTGACTCGACGTGATCCCGCGCCTCTTGCCAGCCGCTTTAATACAGACATAAATCATTATGTTTCAGTGGTTTGCTCGCTCATCCAGGAAGGCCGGGAGTCCGATTGCGCGCGTTTCTGCGAGTGTGATACGTTGATCATGGGTGTGAGTGTAGCCTCTAGCCCGCCAGTTCGCCCGAACGCTGCTTCAGGCACGTGCGACCTCCATGGAACAACTTCTACACCTTTTCAGCCAGCTCGCGGACATCATCGTCCGTGCGGTGCCGGCATTCATCATATTTGTCCTGCTTCACCTCTATTTGAAGAGGGTGTTATTCCAGCCTCTGGAGCGCGTTCTCGAGGAACGACGCAAGAAGACCCAAGGGGCCGTCGATGCTTCCGAGGCGATCGTGCGCCAGGCTGAAAGCAAGCTGGATAGCTATGAGCGAGCTCTGAATCAGGCGCGCGCCGATATCTATAAGGAACAGGAAGTTGCCCGCCACACGCTTGCCGCAAGACAGGCCGCAGCCCTCGAAGAAGCTCGCGCCCGAGTGGGTCAGCAGATCGCGGCGGCACGGAACGACCTCAACGCCGAGGTCGAGCAGGCTCGCGCAACCCTCAGTACGGAAGCCGACCGGCTCGCCGAGACCATCGTAGCTGGAGTGCTCGCCGGGAGGAACTAGTCGCACATGCCACTTACTATCAGATCGGTCGCGCTCCTCACTCTCACCGCACTCGCCGCTCACGCTTCCGAAACCGCTGCTCTTGGCGATGGCGATCCGAATCTTCCGTTCAAGCTGGTCAACTTTGCAATTCTGGCCGCAGGCGTCGGCCTCTTGTTTGTGAAGGTAATTTTGCCGGCCTTCAAAAAGCAGCAAAAGCAGATACTGGACGGATTGAACCAGGCGCAGCTCCGGGCAGAGGAAGCCGCCCGGCAGGCCGCCGAAATCGACCGCCGCATGGCCGGACTTGAACAGGACGTAGCGTCAATCAGGCAGAACGCGCAACGCGAAATGGAGTCTGAAACCGAACGGTTCAGCCGCGAGACCCAGGCCACCATCGAAAAGCTGGAACGATCCACCTCGATCGAAATTGCATCGATGGCCAAGGCCGCCCGGCAGGAACTCAAGATTTACTCGGCCGGCCTGGCGCTCGATTTGGCGAAGCAGAAAATTCAGGCCCGGCTCGACGATTCGGTCCAGTCCACCCTCGTGTCGCGCTTTGTTGCCGGACTTACTCCGGGTGTCGTGGAGAAGAACTAACCGGAGGCCCCTCGAATCATGTCCATCGCGGTTGCTAATCAGTACGCCAAGGCCCTGCTCGAAGTGGTGCTCAAGCCCGGGGCTGAGGTTCCGGCCTCCGAAGTGCTTCGCCAGTTGGAAACATTCCGCGACGCTTTGGCCGCCTCGCCGGAATTGCGGGAAGTGATGATGACGCCGGCCATCAGTGCGGAGGCAAAGCAAAGGGCGCTGCTTCGAATTGCATCCTTGCTTGGTCTGAGCCCAGTGGTTGTTAGGTTCTTGCACTTGGTCAGAGACCGCCGTCGCATCCCCCTCACTGGGGACATCTGCCTGATGTTCCGCGAGCAGATGGACCAGAGACTCGGCATCCTGCACGCTCACGTGGCTTCGGCCCGCGAGCTCGCGCCGAGTCAGAGGGAAGCCCTGGCCGAACGGCTGAGCACGGCCACTGGCAAGAGTGTGGATTTGGATTATTCGGTGGACTCCGGCCTGGTCGGCGGCGCCAAGGTCACCATCGGTTCAACGGTTTACGACGGTTCGGTGCGCGGCCAACTTGAGGGCCTGCGCCTCCGGCTGACAAGCGAGGGCTGATCGGCGGGCATTCCGCCCGGCCCAGGACGTATGCGGAAGGACGAAAGAGTTTAGGCTATGGCCCAGATTCGAGCGGATGAAATCGCGCGGGTACTCCGCGACGAAATTGAGAATTACGACCAGGCGATGAGTGTCGCCGAGACCGGCTACGTCGTCAGCGTAGGCGATGGCATCGCCCGCATTCACGGGTTGGCCAAAGTGATGGCCGGCGAGCTGATCGAGTTTCCCCACGGGGTCTCGGGCATCGCCCAGAATCTGGATGAGGACGAGGTCGGAGCCGTGCTGCTCGGCGAATATGCCGAGATCAAGGAAGGTGACGAAGTCCGCCGCACAGGGCGCATCATGTCCGTTCCGGTCGGCGAAGCCCTAATCGGCCGCGTGGTGAACGCTCTTGGCCAGCCGATCGACGGCAAAGGCCTGATCGATACCACCGAGTTCAACCCGATCGAACGCATCGCGCCTGGCGTTATCGACCGCAAGCCCGTCCGCGAGCCGCTCCAGACCGGCATCAAGGCCATCGATTCGATGATCCCTATCGGCCGCGGCCAGCGTGAGCTGATCATCGGCGACCGCCAGACCGGTAAGACCGCCATCGCCCTGGATACCATCATCAACCAAAAGGGCAAAGGCGTCGTTTGCATTTATGTCGCCATCGGTCAGAAGCGTTCGACGGTCGCGCAGGTGGTGAAGACTCTGGAAGACCACGGCGCCCTTGAGTATACGATCGTGGTTGCCGCCACTGCGTCGGACCCTGCGCCAATGCAGTACATCGCGCCTTACTCGGGCTGCTCGATGGGCGAGTTCTTCCGTGACCGCGGCCAACACGCCTTGTGCGTTTATGACGATCTCTCCAAGCACGCCGCTGCCTACCGTGAGATTTCGCTTCTGCTGCGCCGTCCTCCGGGGCGCGAAGCGTTCCCCGGCGATGTTTTCTATCTCCACTCGCGACTCCTGGAGCGCGCCGCCAAGATGAGCGACGCTCTGGGAGGCGGCTCGCTTACAGCACTGCCCTTCATCGAGACCCAGGCTGGCGACGTTTCAGCTTATATCCCCACCAACGTCATCTCCATCACCGACGGCCAGATCTACTTGCAGAGCGACATGTTCAACTCGAACTTCCGCCCCGCCGTGGACGTCGGCCTATCGGTCAGCCGCGTCGGCGGCAACGCCCAGATCAAGGCTATGAAGCAGGTAGCGGGTTCGCTCCGCCTGGACCTGGCTCAGTACCGCGCGTTGGCCGCTTTCGCCCAGTTTGGCTCTGACCTTGACAAGGCCAGTCAGGCGCAGTTGAACCGTGGCCGCCGGCTCACCGAACTTCTCAAGCAAGGTCAGTACATGCCGCTCCCGGTGGAAAAGCAGGTTCTGCTGCTTTACGCCGGGACGAACGGTTGGGTGGACGATCTCCCGGTTGAGTCGATCCTCCGGTTCGAAGCGGAGTTGTACCGGACAGCGGAGAACGGCTATCCGAAGATCCTCACCCAAATTCGTGAGAAGCAGGCCCTCGACGACGCGCTCAAAGCTGAAATCGACGCCATGTTGAAGGAATTCAAGCAGCGCTTCGTGGCCGAACTTGCTTCGGAGAAGCAGTAGCAACCAGTTAAGGAAGCACGATGCCCAGCCTGATTGACATCCGACGGCGCATCCGGTCGGTCAAGAACACGCAGCAGATCACCAAGGCCATGAAAATGGTGGCCACCGCCCGTCTGCGCAAAGCCCAGGAGCGTGTTGTCAATGCCCGCCCCTACTCCCGGATGTTGAGTGAAATGGTGGCCAACGTCGCCTCGGCCGCCGGCGCCGAAGCCTTCACGCTCCACCCTTTGCTTGCGGTTCGCGAGGAGAAGCGCGTCCAACTCGTTCTCGTCACGGCCGACCGCGGACTGGCCGGCTCGTTCAATACCAACCTGATCAAGGCCGCACAGCAGCTACTCGATGAGCACCAGGGCAAGCAAGTCGCCATGGAACTCTGTGGACGGAAGGGCCGCGACTTTTTCCGCCGCAGGGAGATCAATGTCAGCGGTGAGGTGACCGGCATCAGCCAGTCGGCCAGCTATGACAACGCCGAAACCCTCGCCGATACTCTCATAGACCGGTTTACCAAAGGCGAGATCGACTCCGCCTACCTCATCTACAACGAGTTCAAGAGCGTGCTGTCGCAGCAGGTGGCGATCCGGCGTATCCTGCCCCTGTCGCTGCCTGGCGAACAGACTGGCGGCCGCGACTATATTCTCGAACAGCCGCCGGCTGAGTTTATGAAGAATCTGCTGCCCAGCTACGTGGAAGCCCAAGTGTTTGAGGCGTTCTTGGAATCGGCGGCAGCCGAACACGCCGCGCGCATGACGGCCATGGATTCGGCCACAACCAACGCCACCGAAGTGATCGCCAAACTGACCCTCTATATGAACCGGGTCCGCCAGGCCACGATTACCAGAGAAATCATTGAAGTTGTCAGCGGGGCCTCGGCCCTCGAGTAGGAAAAGAAGAGATTCACCATGCCCAACACCGCGACCGAAGTTGTCGGAAAAGTAATCCAAGTGGCCGGACCGGCCGTCGACGTTCAGTTCTCCGCCGAGCAGATTCCGCTTATTTACACTGCCGTGCGCATCACGAGCGAGGGCTTCGAGGTTCCCGAGCCGATTAGCATCATCGTCGAAGTGGCTCAACACATCGGCGAGGGGAGAGTGCGCTGCATCGCCCTCCAGCCAACCGACGGGCTGGTCCGCGGCATGAAGGCGATTTCAACCGGCGCGCCGATCACCGTCCCGGTCGGCAAGCAAACCCTGGGCCGCATCCTCAACGTCCTCGGCGAGCCCGTGGACAAGCAGGGCCCGGTCAACACCGAAAAGCGCTTCCCAATCCACCGTTCGGCGCCGTCTTTCGAAGAGCAGTCCACTTCGCTGAAAATGTTCGAGACCGGCATCAAGGTCATCGATCTGCTCGAACCCTACCTGGTCGGCGGCAAGATCGGACTGTTCGGCGGAGCTGGTGTCGGCAAGACCGTCGTCATCATGGAGCTGATCAACAATATCGCCATGAACCACGGCGGCGTCTCCGTATTCGCCGGCGTCGGCGAACGCACCCGCGAGGGCAACGACCTTTGGCTCGAAATGCAGGAATCCGGCATCCTCGATCCAACCGATTGGACCAAGTCCAAGGTCGCTCTCATCTACGGCCAGATGACCGAACCGCCCGGTGCCCGCCTCCGCGTCGGCCTCACCGGCCTGACCGTCGCCGAATACTTCCGCGACGAAGAAGGCCAGGACGTGCTCCTGTTCATCGATAACATTTTCCGCTTCACCCAGGCTGGTTCCGAAGTCTCGGCGCTTCTCGGCCGCATGCCCTCGGCCGTCGGATACCAGCCCAACCTGGCCACCGAAATGGGCGAGTTGCAGGAACGCATCACCTCCACTCGGAAGGGTTCGATCACATCGGTCCAGGCCATCTACGTCCCGGCAGACGATTATACTGACCCGGCTCCAGCCACCACCTTCGCCCACCTCGACGCGACGACCAACCTCTCGCGCGAAATCTCCTCGATGGGCATCTACCCCGCTGTCGATCCACTGGCGTCGACCTCCCGCATTCTCGACCCCCTCGTCGTCGGCGAAGAGCACTACAACACCGCCCAGCGCGTCAAGGGTATCCTCCAGCGCTATAAGGACCTGCAGGACATCATCGCCATTCTCGGCATCGACGAACTCTCG
>CAZSBK010000142.1:0-9882 GCA_964604945.1 uncultured Candidatus Solibacter sp.
GCGCAAAGAAAATTGTCAGAGCATCTACAGTATGGCAGAAAATGGGCTAGCGCGGCGTCAGCGGGTGGCAGACGATCACATTCTTGGGCCTCAGCGCCAATTTGGACAGCATGTGCAGTGGATCGGGAACCTTCTTGTGTTCTCGCCGCCGCACACATGGAATCAATGACTTAGGCTGTTGAAATGCAGTCTCGTGAGGTTGATCTGGCCGACTGTACGCGGCTGCATACTTTGGCCGCGGGTTTTCATAGCGGCAGGAGGATTGGCTATTCGCGGAGTTACTCGTTTTCCCAGGGGTGCCAGGGACCAGTAAAACCCTATTTCAAGGCCTGTTGCGCCCGGTGCGAAACGGGAAAATTATCGAACCCAAGAAGCGTCACGGAGACCTTCGCAGAAGACCGTTCCGGAGCCGCTGCAGACCAGCACTTCGGCCGGATGACAGACCCCCAGGGCGTCTTATCAAAGCCTGTCGGGACATCCAGGGGGAACACGTACTGTCGGCGCTGAAGAACCTGCTGCATTCGTGCACCGCCGCCACGGGCGGGACTATATTGTTGATCCGCAAGGCCGTTCGTTTCTGGTGGCGGTCCGGTCCGGCTCAGAAATGGGGCCATCCGGCCTAGGTGTGAACTCGGGTTGGGCCGACGGCCAACGGGTCGACCGGGGGACTCTGGTTGACCTTTCAGCATGACATCCGCTCCGCATTCCGCCGTACCATCACCCTGCTATGCAGCACAGGGGGCTTCCAGGAGCCTGTTTGCGGCACATAAGTATATATATACATATTCCATATTGGTGGCGACCGAAATACGTACGCTGGAGGAGATGGACCCCTTTGTCAAGACCAAAAGGGCCCTCGGACTTGTATAGGAACTGTATGGGAACTTGTATCTGAACTTGTCAGTCGGGTTATGGGGCGGCCGAAGCCGCCCCGCCGTTTCGTCTTTCGAGGCGGCGGCTACATGCGTGAGCCAAGCTCCGCATCCGACTGGTGGCGTGAAGCATCAAGGTGGAAGCAACAAAAGACCAGGGCGGGAACACGAGCCAAGTCCTCCAGACCGGAGTGGGCCAACTGACCGCGGTCTCGTTACTGGAGCGGATACGTTGAACTCGCCATGGGATGGAGTAAGCGTCCGGTGATAACCACCTGGACCTTCGGTCGTCCCGCACGGAAGCTTGAGGGGTGGTGAGATCGAGTCTGAGTCCTGACGCCGAAACTGATTTGGGTGTCCTCGACAGTGGTCGAGAACACATAGCCAGCCGACTCAAACACACCCAAACCAACCAGTCAATGCGGCCTTCGGGCCACGGTTAAGTTCCGACCGATAGCAGTTTCACTCTTGGTCTGGAAGGCAACCCGAAAACAGGCGACTGGAATGGGTCGGGGACCATGAAGGCTGCTATCTACAACAACGGCACATGGCGGCTGGACTACAACGGCAACCGTCAGTGGGACGGGCCTTCAGTGGACGAGGAGATCGCGTTTGGCTGGGCCGGCGCGATTCCGCTTGTCGGAGATTGGAACGGCGACGGCAAGACGAAGATCGGCGTAGTAAATCAGGGCTTCTGGTTCTTGGACTACGACGGCAACTATGTCTGGAACGGAGGAACCACGGACAAGATCGCCGGTTGGGGTCCAGGGCGGACACCAGTGCCGGGGAAGTGGTGAGCAG
This sequence comes from uncultured Candidatus Solibacter sp., assembly GCA_964604945.1. Lineage (GTDB taxonomy): Bacteria > Acidobacteriota > Terriglobia > Bryobacterales > Bryobacteraceae > PNKE01. The sequence continues at coordinate 1,674 of CAZSBK010000142.1, forward strand.
AGCCGCACGACGGCGAGGCCCGATAGTGCATAGTTCTCAAGGTGCGTGCCTGTCCGCGCGATATAATTGTGGTTTCCATGGCACCTTGCGGACTATCGCTGATGGGCTGCGTCAAGCCGTTGGGAGAGAATTCAACTTATGAAGTCTGCAGTATTCACCATAGCCGCGAAGAACTACCTGCCATGTGTCCGAGTCCTGATGGAATCGATGCGGAAGTGGCACCCGGAACTCTTGCGCATCGTCATCCTCGTGGACCAAGTTGACGGCTACTTCGACCCCGCCGAAGAGGATTTTGATCTCATCCTGTCGACGGAATTGAATCTGCCCAACTCGGGCTGGTTCCATTTCAAGTACACGATTTTGGAACTCAGCACGGCAGTGAAGCCGTATGCGTTTGAGTTTCTTTATCACCGTTTCGGGCTAGACCGCATTCTTTACCTCGATCCGGACATCAAGATCTACAATCGTCTCGATTGTGTCCTGCATAGTCTTGAACGCTGCTCGATTGTGCTCACTCCGCATCTAACCGACGCATTGGATGACGGGCACCGTCCTGGTGAACTCGACATTCTTCGCTCCGGCACGTACAATCTGGGCTTCATCGGCATTTCGAAAACTGAGCAGTCGGTTCGCTTCTTAACGTGGTGGCAGGCCAGGCTCTACGACCATTGTGTGGTGGATCTTGAACGAGGACTCTTCGTGGATCAGCGTTGGATCGATCTGGCGCCAGGGTTGTTCTTGGGAGTAGTCATCAATCGCCAACCGGGGTTGAACGTCGCGTATTGGAATCTCCTGCACCGTGAAGTGCTCAAGTGCGAGCACGGGTTCACGGTGAACGGCGAACCCCTCTACTTCTTTCATTTCAGCGGGTTTGACGCTGAGAATCCAATGGAATTCTCCAAGCACCAGAACCGCTTCCGCCTGTCCGACCTGGGAGACGCCGCATTTCTCGTGGCCGAGTACGGTGAAGAACTGATCGCCAAGGGGTACGTGCAATGTAAGCAATGGCCGTACGCATACGGTCAGTTCGACAATGGATTCCCGATTCCCGACCTGGGCCGGCCAGTGCATCATGAAGCGCCGAGGCTCCTCGATGAAGTGGCAAATCCCTTTTCCGAGGAGGGGTTCCGCGCATTTCTGGAGGTTTGGAACAGGCCATTCGATGAGCGCGGGGAGGACCAGGCCGGAGTAACGCGCCTGGCCTACAGAATCTACAGGAGCAGGATTGACGTCCAGGCCGCGATGCCCGACGTAATGGGGCCGGACCGCGTTCGCTTTCTCGAATGGATGCTGTCGAGCGGGAAACGGGAGCACCGCCTGAACGAAGTTTTCCTTGCGCCCGTCTGGAACGCGTTGGAAGCCGCCCGGCGGAGTAGCGCGGAGGCGGCAAAACGGCGGGGAGGGGAGTTGGCGCGAGGCGCATCCGGAGTCGGGCGATTCCGGGCCGGCGTGCTACAGACCCCCTGGAAGGATCTCGACAAGCAAAAACAGAACGCGTTGATCGAAACCGATCCCGGCGCGGGTTCCATCCGGCTGACAGGGCTCACGCGGGCCATTTACGACTCCCGGCCCGATTTGCAGAAGTGTTACCCCACAATGGCTGGCGAGACCGGAATCGGGTTCCTGATCTGGGTTCTGACGTATGGCAAGCGGGAGTATGGCCTGCCAGAGAGTTCCCTCGATCCATTGCGCAAGCAATGGGCCCCGTGCCTGGCCGCGCTCAAGGGCGGCCGGGGGCGACAAAGGCTGCTGCTGACGGCCACGAAACTCTCAGTCGTGGTGAGGGAGTTGGCTGCGGTGGCCCAATTGAAGCTCTCTCAGGTGAAGGCGAAGTGGTTCCTGCGCAAGTATTCGACCCACCAGTATGTGCAGGTGGAAAGGACGGCGCCAGTGGCGAGCCCACGCCAGGTCGCGTTCGCGTTGCCGGCCGGCGCGCCCCTCGCGATCAATCTGGTTGGCTACGTCCGGTCGGAGATGGGCATTGGCGAAGCGGCGAGGCTGACTGCGCTAGCGGCCAGGAGCGCCGGCATTCGCGTCAACGTAAGGAGCGTGGACGAAGACGGGCCATATCGCAGGCAGGATCACCGCGCCGGGCCCGAAAGCGAACTGTCCGATGCACACTTCAGCGTGTTCCATGTCAACGCTGACCAGACACCAAACGTGTTTTCGCGGCTCAAGCCGCACGAACATGCCGGACGCTACAACATCGGCTACTGGAACTGGGAGTTAAGAGAGTTTCCTGACAGGTGGGCACCGTCTTTCACGTATCTTCAGGAGGTCTGGACATCGAGCGGCTTCTGCCAAGGCGCAATGGCGGCCAAGGCGCCGGTTCCGGTTATCAGAATCCCGTATGCGGTGAAGGTGGACCAGATCAGTCCGCTCAGCAGGGCTGATTTCGGATTGAAGGAGGATGAGTTCGTCTTTCTGGCATTCACTGACATGCTGAGCGTATACAAAAGGAAGAACCCGGCCGGCGCCGCCGAAGCCTTCATCCGCCAGTTTGGAGAGAGCCGTGGCCACCGCCTTGTGATCAAGGTAAACCACGGTGATGAGCGCCCCGAGCAACTTGAGCGATTGAAGGAGCTTTGCGCCGGGTACCAGATCTCGATTCTGGACCGGACGATTGCCCGGGATGAAGTGAACTCACTCATCCACCACTGCGATTGCGTTCTTTCGCTGCACCGCTCAGAGGGATTCGGCTTGACGTTGGCTGAAGCGATGTACCTCGGCAAGCCTGTGATCGCAACTGCGTATTCCGGCAACATGGACTTCACTAATCCGGATAATTCTTTTCTGGTGGACTTCAAACTCCGGCCCGTCGGGCTCGGTTGCGAGCCGTACGATCCGGATCAACTCTGGGCGGAGCCAGATCTGGAAAGCGCCTGCGCCCAGATGAGAGTGGTCGCCAGCGATCCGGTGTTGCGCGCGCGCAAGGCGGCTTCGGGGATGGAGTATGTCCGTCAGTTCCTGTCGCCGGAGGTTGTTGGCGCCCAGATGAGAAGACGGCTGGAACTCATCGCCGAGTCAGGCGCGCGCTCTGGAAACCGGTGAGCGGCAGACTGCCGCGCAGATGACCAAGGCGTGTAACCCCGGGCCGCCGTGACACATCAGTCGCGCCAAGCCTGCCGCCGGGCGGCGCCCGCTCAGATCTTCACATTCAGGGCCCGGCAGTCCGCCTCCACCATCTCGCGGACCAGATCCTCGAAGTTCGTTTCCGGATGCCAGTTCAGAGCCTTCCTCGCCCGAGAGGAGTCCCCGCGAAGGATATCTACTTCGGAGGGGCGAAAAAACGTCTGGTCGGCCTTCACGTGGTCACGATAGTCCAATCCCGCGTGCCGGAAGGCCAGATCCGCGAATTGGCGGACCGAATGCGCCACTCCTGTGGCGATCACAAAATCCCGCGCGACGTCCTGTTGCAGCATCAGCCACATTGCCCGGACATAGTCCCGGGAGTGACCCCAGTCCCGTTCCGCTTCCAGATTGCCCAGCCGCAGTTCGGTTTCCAGCCCGGCCGCTATCCTTGCCGCACCGCTGGTGATCTTCCTGGTAACGAACTCAAGACCCCGCCGCGGCGACTCGTGGTTGAATAAGATCCCGGTGGACGCGAAAATGCCATAAGTTTCGCGGTAGTTCCGCACCAGCTCGTAACCCGCCACCTTGCTGATCCCATACGCCGAGCGGGGATGAAAACGAGTCTCCTCGTCCTGAGGCGTCTTTTCGACCTTCCCAAACATTTCGCTCGTTCCAGCAAAATAGACTCGACACTCCGGCCGCAATTCCTTGATTGTCGCCAGGACGTGATGAGTGCCATTCACGTTCGTATTCATTGTCGAGAACTCATCCTCGAACGAATAACTCACGAAGCTTTGTGCAGCCAAATGGTAGCACTCATCGGGTTCCACTTTCTTCACAGCCCGGAAAATGCTGGGGAAACTTTCGAGAGAGGCCGGGTGGAGATGCAGGCGGTCAAGCAGATGCCGGATCCGCCCCATCCTGAAGACCGGATCCTCCAAAGCGACGCGCCGCACGACACCGTGGACCTCGTACCCTTTCTCCAGCAGCAACTCGGCGAGATACGAACCATCCTGCCCGGTGATCCCGGTGATCAGCGCTTTCTTCATTCCCTCTCCTCCCGGACCAGTCCCCACATTTGCTCCGCCCCCATTCGCCTGAACCCTGTCAAGTTCCGAATTGTACCATGCGGAGTCCGTCAGGGCTTCGCTCCGGGGGATGGCCGGCAAGCTCGCCGGGGCTTGGCCGCCTGCCATGGCCGCGCTGCCTGATCCACTGGCCGCGTGCCCTGCGATGGAGCACGTATTGCGGTTGAATCGTAAGCGTGGTCCAGAGGCCGCATTGACTGGTTGGTTTGGGTGTGTTTGAGTCGGCTGGCTATGTGTCCACATAACCGTTATGTGGACACTTAGGGCGAATGGGTCAGTCGGCTGCGGATGGTCCGGCAAGGCCCAGATCGACATTCCAGGGCAGCAGGTCGTCGATGCGGTTGATCGGGTGGTCGGCGATCCGCTCCAGCACGTGCCGCAGGTGGGCTTCCGGATCCAGCCCGTTCAGCTTCGCCGTGCCGATCAGCGTGTACATTGCCGCGGCGCGCTCACCGCCCGTGTTTGAGCTTGCGAAGAGGTAGTTCTTCCTGCCTAATGCGACGGCCCGCAACGCCCTCTCGGCCGGATTATTGTCGATCTCGATCTCCCCGTCGCCACAATAGCGCATCAGCGCGGGCCAGCGCCCCAGCGCATAGCCGATCGCCGACGCACGTCGGATTTCTTCGACAGTTTCGACATCGTCGCCTGCAGCCACTCATGCATCGCATCGAGCAGCGGACGTGATCTTTCATTCCGGACCCGCCGCTGCTCGTCCGGCGGCCGGCCCCGGATGCCGGCCTCGATCTCATACAGCGCCGCGATCCGCGCCAGCGCCTCGGCCGCAATGGGCGACTTGTGCGCTTCATGCAGGTCGTAAAACTTGCGCCTCACATGCGCCCAGCAGGCAGCCTCCTCGATGCGGCCCTCTTCGTAGAGCCGGTTGAAGCCTGCGTAGCCGTCGGCCTGCAGGATGCCGTTGAAACTCTTTAGGTGCTGTTGTGGATGGTCGCCCTTGCGGTCCGGCGAGTAGGCAAACCACACGGCCGGCGCCGCTTCGCCGCCTGCCGGACGATCGTCCCGGACGTAGGTCCACAGCCGCGCCGTCTTTGTCGTCCCATTGCGGGCGCCAGCACCAGTACCGGCGTGTCGTCCCCATGAAGCTTCTCGCCGGCCATCACATGCCGCCTGACGGCTTCCACCAGCGGGGCCAGTGCGCGGCTCGCGCCGCCCACCCAATCGGCCAGCGTCGAGCGGTCCAGTTCGATGCCCGAGTGCTCGTAGATTCCGGATTGCCGGTACAGCAGCAGGTGATCAGCCAATTTCGAGACCACCACATGCGCCACCAGGCCCGGCCCGGCAAGGCCGCGATCGATCGGGCGGCTCGGCGCCGGGGCCTGCACGATGCGCTCGCAGCTGGAGCAACTCATCTTCTGCCGCGCCACGCGGATCACCTTGAAGCTCGCCGGCACGTATTCGAGCATCTCGCTTGAGTCCTCGCCGAGATGCCTCAGCCGGCCGCCGCAGTCGGGGCAGGCGTCGTGGCCTGGCGGGATCGTCCGCGTCTCGCGCGGTAGATGCTCGGGCAGCGCGCGACGTACGGGTGGCTTGGCCGGCTCAGCCGCCGGCGCGGCCACGACTGGTGGGGAAACTTCGGCGCGCCGGGCTTCCAGATCTTCGAGCTGCAATTCTAATTGCTCGATCTTGCGGTCCAGCTTTTCTGACTTTCTGCCAAACTGCATCCGCCGCAATTGTATGATCAGCAGCTTGAGATGCTCGATCTGCGTGTCGCGCGCCAGCACCATGGCGCGCAGTGTTTCGGCGTCGAGGCTGTTCAGGTCGGGGGGAATGTCCGACGCGGCGGGCAAAATCTAATTATATCAGAGAGCGTACTAATTGCGAAGATAATTGTGCAGCGTGGCGCATTATTTCAGCGCCATTCTTTAGACCGCTACTTGCAGCGCCGTGGTGCGTAGCGGTCTTCGCCAGTTGATGCCCTCGATCAGCATCGAAAGCTGCGCACGGCTCAGCGCCACTGTGCCGCTGGATGCTCTCGGCCAAACGAACCGTCTGCGCTCGAGCCGTTTGGACAGCAGACAGAGTCCGTCGCCGTCCCACCACAGCACCTGATCAGGTCGCCGCGCCGCCCGCGAAAGACGAAGACATGGCCCGAGAAGGGATCCTGATCGAGCACCGTCTGCACGACCCCGCTCAGGCCCGTGAAGCCGCGCCGCAGATCGGTCACGTCGGCGGCGATCCAGACCTGCGTGCCGGCCGGCAGAGCAATCATCTGAGCAAACACTCCAGTACAATGCGCAACGTCACAGGATCGACGCTGCCCTCCAGCCTCAGTTGTCCCCGATCCAGCTTGAGGTGAATGGCGCCGGTCGCGGCGCGGCACGGGCGGTTGGCTTGCGGAGGCGCAGGATCAGCGGAAGATGCGGCGTCACTGATGCGGACCGGAAGCAAAAGGTCGCCGCTCCTGCTTCGACCGGTGGTGGCGCGGCCGCTGACCGCTGTCGGCGACACACGGATCAGCTCCGGCGTCAGGACTCAGACTCGCTCTCACCACCCCTCAAACTTTCCGTGCGGGACGACCGAAGGTCCAGGCGGTTTTCGGCGGACGCTTACGTTGAATCGCCATCGATGTTGGTGCGGACTCGCGCCCAGGAGGATCGAAAGCGCGGCTCAAAACTGAGGTGTGGGATAATGCAGGGGTGCCCGACCATGAGAACGGGGTGAGTCAAACCGGCGGAAGAAAGCGGGACTGTCCGCCGATGCCTCCCGTGGAGTTGCGCCAGCTCGTGTGCCCTGACGACGCGCTCTTCGAGATCATCGAGGACCGGCTCGTTTTCCCAGAGGTCGCCCCCGGCAATTATCTATCGGTCTTCGACTTTGGATGCGGCTGCGGCCGAATTGCCCGTCAATTAATGTGTCAGGATCCGGCTCCGGAACGTTACGTTGGGATTGACATCCACCGCGGGATGATCGAGTGGTGCCAGAACAACCTCACCCCGGTGTCTCCCGCCTTCACCTTCCGCCACCACGACGTGTGGAACCTCGGTCTAGGTCCAGATAATACGCGCCAGGCGACCTGTCCTTTTCCAGCGGAATCCGGTGCATTCACTCTCGTCATCGCCCACTCGGTCTTCACTCATATCTACAAGGAACAGACGGAATTTTACCTAGCCGAAATCGCCCGAATTCTGGCCACCGAGGGCGAGGCGCGAACCACCTGGTTCTTCTTCGACCGGCTCACGTTTCCGATGCTCTTTGATTTTCAGGTCTGCCTTTACGTCAACGAGATTGATCCCACCAATGCGGTCATCTACGACTGGAAGTGGTTCCTGGAGGCGGTTCGGAGGGTCGGGCTCCGCGTTCGAAAGACGATCCCTCCCGGAATCCGGGGGCACCAGTGGGAGGTCTACCTGGAGCACCCCCATGAAGGCCGCGATGATAGCTTCCCGTCCGACCCGGCGGTTCTGAGGAACATGTGCGGCGGAGGTGTGTCCGGGGAGCCGGAGTTGCCTGAATCCGTATCGGCGGAAGAAGCAGTTGTCAGCGCACCGGGCCCCGAGATCCCAAGCCTCGAGATCCCCAGTTCGGAGTCCCCCAGCTCCGAGGCTCCCATCAGCGAGAATCCTGCTCCGGCAGAGAGATCCGGACATCGGTTGCGATTCACCAGCCCGGTCACAAAGGCGGAGTGTGAGCGCATCACCGGCGAACTGGATTGGTGGTACCACAGCTATTACTTCGACAACGGCTTCGAGGTGAGAGGCGACTATGACATTGGCGCAGATGTAGCCGGGTACGGTTTCCCCTCTTCGATGGAGGGCATGTCTGTCCTCGATATCGGAACGGGGGCCGGTTGGTTCGCACACTACTTTGAGCAATTGGGCGCGGATGTTACGGCCATCGATGCGCGGGGCTACGGCGATTTTGACGTTTATGGGCGTCACGATTACCCGGGCATTGATCCCAGCGCAAGGCAGCCGGACCGCTACAGCGAATCGGGTGACCCCATCTACTTCAGTCCAGTGAGCCGGGGTTTCTGGATGATGAAGGACCTGCTTGGGTCCAAGGTTGATTTCAGAAACGCCCGGGCCTACGAC
>CAZSBK010000143.1:0-9842 GCA_964604945.1 uncultured Candidatus Solibacter sp.
CCCGCCGTCACAATCAGCCCGCCGAGCGAGCCGGCCGTGCCCGGCCCCCACGGCCAGCTTCCGCAGCCGAACCAGGTCGATATCAGCCAAGCGGTTGATTTCATTGGTCTTCTTCGTCGGGGAGTTCGTTTGGTTGAGATTCCGAAGGGGGCGAGGCATCCGGGATCCGGAATTCCTCGTCGGCCCATCGGCCAATATCGATCAGCCAGCAGCGCTTCGAACAAAAGGGGAAATCCGGGCTCCCGAATTCGACCGGTTTCTTACATGTAGGACACTTCACCGTCATTGATGCTGCCTCTGATGGCCCCCGCCCAGCACGACAAACGGATTCGTTTGGACGCGCCGCGGCTTAGGCGAGTCGGTCAAATCGCCCACCAGGTCGTAGTCGTGTGCCCGGGTGACTTTCATCATGCGGATCTCGCCGGCGACAGGCGCCCGCTCGCCCACGTCTTCGAGATAGCATACGCCGTCGATGTCCGGAGCCTGGGCGGTGGTCCGCGCCTGCCAGACCAGATCGCTGTCCGGGCTCGGTCCTTCGATCAGGACCGGGACTTCGCGTCCCACCCAGGCGCGGTTGAGTTGTTTCGAGATCTTGCGCTGGATGGCCATCAGGTGGCGCCGCCGGTTGTAGATCTCGCGCGCCGAAACCTTGCCGTCCAGATGGTAGCTCTGGCTGGTCTCTTCGTCCGAGTACGAGAAGACGCCCAGGCGGTCGAACCTGGCAGCTTCGACGAACCGGCAAAGCTCCTCAAAGTCCTGCTCGGTCTCGCCGGGGAAGCCGGCGATCATCGACGTCCGGATCGCGACTCCGGGAATCGCCTTCCGTATCTTCTCCAGCAGCTTCAGGAAGATGTCGCCGTTCGAGCCGCGTTTCATCCGTTTCAGCACGGAGGCCGAAGCGTGCTGCAGCGGCATGTCGATGTACTTAACCAGCGAGTCATGCTCGGCGATGGTGTCCAGCAGGCGGCGCGTGATGCGGTTCGGATAGCAGTAGAGGAATCGGACCCACGTGGCTTCGCCGGTTTCGATCCTGGCCAAGCGCTCAAGAAGCAGGGCCAAGCCATCCTTGACGCCCAGGTCCTCGCCGTAAGCGGTGGTGTCCTGGCCGATCAGATTGATCTCGCGTACGCCCAACGAGAACAACTGCTCGGCCTCGACCACCACGGATTCAAACCGGCGTGAGCGGAACTTGCCGCGGTACTGCGGGATGACGCAGAAGGTGCAGGGGTGGTCGCAGCCTTCGTTGATCTTCATATAGGCGAAGTGGCGCGGCGTGGCCAGCAGGCGGGGTGTCGCCTCGTGGTAGAGGTACGGTTCGAGAGGATTCGCCTGGTGCTCGCCGCCTTCGCAAAGCGCCACAATGTCATCCAGTTCGTTCGTGCCGAGCACGGCATCGACCTCGGGGATCATCTCCTGGATCTGGTCGCGAAAGCGTTCGACCAGGCATCCGGCCACGATCAACCGCCGCGCCTTGCCGGTCCGCTTGAATTCGGCCATTTCGAGAATGGTGTCGACGGACTCCTGTTTGGCCGGGTCAATGAAACTGCACGTGTTGACGACAATGGCGTCGGCGTCCTCGGGCGACGCCGTGAGCGAGTGGCCGCGGGCGTTCAACTGGCCCATCATCACTTCGGTGTCCACAAGGTTTTTGGGACACCCCAGACTGACGAATCCGACTTTCAAATAGTTGTCCTGGGTTTGGGGGTGAAACCCAATTTTATCATGGGACGGCGGCTGAGCCCTTGCCTGCCGTGGTACACAGGAATCTGGACATGAAACTGCAAACGATCATCCTGACGACGGCCATGGCGGCCGCACTGACTGGCTGCAACCGGGATTCTGGCGTGATGGAGATGAAGCCGTCGAGGGCGGCCCAATCGGGCTGCCAGTGGGTGGAAAGTGGCGATACGGCGCTGGGCGTCAAGTTCCTGGTCGAGGACTGCGGCGGCAAGCGGCCCACGGTGGCGCGCAAGGCCAACGTCATCGAAATCGGCACTTCCGGTGCACGGGTAGAGGTATACGGGAAGCACTTCGCCCAGCCGGCGGTGGCGGCGATTAAGGAGCAGTTCCTGAGCCGGCTCTCAGAGAAGGAACTGGCCGGATGCATCGTGAAGGCCAGACCCGACGGGGTGAAGATCCCGCAGAGCATGCAGGCCTTCGCCATCGTTCCCGGGCCTGACTACATGGCTGCTGCCAAGACCAAGCGCGATGCGGATCCAAACGCGGTGGTGTGCGGCGATCATGGGCAGGGCCCCTGGCAGGGGTTTTTCCTCGGCGAGCAGGGCACCTCCGGCGGGCGGCTTGTCTATGTGCGATCCGGCGGGCAGGATGCGCCGTTCGACGCAACGTCGGTGCGCCTCGAAACCGACAAGTCGATGTCGGCAAAGCTGGAGTCGCTGGCCCCTGAAAACCTGGCCACCGCCGAACTATTGGCCTTCGCCCTGGAATCGGACCTCAAACGCTACAAGGAATCGAGGGGGCAGTTCACCGAGGGCGAGTCGGAATCGTCGTTTATCGTCTTCTCCAAGGACGGCGCGCCGGTTGTGCTGGCCGGGCAGTATAAGAAGAGCGACACGACCGACGGGGCGGTGCGGGCCTATTTCACCGGCGGACGGCTGTTCCTGATACGGGAGAACCTGCTGACGACCACTGGCGGCATATCGAGGAGCCAGGTTGTCATTTGGAAACGGATGGCATTCGACACGGGTGGGAAACTGATCGAGTCGCGCAAAGTGGTGGACGGGGGCGCGGCGGAACTGCTGCCGGGCGAAGTGGACGAGTCGGTCAAGGCGGTCGAGGCGATGCTGAAGCGAGACAAACGCTGACCGGAGGCGGCTGGGCCGCGTGAGGCACTCCAGGAGTAGGCGCATTCACGCACTTCCGCCTCGGACGAAGACACCGCGCTGCGGCAGCGATGACAGAATCGGGTGGTGACGATCTTGGGTCAACCGCGTTGGTGGCAAACCATAGTGGCAGCCTGATTGATACTGTTGCCTTATGGACCAGAACCTCAATCCGCAGCCTTGGCCTGCCTTGGAGAAGGATGACGCGGGCCTATTGGAAGAGTTGTTTCGGATCCTCACGGAGCGTGCTCCTGGAAATCCGTACATTGCAGGTGGCGATTTTGCAGCACGAATCGCCACGCTTCCGCCAGGGCTGCGCGCCATGGCGGCCACTCACTGGTTGGACATCAGCCTGACCCTCGACAGCATCACCTGGCACTTTGGGAACTTCGGTGAACCGAACCTCGTTGCCGAAACCGAAGTGGGACTCAAGGAACTCGGCTTGCACGAACTGGCTTCTTGCTTCGCGGAAGCCCGGGATCTGATGGTGCCGCTTCTGGCTCAGCGGAAGGAAGCCGATGGCGATATCCTCGAGATCCTTACACAAGCCGGGCTGGGAGCACGAGGCGATGAACTGGACCAGCGTGCGAGGGCACTGGACAACCTCGGGCTGGAGAGATCCGTGATCTATGAGGCATGGATCAGGTATGTGCGTGCGCATCCAGAGAAGGTCTTCAGCTGCGAGAAGGAGTAGTCCGCTTTCAGGGCAGGTTATATCGTTCATGCTGCGGTTGAACTGCTGCCCACGTTCATGACGCACGAATCGCCGGCGTTGGCGCGGCCAGGGGGCCGCGGGTCTGGGGACCCGCCTTCCGGGGGCGTCAATCCTGCCGCCCGCTCGCGCAGGCGTCTGGCTAGGGGGCTAACTGCCGCCGACAAGCCGGTTGTAAGTGGAATGGGACCCTATCCAGAACCAGACGAGTGTCTTGTTGTGCTTAACGGCCAGCGCCCTGTAGTGCAGGCCGACGCGAACAGACCAGAAGCGTCCAATCTCTTTCAGGTGCAATGAAGGGTGTTTCGGGTCCTGCCGGAGCAACTGGAAGGCCTCGCCGGCCAAGCGGCGCGTTTCTTCGGGAAGTTGGCGATAGCACTCCCAGAATCTGGGGTTTGCGCGGTGTCTCACCGCTCCGTGCAACGCCCTGCCCGCAGATCCTCGATTGCCTCGTCTGCCAGCGCGTCGAGGCACCCGGCAGCAGCGTCATCTTCCATCTGGCGGTCCCAGGCGGCCGCGTCGAACCGGGCAAACCATTCCCTGAAGGCGTCGAGTTCGGTAGGAGATAGCCGCTGGACGGCGTCCTCTATCTCTTTCTCTTTTGTCCTTCCCATCGCCTCTAGCGTACCGTAGCGGGGTGTGCGGGAACAACGGCTCGTCAGCGGCATGGTGGGCTGATGCATGAATGCGGATGGCCCGGCTCTGATTTGCTGACGCGGCCCAGTAGTCGTTCACTCAGACGCGAGGCGGCAATAGGCGAACAGGACTTCGTCCGGGGCTGAGAGGACCTGCTCGGCGTCGAGGCCGTGATCGAGCGGCGTGTATTCAGCCTCGACGGAGATTACGACCGCGGCAGCAGCCGACAGTTCCAACGTGTGGCGGCCGAGCGTCACCCGCGTCATGCCGACAAGTGCGTCGACGATTTCGGGGCGAGCCGCAGGCGCCTGGATGTGCCACGAGGCGGGATCGTTCAGCTCGTGATGCGTGAGGCGATAGTGTTCGACGATGCGAACGGCCAGTGCGACGTCCGGCGTGAGGCGGCCATGGTAGGCTTCGGCCTGGACTGAAAGCGATTCACGCAATGCCTCACGTGAGGCCGGCCGGCCGACCTGACGGCCGTTGGCCGAAAAGATCAGGTCGCGGGTGACGAAGTAGGGCTTGATGTCGATGAGAGGCGTATGGTCGAGGAAATCGAGCCGATCGACATGGATCGACAGCCCGTCGATACGTTCGATGCGCGCCGCGGTGAGTCCGATCGGGTTAGGGCGGGCAGGGGAGCGAACGGCGAAGACGCCGTGAAGTCCGCCGGGACCTGAATCGCGCACGCCGCGCGGGGTGACTTGCAGGACTTTGCGTTCGTCACGGCCCTGATTGAGCCAGGCCAGAATCCAAATGTGCGAATGCTTGCCGATTTCGAGCAATGCCGGGGCGAATGGCGGGAAGATCTCCAGCACGGCCGGCACGCCCCAAGGGGGCATGGATTTTCGATCCGTAACAGCCGAGCGGATTTCGCCCACGGCTTCGAGGATCATGGAAACTGTTTGACCTCGACCTGATTGACGACGGACTTCACGCCTTTCACCTTCTTGGCCAGTTTCTCGACCTTGAGGCGTGCGCTCTCCTTCTTTACAGCACCCTTGACGGTGACAACGCCGTCTTTTACTTCGACCTCCAGAGCGCCGCCCTTCACGTCAGGGTCGCGCACCAGGCGCAAACGAACCTGGTCGTAGATACGGTCGTCTTCAGAAGTCTGCATGGTGAGCGCCGGCAAGGCGGCAGACAGCGGGAGGAATGCGAGTAGGAATGTGGATCGTCGCATGGGATTACCTGTTCCCATTATCGTCCGGATCTTCGGCGGGCGCGTCCAGGATCGTTCCGGTATCCGCAGATGGTTCGCCGTAGACGGCGCGCCAGTCAAGTTCCCTCAGGAACGCGGGGTTCTCGCGCCAGCCGGGCTGCACCTTGACGAAGAGTTCGAGATAGAAGCGCCGGCCAAGCAGGGCTTCGAGTTCGAGTCGCGCCTCTGTGCCGATGCGTTTGAGCATTGCGCCCTTGGCACCGACGATGATGATCTTCTGTCCCGGCCGCTCGACGTAGATCGTTGCCGCCACGCGGGTGATATGGGGTTTGTCTTCCCATTGATCGACGAGCACCGCGACCGAGTGCGGCACCTCGTCGCGGGTCAGCAGGAGGATCTTCTCGCGGATTGATTCGGCGACGATGAAACGTTCGGGACTGTCGGTGAGGTAGTCGTCGGGGAAGAACGCAGGTCCTTCGGGCAGGCGTGCAATGATCGCGCTGAGCAGCGTGTCGCAGCCCTCGCCGGTGGCGGCTGAAAGGCCGAGATACTCCTCGAATTCGTGCCTCTGCCGGAAGCCGTCGAGCAGCGGCGCCAGCGCGGATTTCGATTTCAGCCGGTCGATCTTATTCAGTACGAGCAGGGCTGGCGTGGACGCCTTCTTGAGCAGCGCGAGGGCGCCATCGTCGAACTCGGAGAGCGGGCGAGTGGCGTCGTGGACATAGACGAGCAAGTCGCGCGAGTCCAACGCCTCCTGGATCGACTGCATCATGCGGCGGTTGATAGCCGATTCGGCGGGATGGATGCCTGGCGTGTCGAGGAAGACGATCTGGGCTCCGGGCCGGGTGAGCACCCCCTGAATGATGGTCCGCGTGGTTTGGGGCTTATCGGCGACGATGGCCACCTTGGCGCCCACCAACCGGTTGACGAGCGTTGACTTGCCAGCGTTGGGCCGGCCGAGGACGGAGACGAATCCGGAAACGTGTTCAGGCAAGGGCAGGGAACTCCTCAGGCCGATTCGGCCTCTGTATCATCGGCTTCGGGGGCACGTGAAATGCGGACCTTGGCCACGCGCAACTGGTCGGACGCAATCACCTCCAGCCGCAGGCCGTCACGTTCGACAGCCGCGCCGGGCGGCGGCACTTCGCCGAGCCATTCGGTGACCAGGCCGCCGATGGTGGACGATTCGATCTCTTCCTCGGGACGGAAGTCGAACAGTTCGCGGAGGTGGTCGATGTCGAAACTGCCGGAAACGGTCACCGAACCGTCGGCGTTGCGCACCAGGTCGTGGGCTGGTTCATGTTCGTCGCGGATTTCGCCGAAGACCTCCTCCATCAAGTCTTCGAGCGTGACCAGACCGGCGACGTTTCCATACTCGTCGACGACATAGACGATGTGCGTGCCGGAGTTTTGCATCTCCTTGACAAGGTTGGATGCCAGTTTGGTTTCGGGGACGCCGGCGATGGGACGCATGATGTCGCGGATCGACTTTTGCCCGGCCTCGGCGGGGTCCAGGTCGAACAAGTCCCGAACATGGACGAAACCGATGATGTCGTCGACCGAGTCCCCTGTCACGGGGATACGGGAGTACTGCTCGTTGCGGGTGAGGGTGCGCAGGTCGTCGACGGAGCGGGAGGCGTCGATGGTGACCATTTGGCGGCGCGGGGTCATGACCTCGCGGACGCGCTTATCGCCAAAGGCGACGACGCTCTGGATGAGACGGCTGTCCTCCTTCTCGATGATGCCCTCTTCTTCGCCGGCGCTGATCAGGGCTTCAATGTCCTCGGCCGGGTTGGATTCCTCTTCCTGCTCGCTGGCGGGTTCAGCCAGTGAATGGAGCGAATCGAGGAACTTCAACAGTGCGGTGAGAGGGCGCAGAAGCAGGGCGAGGAAGCGCACCAGCGGGATGAGCGGGATGAGCCAACTGGCAGATGTGCGGCGGTAGAGCAGGTGGGGCGCCAGATAGCTGGAGAACAGCATGACGAACCAGGCGATGGCGATCCCTTCGAGAACGCCAATCCAGGTGGGCGCGTGGAGCAGGGTGAGGGCGGTCAGGGTGGAGCCGGCGAAGATGAGGAGCGAGTGTTTGAGAAGGGAGAACGTGAAGGCGCCGTCCTCGGTGTCGTAGCCGATCATTTCCTCAATGGAGTCCTTGAAGAATTCCATCGCCTCCGAGTCTCGGGAGCGAAGCCGGAGCGCCTCCAGATAGAGCAGTTGGACGAAGCCCACAAGCGAGAGCAGGCAGGCGAAGACGAAGACTGTGAGGGCGAGTGTCATCGCGCCGGGCTCTTCCGCCCCGCCCTTTCGATGAGACCGGAAGGCAGGTCCAGGCTCTTGCGCCAACGTGCCTCGATGCGGCGCATCCGGCCGTGGTCGGTCTCGTGGTCATGGCCGAGCAAATGTAGCAGGCCGTGCAGCAGGAGGATTTCGATCTCAGTTTCGATGGAGTGGCCGAATGCGGCGGCCTGGGCGCGGGCGCGTTGCCAGTTGATAGCGATGTCGCCGAGCGATTCAGCCGGGTCGCGGGCAGGGAAACTGAGCACGTCAGTGGGCTCGTCCTTGTCCAGGAAGTCGCGGTTGAGATCCTGGATGTCGGCATCGCCGGTGAGCATGGCGCAGAAGGGGTGGCCCTTGGCCACACGCACGAGGAGTGTTACGGCAAAGGCGCGGAGGCGGGCCCGATCGAGTCCTTTGGGCGCGCGGCGGAACAGGAGCAGGGGGTCAGTGTCCATCGATTAATTGGATTTGGGCGTCTCGGACGCCTGGGCGTCCTGGAGAGTCAGTGTCAACTGGCGGCCGGTGCCGGTGAGTTCGCTGTGGCGTTCGTAGGCCTTGACGATGCGCTGAACCAGGGCGTTGCGGACCACGTCGTGTTCGTCGAAATAGGTCACCCCGATGCCATCGACACCGCGCAAGATCTCGACGGCGTCGAGCAGGCCACAGCGGCGTCCGGCGGGAAGATCGATCTGAGTCAGATCACCGGTGACGACGAGTTTGGAGTTGAAGCCGATGCGTGTCAGCATCATTTTCATCTGCTCCGGGGTTGAGTTCTGGGCCTCGTCGAGGATGATGAAGCTGTCGTTGAGGGTCCGGCCGCGCATGAAAGCGAGCGGAGCGACCTCGATGGTATTGCGTTCAAGGGCGCGCTCGACCTTTTCGGTTTCAAGCAGGTCGAACAGGGCGTCGTAGAGTGGGCGGAGATAGGGGTCGATCTTCTCCTGGAGGGTGCCGGGCAGGAACCCAAGGCGTTCGCCGGCTTCGACCGCGGGGCGGGTGAGGATGATACGGGAGATCTGCTTGTTGAGCAGAGCCGATACGGCCATAGCGACAGCCAGATACGTCTTGCCGGTGCCCGCCGGGCCGATGCCGAAGACCAGATCGTTGTGCTCGATCAGGTCGAGGTAAGAGCGCTGATTGACTGTCTTGGGGACGACGGTCTTTTTCCCGAAGTTGCGGGCCCGTCCGCTCTCGTAGAGGCCGCGGAAGGTAGTTGAAGCGTCGGCTGTGAGCACGCGAAGGTAGCTGTTGACGTCGGCGGGCGGGATGTGTTGGCCGGCAGCGGACAGGGCGAGGAATTCGCTGACGATTTGTTCAGCGCGCCTGACGGCTTCGCCGGCGCCCTCGATCTCCAGACCGTCGTGCGTGACGCGCGTCTGGACGCCGAGGCCTGATTCGAGCAGGCGGATGTTCTCGTCCCGAGTGCCAAAGAAGGATTCGAGCCCGCGGTTGGCCTGGAGAACCGACTTCATCGCCTGGCCGCACCTTGGCTCAGCGCAGGGACGATTGCGCCCAGCCGGGGGGATAACAGGCCGGGCCGCCGGAGTGGGGCGAGGCATGCAAGGGGAAGGAAACGGAAATGGGGCCGGATGGGTCGCCCTCCTGTCCGGGCACACAGATCACTGCCCGGTTCATCACGGCCCCACTATAACATGGAAACGACGGGTTTCAGGCGAGCCGGGCAACGGGTGCACGAAAACAGGAACAGCGGGAAATGATTTTTGCACCCGTCAACGGGTTGCGCTATAGTGAAAAAGTTGCCGTAGCCGCGGCGACGCCGCATGTTGTGTGGGCAGGTGGCAGAGCGGTCAAATGCAACGGGCTGTAAACCCGTCGCCCCTTGGGGCTACGGTGGTTCAAATCCATCCCTGCCCACCATCCTTGAGGGAATCGACGTCCGAAGGATTCTCTGTGCGGCCGCCGGTTGCGGTATTCTGTTCTTGTCCGGGCCGATGTAGCTCAGTTGGTAGAGCGCGTCCTTGGTAAGGACGAGGTCACCAGTTCAATCCTGGTCATCGGCTCCAGTGTACTAGCGTGAGGGTTCGCGCCGGGAGGCGGTCGCGCGAGGCGAAACCGCTGGCAGGACTCCCGCTGGACGCGGAGATTCCGGCTCGGGCTCAGCACAGTCTGACAGGTAGGCAACAGGGAGTCGTACTCATGGCGAAAGAGAAATTTGATCGCAGCAAGCCGCACGTCAACATTGGCACGATCG
>CAZSBK010000144.1:0-9572 GCA_964604945.1 uncultured Candidatus Solibacter sp.
CGAACTCTCGGAGGACGACAAGTTGAGCGTCACACGAGCCCGCAAGATCCAGCGTTTCTTGTCGCAGCCGTTTCATGTCGCCGAAACGTTTACCGGCTTCAAGGGCAAATACGTCAAACTGGCCGACACCGTCCGCAGTTTCAAGGAGATCTGCGATGGCAAGCACGACGACGTGCCCGAACAGGCGTTCTACATGCAGGGCGCCATCGAAGATGTTCTTGAACGCGCCGAGCAGATGAAGAAGGCGGGCTGATATGTCTGGCGTCATCACATTGGAAGTCGCCACGCCCGAAAGGCAACTTCTGAAGGAGCAGGTAACTGAAGTGGAGGTCCCGGGCTCAAACGGCGCCCTGGGCATCCTGCCCCAGCACGCGCCGCTTCTCTCTGAACTTGGCTCGGGCACGATGGCCTACACTCCTGTCGGCGCTTCCAGGAAGTACCTCGCCATCAGCCTCGGTTGGGTCGAGGTCCTCCCGGATCGTGTCCGGGTCCTTGCGGAACGAGCGGAATTCGGGAAGGAAATCGACATGGTGCGCGCGGAGAAAGCCATGGAACGGGCCATGGAACGGTTGACGCACCCTATCGATGGGACCGACATCGCTCGCGCACTCAACGCGATGCATCGCGCCGAGGCCCGCATCCAGGCAGCCAAGTTGACTGGAATCACAAAGAATAGCTGACGTCCGGCGCGCGTCACATGAGAAGGGGCCATACTTCCACGCATGGCCCTTTGGGCTTTCAAGCGAGCAGCTCAGAGATTCGCTGACGCGACTGCAATCTGTGCCCTGGACTCACGCGCGAACTCGGCCCAATCCACTTCGCCCCACCAAACGTGCTCCCAACCCGTGACCACTCCGGTTGACCAGATCAGTGCGACGTTCGCCCGCTCGCCGTTCCTGCGGAAAACCCAGCGGTAGACCCCCGTCGGCTGCTCCCAACAGCACTCCCCCAACCCGTCGTTCTCCACTCTCTCCAGTGCTGCCGTCATCGCCTCCAGCGCAAGTGCGGGCTGATGAACAGCGATGACTGCCCCTTCAACCGCACATTCCAAGCAACCCCGCTCATCCTGGCGCAGCACAAACGACATAGTTTCAGTCTACCGGACCGCGAAGTCGCTTTCGTTTGGTTCGGGACGGGCCTTGAACATCACCACAGCCCGATCAGCTTCCAGTACGCAAAGCCCACCGTCCCCCAGATCGCCAGATTCGCCACTCCCACCACCGCCCCCACCCGCCACCAGTCCTTCATCGCCACATAGCCGTGCCCGAAGAACATCGGCGCCGGCGTTGTCCCGTAGTGCGTCAACCCCGCCGCCAGGCTGGACAGGAACGCAAACGACAAGACAACAAGACCTATCGGCGCCCCTTTCGCCAGCAGCACCGCCACGAACGCCGGGTACATGGCCAGGATGTGCGCAGTGATGCTGGCAAACGCATAATGCGCGAAGTAGTAGATCAGTAGCGCAACGACTAGCAACGCCAGCCAGTTCAGGTTGGAGAAGAACTGGCCGACAGATTCCGCGAACGCCTTGGTCACGCCGGCCTCGTTCAACGCCTTGCCCAACCTCACCAGTCCCCCATACCAGATAAAGATGTCCCAGGCCGCTCTTTCATTGATCACGTCCTCCCACTTAAGCACGCCAGTCAGAAGCAGGGCCATGCTCCCGCCCAGCGCCGTCACTGTGATGTCCACATGGTGGAACGCCGAAGTCGCCCACATGCCGCAGACAAGACCGAAGATAGCCGCCAGTATCCGTTCCTGCCCACTCATCGGCCCCATTTTCACCAGTTCGCTCCGCGCAAACTCGGCCGCTTCCGGCGTGCGCCGGATCTCCGGCGGGTAGATCTTCAGAACGATCAGCGGCACCACGGCCAGCGAGACCAGACCCGGGACCACCGCCGCCGCAAACCAACTCACCCATGTCACTGGATAGCCGAAGTTGCCAGCCATCTGCGCCGCCAGCGGATTGCTGGCCTGGCCCGTGTAGAACATCGCCGCGCCTACAATCGTGCACTGATACACCCCCACCATGAGAAACGCGCCCAGCCGCCGCGGCGTCTGCTCCGGCGTCGATCCGTACAACTCGGCGATCGACCGCGTGATTGGAAGCGTCACGCCGCCCGACCTCGCCCCGTTCGACGGAATGATCGCTCCCAGCAAAGTGTCCGACAGTCCAAGCGAATAACAGACCCCCACCGAACTCTTTCCAAACGTCCTCACAAACGCTAAGGCAATTCGCCGCGCCAACCCTGTATTCAGTAGAGAACGCGAAATGAAGAAGGCAGCCATCACCAGCCAGACGGTGGAATCGGCATATCCCCCCAGCGACTCAGTCAGGCCCAATGCGCCAATCACGGGCGCCAACGTCACCGCCAGCAATACCAATGCACCACCAGGAATCGGCGACAGGATCAGTCCTGCAACCGTGGCCAGGAACAGACCCGCCAGCCGCCAACCCCCAGGCGTCACCCCTGGCGGAATCGGGAGCAGGACGACCGCGAAGTAGATGGCGGTCAGGATGGCGAAGCCGCCCGCCGTCCTGCGGGCATTGAACGGTCTCTGCGTGGAAGCCATTGGATATCGAGTCTACATGTTCCTGACAAGCCAACGGGGTCGGCTTATTGTATAATCACTTGCATCTACTGGGCTATCCCCGTTCTTCAACCAGAGAGATTGAACCATGCAACGCATCGTCGGGCTACTACTATGCGCAGCCGTCTGGACGGCTTCAGCGCCCGCTCAGACAACCGCCACTCTGACAATCAGGGTCATCGACCCGCGGGGAACTCCGGTTGAGTCCGCCGAGGTCACACTGTCCAATCCCGTCACCGGCTTCAATCGTGTCTTCTCCACCACATCCGACGGGCTGGTGGCTTTCACAAACTTCCCCTTCCACAACTACGACCTCAGTGTCGTCAAGGACGGATTCACCCCCGAGAAGCGGTCCGTCTCCCTTCGCTCCAACGTGCCTGTCAATCTGGAGGTAGCACTCAGACTCGAGGACCACGTCGTCAGCATCGACGTCTCGGCTTCCGGCTCCTCGGTCTTGATTGACCCCGAGTCTACTGGCACGCATACCGAACTCAACCAAGGCTCGATCGGCAGACTCCCCACGGCCCCCGCGGCCCGTGGCCTGGAGGGCGTTTTGCTCTCGATGCCTGGATTCGCCGCCAACGCCAACGGCGCCATTCACCCCCGGGGCGCGCATAACCAGATGACTTTCGTTGTCGACGGCATGCCGATCTCGGACCAACTGACGGGCGCTTTCGCCAACGCCGTCGATCCTTCGGTGGTGGAGAGCGTCGAACTCTACACGGGCAATGTACCCGCCGAGTTCGGTAACAAGGTGTCGGGCGTGGCGGTTGTCACCACGCAGTCGGGCCTGAACTCCGGCCGCAAGTTCGCCGGATCGCTGGCCCTCTCTGCCGCCCAGTTCGGCACTCTCGCCACTCTGGCCCAGGCCGCCGGCGGCACGGGCAAGTTCGGCTACTTCGCTTCGCTTAACACGATGAAGTCGAACCGCTATCTTGACCAGGTTTCGAATGACAACCTGCATAATGGCGGTAACTCCGAACGCGCCTTCACTCGCCTCGACTACCAGGCCACACCAGTCGATATCGTTCGTTTGAGCGCCATGGCCGGGCGGTCGTCGTTTCAGCTTGCCAACCTCCGCTCCCAACATGCTCATCTCCAGGACCAGCGCCAGGAGCTGAACGACATCTCGATCTCCACTTCCTGGCTGCGGACTCTGGGCGCGCGCGCTACCGTTGAAACCAATGCCAGCTTCCGCAACGCCTTCGCCGAACTCTACTCCAGTCCCGGCGACACACCCGTCACCGCCTCGCAGTCGCGCCGCCTCACCACCTGGAACTTCGGTTCCCGCTACAGCCTGTTCACTGGCCGCCATAACGTCCGCCTTGGCGTCGATTACCAGCGTTTCCCGCTTCGCGAGCACTTCAACTTCGCCATCACCGATGCCCGGTTCAACAGCCCAGCGTCACCCGGTTTCATCGAAACCCTGCTGCCCCACGACCTCACCCGCAGCGGGCGCTGGTTCAGTTATTCCGGCGCCGGAGCCGGCCAGATGGCTTCGGCCTTTATCCAGAACCAGATCCGGCTCGGGCGTCTGCAACTTCATCTCGGCCTCCGCTTCGACAACTACCGGTTTCTGGTTGTTGGCTCCCAGTTCCAGCCGCGCCTCGGCGTCAGCTACCACGTAAAGGAGTCCGGCACAGTGTTCCGGGCTTCGTACAACAGGACCTATCAGACGCCGCCAAACGAAAACCTGCTCTTGTCGAGTTCGCCCCAGGCCGCCGCTCTGGCTCCTGCCGCGGTCCGCGACACGCTTGGGTCAGGCTTTGCCCTGATCCGGCCAGAACGCCAGAATGTCTACGAACTCGGTCTCCAACAGTCGATTGGCACCGCGGTCAGCGTCACCGCCGCCTACTACCACAAACAGTCCGACGACCTTCAGGACAACGATAACTTCCTGAATACGGGCATCATCTTCCCGACCTCTCTCGCCAAGTCCCGCGTCAACGGTGCCGAGGGCCGCGTCATGTTCTTTCCCGGACGCCGCTTCTCGGCCAGCCTGGCCGGCACGCATTACCACGTCATCGTTACTCCGCCCTTCACCGGCGGTCTCTTCCTCGGCAGCGCCGCCCTCGATGCCCTCTCGGCCGGACCTTTCGTGATTGACCACGACCAGAAGTTGGGCCTCGCCGCCAATGCCGTCTACAACGTAACCAGGTCACTTTGGACCTCCCTCTCGCTCCGCTGCGACTCGGGCCTGGTTTCGAACCCCTCAAACCCCGACGTCGTACGCCTCGACCCCGACTACGCCAACCTGCTGCCCTACGTCGATCTCACTTCAAACCCGCCGCGCGTCAACGCCCGAACACTGACCGACATCGCCGTCGGCTACGCCCGGATGAAGGATTCGACCAAAAAATGGGAGGTCGTCGTCCAGGTGTCCAACCTCTTTGACCGGACTGCCCTGTACAACTTCCAGTCGATCTTTGTCGGCACCCGGCTCGTCTCGCCCAGGGCGGCGAGCCTCCGTTTCCGCTGGTTCTTCTGAAGCCGGCGATCAGTGGCGCCACGCCAGGGCGTCCCATTCGAAGACCATGCCGGCGGCAGGGATGATGGGGAACAGCTTGTCGAAGCGCGGATAGGCCTGGCGGGTCTGGGCCGTGTAGCCGCCGAACGAATCATACCGGTAGTTGTCGTGATTGGATAGATTCATGACTTCGGCGAACAGCGTGCCACGCCAACTCTTCCATTGAAAGGACTTATTGATCCGGACGTCGGCCCGGTGATATGCAGCCAAACGAACTCCATTGCGGCTCTGGTCGAGGTAGTAGGCATTGCCCGAGGCGCGCAGGAAGCCGGGAACCGGAAAATTGGACCCGTAGGTATATCTTGCGCTGAGGTTCACGGTTGGCCGGATCCGATAGCTCAGATAGGTGTTGACGCCGTGGGTCTGATCCCAGTCCGAAGGGAACGACTTGCCCAGGATCAAGTCGTTCAACCTCGTCCAGCCGTAGGCGTAGGAGACCCAACCGGTCCAGCGGTTGGCAGAGCGGCGCTGCAAGAACACCTCGACGCCGCGGGACCGGCCAGAGAGCGAGTTCTCATACCTTGGGTCGGCAGCGGCCGCGATGATGGCCCCGGATGCCGACAGGCGCGGTTCGGAAAACGGCTGCCAGATCAATTGGCGATCCCGCCGCTCATAGACTTCGACGCGAAGCCGGGTTCGCGTGTCCAGACGCTGCTCGAGGGCGGCGACCGTGTGGGTGGATCTGAGCGGGCGAAGGTTACGGTTGCCGGTCAGGGAGAGGGTCAGAGCCGAGATCTCGGGAAACTGTACAGCCTGGCTCCAGGCGAGTTGGAGCCGGGTGGATCCGGTCGCCCGGAGAAGCAGGGAGGCGTGCGGAGAAATAGGTACTCCGGAAACCATCTCATGAGAGTCGAAGCGGGCGCCGGCAGTGACGGCAATCAGCCCGCCGGGCGTCGAATAGCCTTGTTCGAAGTACCCGCCTGGGCGGAAGGCCGTCCCGCGCCAAGTCTCTAAACGGCGGATAGAGATGGGGTTAGTCCAATAGCGAGCCAAGGTGCCGTCGTCGCGCAACCGGCGTAGTTGCAGTCCGGCGCTGAGGGGCGCCTGACGAGCCCAGGTCCAGGACAGATCCGTATTGGAGATCCATTCTCCGTATTGGCCCCGGGCCATCTGGAGGTATTCGCGATTCTCGTTTTCGAACGCCTCTCGCAACCAAGCAGCCTTGCTCTGGATGGTGGCGGAAGCTGAAGGCGTGTAGCGCCAGCCCACCGAAGCCAGCGTCGTGTGGTAGTCGCCCAGCATGATCGAATTCAGCGAAAGCGTGGAACGGGTGAATTCACGGTCCAAGTCGCTGCGCCCGTCGAGAACAGTGAATGTAAAGGAGTGCCGGGGTGACGGATCGTAGGCCAGCCGGCCCTGAAAGTCGAGAAATCCGAAGGCAAGCGACGTGTCCGCACCTGCTTTGCGTATGAGGTATTGAAGATAGCTCTTGCGGGCAGCGGCGAGCCAGGAGCCTTTCCCTTGAGCCAGTGGTCCATCGGCGGCCACGCTCGTTGCCCCGACGCCGGCCTGAATGCGGACAGTGGGAGCGCGTCGATTGCCCTCGCGAAGGCCCACGTCGACGAAGCCGGACGCGCGGTCCGGAAAGCGGACCGGCGGCGCTCCGGCATGGAGGGTCACTTCCTCGACGACGTCGGTATTGAACATGGTCAGTGAACCTTGCGAGACCTGGGTTTGGACGGCATGGTAGGGGCTGTGCAGCAGGATGCCATCGAACAGGATCCCGGCGCGGTCGAAGCCCGAGCCGCGCAGCGAGAACTGGGAGACAAAGTCATTGTTGGAGGCAACGCCGGGCAGCGCCTGGATGGCGCGCAAGGGATCATCGCCAACCAGCCCAGCGAGGTCTTTCACCTCAGTGGCGCTGAGGGTCCGTTCCGACGGGCTGGATTGGACCGTTGGTTCGAATGCGCCGGCCGAGACGCTAACCGTGTCACGGCGGGTGAGTTGATCCGGCGTCAGGGCCAGTTTTAGGGGTGGATCCGAGAGACGCACTGATGTCCGCAGGGGGCGATAGCCGACAAGCCGCGCGGTCAGGGTGCAGTCGATGGCACGTGGGAGTGGGAGCGAGAATTCTCCGGTAGCGGACGAGGTGGCGCGAACGTCAGCGCCCCTGCAGACAGCCTCCAGGAGAACCCTGGCCAGAGGTTCTCCGGTGGATGAGTCGAGGACGGCGCCTGGCAGCGCTTGCGGTTCAGCGGCGGAGAGGGGGAGCGCGAGCAGGAGCAGGGCGAGGCGCATTACTACTGAAGATACGACGGCCGGGCCATGGCGTACAGAGAAAGAGAAAGGGGTCCGCCTAAAGCGGACCCCCTGCCCACAGACAACAGTCTGGGATGAGCTTACACCGTCGCCTTCAGGGTGTAACTGGATAGGACCTTCATATAATTGGCGCGCTCGAAGGCGGCCGGCTCGGCCACCGACTGCGAGCTCATGCTGCCGCGCATCTTGAGGATGGACTCGTATTCATGTTCCTCCATCCACTCGATAAGGTCCTCTTCAAGCTTGGCGGCATAGGCGGGGCCATGCCGCAGCAGCGCCGATGTGGTCATGGTCACTTTGGCGCCGGCCATGACACCCTTGACGACATCCTCGGCAGTGTGAACGCCCCCCGTGATAGCCAGGTCGGGGCGGATGCGGTTATAGAGCAGTGCGGCCCAGTGCAATCGGAGCCGGAGTTCGTGCGAATCGCTCAACACAAGGTTGGGCACGACTTCGAGCGCTTCGAGATCGAAGTCGGGCTGGTAGAAGCGGTTGAACAAGACCAACCCATCGGCGCCTGCCTCGTCCAGTTTCTTGGCCAGATTGGCGAAGGAGGTGAAAAACGGTCCGAGCTTGACGGACACGGGTATGCGCACGCTGGCCTTGACGTGGCTGACGAGGTCAAAGTAAATCTCCTCGACTTTTTCAGCACTCATATCGAGGCCGGTTGGCAGGTAGTAGATGTTCAGCTCGAGCGCGTCTGCGCCAGCCTGTTCCATCATCTGGGCGTAACGGATCCAGCCACCGGTGGAGATGCCGTTCAAGCTGGCGATGACCGGGATCGACGTCGATTCCTTCACCTTCCTGAGATAGTTCAGGTAGGGTTCTGGCCCGAGGTTGTAGGACTCCATCTCGGGGAAATAGTTCATGGCCTCGCCGAAGCTCTCGGTGCCCTCTGTGAGGTAGCGGTCGAGTTCGCCGCTTTCGAGCTGAATCTGTTCCTCGAACAGAGAATGAAGAACGACGGCAGAGACGCCGGCATCTTCCAACTTCAGGACGTTGCCGATCTCCTTACAGAGAGGCGAAGAGGAAGCCACGATGGGCGTGCGGAGCTTGAGTCCGAGGTATCCGGTAGTCAGGTCGATCATGATTACTTGCCTCCTTCAACGGCCTTGTCCGCAGGACCCACGCCAGGAGCGGCTGCCATCTGTTCGTAGAGGCGCCACCGGTTCATGACGTCGGCCTGAGCTTCGGCGAGCAGCCGCCGGGCATCTTCTGGACGGCTGTGGACGAGCATGGTGAAACGTGTTTCGTTGTAAATGTACTTGTCGAGCGGCAGGCTGGGGGCCTTGCAGTCGAGCACGAATGGGTTCTTGCCCTCGGCGATGAGCGCAGGGTTGTAGCGGAACATGGGCCAGTGGCCGGACTGGACAGCGAGTTTCTGCTGTTCCAGGCCGAACTGGAGGTCGTAGCCATGAGCGATGCAGTGGGAGTAAGCGATGATGATCGACGGACCGTTCCACTTCTCGGCCTCGACAAACGCCTTCAGAGTCTGCATGTCGCTGGAGCCCATCGCTACCCGGGCGACATAGACGTTGCCATAAGCCACCGCCATCATGGCGAGGTCCTTCTTGGCGGACGGTTTGCCGCCGGCTGCGAACTTGGCGACCGCGCCGCGTGGAGTGGACTTCGAGCATTGGCCGCCGGTGTTGGAATACACCTCGGTATCGAGGACCAGGATGTTGACATTCTTGCCGGACGCCATGACGTGATCCAGCCCGCCGTAGCCGATATCGTAGGCCCAGCCGTCGCCGCCGAGGATCCAGACGCTCTTCTTTGCGAGGTTGTCGGACACGGCAAGCAGGTCGCGCAGAGCCGCGCCGCCACCGTTGGCGCCAGCGGCGAGCAGGTCATTGACCCTGTTCTTAAGGGCCCCGATCTTCTCGCGCACCGCAAAGATGCCGGCCTCGGTGGACTGGTCGGCGGTGAGGATCTCCTGGGCCAGGTTGTCACCGATCTTCGAAGCGAAACGCTGGACCAGTTCACGGGCATAGGCGGTCTGATGATCAACCGCCAGGCGGAGTCCGAGACCGAACTCAGCGTTGTCTTCGAACAGGGAGTTCGACCACGTCGGGCCGCGTCCTTCCTTGTTGGACGCATAGGGCGTGGTGGGGAGGTTGGCGCCGTAAATAGACGAGCAGCCGGTGGCGTTGCCGATCAGGGTGCGGTCGCCAAAGAGCTGGGTGAGCAGCTT
>CAZSBK010000145.1:0-9321 GCA_964604945.1 uncultured Candidatus Solibacter sp.
AAAGCGGTACGTGAGCTGGGTTCAGAACGTCGCGAGACAGTTCGGTCCCTATCTGTGGTGGGCGTAGGAGATTTGAGAGGGCCTGTCCTTAGTACGAGAGGACCGGGATGGACGAACCTCTTGTGATCCAGTTGTCACGCCAGTGGCATAGCTGGGTAGCGAAGTTCGGTCAGGATAAGCGCTGAATGCATATAAGCGCGAAACCTTCCTCAAGATGAGATCTCCCAACCGAAAGGTATGAAGGGCCCTGGAAGACGACCAGGTTGATAGGCCGGGTGTGTAAGTGCAGCAATGTACTCAGCTTACCGGTACTAATAGCCCGTTCGGCTTGACCATAAAATTAACTCCTCACACGGAGCTCCCGCCCTTGGCCTCATAGCGAGGCAGTTAGCTTGTTGTAGTGGCCCGTCAATATTCAAGACCAAAGCTCAGACCAGTTTTGGGTGACCGTAGCGAGAGGGTTCCACCCGTTCCCATCCCGAACACGGCAGTTAAGCCTCTCAGCCCCGATGGTACTGCGTGCGCAAGTGCGTGGGAGAGTAGGACGTTGCCCAATTAAATAGAAAGCCCCGAAGCGATTCGGGGCTTTTCTCTTGGGTGGACCTCCATTGCTTCATTTCCCGACCAACCGCACGCCGCCTTTGAGATTCCCCTTCCGCCTCTCCTTCAGCTTCACGCTCGCCGTCCGCACTCCCCGATCCCCAGATCCCCGGTAATACCCAACCGTATACTCCGCCCTTACCTCGTTGACAATATGGACCAGGATCCGTGATAGGCTCTCCTCCGTGAAGGCCGCTGGCCAAAAACTCCTGCCACCGGTCTGCTCACCGAGTTTGGCGTACTCTTCAATCAACTCGGCTTCCCGCGTGCTCCTTTCGCCAGGGTTGGCCAGCAGTACCGGATACACGACAAAGCCCGTGCCCAGCGCGGCTTTGACTGCGTCATCCAAATTCAGGTGGTTTCCGCTATTCAGCCCGTCGGAGAAGACCAGTAGGACCGGATGAGTCCCCTCATTGTCTGCATCTATCTCCCGGGCCACCTCAACCACCGAATCAAAGATCCTTGACGCCGATCGCCGTAGTTGTCTTACGTCCACCGTTTCAAGCCGGCCGAGCCCTGCAGCGATCTCACTTGCATCCTGCGTCGGACCAGCGAGCCTCCTGCAGTCGTAAGCAAATCCATAGATCGACACCACCGCCCGCCGCCCAAACGTCCCAACCAACGTCCGGCGGAGCAACTCGCCCGTCAACGGCCGGAATGGCATCGCCGTTCCGCTCAAGTCGACCATCACCCGGAAATCGATCGTCTGGTTCACCTGCCACGCGCTCAGCGGACCCTCAAACAGAGCGATCTTCTGCGGTTGCCCGTTCTCGGCGACGACAACATCTTCAGCCGTCAAATCCGTGATGAAGTTGCGGCCCCGCATCGCGGAGAACCGCACCAGCACCAGGTTTGCCTCGGATCGAAAGGTCTCCTGACCTTGACCCACGGTCGCAAGTAGGAGTTCGCGTCTTGTCAACGGCATTTTCCCGACTCCCAATGTTACTCCAGCAGCCATCAGCAAGAGTGGCCAATCACCGGGGCAGGCCGGGAACAAACTCTCTATCCGCAGAGTCTATACCAGCGGCCGTAGTTTCCAGGAGGTCGCATGATCCGTTGTTCAATTATGCTGCTTCTGAGCGTTGCCGTCGCCCAGCCGCCTGTGGCCGATCCGCCCGATCCCAAGCAGAAGGCCCGTCAATTCCTCGAATCGGCCTCCGGTATGATAGCAGCCGCACCACCGGAATCGCAGGCCGCCGCCCTCCTTCAACTCGCAACCGTCGAAAAGGCCGTGGACAAGGCCAAGGCCATTGAGCACCTTGAACAGGCGTACGCCGCTGCGGCCATCCTCCCGAGCCGCAAGGAAAACCGGTTGAAGCAGCAGACGCAGACCCTGATCGTCCGCGAACTCGCCGTCAGCGACCTCGAAAAGGCCCTCGAGAAACTCGCATCAATGGAACTCACCCCGCCTGACGAACTCGATCCCCGTGCAGAAGCCATCGAACAAATCGTCGCGGGACTCATCCGCAAGAAGAACCTCGACGAAGCCTTCGCCGTCATGGACCGTTTCGCCTCAACCGGCGCCTATAGTTTCGGTGGAGCCAAAGCCCTCGTCGCAGCCCTCCCGCCCGACGACGACCGCCGCGCCCTCCTTTTCGGACAGGCTATCTCCGCCTTCAACCGCCAGCCTGACGTCGATGCCATGGAGGCCTTCGTCCGCGGCTTCGGCCCCTGGTCGACTAAACCCATGCCCAAGACGCTGTTCGATTCCGGCGTTCGCTCAATGGTCGCCGCCATTCTCGACAATAAGGGCATCCTCATGCCAGGCACCGTCACTGTCACCACCGAGAAGGGCACCATTTCGCTGAGCGACCCGCAGGAAAGCGCCCTCTGGCTGATCGTCGACCTCGCCGCCGCCGTCGAACCGGCCCTGGTCAAGAAAATGATCCAGGACCGGCCGCAGCTCGCCAGTCTCGTCGAAGTCTTTCCCGAAGGGATGCGCTCGATGGACAAGGGCGATGGTGCTATGACTATTGGCACTCTCGTTGGCGCCGATCCCAACTCCCGAGAGGCCAAGGAAAAACAGCAACGCCTCATCATCGAAACGGCCCGGTTTCAGGAAGTCATGAAATACCACCGCAAGGAGCCCGAGAAAGCTCTCGAAGCCGCTCGCGGTATCCCGACCGCTATGCTCCGCGTTCGGTCGATCACCACCGTCGCCCGCAACGTGGATGAAACCCAGCCCGCCGTTGCCAAGTCTACGATTGAAAAATGTATTGCCGCGCTGGAAGAGATGAAACCGCCGGAAACCCGCGCCGGCGGCTGGTCCGGCATCGCCATGGCGGCCGGCAAGATCAAAGACAAGGACCTGGCGACAAAGGCGCTGCTGAAAGGGCTCGAAGACATCAAAGCCCAGTACGCAGCCGACGGCGACGCCGACAACCCCAACGGCGCGCCGCGGCCCATGTGGCCCTCCGCCGTCGCCTACAGGAACCTATTTTTCCAGGCGGCAAAAATTCTCGGGACCGAGACCGAAGGCTTCCTCGAGAAGATCCAGGATCCTGAGATTCAAGCCCTTGCGCGAATCGAAATGGCAGGCGCCTGGCTGGGCGTCGAACAGGCACAGATCCCCATCCGCACGTTCAAGAAACTGAAGTGACGCCGCGGGAAGACTACTTCGCTTCCCTAAACGACTTGCCCGAGCGGTACAGCGACAGCCTCGCTTCGAGGTCAGTCAGGAACTGCCTATCCGCCTGGTCCTTGACCAGATCGATCGCCTTTTGCACCGACTCGATGGCTTCGGCGAACCGTCCCGTCTCCGCATAGCCGGCGCCCAGCACATCCAACGCGATCGGATCGTTGCCTTTCGACAATCCGACGGCCTTCTTCGCAAGTTCAACGGCATCCGTGCCGTTGCGGACTGACGAATCCGGACAGGTTGCGAGGACCCAGGCGAGATTCGTCAGAACAGGGACGCGGGTCGAATCAATCCTCAGGGCCTCGCGCAGGTGAAGCACCGCATCGGCCTGGCGTCCGGCCAACAGGAGCGCGCCGGCGAGATTCGTCTGGGCTTCGAGGGAAAGCGGGTCGAGTTGAATGGCCTTGTTCCATAGACCGATGGCTTGAGAGATTTCGCCTCTCCGGGAAAGGATGAGAGCCAGGTTGTCATAGGCGCTCGCGACATCAGGGTCGGACTCGATAGCGCGGCGGAGATGACGTTCGGCCTCTTCGAACTTGCCTTGGCGAAGAAGTAGCCCGCCGAGGTTGTTCAGCGCTCTGCCGTCCTTGGGCTCGAGATCCAGCGCTTTCCTCCACGCGACGATGGCCTCATCTACCCTGCCCTTCTCCGTCAAGTCGTACGCCAGATCGTACAGACGGTAGAACTCCACGGCCGACGTGTCGATCTTCTCCATGCCGCCTCTGCGGATGTTGACGAACTCTGGGATGTTCACCGCACGGTTGGCCGCCGTTGAGTCCTCAATCAAGATCGCCGGGCTGTCGTTACCTTTTTCGTCGATGTGAGTGAGGAACATCTGAGTGTACGGGGATTCGCTTTTCGAAGAGAAAACCATCCATCGCGCGTTCGGGGAGAAGCTGTGCCACGAATTCATCCGCGCCGTGTTTGCCCGCATCAGCCGCGCCGCGCCACCCCCGGCCGGCACGATGTAGAGTTGGCCGTCGGGCCGCATGAGTTGACCGTTCTTCGCCTGAACGAAAACGACCCACTTGCCATCGGGCGAGACGCGCGGGAAGGAGTTGCTCATCCCATTTTGAGAGGCTCCCCGGAGCGGCTCGGGCGTCCCGCCTCGGCCCTCATTAAAGGGAATGCGGTAAATGTCGTATCGGATTTGGGGCTCGTTCGGGTCGTTCGCGTATGTGGCCATTGGCCGGCCTTTGGGGTAGGCGTCGGCTGCCTTGGCCCGCACGAGCACCAAGTACTTGCCGTCCGGGCTCCACACGGCATTCGACTGGACGAATTGCGGGTCGTCGGCGCCGGGGAGCGGGCGGATCTGCCCGTCCTTACGGTCGTACCAGGCGAGGATGCCGCGGGTCGGGTAGAAGACCTGCAGGAAGCGGTAGTCAGTGAAGTTCGCGACGTAGTATTCAACCTGGGTGGCAGTGATGACATACCGTCCGTCGGGCGAGACCTGTGACATGAACCCAATCCGCTTGTCGCGCTCCATCTGGCCGCGGAAGTTCTTCCAACTGATCATGTCTTCAGTCCGGACCGTCATTTTGGGCTGGACCGGCACGATGGCATAAAGCCCCTTGTCGTTATGCGGGCCGTCCATGTCTATGCCGAAAGTCGAGCCGTCGCTAGAGAACGAATGGCAGTTGGCGCAGGTGTGCAGTCCCTCCATCATCACCTTGCTGCGCGGTTCGTCAACATAGCGAAGACGCCAGGCAAGGTACGGCAGCAGCTTCGGAGAGAGAGGCTTGATGACCCCCGGTTGCAGCTCGGAAGGCATGAGGGGGACGTCGCGGTAGAAGATCGGCGCTCCAACTGGGTCCTTCGAGGTCGCCAGTGTCATCCGTCCCCGCGAGACAGGCTTGCCAGCCGCGTAGCCGGTGACCATGACCGTCGCTGATTTCTCAATCGAACCCTGCTTGATCGCCTCCCAGACCTCAGGCGCCGGCTGCCAGATCCTGGCGGCGGCCTGCTCCGAAGTGAGTTCAGGCAGCTTGTTTGTCGGGGAGATGCAACGCGGGTCGATCTCGCCTACCTGCATCCGGTCGCCCGGAACACGGAGATGGAGGGGCGCTGAACCGTTTGAGAAAGTGATTTCGATGGTCCAGGACGAGGCGGATTCGACTGGATCACGCCAGCGGAAGGTAGGGGGGGCGAAGTCCGGCGGGAAAAGTGATTCGTGCTTGGGGTAGTCAATGACGACCTGCGACAGACCACTCTGACCGGCCTGAGGCGCTGGCCACTCGGCCCAGACCGAGGCAACCAGCCCCGCGGTTGCGAGCCCGATAGCACTGAAGGCAAATCTGGCAGGCCATTGCATCGGAAAAGTGCCCCTTCAAATAAGATACCCGCTCCCACCACTCATAGTGGGGGCGGGCCAGACACAATCCGGAAATCCGGCCCGAAGCCCAGCTCCCACGCAGCTCGACTGACGCTGAACCTACCGCCTCCCTGGGACGAGAACCTCGATGTCCTTGAACCAGACTTCGGTGTCCATGCGGCCGTGGCACTGTAGGCCAATTACCCCTTCGAGGCGGCCCTTGGCGTCGTCGGGCAAGTCGACCGTTTTCACGCCGTTGAGATGGAAGACGATCTTGTGGCCGTGGAGCGAGGCGTAGAGAGTGTTCCACTCGCCCTTGATGTAGGCGGCGTTGTCCTCGGGGCCGGTCACCCAGGCGCGGGCACCGGGTCCGGTCTCCCAAAAGCCACCGGTGCGCTTCTCGGAGTCGAGTTCGATCTCGTATGCGGCCATGTTGTCGGGGCTCGTCCGGACGAAGACGCCGCTGTTGCCTTTGATGATCTTGACCTTGATGCGGAGAGTGAAGTCGGAGAAGGAGGCGTCAGAAACCATGTAGCCGGCGTTGGTGTTGCCGGGGACGGAGACGGCATGGAACGTGCCGTCCTCGATGGTCCACTTTCCGCCGCCGCGCGGCTTCCACCCGTCCATCGTCCTGCCGTCCCACACGGGCTTCCAGATGTGGCGGCCGAGATCCTGAATGCGGATGTTGCGCCAACGGACCTGGGCCGGCTTGTCGCCCTTGTACTGGTGCACCTGGAGGGCGATAAACCCGGTCTGGTCGATCGGGTCGGTGACGTCGGCGCACGGGACCCCGTTGATCCAGACTCGCATGTGGTCGCCCCTGGCCTCGATGCGGTACTTGTTCCACTGGTTGTCCTTAAAGGCTTTGCTCGCCACCGGGTCCGAGGCGATATTGTGCAGCCAGCCGCGGCGGGCCTCATCGTAGATGCCGCCAGACGCGCCCGACTTCTCATTGGCGACCTCGACCTGGTAGCCGTAAACGCGCCCGGCGGGCTGCTTGTGCGCCACGGTCTGCTTGCCGTCGAAGACGTTCGTCACTTGCTCGGTGCCATAGCGGTGGGATCGGATCTGAACACCGGAGTTCAGAGCCGGGTCAGTCATGGTTTCGAACTCGAGCACGAAATCGCCGTATTCCCGCGACGTGCAGAGGAAACTGTTTGGGCTGCCCTCGGCCGTCGTCCCGACGATGACGCCGCCGGCGACCTCGTATTTGGCCTGGCCATTGCACTGCTGCCAGCCTTTGAGTGTCTTGCCGTCGAAGAGCGGAACGAAGGGCGCCTGCGCCAAAGCTGCGGCGGGGCAAAGAAGCAATGCAAGGGTGAAGAGGCGGCTCATGCGGTGAATCATATCAAAGCCCTTGGCCGCGACGAGGCACGGATCAGGGACGCTGGGAGGGGGGTTGAAGGGAACCCGAAGGCGCTCGGCGCTGCGCGGACGAGACATCCTGGCGAATCGGCCCGGTGGATGTTGCAGCGGACCTGGTGCGGGGGTGGCGGGATCGGGAGACGGGAGCGCGGACAGGGCGTCTGCCCTACTGATTGGATTCTGGTTGGTCATGTTGGGTCCTTTCGGCGGCGGACGAGGGTCAGGCCAGCATGAGCCAGGATGGGGAGTCAAGGAGACTGCACGTCGACGAATGCGCGGAAATCGTTGATTCGAGGCGGAAGACGTTTCCGCTTATCGCGTGAACGTGCGCGGGGGCGGTGGCTGAATAGTTGTGGACGTGAGGGTGCGAGGAGAACCTAAGAGCGGGATACCCGCCGCCGCAAGCGGCGCGGCTGACGGCGGAGTGATCGCGTACGTGGGGCGGCGCAAAGAGCGGAGTGTGCCGTCGGGGGGAGAATGGGGTAAGCGGGGCGCTTGTCAGGAGGATAAGACGATCGATACCGGGCTGGGGGTCTGGATCACTTCCGCTGTGGCAGTGAGGCGGCCGGTTGTCCCGTCGATCCGCCAACTGACAATATTGTCCGACTGCTCATTCGCGGCGTAGAGAAAGCGCCCTGTGGGTTCGACGCAAATGAAGCGCGGGATGCGGCCGCGCGACGGTTCCCATCCCAGCGGCGTGAGGAGTCCGGTTGCGGGATCGGCGGCGAAGATGGCGACGCTGTCATGTCCCCTATTCGAACAATAGACGAAACGGCCGCTGCCGCCGACATCGATTTCGGAGGTGGTGTTCTCGCCCGTGTAATCGGCGGGCAGCGTGGTGAGGATCTGGGCCGCTTTCATGTGGCCACGTTCGGCTTCCCACATCCAGACTGCGACGGTGTTGTTGATCTCGTTTAGCACCCAGAGGACGGGCAAGCGGGGGTGGAAAGCGGCGTGGCGGGGGCCGGAGAGGGTGCGGGCGACGCCGGAGCCCTGGGCGGTGGGGGTGAGTTTGCCGGTCTTGGCGTCGAAGCCAAAGACGAAGATGCGGTCGAGTCCTTTGTCGGGAACGACGACGAAGCGGCCGGCGGGGTCGAAGAGAATCTGGTGCGGGTGAGCGTTGGTCTGTTCGACGCGGTGGGGGCCGGGGGTTCCGGGCAGGGGGAGGACTTGAACGGTTTCGCCAAGCCGGCCGTCGGCGTTCACGGCGAGGACGCTGACGCCGCCGCTTGAGTAGTTGGCGACGACGAGGAAGCGGCCGGACTTGTCGAGGGCGAGGTGGACGCCGTTCATGCCGCCGGTTTCGGCCTGGTTGAGCAGGGTGAGGCGGCCGGTTTCGCGGTCGACGGCGAACGCTGAGGCGTAGCCCTCGTCGCCGTGGGCGGAGTAGAGGAACTTCCGGTCGCGGCTCAAGACAAGGAGGGAGGGATTGACGAGCGAGTCCACGCGCTGGATGTGGCTCCACGTGCCGGTGAGCGGGTCGACGCGGAAAACATGGATGCCGTCGCCGCGGGCGTATCGTTTCGCGGTGGTGTAACAGCCGACGTAGGCGAACGCGGGCTGTGCGGGCGCGGCCGCTGTCAGCGCCGCCGCCATCCCGGCCGAAACGAATCCGCGCCGCGTCCAGACAGGGTGCATGTGTACCGCCTTCACAATGCAATCAGCATATCCGTCCAGACGGCGCGACGCCATAATGCACGGGCAGACTGACGCGACCACCTGATGGTTTCGGCCAGTGCGGCAGAGCCGTTTGCCACTTCGTGGTATCAGGTTGACTCTCGAACTCGCTCTTGGCCATTTCATCGTGACGGGGGTGTTGTTGCAGTGTATTCTGAGTCTCAATATGCAGAGCAAGGCTACCACTGTCGCTGAATATCTGGGCGAACTGCCGGAAGACCGGCGGGCGGCCCTTTCGAAGGTCAGGCAGGTGATCCGGAAGAACCTGCCGAAGGGGATCGTGGAGGGGATGCAGTACGGCATGATCGGCTACTCGGTGCCGCACAAGATCTATCCGTCGGGGTATCACTGTGACCCGAAACAACCGCTGCCATTCGCGGGACTGGCGTCGCAGAAGGGGTACATGTCGCTGTATTTGTGCACGCTGTATCAGAATCCGGAGCTGGAGACGTGGTTCAAGGCGAAGTTTGCGGAGTCGGGGAAGAAGTTGGACATGGGGAAGGGATGCGTGCGGTTCAAGAAACTGGAGGACGTGCCGCTGGATGTGGTCGGGGAGGTGATGGGGCGGATGACGGTGGAAGAGGTGGTGGCGAACTACGAGGAGCAGAGGGCGAAGGCGGCGAGGAAGAAGTAAGGTGCGGGGGAGATGGGGACATCTCAGGTGGGGTTTTCGCGGTGGTCAGCGAACCTACCATCGCTTCACAACCATCGCCGGACTTGCCCGCAATAG
>CAZSBK010000146.1:0-9316 GCA_964604945.1 uncultured Candidatus Solibacter sp.
TTCGCCCAAGAACAAAGCCGCCGTGACGGAAGCGGCGCGGCGGATCTTCGACGAGATGAAGCGGCGGCTCGTGCTACAGAAGCACCTCGGCGGCCGCCAGCGGTAATTGCGGAACTTCGCCGCAATTGCGGCGGAGTCGCCCCAAGGACACCCCATGATTGATACCTCGGAACTTGTCGACTCTCTCGTCGCGTTGCTGCGCGACATTCCCGAACTGGTAACGGAGATGGGTGGGGATGCGGGCCGCATCTACGCCTATCACGACCAGTATCCGAAACGGTCCGGCCTCGCCCTGGCCATTCATCAGATGCCCGCGCCGTCCATCATGGCCGCCTGGCAGGGGACCGTGCCAGGCAGTTTCGGCGGCAACGACGTCTGGAAGCACCAGGTCACGCTGTACCTACGCTCGCGCGAGACCTTTGACGGAGACCCGCCGACCGCCTATTACAGGCTATTCCGGCTGATCACCAAGGGCGTCCCGGAGGCGGTCGGAGTGCCCATCATGAATGCGACTGTGCACTCCTCCTGCTACCCGATGGATGTGCCGTCGATCCAGCGGGCGACCGACGCCGAGGGTCTCGATTACTTCGAAGTGCAACTGGCGTTTGTGGAGGCTGGCGATGAGTAAACCCACGACGGTGTGGCTTCGTCCGCCGCATGGCCAGGGCGAACCGGAGGAGGTCGAAGCTACGCCGCAGGTGCTCGTGCCTCGGTTAGTTGCCGGCTG
Source organism: uncultured Candidatus Solibacter sp. (assembly GCA_964604945.1). Taxonomy (GTDB): domain Bacteria; phylum Acidobacteriota; class Terriglobia; order Bryobacterales; family Bryobacteraceae; genus PNKE01. The sequence goes on from CAZSBK010000146.1 coordinate 728, forward strand.
GGCCCAGTGCTCGCCGCCCCCGAAGAAAGAAAAGCAGGAGGTAAAGCCCGATGTCGACAGCTAGACTCCAGGAAGTGCTCATCTGCTTCGGCAAACAGAAGCAGACCGACATTGCCACGGCCAACACGGCCGGACAGATGTGGCAACTGCGGAAACTGAACGCCCAGCTCGCCAACCCGAAGCTCAATACCGAGAACGACGCCGACGAATACGGCAAAGGCCACGAGTTTGCCACGCAGTCGTTTCAGACGTCCTGGGACGCGGGCAGCACCCTTGAGAAGTATCTGAGCGCCGAGATCGCCGCCTGGGCGATGGCGTTCTCGCTCGGCAAGGTCGTGAAATCCGGCACCGCGCCGGACTTCACCTACACCTCAACGCCGCTGTTTCCCGCCAACGGCGATGCGGCGGAACTGCCGTACTTCAGCTTCGTCGAGCAGATCCGCCCGGGTGCGGGCGTCGTGCTGGATCGCATGGCGGTGGGCTGCGCCATTGAAGGGTGGACAATCTCGATCGCCAGCGGGCCGGGCCGCGCCAACTCTAAGATCAACGTCGAGTTTGTCGGCTCCGGCAAGATGACCGAGCCGTCAGCCATCGTGGTCCCGGCGGCGACGCTCGAAAAGCTGCTGCCGTCGGCCTCGCTGGCACTGTCGATCAACGGCGTCAACTATGTGTCGAGCAAGAACATCGTTTCGCTCGAAACCTCATGGAAGAACAACCTCCTGCTGGACGCCGGCTTCTTTCCGGGCTCGGGCTTCCAGACTGCCGGCGACGCCACGAGCGGCGCCATCCGCGGGCGGCTGGAATTCGGCAAACGGCAGGGCGCGCTCAAGTTTGTCGCCCGGTTTGAGAACGGGTCGTCGGAACTGACCAAACTGAAAAGCCAGACCACCGGCACGGCGGTCATCTCGCTGGCATACGATGCCGCGAATTCGCTCGAACTCACCTGGCACAAGGTGTCGTTCGCGACTGCCGAGGTCGGCGAAACCGACGGCATTGTCACTATCGCAGTCGAGTGCCTGCCGATGTGGGACGCCACCAACGGAATCGTCTCCGCCGTAGCCAAGTGCGGGGTGGACGCGATCTGCGGATAGCACCAGGCATACAGCGTGCCGGAGATCGGCCTCAGTAGAATGGTGCCTTACCCGATGAAAATCGCCAGTTGGAACTGCTTCCGAGGCGAATGCCGGAGCCGAGCCCTTCTCCTTGAGGAGTTAAAGCCGGACATTGTCGTTTTGCAGGAGTGCGGGAGGCCTGAATCCGAAGATGCCCAATGTCGATGGTTCGGCGAGAAGCCCGATCAGGGAGTTGGTATCGTCACCAAGGGCCCTTGGAGCATCGAACCGGGTCCTTTGTCTGTCGACGTGCCGCATTCGGTCTTCCCGCTTGAAGTGACGGGACCATTCCCGTTCCACCTACTCGCGGTATGGGCAATGCCAAGGCCCACGTATGTCCGGGCGATCCTGAACGCGTTGGACAGTTACCGCAAGTTTCTGGGCGCAGCGCCATCGATCGTCATCGGGGACTTCAACAGCCATTCTAGGTGGGATGGAAGAGATGCCTCGGCAAACCACTCTGGCCTAGTGGCTCGCCTCCGTGATGAGTTTGGACTTGTAAGCGCCTTTCATGGCCACGCAGCGAAGTCTGGCGTGAGCGACGAACCGGCAACTCTCTATTGGCAGTGGAATCGGGGAAAGCAGTATCACATCGATTACTGCTTTGTCCCTGCGGACTGGGTCCCGAGGATCAGATCAGTCGAAGTCGGTGGCTATAAGGAGTGGGCAGAGCACAGCGACCATCGGCCTTTGACAGTCGACCTTTCGTTCTAGACGCATCCACTCCTGTCCGGCACTTCTTGGCTTGCACGCCGAACACAGTTGGGCGGTTGCCCAACCTCGAACCTACATAACACCCATTCAAACCAGGAGATTGAGAATGACGTCAGATACTTGTGTCTTCGACGCCGCGCGCCCAGTCGCGCTGAACCTCCGGACGCCCGCAGGAGTGAAAACCGTCCGCGTGCGCTTCCCGACTGACGAGGAGTGGATCGAGCGCCAGCGGCGCCGCAAGGTGATCGTGAAGCAGTTGGGGCGCGGGATCTCCGAGACGACGATCCCCAACTCTGAGGACGCCGACGCCGCGCTGCTCGCGAAGATCCGCGTGCCAGAGCCGGACGCCCCGGAGGTGGACGCCTTTGAGGCCAGCCGCGTCATCGAGCAGTTGGGCCAGGCCGAGGTCGATGACGTCGTGCAGTTGGGCGACGGTTTCGAGGTGACGCTGCGCGTCCTCGGCGGGACGGTCACTCATTCTCTGCGGATGCCTTCGGCCAAGGACGTATTCGAGTACCGCCGCGGCTTCGCCCGGGTGCTCGACTTGCCGTACAACCGGCAGGAACTCATCATCAACCTCGCACCAGCTGGCGCACTGTACAAGCGGTTGGTGCAGGGTGCCGACGGATACGCCGGCGAGGTGCCGATCATCCACCAGGCCGTGGCCGTGAAAGCCGCCATCGACGCCCTGGACGCTTCGTTCCAGGAGACCGTGGACCCAAACTGACCAGCGGGGAGTGGCCCGAAAAGCCCTCCCTGCGATTCCTGATTCACTGGTCCCTACGCCGGGATGAGCTGTGCGATCCGGGGCTTTGCCACGATGCACCGGATGATGGCGAGCGCTGCGACCACTGCCCGCTGGACAAGCTCGACGCTGCCCAAACGTCCGAGGCTGGAGGGTTGCTGCATCGGGCTATCAGCCTTCAAAACGCTTTGAAATTGGGCGTCCGGATCGAACTGGACGAGATCCGGGCAGATGAATTCGCCGTCATTATCATGCTGAACGAACTTAGAACGCATAGAGACTTGCCGTAAATGCATACCCCGCCACCCCGGAGTGCTCCTCGAGGACGGTAGCGCAGCTCACGCGGTTTGTGGTGCTCCTATCTATCAAGCTGCCGATCCGTCACTTGTTTTCTTAAAGGCTCATATACTCTGGCTACGGCACCTAAGGGAGCGCCGCCAGGGATTCCCCGAAGGCCGAGGTAGAGATCCTCATAGACCTTAAACTCAGCGTGATTGAAGGCAGCCGGCTGGTTGTTGACAATCCAGGTGAGATTATAGAACACCTCTGCGAGTCGCCTGCAGAAGTTCTGCCTGAAATGATTGACGGATCCGCAGCCGGCTACGATACTGAACTGCCCATTACCCATGTCGTACACATGCTCTTCGGCTTTCCGCGTGCCGATATTTGCGGACGCTTGTCGGCAAATCGCGTTGAGTGCTTCGACTTTGGCTCCAAGGCTGCTTCTCGTCTCCTCAGCACCGAAAGTAGCCACACACGGGCAATCGAGGTGCACACCCACCTCCGCATCACCCCGGGCATAGTTAGCCCCGTCGTAACGTTCCATTGGCACTGGACGAAGCCAGAGCTTCTTCGGCAAGCCGAAGCGAGCGAAAAGTATGGATAGCCGCTCTGCGGAATGGAGGCGGATTTGGGCGGGATGTTGGCTGACGATCCCGAGGAAGAATGGAAGTTCGAGGCTCGCGAGATAACTTACCTTGCTATGCGCATTGACCGCTTTCAGAGTGCTCTTGACCTGGATAGCAAAGGAGGATCGAGGTTCTACTGTAGGCCATGGAGCGTCGACAATGTCGAAGATAGTACAGAAGAAGTCAGCCCCAACATCGTCAGCGACCGTCGTAGGCTGCGCCACAAAGCTGAAACGCGATAGCAGGTAATGAGCAAGGCGTTCATCCTCCCATCCTTCGCGTGGCCTGTACAAGTGCGCCATAGGAGTCCTCCAGACTTCTGAAATAACTTGGCTGAGCGGTCAGCGTCAACATGATGGCAAGTTCTGCGGTCACGGAGGAACTGGAGTCGATGCTGAGCCGCTGTCGCCCTTCAGAGTGGCCAACCTGAACTGTGTCTTGGTGAGTTTGTGATCTCATCTGACCATTGGTCCAGAGCTGACCGAGGTTGCTCCTGAGGATCGTCAGGAGCCAGTCCGATCCCGCCTCGGCAGGTCGTCTCGGTAAGCATGCAGAACAGCCGAGACTCTCATTCAGTCGTGTTGGTCTCAGTATGGATAGGCGTCCGACATTTCTACTGCGAACCTGTCCACATCATCCATGCCTAAAAAGTGCAGCTTCACGGCCTCCAACTCCTCCAACTGTTCCTCGATGGCACTGCGAGTGTGATCGTCTACTCGACCGCTAGCGCGTACTGACGAGAAGCACTCTGTAAGCTCATCTAAATCGTACTTGAGAAATGGCTGCTTGACTTCGTCCAAGAATGCTCTCTGACTCCGAATTTCGTCCAAACACGCTAGGCACGCACTCGCGACCCCAGTCTGGCCGCTTAGCAACGAAGTGGAATGCAAGTGCAACCACTCATAGGCGGCGAGAAAGGAAATCCCTGCGTCTCTCAGTCTTTGGCGCCTCGCGATTTCAACAATTCGCCTCGCGTTAGAGCTCAAGACGTTGTCTGGTGGGAAGTGAATGGCGACCGAGTGTTGATTTCGCCAGCAGGAGGTTTCATGGTCAAGTTTTGCTTGGATGTACTTCTGAAGCCACACGAAGTGCGTCAGTTTGTCTGCGAGCGAACAGTAGAAGATGAAGAAAGGCTGGACAAATAGCTCAGCGTATAGAAGCGTCTTCACTGGGAACGCCGGGTGCTTGACCGGAGCGCAGAACTTCGACTCGGTACCCTTGATTTGTGCAAACACGAGATCACCAGTGGGATAGTCTTCATCGAAGATCTCAAGCATCATGTCGATGCCATAGTCCCTCTCCTCGAGGCCGCGCACCAGCCACGATTCTGGGAGAGCTGCAATCACGGTCCGCACAGCCTTCGTGTCAATGACGTGTGTGGCCGCTCTTCTGACCATGTGTTTGTAGTGCATATGGCGCCCTAGCTTCATACCCATCAAAACACAAAGCAATCGCAATCGCATGCAACCACCTCACTATTTCTGTCATGCCTGACAACAAGCTCGAACTCGTCGTTGAAGTCGACGTCAACCGCGCCAACGCCTCGATCAAGAGCGTCAACGCCGGCTTGTCGTCGATGGAAGCCACGGCAGTGAAGACCGCGCGCGGAGCCTCTTCCGGCATCGACGGGCTGACCGTCTCTGTCGCCAAGGGCGCCGCGGCCGCCGGCGTGCTGGCCTCGGCGTTCGAGCGGGTTGTTGGCTGGGTGAAGACGCAGATCGAAGAGACCAGCCGCCTGGCGGCTCGCAACGAGACCCTGGCTGTTGTCAACGCGCAGCTCGCCCGCGCGAATGGCTACAACGAGGGTTCCATCGAACGCCTGGTCAGCCGGATCAAGGACCTGGGCATCACCACGCAGGCTTCGCGTGACATCGTCAACAAGATGATCGCCGCGCAACTGGATCTGTCGAAGGCGACCGACCTTGCGCGGCTGGCCCAGGATGCCGCCGTCGTTGCCGGCCAGGATTCGAGCGCCGCCCTGAAGGGCATCATGAGCGGTATCACCACGCAGCAGATCGAAGTCCTGCGTACCTACGGCATCAACATCCAGTTCGAGCGGGCGTTCACCGAGGCTCGCCGGCGGCTGGGCCGGGACATGACCGAGATCGAGCGCCGCAACACCGCGCTCAATGTCGTGCTGGCCGAGGGTCCTAAGATCGCAGGCGCGTATGAGGCCTCGCTCGGCACGGTCGGCAAGCAGATGGGCTCCTTGAGCCGTTATGTCGAAGAGGCCAAGGCAGCGATCGGCGCCGAGTTCTTGCCCGAAATGCGGCGAATGATCGAGGGCCTCACGGATCTCGCCAAGTGGGTGAACCGCAACTCTGACGCGATTGGGCTGTTTGCGAAGGCCATTGCTGCGGCAGCGATTGGCGCGGCGGTGGCCCAGTTTGTCGGCTGGATCGCTGGTGCGAAGCGCGCAGTGGACGCACTGACGCTGGCGATGACCCGGAATCCGTTCACGGCGATCGCGGTCGGTGCGGCGGTGGCCGGCACAGCGATCTACGAGATGAACCAGCGGACCCTTGAGGCCAACGAAGAGATGCTGGGCCTGATGCGCACCGCCGATGACATGAAGCGGATCAACGAGGCCATCAACGCCGGCAAGTCGATCGAGGACTTGAAGAAAATGGGCTATTCGCTCGACCAGGTCCGCGAGGCGATGTTCGGCGGGAAGAAGGGCGCCAAGGAGTTCTTCGACGCCTTCGACAACGACGAGTTCCGAAAGCGGATGAGCGACCTGAATCGGGTTGGCATTGATGCGGAGGAGGCCAGAAAGCGCAAGGCGGAAGCCGAGACGCTTGCCAAAGACATCGGGAAACATCAGATCACGGTCGAGCGGGAGTCCGCGCAGGCGGTGGCGGAGGCACGGCGCGGCGGGCTGACCGGATTCGCCCGCGAGATGGCCACGGTGGGTGAGCAGGTAAAGAAGTGGGCGACGTTCACGGACGACAAGGGCATTGAACACCAAGCCGGGTTGACGAAGCGTGCCTGGCAGAATGTAATCGACGAGTTGTCGGTGCGCTGGGCAGCGTTCCGGGAGAAGTCGCAGAAGGAGTCCCGCGAGCAACTCGCCGAGCACCTACGCGGCGAGGAGGAGGCGGCAACCCGCAGGCTGGCGCTTGAGTCCTCGGTCTATCAGAAGCGGCTCGAATACAACGAGGAGATCGCCCGGCGAAACCTTGATCACTTTGGCCGCGTGATGGGCATTGAAGAGCAGAGTGCGGACTTAAGCCGCGATGAACGGCTCCGCGCCCTGGAGAGCTTCGACGCGCAGACGCTCGAGCAGAAAGCCGCAGTCGAGGCGCAGCGAGCGCAAATCGAAATCGATCACATCGGGCGGGTCCACGAGATCCGGATGCGGATGTTCGGGCTCGAAACCTCGACCATGCTGATCGACGAAGAGGCCAACATGGCCCGGCTTGGCTACCGGGCTGACGAGATCAAGGCCAGGATTGCGGAGTTGACCGCACAGCGAGACGAGATCAAGCGGGCGAGTGAGGAATCGACCGGCGCCGCGATTGACGCCGCGCGCCAGAACGCGGCCAGCCGCACGGCAGAGATGGTGCGCGACCATAATCGGCAACTTTTTGACACTTTCAAGCGGCAGGCCGAGGGGGTCTTCGATGCCCTGCTGTCGAAATCACAGTCGATCTGGTCGGCGATCGGCAATTCGCTCAAAACGGCGCTTCTCACCGCCATCAAGGATGTGGTTACCTCGCGCGTGGCCGCGATGCTGATGCAGTTGTTCACCGGAACGAGCGTCTCAATGCGCCAGGCGGCCTCAGGCGGCGCGGGGATCCTGGGCTCTCTGGGCGGCCTGATCGGCATTGGTGCGTCACCCCTGTTCGCCGCGGCTGGCGGCGGCAGTAACCTGCCAGCGAGCGTCTCCATGCTGAACCCCGTTTCGCAGATGGGATCGGCGGGGCTGGTGGGCGGCATGAGCGGGGCGACCATCGGTGGCCTCAGTGCCGCTGGCCTCGGCTCGATGGTTGCGGGCGGCGGCGCACTCGGCGTTCTTGGCGCGTTCAAGGCGGGTCAGAGCAGCAACAACATCCTGAAGTACTCGTCGCCGGCCATCGGTGCGGTCGCCGGAATGACCACCATGGGCGGCCTGATGGCGATGTTCCCTGCCCTGGTGGCTGCTGGTCCGTGGGGCATGATCGCAGCCGCGGGCATCGGCGCGGCAATTGGCCTGATGGGCATGTTCCGGAAGACGGCAGAGCAGAAGGCGATCGACAAGATCCGCGACATCTACAAGGTGACGGTGGACAAGAGCTTCGCACGGTCGGTCATTGAGATGGCCAAGTCGAGCTTCGGCGGGAATCTCGAGGCCGCCGTCCGTTCGGCGCAAGTGCGGGACATGGTCATGGAATACGCCATCGCGACCGGCCAGAACGCCGGGATTCTCGACAACAAGCCGCGTGGCGTCTGGATGACCCAGCAGGGCGGCACGCTATACCAGTCCGGCTTCGCGATGAGCGGCCAGCAGTACGGTTACTCCTCAAGCCTGCCGGGCCTCGGGAACCTGAAAACGCCACAGCAATCGCCGCAGCAGCAGGTCGTGTACGTGACCATCCAGGCCGATGGAGAGTCGACCGAACGGTTCCTCGAGGGCAAGACCGTGAAGTTCGTGAAGAACAACGAAGGCGCGGTGACCTCGTCGTTCAACTCCGGCATGTCGAAAAGCCTCGGCCGGACGACGGCAGCCACGGCGATCAACGATCCGCTGGCGGTGAAGATCTAATGCCAGGAAACGTCGCCTCCGCCGTCGCGGCCACGGTCATGCCGAGTAGTCTCTGTGCGCTGTTTCGCGAGACGCGCGCCTGGCCGGTGCGTGAGAGCAGTGGCTACGCCGATGGCCGATATCAGGCACAGGTCCAGGCCGATTCAAGCCGGAAGGCGTGGGAGATCGGCAAGCTGCTGACGTTCGCCCAGTGGCTGACTCTGAGCGCGTTTTTCGAAGCCTGCAATGGGGCCCAGAAGCCGTTCTATTGGTATCCAAACGTCGCGGATTACGATCCGACCGGATCCTACACAGCGGGCCGGCATCTGGTCCGCTTCGACGGCGCGCTGAGCCGTACCTACCGTCTGGGCCGCCAAGAGGCGAGCC
>CAZSBK010000147.1:0-9293 GCA_964604945.1 uncultured Candidatus Solibacter sp.
CCGTGGAGCGGCGGCGGGAGAAGGAGGCGAAAGCGGCGTCCTGGAAGCCCTTGGGGACGATGATCAGAGCCGACGCTTCGCCCTTGGCCATGCGGCCGCGGCCATCGGCCTCGGTGGTCTTTTCGGGCTTGAACATATCGCCGAGCGGCCCTTGGGAAAAGGCGGAGTTGAGGGCGCCGCTGAGCAGGGTTCCATCAAGGTCGGCGATGAGGATGACACCCTGGGGGCGGGGTCCAGACGAAGAGCGTCCGCCAAAGGCGAGGTTCATGAGAAGGAGGATCGAGAAAGGGATGCCGAGCCAGAGAGCGAAGGCAAACGGATCGCGCGAGACGCGAAGGGCTTCCTTTTTGAACGATGCGATGAGGAGGCGCATGGCTACTCCCGGAGGTCCTTGCCGGTGAGTTTGATGAAGAGGCTTTCGAGATTTGGGCGGGTCAGGATGGTGCCGCGGACCTCGGCGCCGGCCGAAGCGAGGATCTGGAACAGTTGCGGCAGGCGTTCGGAAGCGCGGCCAAGGGCGACGCGAAGCAGGCCGTCCTCAAAGCCAAGCAGTTCAAGGTCAGGTTCAGAGGACAGGGCTGCGCGGACGGCCGATTCAGGGAAGACGCCGGTGAGACGGAGGAGGTCGCGTTCGCCGAGGATCGAGCGGAGTTCGTCGAGCGTGCCCTGGGCAATGATGCGGCCGTGGTCGATGATGGCGAGGCGGTGGCAGAGGGTTTCGGCCTCTTCCATGTAATGGGTGGTGTAGAGGACACAGGCGCCAGCAGCGGCCTGGGCGCGGACCAAACCGAGGAGATGAACGCGGCTTTGGGGATCGACGCCGACGGTGGGCTCGTCGAGCAGAAGGACTTTGGGCTTGTGCAGGATGCCAGCGGCGAAGTTCAGGCGGCGCTTCATGCCGCCCGAGAAGCGCTTGACAGGCTCTTTGGCGCGGTCGGCGAGACCGGTGGTTTCCAGAACGTCCTGAATGGCTGCCTTGAGAACTGCGCCGGAAAGGCCTTGGACGGCGCCCCAGTAGTCGAGGTTCTCGCGGGCGGTGAGGTCTTCGTAGAGGGCTACCTCCTGGGGGACGACGCCAATGGTACGTTTGGCCTGGCGGGCGTCGGTTGTAATGTCGTGGCCTGCGACGCGGATGGATCCGGCTGTGGGTTCGAGCAGACCGCAAATGCAACCGATGGTGGTGGACTTGCCGGCACCGTTGGGTCCGAGCAGGCCAAAGATCTCGCCGGGGTGGGCGGTGAAGGAGGCGTCGTCGACGGCGATGAGGGGACCGTAGGCTTTGCGGAGATGGTCGACTTCAATCATGGGGCTACCGGCTAGAGACGATAGCACATACAACAAAGTTCACCCGATCGGAGGACCGCGTCGGGCGTGAACTTGCGGAAGACGTCTCGACACGAGTATCCAGGCGGCAGGCTGAAGCCTGCGGTACGGCGGCGCGGGCTGAAGCCCTTCGCAGACTGAAGTCTGCCCCACAAGCGGACAGGCCGGGAGGCCTCCTACGGATTGCGCTGTACCTCGCGCTGACGCACGAGGCTCGCCCAGAGACAGGCCGGGAAGTGTCTGTTCTACTAGCGGAGCGAGTTCAGGATGCTGACGGCGCGGCTGAGGACTTCCCAGCGGTTGGCTTCGCCGTGGACGCCGGATTCGACGCAGATGGGTCCGTTGTAGCCGGTCTCCTTCAGTGCGGTCATGAACTTGGGGATGTTCACGGAGCCTTCGCCGAGCAGCCGTTCGCAACCGAGAGCGCCGGGCGTGGCCTTGCCGGGCCAGTCGCCGTCCTTGCCGTGAACGCTGATCACGTGGTCACTCAGCAGGCGGAAGGCGGCGACGGGTTCGCCCGAACCGTAGAGGATCATGTTGGCCGGATCGAAGTTGATCTTGACGTTGGGGCGATCGACGTCCTTGAAGAACTCGAGCAACTGAGCGGCCGGCTCCTGGCCGGTTTCGAGGCAATAGGTCATGCCGTGGGTGGCGGCGAAGTCGGCGATGCGGCGCACCATGTCGCGGACGCCAACGTAATCGGGATGGGACTTGTCGTGCGGGATGTAGCCGACGTGGCAGCCAAAGCTCTTCACGCCCAGGGCGGCGCCGAATTCGATGACCTGCTTCGTGCGGATCTCGCGCTCGGCGCGGGTGTCGTGGGGAATGAAGCCAACGGTACGTTCGACCGTCGGGATGTCGTTGTACGATTCGCCGTTGTAGGCGGCGAAGACGGTCCAGAGATGGAAGTCCTCGGCGGCGATGGCCTCTTTCCAGGCTTTGGTGGTGGCCTCATTCAGCACAACCGTACCGTCGACGGCGAGTTGGCCTGAGACGACGCCGCACTGTTTCAGGGCTTTGAGCGCAGCCTGGGCATCGGGTTCGACCCAGAAAAAGATGCCGACCTCGCGGTCTTTTAGCGTTGGCATGGGACGGATTCTCCTTTTTTGGAACGGGCGGCCTCGGCCGTTTTCGCGATGCGGACGGCGGCGGCGGAAGATTCGGGGGAGCAGCGGGCCGGTTGATGGCCGGTACGGCAGCAGTCAACGAAATACGCGATCTCGGCCTGGTAGCCGTCGACATCGGAGAGTTTGACCTCGGTGGCCGTGCCGTCGTTGTCGAACCAGCGGACCGGGCGGCCTTCGGAAGAGAAGTCCATGACGCCGTTTTCGCCGACGACTGTGTACTCCATCGAGAAGGGATAGGCCTTGGGGTGGTGCCAGCCGCCGGTGACAGTGACAGCGCCGGAGCCGGGGTACTCGAATTGAGAAGTGATGGTGTCGATTCCGCGGGCAAGGTCTTCATGGCCCCAGGAGCGGACCGAGTCGGGGATACCGAAGCAGACCATCATCATGTCGATGTCGTGGATGAGGAGATCGAAGACACCGCCTCCGGAAAGCGACTTGTCAGCAAGCCACGCGGACCAGCCGGGCGCGGCACAGCGGCGGCGGAATAGGGCGTGATGGACGCGTCCGAACTTGCCGGATTCCACGGCGTCAATCAGGGCCTTGTATGCCGGGAAGAAACGGAGGACCTGGGCCGACATGAGGATCTTGCCGCTGGCCTTGGCGGCATCGATCATGCGGGTGGTTTCCGCTTCGTTGAGCGCCATCGGCTTTTCAACGAGGACATGCTTGCCGTGCTCGAGGGCTTCGATGGCGACCGGAGCATGAAGATTGGTGGGGAGGCAGAGATCGACGGCATCGACGCCTTCGAGGCGGACGCAAGCGAAGGGGTCCTCGAACTTGGCCGCCTTCGAGATGTCGAGGGCAGGGCCGGAGACTTCGAGGTTTCCGCCGATGTGAGAGAAATCGCCCGAAAGGGCCTTGGGGTCGACCGAAGCGACGCCGGCGATTTCGACGCCTTCAATTCTGTTGTAGGCCTTCAGGTGAGTGAGGCCCATGAATCCGAGACCAGCGACTGCAACTTTCATACGGTGACCATGGTATCAACGCCGGAAGGGGGATTGAAGGCCGCCTGAAGACAGGCTGGTGAACCGGAGACGAGCGCCTAGTTGGTCCAGCGGTCGCGGTTGGGGTTCTCTTTGCGCAGGTAGACCTGGAACTTCTTCTTCGCGCGGCGGAACTTCCAGTCCTTGTAGACCTGCTCGAGCGAGAACGCGAGGCCGGGGGGCCGTTTGTAGACCTTGCCGCTACGGATGTACAACCAGGCCACAACCATGCCGCCGAGGTGGGCGAAGTGGCTGACGCCGCCGCCCGCATCACCAATCGAACTGAAGAAGACGATGGCGCCGATGATCATGACGAAGTACTTTGCCTTCATGGGGAAGATGAAGGCAAACAGGACCATCTGCTCGGGAAACAACATGCCGAAGGCCAGCAGCAGCCCGTAAATGGCTCCCGACGCGCCGATTGTGCGCGCATCGATGGAGCCGAACAGGAGGTTCAGGACGACGATGAAAACCGCCGCGCCCAGACCGCAGACGAAGTAGAAGCGAAGAAAGCGGCGCGTTCCCCAGGCCTGTTCAATCGGCGCTCCGAACATATACAACGACAGCATGTTGAACAGGATGTGAGAGAACGAGAAGGCGCTGTGAATGAACATGTAGGTGAACGGCTGCCAGAAGGCAAAGCCGGTCAGCACGTCGCGGGGCGAGAGACCCAGCGCCAGAAAAAGTCCATCCAGTCCGGAGCGGGCCAAGAAGAAGTGGACGATGAAAAGGCCGGTATTGACAATCAGCAGCCACTTCACAGCTGGGGTGACGGGGCTAAAGGAGATGGTCGCGTTCGAGGAGCGGTCGAGTAAACCCATGCTGCGGAAGGTGGCCTTCTACTGAAACAATAGCATCATGGTGCGTTGTTGGTTCCTGACCGCCGCGGGCGGGGGAGCCCCGTGAAAGGCTGGTTCACACTAAATGCACGAAGCGGGCATCGCGGCGGAGATCCTGGAGATCGCCAAGACGCAGGCGGCCGAGCATGGCCACATGAGGGTGAGCGAGGTGGCGGTGAGGCTGGGGGAGATGTCAGGGGTGGTGGCCGAGGCGCTGGAGTTCGCCTTCGAGGCGCTACGCGACGGCGCGGCGGAGGGGGCGAGGATCGAGATCAAGCGAATCCCGGTGCTGGCGCGGTGCGAGGCGTGCCGTGTCGAATCCCGTCCCGGGGCGGATCTGGTTCTTTGGTGCGCGCAGTGCGGCCGGCCCATGAAGGTGCTAGAGGGCGAGGAATTGACGGTAGAATCGGTCGTGTTGGAGGACGGTGACCAATGAGCGAGCGAGTGGCGGTTGAGACTCCGGTCCTGAGAAAGAACGACGAGTACGCCGCCGAGAACCGGCGCTGGTTCACGGAACGCGGCATTGCCGTGGTCAACATCATGTCGGCGCCCGGCGCGGGCAAGACCACGCTGCTCGAGAAGACTCTGCCGATGTTTGGCGAGCGGTTTCGCTGCGCGGTGATCGAGGGCGATCTTCAAACCGACCTTGACGCGGAACGCATAAGGCGCGTGGGGGTGCGTGCTCACCAGATCAATACGACGTGCTGCCACCTGGACGCACGGATGGTGCAGGGCGCGGCTGAGACGTTCATCGATGCCCTGCCCCAAGTGCTGTTCATCGAGAACATCGGTAACCTGGTGTGCCCGGCGTCGTACGACCTGGGGGAACATTTGAAAGTGACTTTGTTTTCCGTCGTCGAAGGCGCCGACAAGCCGAAGAAGTATCCAAAGATGTTCCGCATGTCCGATTGCGTAGTACTCAACAAGGCAGATCTGCTGCCGTATTCGGGCGTGGCGCTCGAGGAGTTGCTGGCGAACGTGCACGATGTGAGTCCGGTGGCGGCCGTCTTCACGCTATCGGCGCGCACGGGCGAAGGGCTGCGTGAGTGGGTCGATTGGCTCTCAGGCAAGATCGGCGAAGTCAGGGCGGGACGGTAGCCATGTGCCTCGCCGTGCCGGGCCGGGTGATCGACATTGAAGGCGACGAGCCGGCGTTTCTGCGCGGCACGGTGGATTTCGCGGGCGTGCGCAAGCAGGTCGCGTTTTCGTTCACGCCGGATGTGCAGCCAGGCCAGTATGTGCTGGTTCACGCCGGATTCGCGCTTCAGGTGGTCGATGAGGAGCAGGCGAAGCAGACCTTCGACGACCTGAGGCAACTGGGTCTGCTGGATGAGGAATCGGAAGGCGGCGGATGAAGTTCCTGGACGAATACAGGGACCGCGACGCCGTCTCGGCGCTGGCACGCCGCATCGCCGAACGAACGCATGGCGACTGGACGCTGATGGAGGTCTGCGGCGGACAGACACATACAATCCTCAAGACCGGGCTTGAAGACTTGCTCCCGGCGAACGTGCATCTAGTGCATGGCCCGGGGTGTCCGGTGTGCGTGACACCACTTGAATTGATCGACGCGGCAGTCGAAATTGCGCAGCGGCCGGGCGTCGTCTTCACTTCGTTTGGCGACATGCTGCGGGTACCGGGCTCGGAGTTGAGCCTGTTCGACGCGAAGGCCCGGGGCGCGGATGTGAGGATCGTCTATTCTCCGCTGGACGCGGTGCAACTTGCGCGCGCGACGCCGGAACGGGAAGTCGTCTTCTTCGCCGTGGGTTTTGAGACGACGGCGCCGGCCAACGCCATGGCCGTCTGGCAAGCGGAACGCATGGGCGTGAAGAACTTCTCGATCCTCTGCGCACACGTTTTGGTGCCGCCGGCGATGGAGGCGGTGATCGAATCGCCAGGCTGCAGGGTGCAGGCGTTTCTCGCGCCGGGCCATGTCTGCACGGTTGAGGGTACCACGGCATACGAAGAGGTAGCGAAGAAGCATCGTGTGCCCGTCGTCGTCACGGGGTTTGAACCGGTGGACTTGCTCGACGGAATCCTGGCCGCTGCCGAACAGTTAGAGCAGGGGCGCGCGGAGATGGAGAACCGCTATGCGCGAGCGGTGCGGCGCGAAGGAAACGAAGAGGCCCGTAAAGTGGTCAGTGAAGTCTTCGAGGTGGGCGAGAGGAAATGGCGTGGGATTGGCCCCATCCCCCAGAGCGGGCTGAAACTGCGTCAGAAGTACGCGGGGTTCGACGCGCTGGCCCGGTTTGGTATCGGTTTCAGGGAAGTGAGTGAACCCGAGGCGTGCCAGGCGGGCCAGGTCTTGCAGGGGCTGATCAAGCCGCCCGAATGCGCAGCGTTCGGGAAGCAATGCACGCCGGAACGGCCGCTGGGCGCGCCGATGGTATCGAGCGAGGGCGCCTGCGCGGCGTACTATCTGTATGGCGGAAGAGCGTAAACCGGGCTTCGAACTTGCCTGCCCCGTACCCTCTGATGGCGCGGGCCGGATCACCATGGCCCACGGCGGCGGCGGCCGCATGACGGAGCGGCTGGTCGAAGAAGTGTTCATGCCCGCGTTCGGCGGCGCGGAGCTTGGCCGGAAGCACGACGGCGCGTACCTGAACATGACCGGCCGCATGGCGGTGACGACGGACTCCTTTGTCGTCAGCCCACTGTTCTTCCCTGGCGGTTCGCTTGGCTCCCTGGCCGTGCACGGCACGGTGAACGACCTGGCCATGTGCGGCGCGCGACCGGCGGCAGTGACCGCCGGGTTCATTCTCGAAGAGGGATTGGAGGTTGGCGTACTGCGGCGCGTGGCCGCGGAGATGGCAGAAGCGGCGAGACAGGCTGGCGTCGAGATCGTGGCCGCGGACACAAAGGTAGTCGAGCGCGGAAAAGGCGACGGCGTCTACATCAACACGACCGGTATCGGCGAATGCCAGGTTGGAGAGACTGGGCCGTGGCGGGTCGAACCCGGCGATGCTGTCATCGTCAGCGGCGATTTGGGCCGGCATGGTACAGCCATCCTGTCAGTTCGCGAGGGGCTGCAATTCGAAGCGCCTATCGAGAGCGATTCTGCCATTCTGTGGCCCGCGGTCGAGGCGCTGATTCAGGCGGGCATCGACATTCACTGCATGAGGGACCTGACCCGCGGAGGGCTTTCGAGCGCGCTGAACGAGATCGCAAAAGCGCGCGGCGTCGAGGTCATGATCCGGGAGCGGCAGATCCCGGTGATGGATGCGGTGCGGGGAGCGTGCGAATTCCTTGGACTCGATCCGTTGTACGTGGCGAATGAAGGGCGGTTTTGCGTGTTCGTACCGGCGAGCGAGGCAGCGCGCGTTGTCGGGATACTTCAGGAGATCGGGGTTTCGGCGGGCGCATCATGCATCGGCCACGCCTCGCCGGGCGCGGCGCGCGTTGTCATGGAAACGCGCATCGGCGGCAGGCGTGTTGTGGACATGCTGAGCGGCGAACAACTGCCGCGCATCTGCTAACCGGCGGCGTGCAACTCCTGCACGCTCCACACACGTACCGGATCCTTCACCCGTGAGGCGATCGCTTCAGCCGCGGCGCGCGCGCCGCTAATCGTGGTGATGCAGGGTACGCGATGCTGCACGGCCGTGCGGCGGATGGCCTGTTCATCCGGGAACGAGGTGGCACCCGTGGTGGTGTAGACAACTAACTGGAGCGATCCACCCTTCATCAGATCGACGGCGTTCGGGCGGCCCTCATTCACCTTGAAGACCGTGCGCACACGGAGTCCGGCGTTCTTCAACCAAGACGCGGTGCCGCGCGTGGCGGCGAGTTCGAAACCGAGTTCGGCGAATTTCCTAGCCAAGTCGAGTGCGGCGGGCTTATGGTGGTCGTTCACGCTGAAGAACACGCAGCCCGAGCGCGGCAGCGGTACGCCGGCGGACAGTTGCGCCTTCCCGAAGGCTTCACCGAAGCTTTCGCCGACGCCCATGACTTCACCGGTGGAGCGCATTTCGGGGCCCAGCGCCGGATCGACGCCAGGGAATTTCGCGAACGGGAAGACCGGCGATTTCACCGTTATCTTGTTCGGCATCAGCACGCCCGAGGTTTGCTCGCCGGCGAGGTAAGCCATTTCCTTCATCGAGCGGCCTAGCATGAGCCCGACAGCGATCTTCGGCAGCGCAACGCCGGTCGCCTTCGACACATAGGGCACTGTCCGCGAGGCGCGCGGGTTGACCTCCAGCACGTACACCTTGCCGCGCTGAATCGCATACTGGATGTTCATCAGGCCGCACACGTTCAACGCGCGAGCCAGTTTTTCCGTGTAGCCCACGATTGTGTCGAGTTCGTCCTTGCCGATCGATTGCGGCGGCATCACGCAGGACGAATCGCCGGAATGAACTCCGGCCTCTTCGATATGCTCCATCACACCGCCGATCAGCACGTCCGTGCCGTCCGAGAGCGCATCGACATCGATCTCAACCGCGTCCTCGAGGAAGCGGTCGATCAACACCGGGCGGCCTGGGGAATAGAGCGTAGCCTCCTGCATATAGCGCCGTACGGTGTCCTCGTCATAGGCGATCACCATGGCGCGCCCGCCGAGCACGTAACTGGGCCGCACGAGGACCGGGTAGCCGAGGTCGCGCGCGATCCCGCAAGCCTGCTCGACCGACGTTGCCGTACCCCAACTCGGCGACGGGATGCCAAGGCCCTCGAGCAGCTTGCCGAACAACTGGCGGTCCTCCGCGAGGTCGATGCTCTCCGGGTCGGTGCCGATAATGGGCACGCCGGCGGCCTTCAGCGGCAAGGCGAGATTCAACGGCGTCTGCCCACCGAACTGGACGATGACGCCATCGGGGTTCTCTGTGTCATAAATATTGAGCACCTCTTCGAGCGTCAGCGGCTCGAAGTAGAGGCGGTCCGATGTGTCGTAGTCGGTTGAAACGGTCTCCGGGTTGCAGTTGACCATGATTGACTCGACGCCGAATTCCTGCAACGCGAAGCTGGCGTGGCAACAGGCGTAGTCGAACTCGATGCCCTGGCCGATGCGATTGGGACCAGAACCG
>CAZSBK010000148.1:0-9092 GCA_964604945.1 uncultured Candidatus Solibacter sp.
GAACCACGATTCACGGCTCCAAAGGCCGCTGTCCTACCATTAGACGACCGGGGAAGACTCTCTTGTCGGGCATCCCGTGAATGCGCGCCCAATAGCTACATTGTAGCTGAAAGGTCCATCAGCGGCGATGACGGCTCGCCAATGCGGCTGAACCTGCACTTGAGGCGTTCGAGTAGTCCGGAGCTGGGCTAAAGCATTGGATAGTCAACGCCGATGAGAGAGTGATGGCTGCCGGACAAACTCAGGTGACCGGGCAGCGGCAGGATGTCGGCCGCGTGGCGCTTCCCCCGCCTGCGCCAATTGTGACGTCGAACCGGTCCACGATCCTGATTGTCGATAGCGTCGACTACAACCGGCAATACCTGAAGGGCATGCTCAAGGCGGGTCCATACCGGATCCTCGAGGCAAAGACACCGGACGAAGGGCTTCAACTGCTGGCTGGGGAAGAAGCGGACCTGATCATCGCCGACCTCATGATGCCTGGCATCGGAGGGCTTGAATTCTGCCGCCGGGTGAAGAGCGATCGCAAAACACGTTTGATCCCGCTTCTGATTCTGACAAACGTGCAGGGCATCGAGAATGAGGTCGCCGGGCTCGAGTCGGGTGCGGATGAGTTCCTCATTAGACCACTTCACCCGACTGCGGTCCGCACTCGGGTTCGGGCCATGCTCAGGAACAAGAAAGCCATCGACTCCCTGGAAGAAGCCGAGACCATCCTTTTCTTGCTCGCGCAAACCGTCGAGGCGCGAGACGAGGAAACCGGTAACCACTGCGAACGCCTGGCCGCACTCAGCGTTGCTCTTGGCACCGCTCTCGGGCTACCCGAGGAAGATCTGATCGCTTTGCACAGGGGTGGTTTCCTTCACGACATCGGCAAAATCGCAGTGCCTGATTCAGTCTTGAACAAGGGAGGACACTTGAGCGAGACCGAATGGGAGGTGATGCGGTCGCACACCTGGGTCGGCGAGGGAATCTGCCGCCCGATGCGGAGCATGGCACCGGTGCTCCCCATCATACGAAACCATCATGAACGGTGGGACGGAAGTGGATATCCGGACGGGCTGTCCGGCGAGCAGATCCCGCTGCTCGCCAGAATCCTGCAAGTGGCCGACATCTTCGACGCTCTCGCGTCGAAGAGGTCCTACAAGGAACCCTACACGGTCGAGGAAGCTGTCGGTTTATTGATGCAGGAAGCCGAAAACGGTTGGCGGGACGGCGAACTGGTCAGCGTATTCTGCGCGATGGTGCAGCAGCCGGACTTCAGCTACAACACGTCGAGTCTGCTTCCCGCACACGGTATCGGGTTGGCCGGAGGCAAGGAATCGCAAAAGATGCGCGAATCGCTGGTCCGGATGAGTCGCGAAGTGCTTCGGTAGCAGTCCCGAACGCCGTACGCGATTCCTGCCATTCCACTGAGAGTACAATAGCTATCCTAAGCTGCGGGAACTCCACCAGCCGGTTGGGCCGAGTTGTGGCGCGAGTCGGGCGTGTGGAAGGAGGCGGGTATGGGCATGGACGGCTTCCGGTCTAGTGAACAAACCGGTGACGGCGCACGTATTGGTTGGAGAACAGGAGGTTCACCATGAAGTTGGCAGTCGCGGCTTTGTCACTGCTTGGATTGACCTTGGCCGGATGCAGTGTACAGGTCAACGACGGGCGCCATCCGGAGGAGACCAGGACCGTCAACATCGAACGGCCAAAGGCTGAAATGGTGGACGTGACCGTTGCGATGAGCGCCGGTGAGCTGAACCTTTCTGGCGGGGCGGCAAAACTGATGGAGGGCAAGTTTACTTACAGCGGGGGCAACCAGGGTCCCGAAGTGCAGTTTGAGGATTCGAGTTTTCGCGGGAGGCTCAACATCTCAAACAAGAGCCGGACGACCACGATGGGCGCAAATTCAAAGAACCTTTGGGAAGTCAAGCTCGCCGAAGACGTGCGCATGGATCTCAACGTGACGCTTGGCGCCGGTGAAAGCAATCTTGATCTGGGCAGACTGCTGCTGAGGAGTGCAAAGGTACAGATCGGTGCTGGTCAGGTCGGTCTCGATCTGCGTGGACCGAAGCGGTCCAGTTGCGATGTCGAGATTCGGGGCGGAGTGGGCGAGGCAACAGTCTGGGTGCCGAACGATGTTGGAGTCGTGGCGGAAGCCAAAGGTGGGATCGGGGAAGTGAGCGTACGCGGACTGACAAGAGAAGGCGACCGATGGGTGAACGAGAAATACAACAAGGCGCCGGTCACAATCCGTTTGGACGTCAAGGGCGGGATTGGTCAAATCAACATCAAAGCGGAGTAGCTTGGCGGGAACGGCTGTAAATCGATGATCAGGCTGAAAGTCTGGAATAGGACCAGGGGTGTCCTGATGGCCAATGCTGTCGGAATGGCCGAAACGAGCCAGGAGCGGCGCGAAGGCCTGTTGAAGCGGAAGGGGTTGGACGAGGGCGAAGGGCTGTGGATCGCGCCGTGTGAGGCAGTTCACTGCTTCTTCATGAAGTTTACAATCGATGTTTTGTTCCTGACCAAGGACAGGCGCGTGGTGAAAGTGCGCCCGTCGCTCAAGCCTTGGCGGCTGACGGCATGTCTACGAGCGCACTCGGTGTTGGAGCTGGCCGAAGGGGTGATTGAGGCAACTGGAACTCGGGAGGGTGACCAACTCGAGTTCCAGAAATGTGAGCCCTCAGAATCGGCGGGCCGAGACGATCATCCTCCGGCCCGCTGAGGCGCCTCAAAGGGTGAAGCGGTGGTGTCGGGACTCGAATCAACGGCCGTTGTGGCGGGCGTGATAGATCCTGCCGCTCTGGCGATCGAGCATACGGTTGGCGTGACCGCGTTCTGCGGCAGTGAATCCACGGCCGTCGGCGCGGTCGCGCAGGATTTGGTTGTGGATCTGCCGCTGATGGCGTGTCAGCGATCGTGCCTCGCCATAGCTGATCTGGCCACTGGCGATGCCGCCGCGGATGCGCGCGGACTGATTCCGCTGCCGGGCGGCCAGAGTTGCAGCATCGGCCGGTGTTGCGAGAAACAGAGCGGTTACCGCGCCCAGGATTGTCGCCGTAAGCAACTTCGTCATTGAACCACCTCCTTACCGATCCTGACGGATCTTCTCGGCAATAGTTGACACAATAGTTTGGATTCCTTCTGGCGGGCTCACCCCTGCGGTGTGCAAGCGGCGAGCAACGCTTGGCGGAGAGCTTCGGACTGCTCCCTGGACGGTTTCTCGCCTTGCCGGGTGACGTGGAAGACATCGATCGCTCTATGGGCCTCGGTATCGACCAATACAACTTCTATGTTGCAGCCGAGTCTTGAGATGGCGGCGGCTAGGCTATAGAGCAAGCCGGGGCGATCCTGGGCAACAACCTCAAGAACCGCCGCGTTTGGAGCGCTCTCACTGTCCAGCGTCACCGTGCCTTCGATGGCGCCGGCGCGGCTCGGAGCCTTGCGCACGGGGCGATTCTTGAGCAGATCCTCGGCGCGGGTGCGTCCGAGGGCGACCTTCTGGACCAGGAGTTTAAGCCGTTCAACTTCGGGTGGATTGAGGTCGAGGTTGCGGGCCGGGTCAAGGAAGGCGAAGCGGTCGACGACATATCCTGCGGAGTTCGAAAACGCCTCGGCGCGGACAATGTTGAGCCCAAAGCTGGCAATGGCGCCGGCGAGGGAAGCGAACAGGAAGGGCCGGTCGGGAGCGACGACTGTCAGTGCGAAGACGCCTTCGGAACGGTCGATTTCGCCGGCGACGCCGCTTTGCTCCGCCTTCTCGAAAAGGCGGCAATGGCCCTCGGCCTGTTCCCGCGAGTGCGTCCAGAGGTAGCGCAGTGGAAGCCCGTCGAGGAACCTCTTCAGTCCCGGCGGGATATCTCCGTAAGCGTTTGAGGCTGTGTCGAACCGCTGATCACTGAGGGTGCCGGCAATCCGGCGGTGGCCGATGCGATAGAGCCGCCAAAGCTGCTCTGCGCGCCAGGGGGTCATGGCGGTCGGGTTCACGCCGGAAATGTCGGAGAAGGTCATAAGCGTGAGTAGGCGCAGGCGTTCCTCCGTCTTGGTGAGGGAGGCAACGAAGCGGGCGGTTTCTGGGTCGTCCAGGTCACGCGACTGAAGCACCGCGGACAGTGCCAAGTGATTCTCGATCAGGAATAGCACTGTGGACGCATCGATCTCATCGATTCCGCTTCGGTCGAGAAACCGCCGGCACAGCCTCACCGACTCCTGGCTGTGGTCGTGGCCGCTGCCCTTACCGATGTCGTGCATCAGCAATGCCAGCTTGAGCAGCCACAGCACGCTATCCGACTCCTGGGCGAGGACGGCCAGTTTGCCATCACCGGCCGTCAGTCCGGAGAGCGATTCCAGCGTCATGAGGGTGTGCTCATCGACCGTGTACTGGTGATAGAAGTCGCGCACCACCAGGTGCTCGATTCGTTCCCATTCCGGGATGACCGTTGCGAGCATGCCAGTCGCCGCCATCGAACGGATGGCTGAAACGGCGTGAGGCTGGGCCAGAAAGTCTTTCCAGAACGTGGCCTGCGGCGGATCGGAATCGAAGTTCCTTGTCCATTCAAAAAGGTGATCAACAAGCCGTTTTTCCGTGGAGCGGGCCAGCGCTATTCCGTGCTTGGCGACAAATCGGAACAGGCGCAGCGGCAAGTCGGGATCGCCCTCCAGTTGCTGCGGGTTCCTCAGAAAGACAAGGTCGCGCGAGACGGTGAAATCCGCATTGGATAGCCGCGACCGCCAATCGCGGAAGTTGGACAACAGGCTCCGGTCCTGGGATTCCGCCGCTTCGAGTTCGAAGAGCGTCTTCTTCCACACCGTCGAGGCGTGGCGGAAATAGGCGCGCATCCATTCGGCTGGATCCTGCCATGGCGAAAATGGGGCTGAGGATATCTCGTCTTGCACTTCGAATCCCAGTTGGTTGGCATCGCGGCCGCTGGCGTAATGGAGAAAACAGCGCACAGAGTAGAGGAAATCCCGAGCCCTTGGGTCGTCATCCGGCGGGGAGGCGCCGTCCCGCGCCAGGGCCAGCCAGTGGACCGTTTGCAAGTCGCGCAGTCCGCCTGGCGTTTCCTTTATGTCCGGTTCGAGCCGGTAGATGGTGTCGCTGAAACGGGCGTGGCGGCTGCGTGTCATGCGGCAGAGCCTGCGGACGACGTCGCGGCGCTCTGAGGTGAGGAACCGGACAAACCGGTCGTTGAGGGCCGAGAACAGGGAAAGGTTGCCCGTCAGCAGCCGCCGGTCGAGCAGGCTCACCGTCAGCTCGAAATTGCCTTCATGAACGCGGCAGCACTCGTCGACGGTTCTGACTGACTGGCTGACTCGCAGTCCCACATCCCAAAGTTGCCTCAGGAAATCCGAAATGGCCGCTTTCTCGTCCGGATGATCGGGCGTCCTGGCCGTGAGCAGCAACAGGTCTATGTCGGAGTGCGGAAACAACTCCTGCCGCCCATATCCGCCGACAGCCAGGAGCGCGAATTTCTCCTGATGGGCGGCTGGGATTGCCGTGGCAAACACCTTGGCAACGGCCTCGTCCACAAGGGACGTCCTCTCCCTGATCACCGGCGACGGCGCGCCGGAGGCAAGGAATCTGACGCGAGTGTCATCCATCGCGGCGATGTAGGTTTCCTTGGTGAGCAAAGACACTGCAGGCTCTCAACATTCAAGGGAGACGAACTACCCCAGGCCAATTCAGCAGGGGCACTCGGCGTTCAGTCAGGGACCGCCGGTTTCCCGTTCTTCTTCATCCTACATCGCGGCCGGAAACCCCTTCTCATCGAATTATTTGTAGGGCCTAGAGATTTTTTTGATAGCCGCAAGATACGGTCCGACTCCGCGCCGGACGCCCTGGGCTACCATGAAAGCGGACTGCCTGGATTGAGAATTGACGCAGCCCGGAACCAACATGACAATGTCTCCCCCGTTTGCTTTCATCGTGCCGGGCGGCGGCTTTGACCTGGCCTTCGCGATGCTGGTCGTGTTTGGGTCGGCCAAACTCCTCGCCGAGGTCGCCGAGCGGTTCCATATGCCCGGGATCGTCGGCGGGTTGTTTGCTGGCATCCTGATTGGCCCGTCCGGACTTGGACTGATCAAGTACGATGACCTGCTGCATGCCTTGGCCGAGTTGGGCGTGATGTTCCTGCTCTTCCAGGTAGGCCTGCAGATCAAGACGTCCGACCTGCTCAAAGTGGGGCGAACGGCGATGCTGGTGGCGGTCCTCGGCGTAATCATTCCGTTTCTGCTGGGCTGGGCGATTATGGTGGCGGCTGGTCACCCGCAGATCGAGGCGATCTTCATGGGCGCGGCAATGGTGGCCACCAGTGTTGGCATCACCGCCGAGGTACTTGCGTCCAAGGGTCTGCTGGCGCACCAGACCAGCCGGGTGATTCTGGCCGCGGCAGTGATCGACGACGTCCTCGGATTGCTGGTCCTGGCGGTTGTCTCCTCCATGGGCGAGGGCCGGGGCGTGGACTTCGCGGGCCTGGCGACCTCGGCCACGGTTTCGATCCTCTTTGTCGCCGCCATGGTGAAGTTTGGTTCGCCGACGGTGAATTTCGTCATGCCCAAACTCCTGGCCCGGTTGCGATCGCAGGAGGCCGAGTTCGCCGTCGCCTTCAGCTTTCTCTTTCTGATGGCCTTGCTGGCGACCTATTCGGGCGTCGCCGCCATCATTGGGGCGTTCCTCGCCGGACTGGCGTTGAGCGAGTCGATCGGGAAGCGGACCCATACACTGGCCTCTGGCGCGGCGGAGTTAATGGTGCCGTTCTTCCTGGCCTCGATCGGCCTGCAATTGAACTTGGCTGTCCTGATGAATCCGCCCGTGCTGGCGTTGGGCCTTGCGATCCTGCTCGCTGCGATTCTCTCCAAGGCGGTAGGTTGCGGGCTGGGCGCCTATTCGATGGGTTGGAAGGATGCTTCGCGCGTGGGTCTCGGCATGGTTCCGCGAGGCGAGGTCGGCATGGTTGTGGCACAGGTTGGATTGGTAAAGGGAGTAGTCAGTCAGGAGGCCTATGGCGTGGCCGTGTTCATGGCCGTGGCCACCACCATCGTCGCGCCGGCACTGATCAACTTGGTCTATCGCGATTTGGCTGTCGAGCCCGTGCTGGCATCTCCTGACGACCTTGGTGAGCCCACGCACATCGGCTGACCGGGGCCCGCCTCGGCTGTTCGGCTAAAATATGTGATATGTCAATCACTGGGATGCTGGAATAGGTGCCGCTGCCCGGTGGTTGAGCAGTTCTGCCGTGGTGCCGCCTGACGGCGAGTTTTTGGATTCCGGAGAGAGGTGGCTGAAAGACATGACTCACCATTTGCACGCATGGACCCTCGCGGTGGCTTCATTGCTGTCAATTCAAGTGGCCGCCGCTCAACAACGCCCGTTTTCGCACAAGTATCACGTGACGCAGGTCTCCTCGTGCCAGGGATGCCACACCGACGCCGAGACATCACAAAAGGCCGCCGACAACATCCTCCCGTTCCACGTCACGGCATGCGCCACCTGTCACGACGAAACACATATCAAGGAACCGCGCAAGACACACGTGGCCAGGTTCTCCCACGCCCAGCACGTGAAGGTGAATCCGGGCCCCATCATCGCCGCGGCGATCAAAAGCGGCACATGGCTCGGCAAGGAGTCCGAGAAGCCCGCCGAGGTCAGCACCAAAGAGGCTTGTCTCGCCTGTCATCACGACATCAACGCCTCCGAGGCGATCAAGGACAGTGACGGCTTCAAGCATTTCCCCCGCATGGCGGACTGCCTCACCTGCCACAACAAGATCAACCCGCCCGAATCCTGCAAACAGTGCCACGACGCGTCCGCCATGACCTTGCGCCCAGCCACCCACACAGCGGACTTCGAAGCGGCGCACGCCGTCAAAGGCAAATTCGACAAAGCCGAGTGCGCTTCCTGCCACGGCAAGACGTTCACCTGCAAGAACTGCCACACCGCCCAGTGAGGTTCATGCCGGGAAGGCCCCAGGTTATTTCGCCGGCGTCATGTGAAGCGCAAACCCGCCCGCCGGGGCAAGTTTCAAGTCGAGCACGGTAGCCCTGGTAGCGGCCGACCGGGTGATGGCCGTCTTCGTCGCCTCGACCGCCGCGTTCGGCGCGTCGGCGATCGTGGTCAGCGAGTAATTGCCGACAGGCAGGAAATCGAGCGCGACTTTCAGGTCGCGACCGTCGGTGTTGGTGATGCCGCCGACATACCAGTCATGCCCTTTGCGGCGGGCGATGACGATGTGGTGATCGGGGTCGCCGGACAACACCCGTGTCTCATCCCAAGCCACCGGGACCTTGGCGATGAACGGCGTCTCGGGCTGGTCCTTGTATGCGCCAGGGAAGTCGGCCAGCATCATAAAGGCGCTCTCGAAGACGACATAAAGCGCGGTCTGATGGGCGCGCGTGGTAGGGACTTGTGGATTCAGGAAACGCGGCACAAAGGTCGCCGCCGGGACATTGAAGAACCCGCCCGGCGTGTAGTCCATCGGCCCGGCCAGCATCCGCGTGAAGGCCAGGTGGACGTTATGCTCCGCCGTCACGCGGTTGGACCACTTCACGTACTCCAGCGACATGGCTGCTTCCCTGGTGAGCAGGTTCGGATAGTAGCGGCGCAGGCCGCAGGGCTTGTAGGCGCCATGGAAATCGACCATCAGCGTGTGCTCGGCGGCCTTCTTCATCACCCGGTGATAGAAGGCGACCATGTCCTGATCGTCGCGATCCATGAAGTCGATCTTGACGCCCTTCACTCCCCATTTCTCAAACAGCGGGAACGCTTCGTCCATCTGCGAATCGACGAACGTCCAGTAGCACCACAGCCAGATGCCGACGTTCTTCTCCCTGGCGTACGCCATGATCGACGGCATATCGATCTTCGGATTCGTCTTGGTCAGATCTCGCGGCCGCCCACCGACGTCGGCCGACCAGCCCTCGTCCAGCATCATGTAATCCAGTCCGTTTTCAGCCGAGAAGTCGATGTAGTGTTTCATTGTCTCGGTGTTCATGCCGTACTTGAACGGCACGTTCGTCGCATAGTCGCCCGACCACCACGACCACGACGTCTTGCCGGGCTTGATCCAGCTTTCATCCCCGATGCGTGACGGCGGCGCCAGGTG
>CAZSBK010000149.1:0-9072 GCA_964604945.1 uncultured Candidatus Solibacter sp.
GAGCGCCTGCTTCACACGCAGGAGGTCACAGGTTCGAGTCCTGTCGCGCCCACCACTCGGCGGAGAGTGGGCGCAAGCAGCGGCCGGAATCGAGGGTTCGTTCGATCGCCTGGGTTTCAGCGCCCGGGATGGGGTAGCGGCCCCGGCCAAATCCGACGAAGCCCGTGGCACCGGGCACGGTCACGATATCGAGGGACGTGTCCGGGCTGGGGTGGCGGAACAGGTAGCCGGCAAACAGCGGGCGGAGCGTGATCTGATGTGATCCGACCCGCATCGGCGGTCGCGATAATGCGGCAGGAGGGATTCGACGCCGTTCGCGCGCAGGCCCCCGTCCACCGTCCTTTCGGCGCGCGGTTTGACGCGAAGCGTGAACCATTCGTGCGCGGCTGAAAGCACCACAAACATTGGACAGGACACAGTTGCCGCTACGACTGTCCCAAAGGACACACCTGAATGCTCATCCTCAGATCGATGCGGGGTAAGCCAGTCGCAGGCCAGGGAAAGTCCAACCGCCGCGGCATGTCCAATGGAGGCAACCGCCGCCCTCAGGCGGCATCGTGCGGGAGCGGCGGCTGATTCGCGGATAGGCAGCGCGGAAAAAGGTGAAGCTGGCGCAGGGCTAGTTTCGTCTGGGCGACAAGTCAGACAAGCGTTCACTTCTGCGGAACAGGCTCCCGCGCGACCACCCGGTAGCGGCGGCGGCGGATCGTCCCGGACGTGAACGCGTCCTCGATGAGTGCGGCAAGTTCCTGAGTATGGCGCTTGTGCGATCCTGCCGCCGGACTCGCCGATTCGGGTCGCCCTGCGTAAAGCAGCGTCCGCCGTGTGGCATCGAGTATCGGCTGGAGTTTGTCGCTGACGAAGGTCCAGCCGCCCTGGTTGCGCGGCTCCTCCTGCACCCAGACGACTTCCGCGGTCGAGGGATAGCGGAAAAGCATCATATCGATCTCGGCGGCCGGCCAGGGGTAGAACTGCTCCAGGCGGACGATCGCGGTTGAATCGGCCTGCCGGGCGTCGCGAGCCGCGATCAGGTCGTAGTAGACCTTGCCCGAGCAGATCAGGATCCGTGAAACGCGGTCCGGAGCGGCGTCGCTCGAATCGCCGAGAACGGGCTGGAAGCCGCCATGCGTAAAGTCTCGCGATACTGAAACGGCCTTGGGATGGCGCAACAGGCTCTTGGGGGTGAAGACAACCAGCGGCTTGCGCGTGCCGCGGCGGTCACGGCCTCCATACATCTGGCGTCGCAGCAGATGGAAATACTGGGCCGGAGTGGTCACGTTAGCCACCTGCAGATTATCGTCGGCGCAGAGTTGCAGGAATCGTTCAACGCGCGCCGAGGAATGCTCCGGGCCTTGCCCCTCAAACCCGTGTGGCAGCAGCAGCACCAATCCCGACGGCTGGCCCCACTTGGCCTCGCAGCACGAGATGAACTGGTCGATCATGATCTGCGCGCCGTTGACGAAGTCGCCAAACTGCGCTTCCCACAGCGTGAGCGACAGCGGGTCGCCGAGCGAATAGCCGAACTCGAAACCCATCACTCCGTATTCGCTCAGCGAACTGTCGTACACCTCGAAACCGGCCTGTTTCTCGTCCAGGTGCATCATCGGGACGTAGGCAATACCCGTCTCGTAGTCGAAGTACTCCAGATGCCGGTGCGAGAACGTGCCCCGTCCGCTGTCCTGACCCGACAGCCGCGCCGGCGTGCCTTCCAGCACCAGCGATCCGAATGCCAGCGCCTCGCCCAGTGCCCAATCGGCCTTGCCGTCCTTGAGGAACTCCTTGCGCTTGCCTACCACCGGCTTGAGCTTCGGATGAAGGTGGAACTCGTCCGGGAAATGCGTCAATCCGTCGATGATCGTCTCGATCGCTGGTTCGTCGATGGCCGTGCGCGGGCAGGTTTGCGGCAGCTCATCTTCGACAATTTCGGTGACCTCCTGCAGGTCCCACTTCTCGCCCTTCGCCACCGCCTCCTCGTGGGCCTGGTTCATCCGGTCCTGAATCGACTTCCTGACGCGCTCGATCAGGTCCTTACCCACCACGCCCTCGCGCGTCAACCGGTCCGTGTAGATCGTCGCCACTGAGGGGTGGTTCTTGATCTTCTTGTACATCAGCGGCTGTGTGTAAGACGGGTCGTCGCCTTCGTTGTGGCCGTATTTTCGGTAGCAGATCATGTCGATGACGACGTCCTTGCTGAACCGCATGCGGTAGTCGAAGGCGACCTGGATTGCTCGCACGCAGGCGTCCGGATCGTCTCCGTTCACATGGAAGATCGGCGCCTGCACCGTGCGTGCCACGTCTGTGCAATATGTGGACGAGCGCGACTCTTCTGGCGTCGACGTGAATCCAAGCTGATTGTTGATAATCAGGTGAATCGTTCCGCCCGTCGTATAGCCTTTCAGTTGCGATAACTGCAGCGTCTCGGCCACCACGCCCTGCCCTGCGAACGCAGCGTCGCCATGAACCAGGACCGGCAGTACCCTCTGCCGCTTCGTGTCGCCAATCCGCGTCTGTTTGGCGCGGACAATCCCCTCCACCACCGGATCCACTGCCTCAAGGTGCGATGGATTGGGCGATAGCGAAACCTTGATCTCGCGTCCCGACGAAGTCCGTTGGATGCCCGACGCGCCCAGGTGGTATTTCACGTCGCCGGAGCCTTGCGCCATCTCCGGATCCACGTTTCCCTCGAACTCGCCGAAGATCTGGGCCATCGATTTGGACAACAGATTGGCCAGCACCGTTAGCCGTCCGCGGTGCGCCATGCCGATGACGGCCTCCTGGACCCCCGAGTCCGCGGCGCGTTCAACCAACTCGTCCAGAACCACCATCGCCGATTCGCCGCCTTCCAGCGAGAATCGCTTCTGCCCAACAAACCGCGTGTGCAGGAAGTTCTCGAACGCCTCAGCCTCGATCAGCCGCAGTAGGACCCGGCGCCGCAGTTCCGGCCCCAGCGTCCAGGAGCTCGCCTCCGGCTCCATGCGCTCCTGCAGCCAGCGCTTCTCCTCAGGATGCTGGATGTGCATGTACTCGCACCCCAGCCGCCCGCAGTACGTGCTGCGCAGCGTTTCCAAGGTCTCGCGCAACGTTGTCACCGATCGCGCCGTGCCCGATTGCGCCAGGTTGCCGGTGATGAAGTCGCGCTCCAGGTCCCAGATTGTCAGACCGTAGGTCGACGGATCGAGTTCCGGATGATAGCCCGGCGAAACCCCCAACGGATTCAGGTCGGCGATCAGGTGGCCGCGCACACGGTAGGCGTTGATCAACTGCAGGACCGCGGCCTGCTTCGAGATCTCTTCCATCCGCTTCTCGTCGCGGAAGCCGGGCAAGGAAGAGCGCCTGTCGGTCTGCCACCGCACCGGCTGGTAGGGCATCCCCGTCGCCGTGAAGATCTCGTCATAGAATTCGTCCGCGCCCTCAAGCAGCGACTGCACTTTGCCAAGGAACATCCCCGATTCCGCGCCCTGGATGATCCGGTGGTCGTACGTGCATGCCATCGTCATCACTTTGCAGACGCCCAGCAGCGCGCGCGTCTCCTCGCTTACGCCTTGAAACTCGGCTGGAAAATCGATCGAACCCGTGGCGATAATCGCACCCTGGCCCGGCATCAACCGCGCGACTGACGCCTTTGTACCCACCGTGCCCGGATTAGTCAGTGAAATTGTCGTGCCCTGGAAATCCTCCACCACCAACTTGCCCGTGCGCGCCCGCTGTACCAGGTCGTCGAAGGCGTTCAGGAACTCGAAGAACCCCATCTTGCCGGCATTCTTGATGCTCGGCACCAGCAGTGACCGCCTCCCATCCCGCCCCGCCACGTCCACGGCGATCCCCATGTTGATCTCGGGTCTCACAATGCGGTGCGCCTGCCCGTCCACCTCGGCATAGGCGTCGTTCATCCCCGGCATCCCCGCCGAGGCTCGTACGATAGCCCAGGAGATCAGGTGCGTGTAGCTGATCTTGGACTTGCCGTGCAGTTCCCTCCACTGGTTCAGCAGCCGGCGGTTCTCGTCGATCACCTTCACCGGAATCGTCCGCTGCGACGTCGCCGTCGGTACCGACAGCGACAAGTTCATGTTCTCCGCGATCCGCAGCGGAGCGCCCTTCAGCGGCACCAGCGATTCCGCCGGACTCAGCGCGATCGGCGCGGCAGGCGACTTGGGCGAGGGTGCTACTGGCGGCGGCACCGCCACTGTTTCAGGAGCGGCTTCCAGCGCCTGCGCCTCGGCTGCAGCCGCGGTAGGGGGCTTGTGGTGCGCCGCGCCCGCCTCTGAATCGAAGACCTGCTTCCAGCTCTCATCGACGCCGGCGCGGTTGTTCACATACTGCTGGTAGAGCTCTTCCTCGAGCCAACTGTTGATGCTGATTCGCTGTTCGGATTCCGTAGGCATGGTAGTAATGCTGGCAGGCGGTCTTCTGTCGTGTCCCCAGTCTAACCAATAGTTTAGCGCGGAGACGCGCGGTGAACCCCGCTACCAGTTAGTTCGATGCGCGTTCTCACCATCCGGTGGCGGCGAATGCAGGATCGAGTGCGTTCGAGCCGGAGCGATTCGACGTTCCAGTGCGGGATTCGTGGCCGATACGAGCCTCGGTCTACCCCTGATCCGGCGCCAAATCCGCTCGGAACGGTTCTCGACCCTGCCCTTTCTTTCAGGCTCGTTGACTTCGTGATCTGGTTAAGGAGAACCATAGTAATCCTGCCCACCCAGGGAAGCCAGTTCAGCGCGGTGGTGGCACTGGTGGGCTCTGCGGCACGGTCCCTGCATAGTGCCTTCATCCTTCGACCCCATCGTGCAGTTGTTAAAGGCGTAATTTTTGATGAGGCAATAACGATCTATCTATTCCGAACGTATAATGATGTAAACTATCGCATTTATATGTCATGAAAACACGAAAGACTCTTGTTGCTGCCTCGGAAATCTGCTACGTTCGGGTCATCAAGGGGTTAGCAGCCTAATTTATGACCAAAAGATATCTGACTCTTCTTGCTCTGGCCATGTTCTGTCTGTGCGGCAGCGCCTGGTCACAAACGATTACAGCCACGATGACTGGCACTATCACCGATCCCACCGGCGCGGTCGTGCCAAGCGCCAAGGTCGTGGCGACAAACACAGCTACAAACCTGACGTATGAGACCCAGTCAAACGATGCCGGTCTCTTCAACCTGGTGTTCCTGCCGGCCGGGCCATATTCGGTGACTGTGGAACTGCGAGGCTTTAAGAAAGCGTCTGTCGGCAACCTACAATTGCAGGTCAACCAGATCGTCCGCGTGGACGTCCGGCTCGAGATCGGTGAAGCGACCCAAACGGTCGAAGTCACCGGAGCTGCGCCAATCCTCCAGACCGAGTCAACTCAGACGGGCGACTCGATCACCGCCGGCAAGCTGACGTCGCTGCCCACCAAGGGCCGCAACTTCGTCTCCCTGACCCTATTGGTGCCCGGCGCAGTCTCGCCCAATCCGGAATCGATGAACAGCCGCTTCGGCGCCCGCCCCTACGTGAATGGCAACCGCGAGCAGACCAACAACTTCATGCTCGACGGCGTTGACGTGAACGATTCGATTGACAACCGCGTCGGTTACTCACCCAATGTGGACGCGCTGGAAGAGGTCAAAGTTCTCACCGGCAACGCCGCGGCTGACTACGGCAACTCCGGCGGCGCGACAGTAATGATGTCGCTTAAGAGCGGCACCAACGCGTTCCACGGCAACGTGTTTGAGTTCCTGCGCAATAGTGTCTTAGACGCCAACGGCTTCTTCCGCAATCGAGTGGCGTCCACCGCGAAACGGACCGACTACAAACGCAACATCTTTGGCGGCACCTTCGGCGGGCCTATCAAGCGGGACAAGGCGTTTTTCTTCGTTGACTACGAAGGCACTGAGCAGCGGTCGGGGGGCGCCTCAAGTTCGAGCGTGGCTCCCGCGGCGTGGCGCACCGGCGACCTGAGCCAGTTCACGGTCACTTCGATCACAGATCCGACCACTGGCCAACCCTTCCCGAACAAGCAAATACCCGTAGCCAGGATTGTGAACCCAGTGGCGAAGAAACTGTTCGGCGACACCTCGCTGTACCCGCTCGCGAACCAGACCGGAAGCAGCACCTATAACGTGAGCGGCAACTACGGCGGCTCCACCGTCACCACCCTCAAGAACCGTCAGGGGGATGTGAAGGTCGACTATCGCCTGTCGGACAAGGACAGCCTGTCGGGTCGCTTCTCGATGGGCTCCTATGAGAGCTTTGGTAGCAAGGCCGTGCTGCCCACCTCGATGACCTCGGGTCAGGAAGGCCCGACCACGTCAGCCGTGCTCAACTGGGTCCGGACCGTTTCGCCGGCCATTGTCAACGAAGCCCGCGTGGCATTTTCGCGCATCATCATCAACGACACGGTTAACGACTGGTCCGGCATGTTGGGCGAGAACGGCAACCAGTCGTTCGGGATTCCGGGCGGCCAGGCCATTGCCGGATTGAGCTCGGTGAGCCTGGGCGGCGGGCTAACCAGCGTCGGTTCGGCGGCCACCATCAGCGACACCACCGACAACAAGTTCATTTACTACGACAACCTGACTTGGCAGACCGGCCGGCACCTGCTGAAAATGGGCGGCCAGTTTACCCGCTATCAGCAGAACCGCTACTATGCCGGCAACAATGGCGCGTTGGGCACCTTCAGCTACTCATCCACCTATACCGGACTGGACTTCGCCGACTTCCTGCTCGATCAATTGAGTTCAAAGGGCCGCGGTTCGGCCACGGGTACCTGGGGCCATCGCAGTTGGCGTTCGGCGCTGTTCTTCCAGGACGACTGGAAGGTGACGCCCACTTTCACGATGAACATTGGTCTGCGCTGGGAATATATGCAGCCTCTGTATGAAGTGGGCGACCGGCAGGTGAACGTGAACACCTACACCGGCGAACTGCTCTATCCGGGCCAGAACGGGAACAGCCGGGCACTGTATAACGGCTACAAAAACCAGTACATGCCCCGCTTCGGCTTTGCCTGGACACCCTCGATGTTCGCCAACAAGATGGTCATCCGCGGCGGCTACGCCTACATGAGCTTCATGGAAGGCACCGGCGCAAACCTCCGGTTGACGCTGAACCCACCTTATTTCCTCGAGACCAACTTCAGCTATGACTCCAGTTCGCCTGGTTCAATCACCACCGGCTTTGCCGACGTGGTGACGCAGAACGTCACCCTCGACATGGCCCGGCCGGCCTCGGCTGGTAGCACCCCTCAACTGCAGGGCCGCGCTTGGGACCAGGACCTTCGTCCGCAGACCACCTCCCAGTACAACTTCACGATCGAGTATCAGATGGATCAGGCGACAGCATTCTCGGCCGGCTATGTCGGGCAGAAAGGCACTCACTTGGTCGCACCGGTTGAAGCCAACCAGCCCCTGGCCGGAACGGGCGCCTATTCCACCTGGATCAACCAGAACCTGCGCCGCCCGCTGATCAACGCACTGCCGAACCTGGGCAACATCGCGCTAACCCAATCTTCGGCGACGATGGACTACCATTCGCTGCAGACCACGGCCCGGAGGCGTCTAGCCAGCGGCTTGGATTTCCTGGCCGCCTATACTTTCAGCAAGACGCTGACCGACAACCTCGGCTACTACGGCAGTTCTTACACCACGAGTGAGGGCGCCTACTGGCAGAACGCCTACGACCGCAGAAGCAATCGCGGCCCTGCCTTCTTTGATATGCGCCACAACTTCTCACTCGGTGGCACCTATGAACTGCCTTTCGGCCAGAACAGGCAGTTCGGCAGCAACATGCCGAAGTTCGCCGACACGCTGCTGGGTGGCTGGAGTCTCGGCTACACCATGATGGCTCACACCGGCGTCCCTGTGACCGTGAAGACTGGCACCAACCGTACGGGCATGGCGGTGCGTGGCAACGTGCGCGCCAACCGCTACCGCGCGCTTGCTGTTGACGAATCCATGCGGACCGTCGACAACTGGTTCGGCCTCACCACCGACACGACTGCCCGCGCTTCGGTATTCTGCACAGCCGGCGTGGACAACGGGACGTGCGCTTACGGCCAGCCCGCAGACGGCACGTTCGGGACATCATCGATCGGCACAGAACGGGGGCCGAACTTCTTTAATTTCGACTTTTCGGTCGGCAAGAAGTTCAGCATCACCGAGCGGCAGTATCTTGATTTCCGGGCGGAGTTCTTCAACGCGACAAACCACGTCTCGTTCGCACCTCCTTCGGCGACGATCTCATCACCTGCCAGTTTTGGCGCGATCACCAGCCAGGTGAACTCGCCCCGAAATATCCAGTTCGGCTTGAAGTATTACTTCTGATATGGAGCGGCCCTGTCAAGCCCCACCGGGTTTGGCTGGTTTGAAATCAGGCCGGTTCGCCTTCGTCAGGAGGCGGGCCGGCCTTCTTCGTTCTGTGCCTCCAGGTCAGTGAAGCGTTCCCGCCGGAGCCGCCCGTCGCGCAATCGTTCGGCCTGAACGGCGCGGAGCGGTCAAGGGCGCGAAGCGGCGAAGCGCACCCTTGACGGCGAGCACCGTTCTGGCACAGGCAGAGCTTGGGCGGGTGGCCTGGCGGGAACACGTTCCTGCTGGTGAGCTTGGAGCGTTGACGTTTGCTTCTCGGACAGCAGGGCCGATGACAACGCAGCAGCTGGCGCGACGATTGATCACTCTGATATTCGCGGGTCGGAACCGCATGGTCATGATCCGTCGGGAGCTGCCTCGGGCTAGACGCGCGGGTTGGGCTCGAAAACCGTTCCGCATAGAAGTTCGGGAGGATTCTCCTTTTCGTGGACCCTGCGCTGTCATCGGCGCTGCTGTCCGCAATCGCATTCGATTCTGTTCTCAGGCCGCCTGAGCGAGTTTCTGCTGCTTCTCGGCTTCCCGCGCCACCGCCCAGACGAAGCCAAGCAGCTCGCGGCCCAGTGCCGTCACGATCTGATTCTTGTTTTTGCCTCGGGCGGCAAACTGAGCTGGCGACTGGGACGGCGGCAATGGATGTCCCAATCGCTCGTCCAGTTGCCCAGTCGCAACCTTTCTGCTTCCGCAGCAGGCCCCGAATCTTGGCTTCAATTGACAGACTCTATACCGGTTAC
>CAZSBK010000150.1:0-8998 GCA_964604945.1 uncultured Candidatus Solibacter sp.
CCGCAGGGGAGAGGTTTGGAGACGGGGGCTGCCAAGCCCCCTCTCCAACCGCCCGACGCCACCGCCACTTCCGCCAACCGCGAACGCAGAGAGCGGGTGCGTTCTGGACCCAAGTCCCCCTCCGGCACTTCCGCCAACCGCGAACGCAGAGAGCGGGTGCGTTCTGGACCCAAGTCCCCCTCCGGCACCTCCGCCAACCGCGAACGCAGAGAGCGGGTGCGTTCCGGACCTAAGACCCCTGAGGGCAAAGCTCGCTCGTCGGCTAACGCCGTCACCCACGGTCTCCGTGCCACCAAGCTCGAAAACGCCGTCGCCCCGGAACTCCGCGCCGCCTACGAGCAACTCCGCCAGCAATACCTCGACGAGTACAAACCGACCGGCGCCATCGAATCGACCCTCCTCGACCTGGTGATTTTCGCGGCTTGGCAACTCTACAAAATCCGCGAAATGGAGCTGTTCACCGACATCGACCTCGGCGCACCCGGTTCGTTTGGTCGCAGCGAAAAGCTCGCCCGCTACCGCGGCAGCCACGAACGGCTCCTGTTCCGCAGCCTCAATCAACTCAAGCAGATACAGCAGGAACGAGTCCTCCTCACTACCAACCGAACCGCCGCCCTTCCCGCCCACATCGCCCCCGGCGTCAAGCTGAAACCCCTCTTCAACCGCCTCAAATCCCTCGCCCGCCACCCCAAGACCCTCTTCGCCTCCGCCGCAATCCCGAGACCCCGAGTCCGCGACCACAGGGAGCTGTCTGCTTCACTGTCTATTCGCCCCTAACCCAGCACGTTCCCACCCTTCCAGGATGGCCCTTCAGGAGGAGTGTCTCCACGCGCCAACGTCCGCACCGACGCCGGCTTAGAAGCCCATGATCTGGTAGCCGGAATCGACGTAGATGACGTTTCCGGTGATGCCGCGGGCCATGTCCGAGGCCAGAAAGACGGCCGTATCGGCGACTTCATCCGGGTCGGTCGGGCGGCGCAGGGGGGCGGATTCGGTAACGCGGTCGAGGATTTTCGAAAAATCCTTGATACCGCGCGCCGACGCCGTTTTCACCGGTCCGGCCGAAATGGCGTTCACGCGAATGTTCTTCGGCCCGAGGTCGGAAGCCAGATACCGGACACTGGCTTCCAGCCCGGCCTTGGCCACGCCCATGACGTTGTAATTCGGCAGCACGCGAACCGCGCCCAGATAAGACAGCGTCATGATGGACCCGCCCTTGGTCATCACCGGCGCCACGGCGCGCGAGACGCCGACCAGCGAATATGTGCTGATCTCGTGGGCCAGCAGGAACCCCTCGCGGGAGGTCTCGATGAAGGGGCGGGCCAAGTCGTCCTTATTCGCAAAGGCGATGGAATGGACCACGGCGTCGATAGTGTCGCCCTCGCCGCGCAGGATCTCGGAGAGATGGGCGAGGTCGGTTTCTTGGGTGACGTCACAGGAGAGCAGTCGGGAAGCGCCGAGTTCGGCGCCAAGTTCCTCGACAGCGTCCTGCTGGCGTTCGCCCTGATAGGTCAAAATCAGTTTGGCGCCTTCGCGGCTGAACGCCTTCGCAATGGCATAGGCGAGCGACCAGCGGTTGGCCAACCCGAGCACAAGCGTGCTCTTGTCTTTCAACAACTCTGACATGGATTTCCTAGTTTAGCAGTCTCGTCGCATCATGCGTCCAAACACCGGTGAGCGAACACATTTCGAAGCCTGGGATGTGATAGAAACGTGTTGACGAAGACGAACTTGATGCGCGTTGCGCCACCCGTCTCCGGTTATGCAGGAGGTGTGTTAAAGATGATGGTCACAAGACGGCAACTCGGGACACTGGCCCTTCCCGCGCTCACCGCGGCCAGGATGGTGGCCAAGCCCAATTCGAATTTTGGCGGCGTCATGATCGGCGCCATCACCTACAGTTTTCGTAGCCTGCCCGGCAGCGCCGAGGAGACGCTGAAATACTGCGTTGAATGCGGCATCAGCGGCGTCGAACTGATGAACAATGTGGCCGAGAGCTACGCCGGCGCGCCGCTGCCCGTCATGCGGCCCATGGGCGCGGGTGGCCCGCCTCAAGCGCGTCCGGGCGGACCCGGCGGTCCTCCTGCGGGCGGTCCTCCAGGAGGCGGACCCGGTGGACCCGGCGGCCGTTTCCAGGCGACACCTGAGCAGATCGCGGCGCGGAAGAAAGCCGCAGCTGAACTCTCCGCATGGCGCACATCCGCCTCCATGGACAAGTACAAAGAGTTCCGCAAGATGTACGAGGACGCGGGCGTCAAAATCTACTGCTTCAAATTGCCACCGACCCTCGAAATGCCCGAGGCCGAATACGACTACATCTGGAATGTCGCCGAGACTCTGGGCGCCAACCACATCACCATGGAGCTGCCAACCAACGACGAACTGCTGGCTCGCGTGGCGGCCTATGCGGCCAAGCGCAAACTCGCCATTGCTTTCCACACGCACGGGCAGGGCGGGGCGTCAGGCTTTGACAAGGTGCTCTCGGCGTCCAAGTACACGGCGCTGAACTTCGACGTCGGCCATTACTTTGGCGTCAACGGCGAGTCGCCCGTGCCTCTCATCGAGAAGTACTCCAGCCGGATTGCGAGCCTGCATTTGAAGGATCGCAAGGGACCATCGCCCAACCCCGCGGGTGGCGCGCCGATCGGAGGCGCGAACATGCCCTGGGGCCAGGGCGGGACGCCGCTGAAGGAAGTCCTGCAACTCATGAAGGCCAAGAAATACAGCTTCCCGGCCAGCATCGAGTACGAATACCAGACACCCGAAGGATCGGACGTGCTGGCCGAAATGAAGAAGTGCGTCCAGTACTGCAAGGCCGCACTAGCGTAGGGCGACGCAACCTCGATTAGGCGACCTGGCCCGGGGCGCGGCTCCGGGCCGCGCACGCGCCGATCATCAG
Organism: uncultured Candidatus Solibacter sp.; assembly: GCA_964604945.1. Taxonomy (GTDB): domain Bacteria; phylum Acidobacteriota; class Terriglobia; order Bryobacterales; family Bryobacteraceae; genus PNKE01. Next base: position 2,900 of record CAZSBK010000150.1, read on the forward strand.
AAATCGGAGCACGGGATGAGTGTGCTCCAAGTGTCGGATTCGAACGGCGCACCCCCTTCCACTGCCCCGGCATGCTCGCCACGCTGGATGCCGGCAAACAACACTGGTATGATTGTCGCGTCCAGAACACCCTTGCCTGCCGGGCAGCAGCGTTCGGTGACATGAGAAAGGACCACTGAAATGGAAGAGCAGAACCCTGGTTCATCCGATTTCAGCGCGCCACCTCCCGTGGCGCAGCCGTACTATGCGCCGGCCGTCGCACCGGGCACGGTGAAGATCCTGGAGCGGACTCGACCCTGGGTCCTATTCATGAGCATCCTCGGGTTCGTCAGTGTGGGCTTCATGATCCTGGGCGGGATCGGCGTCGGGATAGCCGGGATCGCTACGCAGAAGCCTGAATTCGCAATTGTCGCGATCATGTATCCGCTGCTTGGGCTGATCTACATCTTCCCGTCGCTCTACCTGTACAGATACTCCGCGAGGATTCGCGGGCTCGCGACGAATGCGCAGGTCCAGCAACTCGATTCCGCGCTGGACGCCCAGCGGTCGTTCTGGAAATTCGTCGGCATTGTGACGGTGGTTGGACTGGCCGTGACCGTCTTGATCTTCATGTTCGCCATCGCAGCCGGTGTCATGGCCGGGGTCAAGTCACAGCGATTCTAAGTGGCTGCAGGTGGGAGATGCGGACTTAGCCAGATCCGGCCGGGCGAACATCTCCAAAAGGTTCTGACCGGTGCGTCCTTTGCGTTCTCCCGAGCGTAAGTCCACAGGGACTCGCTCGATCATCCCTGCTCGGAGATATACTTTCAAACGAACTGACACAGCGGGCAGGTCAGCCGATGAGCGGACAATTGCCAGCCGCTTTGCACAGCGCGCGGAATCAGAACCGGCCGGCGGTTGACGCAGCGTGAGTCAGGGCATTGAAGCGTGTGAGGTTCATCGCGGTGCGGTGAACGGAGAGGAACCAGTTGATGAGACACAAGATGTTGACAGCCGCGGCGGGCGTTGCGGTGCTGCTGATATGCGTGCAGGTGGCCTCAGGCCAGGCAGCGACTGCGCCACCGGCGGTGGTTGCGGGGGTTCCGACCAATTACGAAGAGGCCAAGGCGGGCAGCTACACGCTTCCTGACCCGTTGATGTTCACCAATGGAAAGCCGGTGCGCACAGCAAAGGAATGGCTGAACAAGCGGCGGCCGGAGATAGTGCGGCTCTTTGAAGAGAACCAGTTCGGCAGGAGTCCAGCCAAGCCGAAAGGCCTGACGTTCGACGTCTTCGACAAAGGCACGCCGGCGTTCGAGGGCAAAGCCCTGCGGCGGCAGGTCACCGTGTATTTTACGCCCGACAGGAACGGACCGAAGATGGACCTTCTGATCTACCTGCCCGCCGGCGCGAAGAAGAAGGTCCCGGTGTTGCTCAACCTGAGTTTCATGCCCAATTCGAGCGTGGTAACCGATCCGGGAGTGAAGCCGGGCGAGATGTGGGGCAAGGAGAAGAAACGGGTCCCGGCGCCCAAGGGAATGAATTTCGGCCGGATAACAGTGGAACCGTTGCTGGCGCGGGGCTTCGGGGTGGCGACTGTGTACTACGGAGACATCGATCCGGACTTTGCGGGAGGTGTGCAACTCGGCGTGCGCAAGCTCTACCTGAAGCCGGGGCAGAGCGAACCGGAGCCCGGCGAATGGGGCTCGATTGCGGCCTGGGCCTGGGGCGTCAGCCGGGCACTGGACTACCTGGAGACCGACAAGGGCGTGGATGCGAAGCGGGTGGGAATCTTCGGCATATCCCGCCTGGGAAAGACGGTGCTGTGGGCGGGCGCGCACGATCCGCGGATCGCATTGGTGATCGCCAGTTGCTCGGGTGAAGGCGGGGCGTCGCTGAGCCGCCGCAACTACGGAGAACTCGTGAAACACATGAATCTCCGGTTTGGCTACCAGTTCTGTGCCAACTATCAGAAGTGGGGCGACCATCCGGATCAGATGCCGATGGATTCGCACATGCTGGTGGCACTGATGGCGCCGCGTCCAGTGCTGCTGCAGACCGGAGACAAGGACTTCTGGTCGGATCCGAAAGGCGAGTTCCTGGCGGCTGTGGCGGCGAGTCCGGTGTTCAAGCTGTTCGGCAAGCAGGGAGTCGGGACGGACCAAATGCCGGCGGCAGGGCAGTATCTTCCTGGCATTCCCGGCTACTACATGCACGCCGGCGGCCACGGGACGGTTCCGTCCGATTGGGACGTGTTCCTCAAGTTCCTTGAGACGAACTTGAAGTGAGGAGAGTTGACGATTGTTCTCCCTGGTGTTGGAGGAGAACCTCGATACCGAGGCTCTCCTCCACTAGTGTGACGAGGCTATTGAGCGGCTATTTCGCCGCGGCTCTGACCACTTGCACCGGCCCCAGAAGCCCGGAGGGCAACAGAGGCGATTCGGCCCGATAGACCTGCTGCGAGGTGAACGTGGTTTTCTGAGTGACGCCGGGCTGCTGATCGCCGACAAGCCGGTTCACCCACAGGTTGGTCACCTTGATCACCACGGCGTTCGCGCCCGGCTTCAAAGCGCCAGTCACGTTCACCCTGAACGGCGGCTTCCAGACGATGCCGGCCGGTTTACCATTCACCGAGACCTCGGCGATGTTCTTCACGTTGCCAAGATCGAGCCAGAGTTGTGCCCCGGTCTTGAACCAATCGGCCGGAGCCTGGATGGTCTTCGTGTACGTGCCGGTTCCGGAGAAGTACTTCACGCCAGCATCCGGGTTTTCGTGCCACGAACTGAGCGTATCGATGGTGATCTTGGCCGGAGCGGCGCTCTTCGCCTGGAAGGCGACCTCCCAGGATCCGCTCAGAGTCTCGAGCGGCGTCTCCGTGACTTGCGGCAGCACCCGCGAAGGCGCCTTGGCGGCTTTGCGGAACACGACGAAGAAGGCGTCGTTGGGGTCAAACTTCAACGGCACGACGGTCCGGCCGCTCACTACGCGGTAACCCGCCGGCTCGATTCTTCCCGTGTTGGGGTGCCAGATTTCGGGAGACTTGCCGGTGACCCGGAACGTCGCTTCCAGGGCTTCCGCCCGGTTCTTGCGGTTGTTGACCCAGTAGATCTCGCCGTCGGACACCTTGCGGTGAACGAAGAGCACAATCGAATCGCTTTGTGGTTTTGTGTATTCGAAATCCGGAGTCGCTTGCAACGCGGTTAGGGCCTCAGCCGCCGTTTGACCGGCATAGACCTTGCCTTTGCCAACGGCGTGTACCCCGCTTCCCGAACCCCACAACTCGTCGGCAATGGCCTGGACTTGTGCCTGGTCATCGTTTTGGCTGGGACTCTCAATGGGCTTCGGCCCAACGACAATCGCGCCCAGGTTCACCAACTCGCGGATTTTACGCAGCACCGGCAGCGGCATTTGGCGGGCGTTCGGATCAAGTGCCAGAATGCGATAGCTCATGCCGGTGGCCGTCGTGAGCCGGCCGTTCGTCACGGCCACGCGATTCAGAACGACATCCGAACTGGCGTAGTCGAAGTTGTAGCCGGATGGCAGATCCGGTGGCGCGCTTCCGAACAGGGCGGTGATATTGGAATCCTCGCCGTAGTAATAGAGGATGTCGGCCACGAACTTGCCTTGCTGGAGCAGGTGGGAACTTCGGGCTAAGTAGGTGGTCCAGGGCTTCGCGGATTCCGCCCAGGTTTCATGCCGGGTGAACCACTGGCCGAACGGTCCAAGGCTCAGGCCAGGGATCCTGTCGTTGACCGGCTGATGCACCGACGTATGGATGACGAAGCGGTTCAGTCCCTGGGAGAGCTCCGCATCGGCAGTCGGCTTCAGCGTCTCTGGAGACCAACTCCACGCGCCTGTGCCCGAGGTTAGAGACTCAGCCGCCACCAGGTTTTGACCGTAAATGTGCGCCACAGAGGCGGACTCCCGCACATCGGCGGCATAGCTGGCCTGCACCCCGCTCGGGTTGGGGGCGCCACCCTGGAATCCCATCATGCCTACCCACGTAGCGCTCATGGGAACCGCTGCACTTCGCTTCACTTCCATGCCGTCGGCGATGAGGGCCCTGCGCGACTCATGCGATTCGGTGTAGCGCGCCATGCCACGCACCTTCAGAAGGTCGGTCAGTTGGTCGTAGTGGTATTCGGTCGTGAGATCTGCGATGGTCTTGCGGAAATCCCACAGGAACCGGTCGCTTGCTTCCGCGCTCTCGACTACATGGCCGATGAGAACCGGCAGCCACGGTTTCATGTCATATCCGCGGCGCTTTGTGAACTCGGCGATCATGTCGTCAGTCCAGTTCTGTGTGCCTGCTTCCCAGCTATCCGTAACCACGTACTGGAGTCCTCGCTTGCCCATGAGTCCTCCGGTGGCGTCCTTGTACTGATCCAAGTAGTTTTCGAAGTACGCCTTGACGGCCGTCTTGCTGAGTTTGTCCACTTCCAACCCGGTCGCTTCGGGCGAAGCCGGGTGGTTGTTGATGCCTAGCAGGGAGTACCCCAGGCGCAAAATGACCCAGCGCCCCGCCGGAGGAGTCCAGTTCAGAGAGCCATCCGGGCGCATCTGAGCAGTCAGATCGATGACGCCGGACTTGCGGATTGCCTGGGTCGCATCGACCGGTGGCGTGGGCATCGCGGCTATGCCGGTCGCGGCCGAAAACGCCGCCTTTTCCTCGACGCGATTCACTCTTCCGGCGGCATACAGGACAAGTTCCGCGATCTGGGTCCCGGCTGGCGCCGCAGGCGCGGACGCACCGCCTCCCGAAGGGCCGCCGAACCCGCCCATTCCGGGCCGGGCCGCGGGCGGCGGCTGGGTCAACACGGTCAGGCGATAGATGCGGGCTGTCGCAGGCGGGAATGAGATGGTTCGCGCGCCCGTCGGGATCTCGGAGACCACGCGGAACCGCTGGCCGTCGTCGCTGCTTTCCAGGGCCTGGCCACTGCCTGCCGAACTGAACCGTCCGAAGAACCCTCGGCCGCCTCCGCCAGTGCCAAGAGTCAACCCATGGATGGTCACTGGCTTGGCGAATTCGAACTGGACCCACGCTTTCTCACCTACGGCAACTGCAGGCAGCAAGGTTGCTTGCGCAACATCGCCGTCGGTCAGGGCGGCCAAGTTGAAGGAACCTCCGCTGGAAGTGACCTTCGGCTGCAACTCCGCCATCGATTGATCGCTGTCGGGCAGGCGGAAGGCAACCACGGCGGAATCAGCGTAGTATGGGTCGGGCGGTTTCACGGTCGACGTCGACATGCCCATGCCCCCGCGGGCGCTGGCCGCGTTTTGATAAGGCCCGACCGTGGATGGCGGCTTGGGCAGCGTGCCCGAAAATGGCTTGCCGCCTTCCACGCGGGTCTCGCTCCATACGAACTTCTTCATAGCCTGCGACGGAGGCACCCACGGACCGCCGCTCTCGCTCCATCCGGGCGAGCCGGCGATGGCCATTTCGAGTCCCAACTGGTCGGCCAGCGTGGTGGTGTACTTGAACGCGTCCTTCCACTCCGGCGTCATGTAGACTAGGCGTTTCTCGACCACTTGCGGTGTATTCATAGCGGCGTCAAAGTTCTGGAAGCCGCCGATTCCCACGCGGTTCATCCATTCCAAATCGGCCTTGATGCCTGCTTTGGTAATGTTGCCGCTCATCCAGTGCCACCAAACGCGCGGCTTAGCGCTATTTGGTGGATTCTGGAAACTTCGCTGGAGCGGATCGACAGCGGTTTGCGCCCATACGGCCCACGCGCCAAAAAAGGTGACAGTGAGCGCGGCCAGGCCGAGTCGCATCGTTCTGTTCTGCATTCCCATCAGTACCTCCCGCATGTCTCGTGGCCGGCAGTCCGGCTTGTGGCCGCGACTCAGTTGGCTGCGCCATCCACGCAGAGACGCTAACTATGGATTCCGTATTGCCATCTGGCCCGCATCGATTGTACATCCGACGGTGTCCTTGGTTGCCGTATCTTCCAGCCATTCTCGATACGTATCTTAACTTCCGATTTCCGAGTGGCCCGCGCCCGCTCCGTTGCGGCAGCAGACTTTGGCGCGGGGATCCCTAGCAAAAGATAGGAGTGCCCTTGTTGAGTGCGGGTTGCGGTAGTGATACAGTGCCATACCAGACATAGAGATAGGAAT
>CAZSBK010000151.1:0-8854 GCA_964604945.1 uncultured Candidatus Solibacter sp.
CCGAACGGGATCTCGCGTTTGAAGTTGAACTGGCGATAGGAGGTGGAGCCGAGGGTGAGGCCAGCGGGCAGCGACTCGATGCCCTCCAGGGAGGTTGCCTTGCCGAGCCAAGCGATCGCCAGAGTCTGATCAGCGGACTCGCAGTAGTGGTCCACCTGATCGCCGCGATCCCAGTGGCGATAGACGCCGTCAACCAATTCGAAGTCGCTGGATTGTCCCATTCGAGTCCCCCAGGGCTTGGATTGAGTCCAGCCCGGTCCGATTCTAGCGGCGACGCGGCGGAGACTTGTGCTGTCGAGGGTTCGGGAGGTGGGCCGGAGAGGCGGCTAAAACTCAGGCATCGAAGAGTTTACGGATTTTCTCAAAAAAATCCGCTGTTGCTGTGAACGCACGCGCGGCCGCATACGGAATTTGAGGTAGTCGTTCATTTCGCCGAGCGAGGCGAACAGGCCAGCGAGGCTTGGATCGGAGCGCGGAGGAGCGCAGCGCATGCGGTGGAAGTCGCGTGGGGTGAACACGCCTTGGGCCGAGATGACGGCCGTACCCATGGGGCGGTACTCATGCGTGCCCATGGCCCAGGCCTCGGCACCCCGTATCCACAGAGCGAAGCCCATGTCAGAGGATGCCCTTATCGGTGGTGATCCAGGCGGAAGGGTGGCGCTCCATGCCGATCTTTGGGTAGTAGTCGACCGCCTTGGGAGCAGACAGGAGGACGATGCGGCAACCGCCGGACGCGAGGGTTTCGCGAAGGAGTTGTTTGCCGATACCGCGGTGCTGGTAGTCGAGATGGACGCAGAGGTCGGCGCAATAGGTGACGTTCGCGAAGTCGGAGAAACAGCGCGAAGCGCCCACCAGGATTGGGCCATCCCAGGCCGTGACCAACAGGTTGGCATGGCGGAGCATGGAGGCGATCTTGTCTGGTTCGTTCACCGGGCGGCGTTCGCCAAGGGTGGATGAGTTCAGCAGGCCGCGGTACTGTTCGACGCTGATGGTGTAGCCGGTGCGGTATGTGATTGTAGGGTCCATTCTCATGTAGGATAGCTTGCGAGGCCCATTCCAATGACAAGACGTGATCTGATCCTGACCGGGGCGGCGACGGCGACCGTCGTTACCGCGCAGACTGAACAAAAAGTGCAGCGTAAGAACCGCCTGAAACAGGGCGTCTGCGGCGGCGTGTTCGGCCGCGAGATGAGCTTCGAGGACCGCTGCCGGAACGCTGCGCGGCTGGGGACTCATTGCTATGACCTGGTGCAACCGGCGCAGTGGGCGATCGTGACGAAGTACGGCCTATTGCCAAACATGACACCGGGTGGTGGACGGTTGACCGACGCCTGCAACGACAAGTCGCTGCACGCGGAGATCGAGAAGCAGTTCCAAACGAACATTCCGATGGCGGCCAAGGCGGGCGTGAAGGGCGTGATCACGTTCTCCGGCAACCGGCGCGGCAAGTCGGACGAGGAGGGGTTGGACAACTGCGCGCTGATCCTGAAAAAAGTTGCGCCGATCGCGGAGAGCGAAGGCGTGAACATTTGCATGGAATTGCTCAATTCGAAGGTGGATCACAAAGACTATCAGTGCGATCACACGCAGTGGGGCGTGGAGCTCTGCAAGCGGGTGGGGTCGCCGCGGTTCAAGCTGCTGTATGACATCTACCACATGCAGATCATGGACGGCGATATCATCCGGACAATCCGGGAGAACATCCAGTACATCGGGCACTTCCACACGGCAGGCAATCCGGGGCGCCACCAGTTCGACTCAGGGCAAGAGTTGAACTACAGCGCAATCGCCAAGGCAATCGTCGATACCGGGTACACGGGCTTCCTGTCGCACGAGTATTCGCCGACGACGGTGGATCCGCTGAAGACACTCGACGAGATGATGACCATCTGCGACGTCTAGTCTCAAATCGAAGCCAGTCCAACCCGAGCCGCTGCCGTCGAAGGCCGCGGCTCTTGTTTTGTTACATAGACAACCGAACCAGAAAGCCGACTCGTCCGTCATGTATCTTGCGACCCACGGATTGGCCCGGATGACAACTCTGGCCAGAGGGTTGAGGAGGAAATCCATTGAGACGTATTTTGATGCTGGCCGGAGTGGTGTGTCTGCCCGCGGCCTTGATGGGCTGGAACAGCCTGCTTCCGGGATTGAAGATGAATCCCAGCGACCTGAAGTCGCAGATCGACCGCGCAACGCGCGATTACGCCAGTTCGAAACTGACGTTACCGTATATCAGCCGGGATACGAAGACGGCATTCAAGGCGCTGAGCGAGCAGGATCAGGCAGCGGCGGTGAAGGAGGCCGGCGAGTCGATAAAGTCGCTGGTCATGTCGAAGCCGTTCATGGACTCATACGACGCGTATCTCAAGTCGAGCCGTGATGCCGTGAACCACGGGATCAAGGTGACCGACCAAGAGCAGGCGGTAAAGGCAGCCGCCAGCAACCCTTCGAAGTATCTGGACGACGCCACGAAACAGGCGGCGATCCAGATGGCGCAAATGTTCATGATATTGCCAGCGGAGTCGCTGAAAGAAGGATTCGCGTCGGACATGGAAGGGTGGGCGTCGGGGGCGAAGTCGGCCACAGGTAAGGAGAGATTGAAGGCGCAGAACCTGCTCGCGCGGGCCAAGGCGCTGCAACCTTTGATGACGTCGGATCCGGAAAAGTTCAAGCGCGGATACGCCGTGCTGAAGTCGATCGACATGGGCGGTCCGGACACGGAGGAGGCGTTGATCGCCGGCCAGGACAAGTCGAAGCAGGAGATGCAGCAGAAGAACTGGAATGAGAACAATCTGCGCGTCGTGCTGAAGCGGAAGCTGAATGACTTCATCACCGAGGCGGCCATGGTGGACTTCGCGGCGCAGACCGTCCAACGGGGCAGCCATCTGAAGTTCGTCAACCCCGCCTACGAACGCAAGGGCGACATCTGGAAGGCATGCTTCCGCGCCGGCAAAGCGCCCACAGCGGCTGCGCTGGAGTTTGCAAGAGCGTGGACGAGGGAACTCTAACGCGTCTGGTGCGGCGGTTGGCGACCGCAGCCGGAAGAGGGCGGGCGGGAGGCTGCGGGCAAGGATGTCCGCAGCCTCTTCGTGTTTGTGATTGTGCCGCAAGTCTTTTAATCAAATGGGAATATCCGCTATGCTGGCTTCATCCGGAGGAACTCTGAATGAAACTCAAGTTGACGCTGGCGTGCTTCGCCTGCCTCTCCACTTTGTTGATGGCATGGCAGGGATTCATGGGAAGCCTGGGGATCAAGCAAAGCGATCTTCAAGCACAGGCTGAGCGGGCGGTCCGCAACTATGGGAGCGAAGTCACGATCCCCTGGTTCGGCACACAGACGCGCAACGCGGCCAAGGCCCTGAGCGAGCAGAACCGCGCGGCGGCGGTGAGAGAGATCGGCGCCACGGTGAAGGCGCTGATGATGTCGAAGCCGTTCATGGACGCCCATGCGGCATACATCAAGCAACAGTTCAAGGCGGTGGATCACGGGGTCAAGGTGCAGTCGCCGGAGGAGAAGTACAAGGCGATGACGGCAGGAGGCGACGCGGCCATCGACGAAGCGACCAAGCAGGCAGCCGCCCAGATGGCACAGATGCTCATGCAGATCCCCGCTGCTCAACTGGCGCCGATGTTCGAATCGGACCTGAGCGGCTGGGAGAGACAAATGAAGTCGAGAAACGCAAAGACGGCGGCCAAGGCGCAGCAGATGTATGCGAGGGCGAAAGCACTTCAGCCGCTCGTCGCATCCGATCCCGAGAAGTTCAAGAAAGGCTACGCAGTATTGAAGTCCGTCGACATGGGCGGTCCGGACTCCCTGGCGGATTTAGAGTCCAGCGGCAACCGGGCGCAGCAGGAACAGGAGCAGGCGAACTTCGACAAGCACAACCTGCGAGCAGTGTTGAAGGTGAAGTTGAACAACTTCGTGGCCCTGGCTTCGACAGTGGACTTCGCGGCGCAGACGGTGCAGCAGGGGAAGACGGTGAAGTTCGTCAATCCGGCCTACCAAAGCAAGACCGATGTGTGGAAGGCCTGCTACCGGGCGGGGCGGGCGCCGACGGCGGCGGCAATCGAGTTTGCACGAGCCTGGCTGAAAGAACTCTAAGCGCAAAGCAAGTACAACAAAGCCGGCCTCGCTCGAACAGGGCGGGGCCGGCGCTGTGTTCGATGCCACTGCGGGCGACTGCGCACCTCCGGATACGACAGGCAATTCCCTTTGCGTTGGCCTGGACAGACACTCGACCTCGCGTGTTCCCCGTCAGAATTAGGGTGCCGCCGAAAGGAACCGCAACCCGGATGCCCGAGGGCGAATGGCAGTCGAGCCGATGATCAGGCCATGCTCCAGAACACTCGCGCGTCGCAGGAAGGCGCTGGAACGAGGTTCGAGATTGCGATAGGTTAGCTTCAGACGAAGAGCTCCCTTCACAGCAGAGGAGCACTTCCGACCGGCAAGGAGCAAGCATGGGCAGCCAGATCACGCGACGCAGTTTTGTGGCGGCGCCGGCGACCGCCGGGGCGCTCTGGGGAGCGTCAGGAGAGTCGGGATTGGAGAGAAGGGCGCTCGTACTGCGGCACAACCCGGTGCAGAGGGCGGTCAACCCAAGGTCGCCGTTGTCAGTGGGCAATGGCGAGTTCGCTTTCACTGTGGACGTGACGGGATTGCAGTCAATTGCCGGTGTATACGACAAGGCGATGCCATTGTGCACGCAGTCGCAATGGGGGTGGCACAGTTTTCCCTTCCCTGACGGCTCGCCGGCCTCCGATCTGCGGATGGAGATGTTCGACACTTATGGCCGGCCGGTGGGCTATGCCACCAGCGCCAAAGGGCAAGAGCGGCTGTTCAACTGGCTGAGGGAGAATCCGCACAGGCTGAATCTGGGCAGGATCGGACTCGAACTCGACGGCAAGGCGATCGAGGCGGCCTCCATTGCAGAGGTCGATCAGGAACTCGACCTGTGGACAGGTACGATCCGAAGCAGGTTCGAACTCGATGGGACGGCGGTGACGGTTCTGACCTGCTGCCATCCTGAGCGCGATGCCGTGGCGGCCGTGGTCGAATCGGCACTGGTGGATGCGGGGCGGCTTCGGGTGGTCCTGGATTTCCCATACGCGTCTCCGGAGATGAACGCGTCGGACTGGTCGAAACCGGCTGCGCATAAGACGACCGTAACGAGCCGCGGTGCGCGCATGATGCTGCTGGAGCGGCGGATGGATTGGGTCACTTACCCGGTCTGTCTGACTTGGACCGGCGATGCGCGGGCCGAAGCGGCCGGCACCCACAGGATCGCGCTGTCCGGCAAACGGCTCGAGTTCGTTTGCGAGTTCAGGCAAGGCAAGGCGGAGGCGCAGCCGTTGACGGCACAGTCGTGCAAGGCTGCGAGCGAGAGGCACTGGGCGCGGTTCTGGTCAACGGGCGGAGCGGTAGACCTCTCCGGAAGTACGGATTCGCGCGCCGCCGAGCTTGAGCGGCGGATTGTTCTGTCGCAGTACTTGACGGCGATCCAGTGTTCCGGCTCGGCGCCGCCGCAAGAGACCGGGCTGACCTGCAACAGTTGGTACGGCAAGTTTCACCTGGAGATGCACTGGTGGCATGCGGCGCACTTCGCGCTGTGGGGCCGGACGTCGCTGCTCGAACGCAGCATAGCGTGGTACGAACGGATCTTGCCGGTGGCCGAGGAAAAGGCGCGCAGGCAGGGCTACAAGGGAGCACGATGGCCCAAGATGACCGACCCGAGCGGGCGCGACAGCCCGTCGAACGTCGGCGAAATGCTGATCTGGCAGCAGCCGCACCCGATCGCCCTGGCGGAGCTGTGCTATCGCGCGCATCCTGACCGGGCGACGGCTGAAAGGTATGCCGGAATCGTTATCAAGTCGGCCGAGTTCATGACCGACTTTGCGGTGGAGCGGGATGGGCGGTATGTGCTTGGCCCGCCTTTGATTCCGGCGCAGGAGAATCATCCGCCACGGGTGACATGGAACCCAACGTTCGAGTTGTCGCAGTGGAAGCAGATGCTCGGGGTGGCGCAACAGTGGGCTCGGCGGGCCGGCCTTGAGCCTGACGCGAAATGGGAGGACGTGCGAAAACGGCTGTCGGCGCTGCCGGTGAACGACGGTCTGTACCTTGCCCATGAGAACTGCCCACAGACGTTCACTGAGCGCAACCGGGACCATCCGTCGATGCTGGGGGCGTTCGGAGTGCTCGATGGCCAGGGCGTGGACAAGGAGACGATGCGGCGGACGCTCAAAAAGGTGATGCGGGACTGGCAGTGGCCGGACACCTGGGGCTGGGACTTCCCGATGACCGCCATGACGGCGGCCAAACTCGGCGAACCCAAGCTGGCCATCGACGCGCTTTTCATCGACTCGCCTAAAAACGAGTGGCTGCCGAATGGACACAACTATCAGAGGCCAAACCTGCCGCTGTACCTGCCGGGAAACGGCGGATTGCTGGCGGCCGTGGCAATGATGGCGGCCGCGTGGGGCGGTTTCCCGAAGGACGGGTGGAAGGTAAGACACGAAGGGTTGAACGCCTGGCTGTAGGGCCAGGCGTTCACCGTTCCGGATGAAGCAGGCCTACTTCTTGACGAGTTCGACGCGCCGGTTTTGGGCACGGCCCTGGGGCGTGTCGTTCGTGTCGATTGGCTTGGTCGCGCCGAGACCGGCCGTGGTCAGGCGTGTGGCATCGACTTTGAATTGGGCGGCCAGAACGGCCTTGACGGCCTCCGCGCGGCGGCGGGATAGGTCGAGGTTTGCGGCTGCGTTGCCGACTGAATCGGTGTGGCCTTCAATCAGAAGGCGCAGATTCGGATTCGTCTCAAGGCCCTTGGCAATGGATTGAATCACGGGCGCCGATTCGGGCTTCAAGCGATCGCTGCCTGTGTCGAAGAGGATGCCGTGGGTGACGAAACGCCCGGACGACGAGATGACCTGGCTGAAATCTGGCGTGGATTCTGCGAACCGGACCAGGCGGTATGCCATGTACTGGTTCGCACCGTTGAATCCGTGGTCCAACTCAACCTTGTCGATGACTGGCATTTCAACCTGGTTGAAGTCCAGCAGTTTCTCACCGTTGAGAAACGCTCTTAGGCGGCCGTTCTGAACCCAAAGGGCAATCTTAGCTGGTTGCGCCCAGTTGGCATTCACCCGTATCCGGCCGAGTTCCTGGAACGGGGACCTGAGCGAGACGATCATGTCGGCAGTGGTGGCCATGGCTGAGGTGTTGAACTGGAGGATCTGCTTGTTGCCAGCCCACAGGATCAGGTTGGTCGCCTCCCGCATTTTTGTGTCGAAGACTATCTCTGCCTCATAAGTGAAGTTCTTCGGCAAAGATGTGAGGTTTGGGGTCAACGTTCCGTTTTTGCTGATCTTGAGCTGGCGGATCTCCCCCGCTGCCTGCAGTTCCGGCGCGGCACCCCGCACCTTGAAGTGAGGCGGCGGCTCGTCGGCGGTCATGTCGGTGAAATCGTCATAGAAGATCGTCTTGTCGCCTGGAATGAATGCTGACTTGAGAGTCGTCATTTCGGGCTGAGCCGTCTGACATTGAATCGGGATGACGAACCCCAGGAGCAGAATCAGCACGGAAGCAAAAAGGGCGCTTCGAAAAACTGGCATAGGATCCTCCGTTCACTTTCGATTACGTACGGCTGCGGGGCCGGTCTGTGTTGTATCAGAAACAGACAGATCAAGCAAGGTCGTCCGGAGACGGGCCTGACCGCACACGCCAAATCGGCTGCTCTCCGCAGGCCGGGTGCCGCCGCCGCCCCGGCGCTGCCCGGCAATAGAACCTCACCTGCCTCCTGCCGCAAAGCCACATTCCGGGCTGTAAGCTTGGAACAGCAGACAACCAAATGAAGAAGCTCCTCCTGTTCGCACTGATGCCCTGCGCGTTTGCGGGCGAATTGCCCCGGTTCCGGGAGATCATCGTAGCCCGGGATTTGAAGTTCGGCTATCAGTTGCTCTCAGTGGACCTGAACGCCGACGGCAGGAAGGATCTCATCGCCATCGACGAACGCGCGTCGGAGTTGGCCTGGTACGAGAATCCCAGGTGGCAACGCCATATCATGGCGGTCGATGTGCCGCGTCAGTTGAACGCCGACGCCTGCGATGTCGACGGCGATGGCAAGCCCGAGGTCGTGCTGGTTTATCATTTCGAAACCAACCCCGAACGCAGCGTTGGCAATGTGGCTCTGCTCAAGTCCGGCGCCGATGTCACGAAGCCCTGGACGATGACCGAGATCGACCGTGTTCCGACGGCTCACCGCGTCCGGTTCATCGACTTCGAAGGCAAGGGCAAGCGAGTGCTGCTTCTGGGGCCGATGGTCGGCATGAAGGCTCGTGCGCCGCTATATGACGACGACGTGCCAATCTACAGCTATCAGCCGGACGTTTGGAAGCGCGAGTTGCTCTACGGCAAGTTGCATGGGATTCTCCATGCAATCGTGCCGGTGCGCTGGGACAGCGGACGGCGTGAACAACTGCTGGCGGCGAGTTTTCTGGGGCTGCATCGAATCGAACGCGGCCGGGGCGGCGCACTGAAAGTCACACAGATTTCGAAGGGCGACGAGAGGGCGTGCCCACAGTGCGGCAGCAGCGAGGTGCGGCTCGGCAGACTTGGGAAGCGGCGCTACCTGGCGGCGATCGAACCCTGGCACGGCAATCAACTGGTGGTCTATGTGCCCGAGGGCAAGACCTGGAAGCGGGTGGTCCTCGAAAACGCCATGATCAACGGTCATGGCTTGGCGGTAGGCGATCTGGACGGCGACGGGCGCGATGAGATTGTCTGCGGCTTTCGGGGCAAGGGGCACAAAGTCACGATTTATCAGGCGACGGACGGCAAAGGCGGGGCGTGGAAGGGCAC
>CAZSBK010000152.1:0-8841 GCA_964604945.1 uncultured Candidatus Solibacter sp.
CGCGCAACAGACCGAGCAGCAGGTGTTCCGTGCCGATGTGCTTGTGCGTCAGGCGTTCGGCCTCTTCGGCGGCGTAGGCGAGCACACGCTTGCATTCATGGCTGAGCGGCAGGTCGACCGAAGTGGAGACCTTCTCCCTAACCGTGGCTTGGGCTTCGATCTGCTTGCGGATGGAATCGACATTGGCCTGGGAACGCAGGAATCGGTTGGCCAGGGCCTTGTCTTCCCGATTCAGCCCCAGCAGAAGGTGTTCGGTTTCGATATAAGGCGAGCCGAACTGGCTGGCCTCGTAACGGGCAAAGAAGATGACCCTGCGGGCCTTCTCGGTGTATCGTTCAAACATCTGCCTTTGCGCCTCTCTCTTTCCCCAACCGGTCTGATCCGTTTTCCGGCTGAGTGAACTCCCCTGGTTTGCCTCAAAGCTGGAGGGTTTGTGGCATCCATCATCCGATCCGGCTAAAAGACCCCACGCGCGAGCAGCAGCGCGCCTATGCAGAAGCCCGGCGCGAAACGGTGCACCCGGACTCCGAGTAGCTGCGCGTTCTAGTGCAACGCGCCCTCTCTTAATTCTAAGATGCGCGAGGCCCTGGCGGCGAATGCCGGATTGTGCGTGACATAGACGGAAGTGAGCGAAAAGTCCTGGTGCAACCGTTCTAAGAGTTCGATCACTTTCAATCCGGTGCGTTCGTCGAGGTTGCCAGTGGGCTCGTCGGCGAGCAGCAGGGAAGGATTGCCCACGAGGGCGCGCGCGAGGACGGCGCGCTGCTGTTCACCGCCGGACAGTTCGCCCGAGAGGTGATGGCCGCGGCCGGCGAGGCCGACGCGTTCCAATTGCAGAGCGGCCGCGACCGCGGCGTCTTTCTTGTCTGCACCGCGGACCAGGAGCGGCATCATGACGTTTTCCAGAGCAGTGAACTCCGGCAACAGGGTGTTCATTTGCCAGACGAAGCCGATGTGGCGGTTGCGCCATTCGGCGATTTCGTCGGGCGAGCGGCCAATGAGGGGCCGGCCACGATACCAGACTTGTCCGGAGGTGGGGGAATCAAGCAGGCCGAGCAGATGCAGGAGCGTGGATTTGCCGGCGCCGGACGCGCCGACCAGAGCGACGCGCTCGCCGGGTTGGATGGCGAGGTTGATGCCGGAAAAGACGGTGAACGGGTTATCGCCGGAGCGGTAGGTCTTGCTGAGAGATTCGGCTTTGAGGATGGGCTCGGCCACTGATTCCATTATGGGAGAAAGGCGAGCGAAAAGACGAAGGGCGGCAGCATTCGCCGCCGCCCCGAGGTTGATCCGGCCGGGCCGGGTTAGAAGCGGATCTTTGCGCTGACCAACATGCCGCGGCCGCCAGGATCGGAGGTGTTGACACCGAAGTTGGGGCTGCTCATGAGGGCAGTGGGGTTGCCGAAGTTGCGCATATTGAAGGCGTTGATCCAGTCGGCGCGGAGTTGGACCTTCCAGCGCTCGGTGATTTCGAACTGCTTCAACGTGCTCAGGCTCCAGTTACGGAAGCCGGGGCCGCGGAAGGTGTTGCGGCCGAGGTTCCCGCCGCCCACTTTCGAGTTAGCCAAAGGCGAACCACTGGCGGTAAGGGCGGTGGTGACGATGCCGGTGCCGTTGATGGGGGTAATGAAGGTGCGGTAGTTGCCGGTCACGGGATCGAGAGTGATGGTTCCGCCGGGGTTGTAGTCAGGGCGGTGGGGAGCAGAGGTGCCCGTGCCTCCGGTGTCAACGCCGGTGCGGATGGTGAAAGGCTGACCGGACTGGTAGTCGGTCTGGCCGGAGAACTGCCAGCCCTTCATGACGGCCTTGCCAAGGGCGTTTTGCGCCCAGGAGGCGGAGGTAAACGGGATTTCGTAGTTCCAGTAAGCCGCCACGCGGTGCGGACGGTCGAAGACCGAGCGTGACCACTCATTCCGGTAGTTCTTGTAGTCCTGCGGAACCTGCGGGCTCGAGTTGGTGATGTCGCCGACGCCGAGCGATTCGTCGTTATCCGAGAAGTTAGCGCTCCAAGTGTAGTTGCCGCCGATGGTGAGGCCGCTCGAATAGCGCTTATCGAGTTTCAGGAACATCGCGTCGTAACGCGATTTGGCGGTGGACTCGATGGAGACGCGCGAACCCCAGTCAGGGTTCTGGCGGCGCGAAACGGGGAAAGCCGTGGAAGGCGTGAGGCCAGGAATCGACGACGCACTCTTTGTGGAAAGAACGGTGGCGACCTGTGCGGCAGTGAGGGTGCCAGGGTTGATTTCGCCCTGACGGATGCCGCCGTAGCTCGACGAGCCGGTGTAGCCGGCCTCGAAGATGTAGTTGTTCAGGAGCTGCCGCTGGATGGAGAAGCTGTAGTAGCGAACCGTCGGGTTCTGCATGTCCTCCGGGCTGTTGACGAACGTTGCATAACGGTTCAGCGTGGGCGTGGCCGACGTGGGCAGCAGCGTGGGCCAAACATTGGCGAGCGCCGTGCGGTCGACCTGGCCAGTGACGACCCGGGGATAGTTCGAGGCGTTCACGGTGAGGATGTTGTAGAACAACACGTCGTAGCCGATGCCGAAGCCGCCGCGGAAAACCGTCTTGCCGCCTCCGAGGAGTTTGCCAAGGAAGCCATCCGTGGTGGAGGGGCTGTAGGCGAAACCGGCCCGCGGAGCCCAGTTATTAGTGTCGGTCTTGGTGGGGCGCGGAACGCCGACGGCGGCAACCGCTTCGTCGGTCGCGCCGAAGAAGCCAAAGGGCACGGTGTTGTACTCATACCTCATGCCGAGGTTGAGAGTAAGGTCCCTGGTCAGCTTCCAGTCGTCCTGGAAGAAGAGGTAGGTGTTCCACTGGCGGGCGTCGAAGGTGGCCGTATTGAGGGCCTGGGTGAACGACGCGGCCTTGTTATTGATGTAGTCCTGGAAGTTGTCGAAGGTGAATGAACCCTTCGAATTGAAGGCGGCGTTGTTAAACAGCTTGTTCCAGCGGACATCGGCACCCATCTTGAGCGAATGCCGGTTGATCTGGATGGTGCTCACATCCTGGAACTGAAAGGAGTTCTGGATGCGGCCTTGCGGGAAGCTGGAGGAGCCGCCGATGGTGAAGAAGCCGGTGATACCGGAAGTCGGCGTCGTCGAGTCGTTCTCCGGGAAGTCGAGGAATCCCCGGACATAGCCGAAGCGGAATTCGTTGACCCAGGTCGGCTTGACGGTTCGGGTCCAGCTTCCGGCATGGTTCTGCCTGAAGATCTGCTGAGCGCCGCTGAAGAGGTTGCCGAACTGGAGGTTGCTGACCACATCCGGTTGGGTTCTGTGGTCGGCCTGGATGCGGTAGCTGATGTAATCCTTTTCGGACAACATGTGATCGACGCGGCCGGTGCCGTACCAGAAGTCATACGGATTGGCCAGCGGGATATTGATGGTGCCGATCGGAATCGCCACGCCATTGACGGTGGTAGTGCGGAGGTTCGAATACTGAGCCACCTTCGGGTAGATCGTTTCCAGGAACTTGAGGCCATTCAGAGCGGCCGAGCGGCCGGCGGCAGTGGTGCCGTCGGGCAGGGCCAGGCTTTGCAGCATCTGATAGCCTTCCTGGGTGGGCACAGTGGCGGACGAGGAGTTGCGGGAATCGGGCGCTTCACGCCGGCGATTGCTCTCGATCAATCCGAAGAAGAAGGTCCTGTTCTTGATCACCGGGCCGCCGATGGCGCCGCCGGCCTGGTTCTGGTTGAAGCGGGGCGTCTCCGTGACGCCGGCGCGCTTGTTGACCAGGCTGACCGGAGTCATCCAGTTGGCGTTGTAGTAATCGAAAGCTTCGCCGTGGAACTCGTTGGTTCCGCTCTTGGTGGTCACCATGATCTGGGCGCCGGAGTTCCGGCCGAACTCGGCGGAATAGGCCGAGGTCTGGACCTGAAATTCGGCAACCGACTCAGGTATGACGCGGGCATTGGCGATGGTGACCGACGGATCGTTATTATCGACGCCGTCGATCATGAAATTGTTGTTGCGAGCTCGCTGGCCGTTGGCGGAGATGCCGGTGGAACCGGGTCCACGGGCGGCGGTGGGAGCAAGCAACGCCATGTTGTTGACGTCACGGGCGCCGCTAGTGAGCGGCATGTTCTCGATCACTTTCATGTCGAGTTTGCGGTCGACGGTGGCGGTCGCCTTGGCGAGTTCGACGCCGGCGGCCGCAGCCACTACTTCAACGGTGGTTGCCGTGGCGCCGACGGTAAGAACCTCGTTTGCAACGACTTCCTGTGCCGCACCGACCGTAATCGGGCCGACGCGCTTGGTTTCAAAGCCCGATTTGGCGAATTCGACGGTGTAGTTGCCCGGTTCCACGGCAGCAAACCGGTAGACGCCGACTTCGTTGGTGTTCAGCGAACGTTCGATGTTCGTTCCGGCATTCACGATCTTGACGGCGGCGCCGGCGACGACCGCGCCAGAGGCGTCCGTGAGGGTTCCGGAGATATAGCCACGCGTCAACTGCGCCAGTGCGCAGGACGCAAACAGGACTGTAAACGCAAGCAAATGCAGGGTGCGTTTCATATAGACCCCTTTCGTTTGGTCTCAGCGTGATACGTTGAGCAGCCGTACCCTTCTCAAAGGCCACACACCGGCCCGTCAAGGCACGAGTGTTTAGACGGGTAGCTGTTTCGAGTGAAAGATCAAGCTAAAGCCTCGCCAGGTGAGCGACTAACCTACTCAACAAACCACAGTACTATAACTGATGCAGCGCCATACTGACGCGTTTCATCAGGTTTACGGGCGCGGATGCTGGTGCCGTGCTGACCCGACTACTGCCATTCTGCCGAGCGGAGTTTGTGCAATTTGTAACATTCCTCGGTGACTGTTCTGTTCAGCCTATTCAACTCCTGATGGCCAGGCTGTGCGATGGCCGGCGAAGACCACATCGCCGCGATCACAGAATCGCGAATTGCGCGATGTCGCTCGTCAGCCGAATTCTCGGCCTCTTGGAAGAGCGGCAATAGCGGTTGCTGAGCCCAGTTGCTTGGGCACCCCCTAATTAATGTGACTATAGATCAATTTGTTTACTTCTGTGAACACATTGTAGTGCAAAGTATCCTATCTTTGGATAGTCTGCATACCCGGACGGCAGGTGCCTGGGCGAAATGCCCCTTTGGGAAGCCGCGCCGGCATGGCAAATCAGGGACTTAGCAGCCCTGGACTTTGGCGTGCGGATTGCACGGTTGATAAACATGAACCTAACGGGCGCCCAACCCGGCTACCGCCCTCGGCTCGTGTTCTGGGAACTCACAACCGGCTGTAATCTCAGTTGTATCCATTGCCGCGCGTCGGCCACGGAACTGATGAGTCCGGACGACCTGACAACCGCTGAATGCCTGCAGATCGTCGATCAGATTGCGTCATATGCCCCACTGATCCTCGTACTGAGTGGCGGCGAGCCGCTCTGGCGGCGTGATGTTTTTGAAATTGCGAGCCACGCCGTCTCCAAGGGGTTGAGGGTGGCATTGGCCACGAACGGCACATTGATCGATGAGGCGATGGCCGCGCGCATCAAGGAGTCTGGGATCGTCCGCGTTTCCATCAGCCTGGATGGCGCGGACAAGAACACGCACGACGCATTCCGCGGACACGATGGCGCGTTTGAATCGGCGATCCGGGGGATCGGACACTTGCAGGATCTGGGTATCTCGACGCAGATCAACACGACGGTCTCAAAGCACAACGCGCACCAGTTGCCGGAGACGATCGAACTGGCCAAGAGATTGAAAGTAGACGCTTTTCACCTATTCCTACTGGTTCCTGTCGGCTGTGGGTTGACGATCGCCGAGGACCAGTCGGTCGGAGCGGCCGAGGCCGAGGAGATTCTGAACTGGTTCTACGACCGGAGCATCGACTCAGGCATGGAACTGAAAGCGACATGCGCCCCGCACTACTACCGTATCGCGCGCCAACGGCGGGCAGAGGACCGGCGCGCCGGCCGCGAAGTGGCGGAGATGATGCCCCATCCCAGGCATTCTCACCACCCCGGCGCCCAGGATCCGACGGCGCTGAACCAGATGACGCGGGGTTGCCTGGCCGGATCGGGCGTCTGCTTCATTTCGCACAAAGGGGCCGTACAGGCATGCGGCTATCTTCCAGTGGAGGCCGGCGACCTGCGGCAGCAATCGTTCGCGGAAGTCTGGGAGAGATCTCCGCTGTTCGCGGAACTCCGCGACCTGTCGCAGTTGGAAGGCAAGTGTGGATGCTGTGAGTTCAAACAGGTTTGCATGGGATGCCGGGCGAGAGCTTTCGGCATCACAGGCAACTATATGGAAGAGGAGCCGTTCTGCATCTATGAGCCGCGAGCGGGTCGCGCCGGTTCCTCGGGCCAGGAGAGCGAAAGATGAGACGGTGCCGATGCAGTGAGAATGTTGTCTACACGAAACGCGACAAGCACGTCTTCGTGGTGTGCGGCGGCGATCATTGCCGGTGCGCCGGGTCAAAGGATCTGCTGGATTACTTGAAGGACGCCCAGAAAGTGGAAGGCGTGGATGTGCGCATCGCCGAATCGAAGGACTGCATCGGGCATTGCGCGGCGGCGCCGGCAATGGTCGAGGATGGACAGATCCTGCGATGGGTGAGTCCGAGGAGGCTGAAGGGAGAGTTGCTCCGGCTCGGGATCACGGCATGACGCTGATTATCGCTGTTGGGAATCCCGAACGCGGGGACGATGGGGCGGCGGCCGAACTTTGCAGAGTGATCGGACGCGGCGCGTGGTCGGTGACCGAGACCATGGAACTGACGCCCGAGATGGCCGAGACCGTTTCCAGGGCGAACCGGGTGATCATTGCCGACGCTGACTACCGTGGAGGGCAGCCGTCACTCGAAGCAGTGCCCGGTGTTGCCTCCTGCCCAGCCCTTCTCACACACTCATTGCGGCCCGGAGACCTGATCGCCGTGGCCCGCCGACTGTTCGGCTTCAACGGAGAGGCCTGGCTGTTGAGAATCCCAGGTGTGGATTTTGGCCTGGGCCGGCCGCTGTCCACCACAGCCCGGACCAATATCGCCACCGCCGCACTTCTGCTCGGCGATCTGCTCAGCCCAGATCCGGAACGCAGGGCGGCGCCGCCGGGGCCCACCGCAAGCGCGGATTAGGACTCCGGCGCAATTTCAATCGGCATGGGGCTGCCGGCATCACGCAAAGGGGGGCGTTTGCGGTCGATTCGTGACACCGGCACTGCGACCAGATTCGAAGCCGTTTCTACAGGATCCGGGTACAGATTGATGGTCACCGGCTCGGTTCCAGCAGTGAGAGCAAGATGGTCCTGCTGGGTCACATATCCGATGAACTGGACGACACCACCAGGCAACCTGTGGACTTCAAAGGAGCGGAAGACCGGCTCGCGGAAGACGGCAATCTCAGAGGTGGCAGCCGAGGTCGTGAATCCATAAGCCCCTTCCGGAATTCGTGCCAACGGCAATCCGATCTCGGCTTCGGCCAATGGCCTGAGTCTGTAACGGGTTCGAAGTTGCTCTCTTTCAGCACTCAGTGCGGGATGTGACTCGATGGGCATACTCCTCTCATTTAACAGCAGTGGAGGCAGGCTTAGCGAGTCGCCTCGGCGCCGTATCGAGCCTCAGTCAGGACTGGCTGGGGCCGGTTGTTTCTCCCCTGCTCCGCTGGGGCCACCGCCGCCGCCCTCGCGTACCCCGCCCGATTTCTTTGAGTCGCCGCCTGGCTTGCGTGGCACGTCACGATACTGCACGATGACGGTGATCCTCCGGTTGGTGGGGTCGAACGGATCCAGTTTGTTTCTCAACTGAACGTCAGCGAAACCGCGCACCTGGGCGATATTGCCCGGCAGGACCCCGGCATCCACCAGGAGCCTTCGCGCCATATTGGCCCGTTCGGTGGATAACTCCCAGTTGGTATAGCCATTGACGGAAGCATAGGGTTTGGCGTCGGTGTGGCCTTCGATCACCAACTTGTTCGGGATCTCATGAAGCTGTTTGCCCAGCATTGACACCATCTCACGCCCGTTCGCGCTGAGCGCCGAACTGCCGCTCTCGAACCACAGTCCGCCTTCCTTTTCGAGCAATTCGATCCGGAGCCCCTCTGACGTGATGGTCATCTGGACGTTCTTTTCGAGCGCCTTCATTTCGGGCATCTCGCGCATGGCGCTGGCCAACTTTTCCTGCAGTTTCGCCATATCGTCCCTGGTGACCGAAAGTGCGTCCCCGACGCCGGCATTCGTGGAGCCCTGCATCCTTCCCGAACCAGTAGGGTCCTGAAAATAGCCGCCGACCGCCTTCTGCACTTCTTCGCTCGATGCCAAAAGCCAAAGGACGATGAACAACGCCATCATGGCCGTGACGAAGTCGGCGTAGGCCACCTTCCAGGCCCCGCCATGGTGACCTGCGTGGCCGCCCTTCTTCCTGATGACGATGATTGGCGGTTGGCTGCTTGGACTGCTCCCCATAACTCGCTCCTAGGCCGGTTTCGCCCCGCCCTTGATGGTGGCTTCAGCTTCCTTGAACGACGGCCTGACGTGCGTGGGGATTCCGCGC
Organism: uncultured Candidatus Solibacter sp.; assembly: GCA_964604945.1. Taxonomy (GTDB): domain Bacteria; phylum Acidobacteriota; class Terriglobia; order Bryobacterales; family Bryobacteraceae; genus PNKE01. The sequence continues at coordinate 8,499 of CAZSBK010000152.1, forward strand.
CTGGCGAACTCGACCGAAAGCGAGGGCGCCATGCCCTTCAGAAATCCGAGGACTCCGAGCCGCAGGAACTGCATGTACTCATGGCGATCGTCGGCTTGCTTGGACATGGCAGAAGCAATCGGTCCCAGAAAGCCGTAGCACAACAAGATACCAAGGAAGGTGCCCACCAACGCCGCTGCCACTTTGTGTCCGATCTCCTCCGGTGGCCCGCCGAGCGAACCCATCGTTATGACGACGCCAAGCACCGCGGCGACGATGCCCAAGCCAGGCAGAGCGTCGGCAACAGTAGTGAGCGAGGCGACCGGCACGGTCTCGTCGTGATGTTGAACTTCCATGTCCAACT
>CAZSBK010000153.1:0-8776 GCA_964604945.1 uncultured Candidatus Solibacter sp.
GGACTTGCCCGCAATAGCGGGTGTAGTCCTCGGCGAAGTGCTGCCGGAGTTGCTCTTCTTCCTTGGGGATGTTCCGAACGTGCACGATCCAGACGGCGAAGGGGAGGAGCAGGACGGGCCAGACCATCTGAAACTGGAGGGCGAGTCCCAAATGGAGGAGGACGAGGGACAGGTACATCGGGTTGCGTGTGAAGCGGTATGGACCTGTGGAGACGAGTGCCGTGGGCGGGTGGTCGGGGCGAATCGTGGTCCGGACACGGAGGAGCGAGGCGAATGCCGATCCGGCCAGCAACGCCGAGAAGACCAGAAGGAACCAGGCAAGGTAGACAAGCAGGCTTGGGAGAGGACCCCCCAAGGGGATCCAGTGGTGCAGCATCACGCCCAGTAGGAAAGCGGCGACGAAACAAAACGGTGGTGGTGGCATGTGGCCGCGCAAGGCAGATTTTGGTTCTCCGTTCTCCTTCGAGGGTAATAGCGAAACAGCGTCTTCGCAAGGCGGGGCTTCGAGTGCGTGCACGCGCTGGATGCCGGGACGATACCGGGAACACAAGGCCATGTTCGTAGCGGCAGCCGAAACGCTACCTGCCGGCGTAGCGGGTGAGTCAGTCGATGATGCCCGCCCGCGTGAGCACAGCGCCTTGCTGGTCCTGCGGCCATCAAACAGTCACGTTGGATTCCTGTGCCGATTCAGAGTCCATCGATCAGGCAGCAAACCACCGCCAGACCACAAATACTTCTCCGAGGACGAAGATCACCCCGAAGATCTCCTTGTTATACCGGGCCAACCACTCGGGCAGGTAGATGTCGAAGTTTGCGGCGCGCTCATCTGTGTAGCGGGCGGCCACATCCGTCAGTGGGCACCTCCCTCGATTCAGGGCCAGGACCACGCATTCCAGCAGCACCAGGCCAGATAGCACCCCCGCCCACAGAAACCGGCCAATCGCGCCGGCGAGAGGAATCAGTACGATGCACCCGGCAAAGAAGAGCCACACTGCCGAATGCAACGACTTGATACCCACCAGGACCGACGCCCGGTCTGACAGGATTCGCATCGCTTCCAGTTTAGCGTTTGCCCGCTCGCGACCCGTTGGCGCTGGAGTGGCTCGATGAGATGGAGGGATGGTGGAACTCCCCCAGCGCAAGTGGCTGGATGCATATTCGTGGCTGGCCGGGAGGTTGTGATGAAAACGCCGGGTGAAGTATACCTTCATCGCGTACATCGCGGGTCTGAGGTGTAGATATGATCAAGCGACTGGCAGGGACTCTGTTGTTAGCCCGGACATTTCACGAGAGTTCCTGTGCTGCCGGTTTGAGCGGCCGAGATGGTGTGCCGTTGCGAGCGCTGCCGTCAAGATAATGGGCCCTGGAGTAGAGCCAGGCTGTTGAGGGAATTGGTCGGGGCGGTCAGATTCGAACTGACGACCCTCTGCTCCCAAAGCAGATGCGCTACCGGGCTGCGCCACGCCCCGACCCTTTCATTGTACTCGGACTCGCAAGATCGCCGGAGCTAGTTCGCCACCGGAGGATGTGTTTCGACCGGATTGTGTACCGGCGCCAATGTGCGCAAGTGGGCGTAGATCGCTCGGATGTCGGCTTCATCCAGCTTTGAGTAATCCATCCAGCCCATCAGCGTGAAGCTTGCCTGGTTCGCCCTGGGCACCGACTCGGGCGTCATGCCAGCGTTTCCCTTGAACCTGGCCAGAAATCGTTCCTCGCTCCATCTGCCGATCCCGGTCTCTTCGTCCGGAGTGATGTTCGCGCTGCGGACCAGGAACCCGCCAAGAGCAAACTCCATCCCGCCGGCCAAATGCTTGCCCTCGATTTCCTTGCCGCGCTCCTTCGGCGAGTGGCAGCCGGCACAATCGCCGATGGTCACCAGGTAGCGGCCGTACGCCAGTTTGTCGTTGCGGTCTGGCGCTGCGACCTTGTCCCTTACGGGCTGCGGCGCGAACTTGATCATAAGGCTGACGGGGAAGTCCAGCTTGGTCAACGGCAGACTGTTCCGGACCGGCTTCAGTGTGTTCATGAAGGCGACAATCGACTCGACATCTTCGTTACTCATCTTCGCGTAGGACTGATATGGCATGAAGGGGAACAACGCCCTGCCATCCTTGTCGACCCCTTCGCGGATGGCGCGGATCTTCTCTCCGTCGGTCCACCCGCCGAGGCCGGTGTCCCGGTCCGGGGTCAGGTTAGGCGCTACGACGGCACCCGGCAAGCCTAGTTCCGCCGGAAACGCCACGCCCGACGCCCGGCTCTCCACAATCACTGGGGCAGTGTATTTGGACCAGTCCCTCGGCGAGTGGCAGCCGTCGCAATGCGCCACGGTTTCGAACAGATACCGACCCCGCTCAATCCGTTCCGGCGTCATCGCGACTTTGATCTCGAGCGCCGTCCGCGCTTGAGGTCCCTTCAGGGCCAGAATCGCAATTCCGCAGCCAACCGCCGCGACGGCTCCGAGGCCGCCATACAAGATCACCTTCTTCATGCATCCTCCACAACCCCGGTCAAGGCACAGCCCTCCGCATTCGGGTGTTGTATGTTCTTACATACACCTAAACGTATGGATTAGCAAAAAGTTCGTGGCTTGTCAGGCTCAGGCCTTGTACAAGTACTTGATGTAAGACTTGTAAACGAGCAGGTTGGGACCGTCCTCGCGAGTCAGTTTGAGGCAGAGTTTGTCGTACCACTCGATCACGCCGTGGAGTTCCTCGCCATCAAGCAGTACGACGACCATGGGCGTCTTGGACTGCATCTGCTTGATGTAGTAAAAATTCTCAGCGTTTGTGGTATCGGGCGGCGACTGTTTCGGTTTGGTCAACTTGGCAGGCGCGGCGGTTGAGCGCGGACTACGGACTCCACTGGCTTCCTTGACCGCCTGGGCAAGAGGCGGACGAATCAATCTGCGATTGGGCGACTCCAAGTGGGGGCTCCTGACTCCGGCTGGCCCGGACCTTTCGGCCCGGTACACGGTTGACGATCTTCTGACCTATTGATATCACACCCTTTGAAGCCCATCAAGTCCCTTTGGTACCGTCATCGAAACTGAACACGACGAACTCGGGGAAGATGGTATGATCTTTCGCACAGGCAGGAAAGGGTACGTCTTCATATGCAACTGAGAGTCCTCTCATTCGTCCTCGCCGGCGGGAAAGGAACCCGCCTCTATCCCCTGACCAAGGAGCGAGCCAAGCCCGCAGTCCCGTTTGGAGGGCAGTACCGGATCGTCGATTTCGTCCTGTCCAATCTCATCAATTCCGGCATTTATTCCGTGTATGTCCTGATCCAGTTCAAGTCCCAGTCGCTATTGCAGCACCTGCGTGACGGCTGGGAGTTCTCGGGCTTGCTCAAGAACCACTTCATCATCCCAGTCCCGGCCCAGATGCGGTCACCTGGCGAGTCGTGGTACAAGGGCACAGCCGATGCAATCTACCAGAATGTCAACCTGATCGAACAATCCGATCCCCATCTGGTCGCCGTCTTTGGCGCCGACCACATTTACCGCATGAACATTCGCGCCATGATCGAGTTTCACGAGCAGAAGCGCGCTCAGGCTACCGTGGCCGCGATCCCCGTCCCGAAGGCTCTGGCATCGGAATTCGGCGTCATCGAAACAGCTCCGAATGGCCGGATCCTGGCATTTCACGAGAAGAATCCGGACGCCCCCACGATGCCGGGCAACGACAACATGGTTCTGGCCTCAATGGGCAATTACGTATTTTCAACGGCACCTCTGTTGCGTTATCTGCACGATGACGCAAAGATGAAGGACACGGCGCACGATTTTGGCCGCAACATCTTGCCGCGCTGGGTGGAGCGCGGCGACGTTTACGCTTACGACTTCCAGACCAACCGGATCCCGGGCGACCCCGTGGGCGCAGCCTGTTACTGGCGCGACGTTGGCACCATCGACGCCTACTACGACGCCACTATGGACCTGCGCAGTGTGACCCCGGCTCTGAACCTGTACAACCGCCGCTGGCCGCTGCGCACAGCCGGATACGATGATCCGCCGGTCAAGTTTACTTTCGACGAGGAGGGACGCCGCGGATCCGCGATTGATTCCATTGTCAGTTCGGGGTCCATCCTTTCTGGCGGGCAAGTGCGCAACTCCGTGCTTGGGCGCGGCGTCAAGGTCCATACAGGCGCTACGGTGGACGATTGCATCGTCTTCGACAACTGCGACATCGGACGCCGGGCCAAGATCCGGCGGGCGATCCTGGACAAGAATGTCATCGTTCAGGAAGACGCCGTGATCGGCTATGACCACGAAGCTGATATCCGCCAGGGGCATCACGTGACTGAGTCGGGCATCGTCGTGGTTGAGGGGCAGCGGTCGAGGGTCGACGTGGCTTCACTGGACCTCTAGTCAGCTGCCGGCATTCAAGTCCATTGGAACCAACTGTGGCCGCGATTCATCCTTAGGTCGTGGCTAGACTGAAACTATGAGGGCAATCTGTTGGCTTCTTAGTTTGACTGCCGCGACGGCATTCGCGCAGACCGTTTGCGGCCCCACGCCAATCTACGGACGTTGCGAGATCGTGTTCGACCTCCCGGCGGCAGCCATTCAGACGCACCCGAATCCCTATGAGACCGTGGACCTCTGGGCGGAATTCCGTTCGCCCGGTTTTTCCACCTTCAAGGTGCATGGCTACTGGGATGGCGGCTCGAAGTTCGCATTCCGCTTTGCGCCGAACGAAGCCGGTAACTGGACGTTCCGCGTCTCCTCGAACGTCCCGGCGATGGACGGCAAGGCCGGCACTTTCTCAGCCGTGGCCTCCGATGATTCAGGGTTCATTCAGGCTGTGAACCTCCATCACTGGCGGTATAGCGAGCGATTCAAGCCACATCTTTGGATGGGCGACACCTGTTACCGCTGCGGCTCGATGGACCGGGCTTTCTTTGACCAATTGATCGTCAAGCGCGCCGAACAGAAGTTCAACCACATCCGTTTGACCGTGGTGGGTTGGGACGCAGACGAAAGAGTCGCCTTCCCGGACACGAGCAGACCGAGCCCAGCCTACTTCCAGGAACTGGATTCACGTCTTGCTGCAATGAACGCCAAAGGCATCGTGGCTGACCTGATCCTCGGCACAGATAACAACCGCTTGGCCGATTTGTTTCCGACCTCGGATCAGTTGAGGAGATATCTCAAATACGTCACTGCCCGCTTTGCCGCCTACAATGTCACATGGCAGATGGTGCAGGAGATCGAGGAGTACACGAACCCGCGCGAGTTTGTGAAGCAGATGGGGGTGGCGGTGAAGGAGTACGACCCCTATGCGCACCCGCGCACGACCCACACGCTCGAAACCTCGTCAGCGTATCTGGGCGACGGCTGGATGGATCACATCCTTTATCAGTCGTCGAGGAACGATGTTGGCGCTATTGAACACCAGTCCTTTGGCGCTCCCCAGGTGAACTCCGAGTTTGGTTACGAGGACTCCGGCGCCGGCAAGACTCACGCGCACCACGTCGACAGCGACACCTTCCGTAAGCGGCTATGGAACGCCACAATGAACGGCCAGTATCCGACATTCGGCAATACGGGCACGTACGGATCGAGGCGCATCGCCCAGGACCTGAAGTACTTGGACTCGCCGGGCGCCAAGGCCATGACCGCCTGGTTCGACTTCTTCTTGCGGACCCGCTGGTTCGAACTTGAACCATACTTCGATGTCGAGGGCGCACGAGCGTTGGCCACGCCCGATGTCGAGTATGTCGTCTACATCGAGAAGCCGGGGCCGGTTGAGATCAAGGTGGTCAAGCGCAGCTACCAGGTCTATTGGTTCAATCCCGCCACAGGCGAGATCGTCAAGGAAAAGAAGGACTGGAAGGGACAGGAAACCGAAGACGAGAAGGAGCGGCGGCGGAACATCTCCGCATTAGATGAAGATGACGCGCCCACCATGGTTCTGTGGAAGGGCCAGACGCCGGACAACTTGCACGATTGGGTGCTGCATCTGTCGCGGGACGGGCGGAAAGAGGGGCTCTACAAGAGCTACAAATTTGAGTCGCGCCGGAATCTGTTGCAGGAACCGGAACTGGCGCCGCTGAAGATGCCATTCGAACTCGTCGCGCCAGGTAAGGACGCCGTCCTCGTCGTAGGCCAGGAACTGCCGTTCGAGATCAGGCTGAAGCGGGAGACGCTCGGCACGCGCCGGATGTATTACATCGTCAAGGGCGAAATTGCCCGTGACGGCGAGGGCCAGCGCCTATTAGCGGCCGGCGCGAAGGGGACACTGCGGATTCCGCCGGGCCTATTGAGACAAGGCGCGGGCACACTGACACTGCGCGTTTCGGCGCTGAACGCGTTCGGCAAGCTCTATTCGGCAGACATCTTCCTGCAAGCCGTCAAGCCGCCATCCGGCAAGTGACGGTGACTCCAGGCCGCTTTGATAAGATGATTTCGCGGTGATGCGAACCATTCGAACCGTCTGCACGTGTCTGCTCTGCCTTGCGCTGGCCGCCCCGGCGCAGCGGAAGAAAGACGAGGAGCCGGAAACGCAATCTCTGCTGCTGCCGCCCGATCCTCCTGCAGTGTTGCGCGCCGAGACCGCACGACTAGAGTTTGGCGTTGTGCCGATGAACGCCAAGGGACTGCTGTCGCAGCAGGCGCGTGAGCAGGTGAAGTGGGTGCTGTCGCGATACGGTAAGGAACGGGTAATCAAGATCCGGGCCTTCGTCGCCGGATCGGGTGACCTGCGCCGCGTGCAGGCAGTGGTCTCCGAAATGTTCAGCGAGAAGCGCGTGTCGCTGCCCGTATTGAGCGTCGTCCAGGTCGGCGCACTGCCCGTGACCGGCGCACAGATCCAGATGGAGGTCACTGTCGAGACGCACAAGACAGCCAACCCGCACGGACTTGCCTTCATCTCAGGTCAACTCGTTCAATCCGATCAGGATACTGCCAAGACGCCCTTCCTCGCCCGCGAATCGCTGGCAAGAGTGAAAACGGCCCTGGAAGCCGCTGGCGAAAGCGCCGCGGCCACCCGCCGAATCACATGCTTCCTCAGCGCCATTGATGGCGCCGCGGAAATTCAACAATTCGCCGCATCGCTATTTCCCAAAACGCCGCTCACGCTTGTTCAGGTTCAGCGCGCCAATGCAAAGCCGCTGGCCGAATGCGAAGCCGTGGCTGCGCTCAGCCGCACGCCGGGTCAGACTGTGGCGCGCTTGAATCCTGCCAGCCTGGCGCAGACCACGCGTTACACCCATGTCCTATCTACAAACGCGTCGCACCTGATCTTCGCTGGCGCGCAGTTGGCGTTCAACTACGAGGATGCCGACGCCAAGTTGGCGTTCGAACGGCTCAACAGGACCCTCATCTCGGCCGGCTCAAACCTGAAGCACACTGTCATGATCGACGCCTACCCGCTGTCACAGACGCTTGCCGAGTTGGTCCGCAAGTACTGGTTCGACTTCCTGGACCAGGCAGCCCCCCCGGCCAGCTTGCTGATGGTGCTGGAAGGACTGCCTTCGATGGATGCGGCTTTCGCCCTGGAAGTGGTGGCGCGGCCCGCCGAGGTGGCGCAATGAAGAAATGCAGGTCGTAGGAGAGTTCCCATGTCATCATCCAAACCCGTTGTGACGTTCGGCGAAATCATGTTGCGGCTTGCCCCTCCCGGTTACGAGCGCTTCCTGATGTCGCCTTCCCTGGTCGCTACCTTTGGCGGCGGCGAAGCCAATGTGGCCGTCTCTGTTGCCAATTACGGGCAGCCAGCGCGTTACGTCACTGTGCTCCCGCCGTCGAATCCCATCGCCGATGCGTTCATCGGGCAGATGCTCAGCTTTGGCATAGACACCAATCACATCAAGCGCCAGGCTGGAAGGTTCGGGATTTACTTCGTTGAACCGGGCGCAAATCAGCGTCCATCCAAGGTGGTTTACGACCGAACCAATTCCTCCATCGCACTTGCCAAGCCGGGTGACCTTGACTGGGAGGCAATTTTCGCGGATGCGGGCTGGTTTCACATCACCGGCATCACTCCCGCCCTTTCGCAATCCTGCGCCGATCTGTCGATCGAATCCGTTCAAGTGGCGCGAGACATGGGCTTGACGGTCTCCTGTGATCTTAACTACCGCAAGAACCTATGGAAGTACGGCAAGTCAGCGCCTGAGGTTATGCGCGAGTTGGTGAGATTCGTTGATGTTGCTATCGCGAATGAAGAGGATTGTCAGAAGTCTCTCGGCATTGAAGCAGGCGTCGATGTTCATTCCGGCGAGCTCGACCGGTCAAAGTATGAGTTTCTGGCCGCGAAGGTGCTTGAGACCTATCCGAATCTCAAAGTGCTCGCCATCACTCTTCGGGAATCCAAGAGCGCTTCGCACAATGGCTGGTCAGCTTGCCTGCACGACCGGAAGCGATTCCTGATGAGCCGGCATTACGACATTACGCACATCGTCGATCGTGTCGGCGGCGGCGATGCTTTTGGCGGCGGCTTGATCTATGGCCTGATCAACTTGCCCTCGCCAGAGGACGCGCTGGAGTTCGCCGTTGCGGCGTCGTGCCTGAAACACTCAATCCCGGGCGACTTCAACCGGTTCAGCCGCGCCGAAGTCGAGGCATTGCTCAAAGAGGGTGGCTCCGGCAGGGTGCAACGGTAGGGATCTGGACCCTGGCTGGTCCGGCAACCGTTGATTCACCCTGGATGGACTGATGTAATATAGGATTGACTGAAGCGTGTCGGGTCGGCGTTCGATCCCTCCCTGAGCGGGAGTAATTCAGTGGTAGAATGCCAGCTTCCCAAGCTGGACGTCGCGGGTTCGAGTCCCGTCT
>CAZSBK010000154.1:0-8774 GCA_964604945.1 uncultured Candidatus Solibacter sp.
ACGTCGCGACAATGTTCCCTGAATCGGAGTAGATCGAGCCGACGGCAGTGACCGAACCGCTGGTCCAGACGTTGGAAAACGGGATCGACTGGCTGATGACGACAATGTTGGCGTTCACCGCGCCGATCTGGCTGGCGATGATCGTGCCAGTGATCGAGTTTGCGTTGATCGATCCGATTTGGCTGGCCGAAATCGTGCCGGTGATCTTCGAGGCCGCAATCGAGGCAATCTGATCAGACGAGATCGACCCGGTGATCTTCGTAGCCGCGACGGATTCAATCTGCGTGCTCGTGATCGAGCCGCTGATCTTGGAAGCCGCGATAGACTCGATCTGGTTGCTGGATATCGACCCGCTGATCTTGGTGGCAACGATCGAAGCGATCTGATCGGAAGCAATCGAGCCAGTGATCTGCGTGGCGGCAATCGACTGGATCTGCGCCGCGGTGACGAGGCCGACCAGCGTTGAGGCGTTGACCGAAACGACGTCGGCAGCGGCGATTTTGCCGGTGACTGATTCGGACGCGGTCTTGGCGGCCCAAGCCCCAGCCACGTTTTCCCACAAAGTCTTGTCGGACGTCCGCAGAACCAGCGTTCCCACGGGGTAGTCCGCATTGGGCAGCGTCGGAAGTGATGCCACATAGACCGGCAGGCCAAGATTCGCGCCGAGCAGTCGGGCAGTGTTTAGGATGCTGTCGGCGAGTTGCTGGGTAACGATGACCCCGGTGATCTGCGATGCCGTGAGAGAGGCGATCTGGTTGGCTTGGATCGATCCGGTGATCTGCGTGGCCACAAGCGAGGCAATCTGATTCGCCTGAATCGTCCCGCTGATCTTTGTCGCTGCGATGGAATCGATCTGGCTCGACTGGATCGTGCCGCTGATCTTCGACGCGGCAATGGATCCAATCTGGTCACTCGAGATGGTGCCCGAAATCTTCGAGGCGACGATCGATTCGATCTGGCTCGATTGGATCAAGCCGTTCAGCTTCTGCACGCTGAGCGAGTCGATATGATCCGAGAGAATCGCTCCGTTGATGATCGTGGCCTTGCCGTTCAGATCAATGGAGATCGGCCCACCCACGGCGGATCCGTCCAGCCGCGACGCCTTCACGCCGCTCGTGGCTGCCTGGATCGTCACAAAGCAGGTTGGCGGATCGACCTCGTTACGTTCACTGAGATCGTTGACGGCGACGGCCTTAAATATCCAATGCTCCTCGGCCGGAATCGCCCAGGAGCCGTCCTGCCGCCCCGCCGACTGCAGGCTGCACACCGGATCAACGCCCCAGTCGCCAATCGGAGTGCCGTTCTGGTCCGCCGGTCGCCGGAAGAAGTCGACACAGAAGAAGTCCGGGTCAGTGGGGACCGTGAAGTTGAAGATGAACCAGCCCTGAGGGACATCCTGCGACTCGTCGCGGCCGACGGTGACCGAGAAGCCGGTGACCTGATCCGAGGCTCCGCGCGGCTGGATGGTCACGCTCGCTGTCGGCAGTGGATTCGAGACGTAGTCGGAAGGCGTGAGCCAGACTCCACCGTCGCGGTCTGAAACCACCAGCGCGTACCAGATGGTGACCGGTTCGTCTTCCGGTACCGGGACCCACATCGTGCCCGGGCTTGCGATGAAGTTGGCGTCGGTCGCGGTCCACAGCGCCGGCGAGGGCGGCAGCGTTTCACCGCGGTACTCCCAGATCCCGTACACGTAGCGGCTGCCTGAAAGCGGCGAGAACGAAACGTACAGCTTGGCGTAGACAACGCCGTTGCCGTCCGAGTGATAGCCGTCAAGTGCGACTGCGAAGTTATGCTCGTGGCCCGCATCGTCGCGGGCATCGTCTTTGGGCAATGCAACGGCGACTGGGCCGTACACGGGGGACCATAGCGGATTGTCCCCGCCCGTCTCATAGGCCACGGCGCGCAGGTGCGCGGCGACGTTGGTCCCGGCGATGATCTGGAACCAATCCGAGAACACCGTCAACGACGGATCGCCCTTCGCGTGGCTTGCCACTTGGCGCAACAGGAGCCAGCCCTCCGGCGTGCCCGGCATCGGGTCCTCCGGATCCCGGTAGAAGACCTTCGCGGCTTCGTAGTTTGGGTGGCTGGCGAAGGTCCCGGCGAGCGTGACAGCAAGGCGGTATTTCCAACCCTCTCCAGGGACGTTCTTTGTCTCGACAACGACGTTCGAGATGGTTGGGGCAGAGAATGCCAGGTCCTCTGCAGTGATCGTGACGACTGCGCCCCAACCCTGCGGGACGTTCGACGGATCGCCCTCGTCCCAGGCGATCTTCTGCGGCATCCGTTTGGTTTCAGTGTCGAACGACGGCAACTGGACGACGACCTTGGCGGGCAGAGTCTCCGGCTTGTCGATGACCAGCATCGCTTTGCCGATGGCGTCGACGGCTGTCGGATCGGCGGTGCCTTCATGAATGAAGTCCCCGTGAGACTTCATGAGTTCTCCGTCGAGGACTGTATGGCCTGCGACTCCCTTGAACGTGCCGATATTCGGCACAAGGCCGCCGACATTGGGTGGCCTGTAGTCCACAGCCAGCGTCACGCCGCCGTTGGGTGCAGGGCCGACTTGCGTCTGAAGGATCGAGATGTCGCCCAACGGATCACCCAACTCCAGCAGGACATTGGTGAAATCGAGCGTTACCGCGATCGCTGCAGTATGGCCTTCGGGCGCCATCGGATCAACAGCGGTCAGGCGCGTGAAGCGGTTGGCGTAGCCGTAGGCGCGCGAGAGGAAGTAGATGATGACGGTGAGCTTGCCGTTGGGCAGGCTCTGAAGATATCCGGTCGGAGGAAGCGGCAGGACAACCTCGCCGGCGAGTGTGCCGCCGCTTTCCCCGAACCACCAGCCCTTGTACGCAAGCTGCCCTGGCATCGTCGGGTGTTCAGGGTCCGAGTCTGCCTCCTGCGGCTTCTCGGCGAAGACCTCGGAGCCGGCAAAGTTGTCATCCGCTGGGCAGGCTGCCGAGAGCCCGATGACAATGCCGTCGGCGACGCTGATCGCCGCCGTGGCGCTGATTTCGGAGACCTCCCCAACGGCGGGCTCGTTGAGCGAGACGCTGCGTTCGGCAACCAGGGTGTCGAGGTAGACGGCGCCGGAGAGAAGTTCCCCAAACCACGGGAAGATGCCCATGTACTTGGCTCCGGCAGGCGCGGTGGCCGAAAGCAGAAAATCATCCCAGTCCGACTTCGCCGGGTCGAGATCGGTCGAACCGGCATCGACGTAGGCTCCAGCCTCGTCGTAGAACGCAATTCGCGCCTGCGCGCTCACGACTGTCGATCCGACACCGAAGCAGTACCGGCCCCGAAAAAGAAAGCTCTCGGCTTCGACGCAGGGCAGGACATCGCCCTCGCCGTCAGCGAATCCAGCGGGCTGGTGGATTTCGGTCTGACCAGTCGCCGAGATCCGCAGGCAGTTCATGCCCGTGTCAGGGTCGGCCTGGATGATTTCGACGCCAGGCGATGGAACAGAGCCGTGCCAGTTCGTGAGGCCACGCTCGAAGCCCATGTTGCGCAGCAAGTTCTGGCCGACGGTGCCGCCGACATCGACCGGATAGGTCTGGCGAGTGGGCAGCGGTTCAGGCTGGACGTCCGTGGGTTTCTCGCCGACGGTCAGGTCGTACATCGAGTCGCATGTCGTTTCGCCGACGACGTCAATAGACCAGTCCGGGTTCAGCCGCCAACTCGTAACGCGAAACTCGCCGCTCCCACCCGGCATGTCCGCGGCAGTCATGGAACAGACCATGCCCGGCTCGACATTGAGCGCCAGGATCGTCGTCCGGAACTCCACCCGGCGCGCGGCGCGCTGCTCGGCGGCTGAAAGGCCGCCCAACTCTTCCCGCAGCTTGATTGTGGTGATCCGCGCAGCTTGGCTCTTGCCGGTGACACCGAGCAGGTTCACGTTGGCCTTCAGCGGTGTGCCGGTGAAAGCGATGTGGTCTGAATCCTTTAGGTTGACCGTGTTCTGCTGATAGCCGTAATCGGCATCGGCGAAGGCGACCGTCAGGTCATTGAATCTCGGCGATCTGCTCGAAAGCTGCAGGCTGTTGAAGAGGATGTTGCCGGCGGTGAAGGCTTCAACGGCGGCGGAGTTGTATCGGATGCCGACTTTGAGCTTGCCGAAGGCCAGCGTCGAGAGGCCCAGGCACGACGCCAGGATCTCCTGGATCCAGTCGCGCAGCGGTTTCTCGTCGGCGATGATTCCTTGGAAGGCGAATTGCCTTTCAGGTCCCGTCCCGATGATCTGGTCGACCGTGGCGTCGCACACGGCAGCTGCCGCGATGGCCGCGCCGACGTCGAATCGGTCTTGCTGCGCAGCGTCGGTCGCCCACAGCAGACCCAGCCCATTGAGAAACGTGTTGATCGCAATCCAGATCGGGTTAGTCAGTGCCGTTTGCCAGGTGCGCGTGTACGGCCCTGCTCCGGACCAGGTCCAACCGCCAAGTCCGCCCGTGACATAGGTGGTCATTTTGCGCTCTTCCGCACGGACCGCCTGGATGCCCTTTTCGTCGGTTCGGCGAATCTGCAGGAACGCGACTCCGTCCAGCGGGTTCACCGGAAGCGGATTACCGACTTCATCCAAAGCGAACGAGTCGCTTCCGGCATCGGGTTGGTTGTTGGCGGCGGTCTCGTTGCCGGTCGCCGGCGTACCTCCAAATGCCCGCCTGAGGCCCAGGTTGCCGGGACCGTGATTCGACTGGCCGTCGAGGGTGTGCCCCGTGCCGTAGCCGCTCAATGGCCCGCGGCCCACTACGCCGAGGGCGGCATAGAACTCACTCTCATCACGGCCTGCAATCACGTCGCACTCAATCGGCAACGCGGTTGCGGAGTTGACCCAGATGTCTTTGACCGGGCGTCCATAAGCGGTGTCATTGGCGACTGAGACGCTGGTGATCCGGCTGATTCCCTTTTTGCCGCCAACACTGACCGGCTGATTCGGGATCGCAAAGGCCCGGCGCGGGTCGTCATCCTGGCGGACAATCTTGCGCGCAGGATAGCCCAACCGGAGCGCGTACAGTCCGTCTTGCGCCTCGACGCGGAACTCCGGTCCGCTGTCGAACGACCAGGAGCCAATGAATCCCTTCCAGAAGTCGAGCTTTATGCCCGTGCCGGCATGGAAGACTGAGAACTCGATCTCGGCCTTGAAGAGGTCCACCTCGTTCACCAGCGCCGTGAAAACCCTGTCGCCGTTCCCGAAAACGAAACTGGCCTGGTCGGCTTCACCGTCTGTGGCCTGGCTGATCCCGCGCCAGCTCAGCAAGCGCGACTGATAGAGATTGCTGCCAACAGTGACGCGTCTGTCGGAGAGATGGAGGGTATGCTCGCCTGCAACGACACGGACCAGCGGAATCACTGCCTGGGTCTGCGAAAGCAGTGCGGCCTTGAGTGCCGCGCCAGGGAAGCGAGTTTCAGTGGAGGTGATCGCGTGGGAGGGCGCCGTGGTTGGGACTTCGACGAGTTCGACCGACCCGCGCCAGGAGCCATCGGCAGAGGCTTCAAGCTGGAGGGTGGGATCGGCGAAACGGGCGGTGTAGGTGGCAGTCGATCCGTCCGGCTCGGCGACGTTGAGGGTGAATGGCTGGTAACTGCCCTTCCGGGCTTCGAAGAAATCGACCAGCAACGCTCGGCGCGCGAGCGTCAACCGCGCCAACTGCACATGAAACCGGCGCACACCGGGCCCGTCGTAGAACCTCTGCTCGACCTTCGCGTCAAGAGTGCCGAAACGGTGGACGATGACGCGAGGCTCCCGCACATGGACGCTGGAATAGTCCAGCGCGATGGGGAACACCCCGCTCACCCCCGGTTCGGGGATGGCCACAGGTCCGATGTATTCCGGCATCAGCTATTCGATTTCAATGAGTTGGAGGCTCGCCTCTTGGCGGCCCAGACGGTAGGTACGGCTCAGCGCGCCGTCGAAGCGAACCAGGTATCGGCCCACGGTGTAGGATCCAGTCGGGTCGTAATCCGCGACGTTTGGATACCAATAGAACGGTTTCTGAGCACCGTTGCAGATATCGAAAAACTGGCCCAGAGCCAGCCACTGCGCGAAAGTCAGGAGCTTGCCGATCTCCCACGCCTTCCGGCTCGACTCAGCCTGGACCTGAGCTTGGTACCTGCCGTCGACATAGCCGCTGCTTTCACACATTGGCCAGGCGCGCGTCTCGCGAAACAACACACAGAGACTGCTCGGCATGGCCGTCGTTGCGACGGCTGAGGCGACGTTTCCTGGCATCAGATCTTCACCGCCAGCGGATCGTTGATCGCCGTGGCTGCCGCCGCCCGACCGAGGCTCTTCGACATGCCGGAGTTGAACGAAGTGGTCACCGCTCCTTCGTTGTTCTTCACGAACTTCACGGTCTTACCCTCAAGAAACCGTTCGGTCGACTCGCCATCGGCCTGGATCGTCACGTAGACAACCTGCTGGGGCTGCTGTTGCGGAGTCCGGAGGTTACCCAGGCTCGGCAGGCTGGCCGAGTAGCCGTACTGCTGGCCGTTCATCGCGAAGCCCGACTGGTAGAGCGTGCCGCCCTGCTGGGTCATCCAAACGCCACGCGGCTTGTTGTCGAGCATCCCGGCGTTCTGGCCCGTGGCGATGCCGTACTCGATCACCATGTCGCGGACCTGGGCCGAGCGGATGGCCGCTTCGAGATTCCCTCCGAAGCTCGACTTGGCCATCTCAATGACCGACCTGGCGAAGCTCTTGTCGACCGTCACCTTGTAGATGTCGCGGATTTTGTCGATCGCCTTCTGCTCGGCCGTCTTCCGGAACATGCCCATCAGGCCAATGGCCGCGCCAATGCCCGCGGCTGCGATCATCCCCCAGGGCCCAGCCGCCACCAGCGCCGGAAACATGGCCATCAAACCGCCCATCGTCGTCATTCCGGCGACCGCACCGATGGCCGGCGACGAGTACTTCAGGATGTTGTTGCTGCTCTGACCCGCCCTGAACGCGCCCAGAACGCCGAGTGCGCCGCCGCCAGCAACCATCGAGCCGAGGCCTGCGGCACTGAGGCCGCCGATCGTAGCACCGCTCATGCCGCCTGCCAAACCAGCCGATCCCATCCGCGACACGGGGTTCAGCATGGAGACGCTCGCCGGCAAGCTGCCGCCGCCAGCCGCGGCGAACACGGGTGACGCACCAATTCCGACCAGGCCGCCGAGAGAGCCCAGGATGCCCGTGCTGCCGGAGGCCGCCTGACGCATGGAAACGCTGGTTCCGGTGAACATCTGCATCAACATCGCGGCCACGCGCGAGGTGACCACGTCCTTAATGGCGGTGAGAAGCGCCGTTTTGAGCGAATTGCCGATCGCCGACCAAATCGACTGCGATTTCGAGAGCAGGGCATCGAAGACACCCTCGGCCTGCCGCTTGAAAGTGTCGAAGATCCCCCGGTTGTGATCCCGGATCATCTCGGCGGTCCGGTTGGCCGCGTTCTGGCGTGCGGCATCGATGGCGGCCGAGGTCTCATTCTGATTGGCTCGTTTGATTTCGTCGCGCTGGGCCGTCAATTCCGCGATCCGCGCGCGGATCTCGTCGGCCCGGTAGCCGAGCCGCACCATCGCGGCTTCCTCCTCGATAAGGAGGGTCGAGGTTTCAAGCTCGAACATCCGCATCCGGATGCCGTGGACCCGCTCGATATGGTCTATCTCAATTTGTGCCCGCTGGGCCTCGACCGCCGCCTTCTGCTCGAGGGTCTGGGCATCCACGGCTTCAAGCGAACGCAGGCGGGCATCGCGTGCCAGCGTCGCGCGCTGCTCTTCGATCCCCATTGTGCGGTCCAGATGATCGAGGTTCCTACGCGCGATTTCCTCATTGAACTCAAGCCGCTTCTGAACGACGGAGGCCTCGATGGCCAACCGCCGCTGGGCGGCCTCCCGATCGGCGTCGACGTGCTCGGCCAGCTGCGCGCGAGTGTCGCGCTGGAACTTCTCCCGGAACGCCGCCCAGCGGACCGAGAGCTCTTCGATGACGTTTTGCCAGGCGCGCCGGGTGAGCCCCGCCTGGTGCTCGACGCCCTTGTCGTCGGTGAACGTGTCCCACTTCTTCGTCTGATCGCCCATCTGAGCCATTTCGCGCGCAAAGCCGGTCAGGTTGGCGCGCCGGGCATCGGTGACAGCTTGCGCGGATTCGCGCTCGGCCTGGATCTGGTGCTTGGCGATGTCCTTGGCGAGCGCTTCGGCTTCGGCTTTCCGCCGGCGCGCCTCCTCCGCATCGACGCCTGCCTGATTCAGATCCCGCATTCGCTGCCGGAACTGATCATTGTCGAAGGCGTCGAAGAACGCCTTCGCGCCCTGCTTGCCGCCGAACATCGCTGCGCGCACCTGCTCGAGCGTGTAGCCCATCTTCTTCAAGTCCTCGATGGACTTGCCGGCGTTGATGGCCTCGTTGATGCGCTTCAGGTCGTCCGCGGCCCGCTGCATGGCCACAAACTCCTCATTGGCCTCGAGGGTGCGCTGGTTCATCTCGTAAATCGCCGTGCCGGCCACGGCCGCACCAACCGCAATAGCAGTGAACGGATTCCGGGTCATCGCCAGGGTGAGGGCATCCACGGCCCGCTTGGCGCCTGCAATCCAGCCGATAAACTGCGCAACAGCTGCACCAATGGCTGCGGCCGCAATCGCCTTCGCAAACAGCCCGAGGGCGTCGGAGTTCCGGTTAACCCATTTCGCCAGATCGGTGAGGCCCTCGATCATCCGCCGCATCTCGGGCAGGAACTCCGCGCCGATCGCCGCCTTCGCCTCTTCGACATACCGGCTCAACGAGCCCATCTGCTTGC
>CAZSBK010000155.1:0-8640 GCA_964604945.1 uncultured Candidatus Solibacter sp.
GGCGGCGACAAGGGCTTGACGGCCGGATTGGGCGACATCGTGACGGCGGCGGTGAAGGAAGCCGCGCCAGACTCCAACATCAAGAAGGGCAAGGTCGTGCGGTGTGTGATCGTCCGGATGCGAAAAGAGACGCGGCGCAAGGACGGGACCTACATCAGGTTTGATTCCAACGCGGCCGTGCTGGTGAACGATTTGGGCGAGCCGGTTGGGACGCGCGTGTTCGGGCCGGTGGCGCGTGAGTTACGCGACAAGCGGTTCATGAAGATCGTATCGCTTGCGCCGGAGGTGATCTAACATGGCGGGACGACTGGCGGCAAGACACAACGAACCCAAGCCTAAGGTTCGGACCAAGATCAGGAAGGGCGACGTGGTGAAGGTCATCACGGGCCGGGACAAGGGCAAGTCGGGCCGGGTTCTGGAAGTTGACCGCGACGCCGGCCGCGTCCTGGTTGAAGGCGTGATGATGATGAAGAAGGCCGTGCGGCCGAACCCCGCAAAGGGTGTCAAGGGCGGCCTCGCCGACCGCGAATCGTCCATCCACCTGTCCAACGTCATGATCCAGACCAGCGACGGTAAGACCAGCCGGATCGGGATTCGGGAAGAGAAAGTCGGGGCCAAGATCCGCCGCGTGCGGGTGGCCCGGAAGACCGGCGAGACCCTGGATAAGAAGTAAGACCAGACCAGGAAACGTCAGGAGAAAGCAGCCAGAGATGAAGGCCAGACTGAGAGAGCATTACGAAAAGACGGTGACCGCGGAACTGACCAAACAGTTCGGTTACACCAACCCGATGGCCGTGCCGAAGCTGGTGAAAGTGACCGTCAATGTGGGCATGGGCGAAGCCACGCAGAACCCAAAGATCCTGGACGGCGCGGTGACCGAACTGACGGCAATCACTGGCCAGAAGCCGGTTGTCACCAAGGCGCGCAAATCCATCGCCGCATTCAAACTGCGCGAGGGTATGTCGATTGGCTGCATGGTGACGCTACGCGGCGACAAGATGTACGAGTTTCTCGACCGCCTGATGAACGTGGCGCTCGCACGCGTCCGCGACTTCCGGGGTGTTTCGAGCCGCAGTTTCGATGGCCGCGGCAACTATACGCTTGGCGTCAAGGACCAGTTGATCTTTCCCGAGATCGACTACAACAAGGTCGACAAGACCAAAGGCATGAACATTTGCATCACGACCACGGCCGGCACCGACGCCGAAGCGTTGGCGTTGCTCAAGTTAATGGGTATGCCGTTCCGGCAGAACTAGGGACCGGGAAAGGATAGGGTTTTCAGACGATGTCAACCAACGCAAGAGAAGCCAAGACCCGCGAATCCCATGTGAAGATCGCTCGGGCCAAAGCGGCGGGCAAGAAGGTCCCGAAGCTCGAAGTGCGGCACCGCAACCGTTGCCTGCGTTGCGGCCGGTCGCGGGCCTACATGCGCAAATTTAAGCTGTGCCGAATCTGCTTCCGGCAGTTGGCGCTGCAGGGCGAGATCCCAGGCGTGGTGAAGTCGAGCTGGTAAGCCGCAAGGGCTGAAAGCAGCGGCAGAATCGCGGTAGAGAGCAGACCAGGAAGAAAGTAGACATGATTTCCGATCCCATCGCCGACATGCTCACGCGCGTCAGAAACGCGCTGGCTGCGCGCCATCAGAAGGTGGACGTACCGGCCTCGAAGTTGAAGACCGAAGTTGCCAGGATCTTGAAGGACGAAGGCTATATCCTCAACTACAAGATCGTGGACGACAACAACCACAAGGCGATTCGCGTGTATCTGAAGTACACGCCGGCCAACCAGCCCGTGATTTCCCACATGGTGCGATTGTCGCGGCCTGGCTGCCGGGTCTATGTGGGCTCACAAGAGATTCCGAAGGTATTAGGTGGGTTGGGCATCAACATCGTCACCACGCCGAAAGGCGTGATGACGGGCAAAACCGCCCACAAGGAAGGCGTGGGCGGCGAACTGTTGTGCGAGGTCTGGTAAACCAGGCCCGAAGAGAACCCTGAGAGGATAGGCGCGGTCCGGAAATAGACAGGTTTCCTGGAAAGCGGACTGGAGAGAAACGATGTCTAGAGTTGGTAAAAAGCCAATCCCGCTGCCGGCAGGCGTGAAGATTTCCTGCGACGGCGTGATCAAAGTGGAAGGCCCGAAGGGCAAGCTGGAAGTGCCGTTGCCTGAGGGCGTCAGAATTGAGCAGAATGGGGCGACGCTGGAGATCAAGCGCGACCACGACAGCCACGCAGCCGTACACGGGTTGACACGCGCTTTGACTTCAAATGCGGTGATCGGCGTCAGCACGGGTTTCACTCGGGAGCTTGATATCGTCGGCATCGGGTACCGAGCCGAGGTAAAGGGCAACGTGATCGTCTTCACGCTTGGATACTCGCACGCGATCGAGTTTCTGTTGCCCCAGGGCGTCGACTGCAAGATAGAGAAGCTGACCCACCTGGTGCTGACCAGCATCGACCGCCAGCAATTGGGTCAGGTTGCGGCCAACATCCGCGCGCTGCGTCCGCCGGAGCCCTACAAGCTGAAGGGCATCCGGTACACGGGTGAAGTTCTGCGCAAGAAGGTCGGCAAGACCGGCGCGAGTGCCAAGTAGGGCGTACGGCGGATGAAGGAGATCGGATAAGCCATGATTCAGAAATCAAACAAGGACGCCCGCCGGCGCAGGATTCACACCCGAATCCGGGACCGCGTGAAGGGGACCGAAGCGCGTCCTCGGCTGGCCGTGTTCCGGAGCACCAAGCATATTTACGCTCAAATTATCGACGACCGTGCCGGACGAACGCTGGCTGCCGCATCGAGCGCGGAAAAGAATACCCCGTCCAATGGCGGCAACGTTGCGGGCGCGAAGGAAATCGGCAAACTGATCGCCGAACGCGCGCAATCGGCCAATATCAAGGCTGTCGTGTTCGATCGCGGCGGCTTCCTCTACCATGGCCGAATCAAGGCGCTGGCCGAGGCGGCGCGCGAAGCTGGACTGGAGTTCTAGACCCATGCCTGTGACCTCAGTGAAGAGAATTGACCCCAAGACGCTGAACCTGAAGGAACAGGTGGTCAGCATCAACCGCGTGACCAAAGTCGTCAAGGGCGGCAAGAACCTAAGCTTTTCAGCGCTTGTCGTGATCGGCGACCCGGAGCAGAAGGTCGTTGGATACGGCATGGGCAAGGCGAAGGAAGTTCCCTCGGCCATTAAGAAGGGCATCGAAGCCGCCAAGAAGAATCTGCGTCAGGTGCATACGCTCGGCTCCACGATTCCGCATCGCGTACTAGGGCGGTACTGTTCCTCGGAAGTACTTTTGAAGCCCGCTCCCGAAGGTACCGGCGTGATCGCTGGCGGAGCCGTCCGCGCCGTCATCCAGGCCGCCGGCATTCCCAATGTGCTGACCAAATCGCTTGGCCGGCGCAATCCGCATAACGTAGTGAAGGCGACCATCGTCGCGCTCGACCTGCTCCGCGATAAGGCGGGCGTAGCCGAGTTGCGCGGTATCGCCGTGGAGAACCTGTAACCATGGCCGACGTGAAGATCAGAATCCAGTTGATATCCAGCCCCATCGGCAGCCCTGAGAAGCACAAGAAGATCGTGCGGGCGCTCGGGCTGCACAAGATGAACCAGATGGTGGAAAAACCTGATACGCCTGGCTTCCGCGGCATGGCCAAGAAAGTACCTCACCTGTTGAAAGTGGTCGAGTAAGAGGATAGACGCGATGGACCTAAGTAATATCAGTCCCCCTAAGGGACAAGTTAAGAAGCAGCGGCGCATTGGCCGCGGCATGGGTTCGGGCCGCGGCAAGACCTCGGGCCGGGGACAGAAGGGCCAGAAGTCAATCTCCGGCTACTCCCATATGCGCGGCTTTGAAGGCGGCCAGATGCCGATGCACCGCCGACTGCCCAAGCGCGGCTTCTCCAACGCGCTGTTCAAGAAGGTCTACGCCGTGATCAACGTCGGCACGCTTGAGAAACTCGATGGCGACACGTTCAGCCCCGAATCCCTGATGGCCGCTGGCTTGGTCAAGAAACTCGGCGACGGCCTGAAGATCCTCGGCAACGGTGAACTCAAGCGCAAGATCAATGTCACCGCCCATATGTTTTCGAAGTCGGCGGAGGAGAAGATCAAGGCCTGCGGCGGTACGCTGGCAGTGATCGAGGCCAAACCGGCCGAGTCTAAGAATTAGGATGTTCCAGGCAGGACGTTAACCCATGTCCAAGTTCTTCGAAGCCTTGGCCAACGTGTTCCGGGTCCCCGACCTGAGAAACCGGGTCATGTTTACTCTCGGGCTGCTGGCCGTCTACCGGTTGGGCGCGGCGGTCCCGATTCCTGGCGTCGATGCGGCCAAGTTTCAGGAGTTTTTCAACCGCCAGCAGGGCAGTTTCTTCGGTTTCCTGGACTTGTTCAGCGGCGGCCAGTTCAGTTCGATGACCGTCTTTGCTCTGGGCATCATGCCCTACATCACGGCCTCGATCGTCCTGCAGTTGCTCACCGTGGTGGTTCCCACCCTGGAGAAACTCCAAAAGGAAGGCGAACTCGGGCGTCGCAAGATCACCCAGTGGACGCGCTACTTGACCATCGGGCTGTCCATCATGCAGTCGTTGTTCATAGCCACCGCTTTGCAGAGCCAGGGCGACTTCGTCATCAGACCCGGCGTTGGCTTCGTGCTGCTGACCATTCTCACCCTGACCACCGGCACGGCCTTCATCATGTGGCTTGGGGAGCAGATTACTGAGCGTGGCGTCGGCAACGGCATGTCGCTGATTATTTTCGCCGGCATCGTCGCCGGTCTGCCGCGGGCTGTGTATAACATCTACAGCAACACATTCGTCACCAACACATGGCATCCGCTGCACATGCTGGTGATCGTTGCCTTCATGGTATTGGTTGTGGCCTTCATCGTGCTAGTTGAGCGCGGCGAACGCCGGATTCCGGTGCAGTACGCCAAACGCGTTGTCGGCCGGCGTATCATGGGCGGCCAGGCGACTCACATGCCCCTGAAGGTGAACGCGGGCGGCGTCATCCCCGTCATTTTTGCCAGTTCGTTGTTGGCCTTCCCGATGACGATGATGGCCATTCCGGCGATCGCCAACAACAAGTGGCTCAACGGGATGCTTTCGGCGGTGCGCCACGGTGAGCCGCTCTACTTCGTCCTGTTCATCTCACTGATTGTCTTCTTTTCGTTTTTCTATGTGTCGATCATCTTCAATCCAAACGAAGCGGCCGACAACATGCGCAAGTACGGGGGCTTCATCCCGGGCATTCGTCCAGGCAAGAACACGGCCGACTATATGAACCGGATCCTGACCAGGATTACGGTCGTCGGCGGCCTTTATCTGGCCATTCTGTCTATCATCCCGGAAGTGATGATCAGCGGCATCAAGCTGCAGCATCTGCCGCCGGCGGCATTGGGCAACTGGATAGACGCAGCGTTTCCCCGCTTCATTCTGGATGGCTTGAACGTCTCGTTCTACTTCGGCGGCACTTCGCTGCTGATTGTGGTGGGCGTCGCGATGGACACTGTGAATCAAGTTGAGGCGCAGCTAATTATGCGCCACTACGAGGGCTTCACGCCTCGCTCCGGACGAATTCGCGGGCGTCGAAGCAGTTCGGCCTAGATCGAGTATGGTTTTTCTTGGCGGGTGCCTCCTTGTCGAGGGTAAGGCCCCGGAGCCGGATTCTCCGGAGCAGGTAGCTCGAGTGACGATGAACCAAGATACGGCGAGGAGAGCGCCGAAAGCGGTAATCCTGTTCGGGCCACCCGGCTCGGGCAAAGGGACGCAGGCGAAACTGCTGAGGCAGGCTCTTGGTGTACCGCATATCTCAACCGGAGATATGCTGCGGGAACGGATCGGTTCTGGCGACGCTCTTGGAGTCGAGGTTCAGGGTTTGATGCAGGCCGGGCGACTGGTGCCTGATGAGATCGCCAACCGTTTGGTGGAAGAGAGGATCGCGCGGCCTGATTGTGCCCGGGGTCTGATTTTGGATGGCTACCCGAGGACGATTGCTCAGGCAGAGGCGCTCGAGACGCGATTGAAGGAGTTCGGGTTTGATACAGTGGTGATCCACCTCAAAGTGGATTACACTATAATTATCAGGCGGATTGCGGGCCGGCGGCAGTGTCCTGTCTGCGGAACCCTCTACAGTTTGACTTCAAACCCGCCGAAGAAGCCGGATGTCTGCGACCAGGATGGCGCGGCGCTGGCGGTTCGCGACGATGATCAGGAAACTGTGATTCGCCAGCGTCTGGAGGCGTATGATCGCCAGACGCGACCGTTGCTGGAGTTCTTTGCCGGTTCGGGTCATCCGCCCCATGAGGTGGATGGCGGCTTGGAAACGCCTGAGGCGATCCTGGCACGGATTGGCGGCTTGTTGAAGTTAGGATGATTATCCGGAAGAGTCCTGCGGAACTTGAAAAGATGCGGCGCGCCGGCCTGCTGGTGCACAGCATCCTGGCTGAGATGAAGGGGATGATCCGTGAAGGCGTCTCGACTCTGGAACTGGAGAATGTCGCGGAGCGGATGATCCGTGACGCCGGCGCCAAACCGGCGTTCAAGGGGTACTACGTTCCTGCGGCAGGCAGCAAGTTTCCGTACGTGCTCTGCACTTCCATCAACCAAGAGGTGGTGCACGGAATGCCGTCGGAAAAGCGGGTGTTGAAGTCCGGTGACATTGTTTCGATTGATACCGGAGTCCAGCTTGACGGTTATTTCGGTGACTCGGCGATCACCGTGATGGTGGGCCAGGTCAGTGAGCAGATCCGCAAGTTGGTGAAAGTGACCGAGGAGTCGCTGGAACTGGCTATATCGCAGGTCAAGGCAGGTAACCGCCTGTTTGATATCTGCGGGGCCGTCGAGCGGCACGTGACGGCGAACGGCTTTTCGATTGTGCGCGACTTTGTCGGACACGGGATAGGGACATCGCTCCATGAGGAGCCCCAGGTTCCGAACTACATCGACCGCCGCAGCGAGAATCCAAGGTTGAAGGAAGGTATGGTGCTGGCCATCGAGCCGATGGTGAACGCCGGCCGGCCGGAGACGCGAGTTTTGAGTGACCGCTGGACTGCGGTCAGCCGGGATGGAAGCGCCTCGGCCCACTTCGAGCACTGCGTTGCAGTGACAGCAAATGGGCCGTGGGTTCTGACCCGGCCGTAGGGAAGGCAAGACAGCCATGGCAGTTGAACGAGCCGTGGTGATCGAGGTTCTGCCCAGTTCGGCCTATCGGGTTGAGTTGGGCGGTCGGCGGCAGGTGGTGGCCCATCTGGCTTCGGCGATGAGTAGGAATTTTGTCCGGCTGCGCGTCAGGGACGAAGTCGAGGTCGAACTGGCTTCGGAAGATCCGATGCGAGGGCGGATTGTCAAGGTAATCCGGAGCCGCGACTGAAGCCTCCGGAGCGAAACGAAACAGACGGAAAGCAGAGAACGGTCATGAAAGTGCGGGCGTCGGTCAAGAAGATGTGCGACAAGTGCAAGGTCATCCACCGCGAAGGCGTTGTCAGGGTGATTTGCACCAATCCCAAGCACAAGCAACGGCAAGGGTAGAGGAGCGAGGAAGACAAGCAAATGGCTAGAATCGCAGGCGTGGATCTGCCGGCCCGCAAGGCGGCTGAAATTGGACTCACCTACATCTTCGGTATCGGGCGGACGCGCGCCCGCTCAATCCTCCACCGCGCTGGAGTGGATCCGCTGAAGAAGGTCAACGATCTGAGCGAGGAAGAGGTCAGCCACATCCGCCAGATCATTGAAGACGAAGGCGCCGTGGAAGGCGATCTGCGTAAGGAAGTCTCGCTCAATATCAAGCGGCTCATCGAGATGGGCTCCTACCGTGGATTGCGCCACCGCCGAGGTCTTCCCGTCCGGGGCCAGCGTTCGCACACCAACGCGCGAACCCGTAAGGGCCCACGCCGCGGCACAGTGGCCAACAAGAAGAAGGCCGGCAAGTAAGCGCGCCTCCCGATCAGCAATCAGGCTATAGAAGACAGGACAAAGCGAAATGGCGAAGGCACCCGCAAAGGGCAAGAAGAAGTCTTTCAAAAAGAAAGAAAAAAAGAACATACCGGTCGGCGTCTGCCACATCCAGGCGACGTTTAACAACACCATCGTCACTTTCACCGACCAGATCGGGAATGCGATTTCTTGGTCGAGTTCCGGGTCCCTCGGCTTCCGGGGTTCAAGGAAGGGCACGCCCTTTGCCGCCCAGCAGGCCGCGCTCACAGCGGGCAACAAGGCGAAGGAGTCGGCCGGCTTGCGGCAGGTGGAAGTGCGCGTTGCAGGTCCCGGTTCGGGCCGCGAATCGGCCATCCGTGCGCTGGCAACGGTTGGCATCGAGGTTCGCGTGATCCGCGACGTGACGCCGATCCCCCACAACGGTTGCCGCCCGCCCAAGCGGCGTCGAGTTTGATCTAGCGGAAGGGGCGCCTGAGTAAGGCATCCCGGCGCGTGTCCGGCCCCGTTGATTGGGGCCGGATGCTGCGAGTTGATGTTTGAAAACGGAAGCAGGATGAAGGCACCTCGAAACGCCGTAAACTGCACCTCGATTCAAGAAGAACGAAGGAGGTTCATTGGCCAGATACAAAGGCCCGGTTTGCCGGTTGTGCCGGCGCGAAGGCATGAAGCTGTTCCTCAAAGGGGAACGCTGCTACTCAGAGAAGTGCGCCATCG
>CAZSBK010000156.1:0-8553 GCA_964604945.1 uncultured Candidatus Solibacter sp.
CCAAGGGATACAAGCTCTCGGAGGTGCGCTACAACGGATCGCCGGGAGACTGGATGAGGTTCAAGGTGACTCCGGGCGAGGAGCGGCACGTGCTGGAGATCGTGGCGCGGCCGGCGACATCGAGCATTCAAGTCAGGGTCACTGACGGTTCAAAGGCTGTTGAGGGGGCGATGGTGGCGGTGGTGCGCGAACCGGTGACGGAGACGAGCCTGGTCTACACGGCGCAGCCGGGGACGACTAACAGCGAGGGGATGGCGGCGTTCACGGGGCTGCTGGCAGGCAAGTGCAGGGTGGCGGCGTTTGCCAAGGACGCAATGTGGCGGGACGATCCAGGGTTGCCGTCCATCGTGTCCAACGCCCAACAGGTGGTGGTGGGCGTGAACGGATCGGCGTCGGTGGAAGTGAAAGTTCGGGATAAGTAAGCGCTGACCGTGCCTGGCATGCCTCGCACGGTGCTTAAATAGTGGACATGGCAGACACGGTCATCTTACTTGCTAGCGGCGACTTGCGCCTTTCGGCCAACCAGACCTGCTGGGAGGCCCAAAAACAAGCGGAAGAAAAGGTCATGGCGGCGGTGCGCGCCCTGGGCTATCAGATCGAGCGCGGCCACGCCTACGACGAAGAAAAGAAGCACGGATTCCTCGATTCCCAGAAGAGGGGCATGGAGGTGTTCCGGCAGATTCCGGCGACCGCGCCGATTGTCGTCGTTGAGGCTGTCTGGCAATACACCCATCACGTGCTGCCCGGCTTGACGACGCATCAGGGTCCGATTCTGACCGTCGCCAACTGGAGCGGGCAGTGGCCCGGTCTGGTGGGCATGTTGAACCTCAACGCCAGTTTGACCAAGGCGGGCGTCCCCTATTCGTCGTTGTGGAGCGTGAACTTCGACGATGAATTCTTCCTTTCGAACCTCGAGAAGTGGCTCAAGGGAGAGAAGATCGTTCACGAGACCAAACACGCCAAGCCACTGGGCGCGTTCAAGTTGCCTTCAGACGCCGAAGCACTGGGCACGAAGTTGGCGAAGGCCCTGGCCAAAAACAAGGCCATTATGGGCATCTTCGACGAAGGGTGCATGGGCATGTATAACGCCATCATCCCAGACGAGTTGCTGCACAGGACGGGAGTCTTCAAAGAGCGGCTGAGCCAGTCGGCGCTGTATGCAGAGATGCTGGCCACACCGGACGACGAGGCCAAGGCCGTGAAGGCGTGGCTGGACGGGAAGGGGATGAAGTTCGTCACGGGTCCGAATCCGGAGACCGATCTGACCGAAGACCAGATCCTGATGCAG
Organism: uncultured Candidatus Solibacter sp.; assembly: GCA_964604945.1. Lineage (GTDB taxonomy): Bacteria > Acidobacteriota > Terriglobia > Bryobacterales > Bryobacteraceae > PNKE01. The sequence goes on from CAZSBK010000156.1 coordinate 1,289, forward strand.
TGCAAGATGTACATCGCCGCACTGAGGATCGCCGACGATTTCGGTTGCGCAACCATCGGCATCCAGTACCAGCAGGGATTGAAGGACCTGGCGCCTGCATCGGATCTGGTCGAGGGACTGCTGAATAATGTGGACCGGCCCCCGGTGACCGCTCGCGGCAATGGCCGGGTGTTGTATGAGGGCAAGGCGCTGCCGCACTTCAATGAAGTGGACGAGTGCGCCGGCCTGGATGCGCTTTGCACCAACCGCATCTGGACTGAACTCGGTTACGACCCGGAAACCACGCTGCACGATGTGCGCTACGGCGAGGAGTACAACGGCGAGTTCGTTTGGGTCTATTTGATCTCGGGCGCCGTGCCGCCCCAGCATTTCGTGGGCGGCTACGCGGGCGCATCCAGCGAACGCCAGGGCGCGATGTACTTCCGGTTGGGCGGCGGATCGCTGAAAGGCATCTCCAAGCCAGGCGAGATCGTCTGGAGCCGCGTGTTTGTCGACGCCGGGATCATGCGCGCCGACATCGGCCGCGCCAAGGTGGTCGATCTCCCGCAGAAAGAGACGGAACGGCGGTGGCAGTTGACCACGCCCGAGTGGCCGATCATGAGCGCGGTCACCTATGGCGTGTCCCGCGATCAGTTCATGGCAAAGCACAAGGCGAACCACATCCAGGTGGCGTATGCGCCGTCGGCGGCGGATGCGAATAAGGCGCTCGCCGGCAAGGCGGCGATGTTCCGCGAGATGGGGATCGAAGTGAACGTCTGCGGGACGGAACACGGGCTCGAGTAGGCGCGCCGTCAATGAGTGAATCGAAATACCCGGTCTTCATCCATTGGAGCGATGAGGACCGGGTTTTCATTGCTGAAGCGCCGGACCTGCCGGGGTGCATGGCCGATGGGGCCACGCGCGCAGAGGCGGTTAACGCAATCGAGATCGTGATCGCGGAGTGGATTGAGACAGCAAACTCAATAGGGCGTCCTGTCCCAAAGGCTAGCAGACATAGATAGTTGAGACGAAAGTGGTTCTCGGCAAGTGGAACTGGTTTGCTCGCGCTCTGGAGGAGTGACTTCGGGTGGGCGTGATGGTACCGCCCATTCGCCATCTTCTTGCCGTGCGTTAGAGTCGTGCTGCGGTGGTGGGCGGGTACAATGAGAAACCGAAGGAGCACTCGTGAACTTCAATGGCTTGGACGTGCATTCAACCTCTGGGCAGGCCCTGCTCAACAGCAGCGAGCCCAACGAGGCGCACGGGGACTTCATGGACTGGGTCTCGTCCGTAGCGGAGTGGATTTCTCAGGTCGCGCCCGACACAGGTCTGAAGTCGGAGTGGTTGAGCCTACCTTGTTCTTCTCTGGTTGTCGGTCGCCATTATGACGACAGCGGAATAGCGTGGGCATACTTCAAGCAAGCGGTCCGTGAGCGGCTCAGGTGGCTGGGGCAACTTCCTGCAAAGGCCAGAAAACTGGAAACATCACTCCCTTCCGAGGTGCAATCTGCGGCTCAGCAACAGGGGCGGAGGGAGGTGCGTTTGAACGCCACTTCTCGAGCCTATGTTGACCCGGACAGGATTGACGAACTCAAGCAGATCACGCATCCAGATCACGATCTAGCAAAGGTGGTGAGACTGTGCGAGGAACTCAACATTTGCTTTGCTGGTGAATGTTACCTTGCTGTCGCGATGTTGACGCGTGCGCTGATTGATCATATTCCACCGCTTTTCGGGTGCAAGAAGTTCACCGAACTGTCCAACAACTATCCTGCTGGATCAAAGTCGTTTAAGGAGTCGATGCAGAATCTGGAGAACTCCTGTCGGAAGATTGGCGATCAACATCTCCACGTTCAGATCAGGAGGAGCGAGTCGTTGCCGACCGCTCGCCAAGTCGACTTTGGGAACGATGTGGATGTGCTCCTGGGCGAAATAGCTCGCAATTTGAAAAAGCCCTGACCGATTGAATCTTCGTCTGCCCCGATCGCTCACTTCTCGTCCGCTGGCTCTGCCGGTGCCAGGAATGCTGTGCTGTGTAACCTGCGTTCATCTCACAACGATGCCGGCCTGCTGGACATGGTGACCCATGTTTCCCGATCCATGCCACGACCTCCATCTGATAACCTGTCAGTTTCATCCCGCAGGAGGTATAGGCATGAGAGTTGGCATGATCGGCACCGGCGCGATTTCGCACAAGCACGCGCTGGCTTACAAGAACATTGGATTCACTCTGGCGGCCTGCACCGACATCAACGAGGCCGCCGGCCGCAAGTTTGCCGAACAGTATGGCGCGGAGTTCGTTCCCACGTACGAGGAACTCTGCAAGCACCCCGAAGTCGACTACATCGACGTCTGCACTTTCCCCGATTTCCGCCTGCAACCCATCGAGATCGCCGCTGCGGCCGGCAAGCACATCCAGGTACAGAAGCCGATGTCGACCAATCTCGAAACGGCCCGTAAGATGATCGACGTCTGCAAGCAGGCCGGCGTCGTGCTGGGCGTGGTCAGCCAACACCGGTTCGACGACTCGACGATCTTCGTCAAAAAGGCCATCGCCGACGGCCGTTTGGGCAAGATCCTGCAAGCCGACGCCTATGTGAAGTGGTGGCGGTCAGAGGAATACTACTCGCGTCCGATCAAAGGTTCGTGGACCGTCGAAGGCGGCGGCGCGCTGATCAACCAGGCCGTTCACCAGGTGGATGTGCTCAGCTATCTGATTGGCGGCGTCGATGAACTGTTCGGGTACTGGCAATTGGCGGCGCGGCACAAAATCGAATCCGAAGATGTCATCAGCGTTCTGATGAAGTACAAGTCGGGCGCGACGGGCGTGCTTCAGTCCTCGACCGCCTTCTGGCCGGGCTATTCCGAGCGCATCGAGATCCACGGGACCAAAGGAACCTGCATTTTCACCGGCGATAAGCTGACCACATGGGACGTGCTCAACGATGCGGGCACCCCAGCACCGGTTGAGAAGGAAGTGATGAGCGGGTCGAGCGATCCGATGGCGATCCCGCTGACTCCGTTCGAACGCCAGTTCACCGATTTCGGCGATGCCTGCAAGCGCGGCGTCGCGCCGTTGGTATCGGGCGAGGAAGGCTACAAAGCGCTCGAAATTGTTCTGGGTGTGTACGAGAGCTGCAGGACCGGCAAAGCGGTCAAAATGTCCGCATGAGTTGGACCGAAATCCGCATCCCGGCCACCAGCGCCAACCTCGGGCCCGGCTTCGACGCCCTGGGCATGGCGCTCAGTATCTATCTTGATTGCCGGTTCCGGCCTTCCGAACGGCTCATCATCCATCCGAAGGGCCGCGACGCCCAGATGATCTCGCCCGGCGAGAACAACCTCATCTGGCAAACCGCTCTCCAGGTTGCTCTGCACGAGGGCCGTCCTATGCCGATGATCGAATTGGAGGTCACCAACGACATCCCCATCGGCAAAGGCCTGGGCTCATCGGCGGCAGCCCTTGTCGCGGGTGTTGTCATCGCGGACGAGGCGCTGGGTCTCGAGTGGGACCGGCACAGGATCCTGGACGAAGCGGCGCGCATCGAAGGTCACCCGGATAACGTGTCCGCCGCTGTGCTGGGTTCAATTGTCGCCTCGGCGATCGACACCGGGGGGGTCACGCGGGCCGTGCGAATGCAGTTGCCGGCACGTTACGGTGTGGCGGTGATCGTGCCGGACTTCATACTGCCAACCTCGGAAGCGCGCGCCGTGCTTCCTTCGACCTATTCGCGCGCCGACGCCGTGTTCAACATCCAGCGTTCGGCGTTGCTGATCGCGGCTATGCTGACGCAAACCACCGAGGCCTTCCATGAGGCTTTGATGGACCGGCTCCACCAACCTTACCGTGCGCCGCTGGTCCCCGGGTTGAACGAAATGCTGGAACTGCGGGCCGAAGGATTGCTGGGATGCGCGCTCTCAGGCGCGGGACCAAGTGTCCTGGTGTTCTATGAACGCGGCCACGAAGAGGTCTGCAAACTCATGCAGGGCATCTTCCAAAGGCACGGCCACGGTAGCGAAATTCTGTGGTCGCACATCCCCGATCACGGCTACGATCTGCTGAGGGGGCTCTAAGGAGAGTCCTCGGCGGCGCTACATCTCGCGCCGGTTTTCGAGCGATTTCGACATCGTCACCTCGTCGGCGAACTCAAGGTCCGACCCGACCGGGATGCCCATTGCGATGCGCGTCACCTTCACACCAAGCGGCTTCAGCAGTCGCGCCAGGTAGACGGCCGTTGCCTCGCCCTCCACCGTTGGATTAGTTGCCAGGATGATCTCTTCGGCCTGATGCTGTCCAATCCTGTCGAGCAACTCCTTGATGCGCAACTGTTCAGGCCCGATCCCTTTCAGCGGGCTGATCGAACCGTGAAGGACGTGGTAGAGCCCTTCAAACGTGCGCGTCGTCTCGATCGGCAGGATATTCAGCGGTTCCTCGACGACACAGATCTTCGCTCGGTCGCGATGGGGATTCCGGCAGAACGGGCAGAGTTCAGCGTCGCTGATATTGTTGCACTCGACACAGAGACCGAGATTGTCCTTGACGTCGATGATGGCCGCGGCAAGGCGTTCTGCGTCCTCACGTTTCGCGCGCAGGATGTAGAATGCGATTCGTTGCGCCGATTTCTGGCCGACGCCGGGCAGTCGTTTCACCTCGGCGATCAATCGGGCAAGTGGTTCGGCGAAGTCGGCCATTGTCGTGGTCTAGAACATTCCGGGCGGCAGGCCCATGCCACCGAGCATGCCTGCGGTCTTCTTCTGAGTTTCTTCCTCGACTTTGCGGATGGCTTCGTTGAAAGCAGCCATGACCATGTCCTGGAGCATTTCGGCATCGCCCGCGGCTTCAGGATCGATGGTCACGCCGAGGCAGTTCTTCTGGCCGTCCATCTTCACCGTGACCATTCCTCCGCCAGCCGAAGCATCGACGCGAATCGCCGCGATCTCTTCCTGGAGGCGCTGCTGCATCTGCTGCGCCTGTTTCATCATCGATTGCAGGTTTCCACCGCCGGGGAATTTCATCGCTTCAGTCTACTCCTTCAGATCTCTGACGCTGCGGACGGTCGAGCCGGGGAATAACTCCTGCGCCCGGCGGACTTCCGGATGTTCAAGCGCGCGTTTCATCGCTTCCCCGCCGTCCTGGGGTTCGCTCGCAGGTTCGACCGCTGGAATAGCGGCGGTCTCGTTGATGGTGATCTTGATCTTCACTGGCCTGCCGAGCAGGCTTTCGAGACACTGCCCAACCTCCGGCCCGCGAAGGGACAACATATGCTGACGTGGAACCAGGAATTCAACTGTCCCGCCGTTCTCGACAACCTCGGCATGTTCCGCGGCGTCGGCGGCAAACGACTTCTTCTGAGATTGCAGCGAGGCGACGAGACGCTGCTTCAGCGATCCGTCTGCGGGCGGCGGGGCGGATTCAGGCGCACGGGAAGCAGGCGGGATCGGAGTCTCAGACCACCTCGACGTCGGTGAACTTGAGGGCGTGGTGGATTCCGCTGATCCGGCGCGCTGATCAGGGTAGGCTGGCCTCGGAGGTGTGGGTGGGTTCGGTGTGCCCTCAGCTGGTGCCGACTTCAGTGCACCGGTTCGATAGGAAGACGATTGCCCCATCTGCGCAGCCTTTACTGAGGGCGGCGGCACGGGTGGCTCCGCTCCTGGCCTCGCTGGCGGGCCGGACATGTTCAGGTTCCGGATGACCTCTTCGATCGGTTGCAGCCGGCCGGCATGAATCAGCCGCAGCAATCCGAGTTCTAGGTGCAGGCGCGGCTGGAGCGAATACTGCATTTGCGAGTAAAGGTCGATGGTGAGTTGCAGCCAGCGCGTCAAGTCCTCTTCGCCGAATTTCGCCGCCGTCTCCCGCATTCGCTCCTGCTCAGGCGGACCGGCGGCGATCAGGCGCGTCAGTTCGCCGGCAATCTTTGCCACTAGCAGATTGCGGAAGTAGCGCGCCAGTTCGCGGCAGTAATGCTGGAGGTTGCGGCCAGTGCTCTCCAACTCCTGAACGATTTCGAGCATCCCTGTCGAGGAACCCGATTCGAGCGCCGCAGTGACCGCGCCTAACGATTCGAGCGAGAACATGCCAAGCAGCCCGCGCACATCGGAGCCCGTCAATTTGTTGCCGCAGCAGGCGATGGCCTGGTCCAGGGCCGACAGAGAGTCGCGAACGCTGCCCTCGCCGGCCTGCGCCAGGACGGCCAGGGCCTCGGCGTCAGCCTCGATGCCTTCCTGCTGGCAGATCCAGGCCATGTGATTGACGACCTGCAGAAAACCGACCGCCCGGAAACTGAACTGTTGGCAGCGAGAGGCGATCGTCGCCGGGATTTTGTGGGATTCGGTGGTGCACAGCAGGAAGACCGCCCATTCAGGCGGCTCCTCAAGCGTCTTGAGAAGCGCATTGAAGGCTTCGTTTGTAATCTGGTGGGCCTCGTCAACGATGAAGACTTTATAGCGGTCGCGTGACGGGCGATAGCGGACGTTTTCGCGCAACTCGCGCATCTCGTTGATGCCGCGGTTCGACGCCGCGTCGATCTCGATCACGTCGGGAGCGTTGCCCTGGGGAATCTCGAGACATGAACTGCACACGCCGCAGGGCGTCACCGTCGGCCCCTCAACGCAATTCAGACAGCGGGCAAGAATGCGAGCAATTGTGGTCTTGCCCGTGCCCCGCTGTCCCGACAGGATGTAACCATGCGCCACACGACCCTGCTTGATCGCGTTTTCCAGCGTGGCGCGGACATGTTCCTGACCGATGATGCCGGAGAATTCGTGTGGCCGGAACTTCCGGGCGCTGACCTGGTAGGGTTGGGCAGTGGGATCGGGAGCGCTTGTGGCCACGTGAGCAGACCTCTCAAATGCCAGACCCCGGGTGATCCGCGGCACACGGTTCGAACCGCTACCGTTGCTTCCTTCCGGACCTGGCGGGGTTTGCGGCCTGCCGTTGCACGGAGCCCGAGGCCTGACAAGTATCCATGCTACCATGCCGCCCTGAACCACCCCCGCGAGAGTGCGCCTCGCGGAATCGCCTCAGGCTCTCTTGAGCGCGACCCGCATGTCTAACACGTCTCAAGCGCCGTGTTTTTCGATAGGCGCGATTGCCCGCCGCAAACGGATGCGCCGCGCGCTGGCGGGCGAGTTGAAGGCCTTCGCCGATCGGCCAGGATATCTTCCAAAACTCTTCCTGTAAACGCGCGCGCTGATTCAGGCGGAAGCCCTAGTGCGCTCCGCCGATGAGACACTCGATTTGTAAAGACATGACAGATGACCACTTAAAGCTTGACGCGGCATCCACC
>CAZSBK010000157.1:0-8477 GCA_964604945.1 uncultured Candidatus Solibacter sp.
GCTTCCGCAACCCCTCCTCGGCGACCTTCGTCAACAACGAGATCTGGGTGGCCGACACCGACAACAACCGCGTGATAGCTTTCCCGAACTTCCTGGAAGCGGGCGATTCCGCCACAGCCACGAAACTGCTCGGCCAGGTGGCGTATGAGTACCGCGCGCCCAACTTCATCCAGGGCCGCGAGTTCAGCGCAGGCAGCCTGACTAGTTCGACAGCAATATATCCGCACGCCGTGGTCGACCGGAGTTCCGATCCGCCTCGTCTGTATCTCGCCGATCCGGGCAACAACCGTATCCTCGGATGGTCGGATGCGCGCCGCGCCCAGGGTGGCGACTTCGCCGATATGGTCATCGGGCAGGTGGACTATTACCGGGCGCTGGTCAATTCCCCTACCAGCGACGTGAACAGTCCCAGCGAAACCGGACTGTTTCTTCCCTCAGTGGTCGCTGTCGACAAGGAGGGCAACCTCTGGGTGGCCGACACGGGCAACAGCCGAGTCCTGCGCTACCCGCGTCCGTTCGACGATCCGGCGCGTCAGCAGTTGCCCGACCTCGTCATCGGCCGGGAGAGCATGACCGAGGTGGCCACCATGAATCCGACCGCCTCCACCCTCGGCTTCCCGTCGGGCTTAGCCTTTTCGCTCGACGGCCAGTTGTACGTCAGCGATATGCTCTACAACCGCGTGCTGAGGTTCGATCCGCCCTTCGCCAGCGGGATGGAAGCCGCCATGGTCTTCGGCCAGCCCGATTTCGTCACCGTTACCAGCGGCTCGCTGGAGAACGAGTTGAACTACCCGTTGGGTTTGGCCGTGGACACCGACGACCGGCTCTATGTTGCCGACGTCAACAACAAGCGCATCACCATCTTCTCCCGCGCCAACCTGGCCACCGAGATTGGGGTCAGCGCCGGCACGCCAATCAAACTCACCTCCGGCTCGATGCAGCCCACCTCGGTCGCCGTGAGCCATGCCACCGGCGAGATTTTCGTGGCCGATTTCGGCAATAGCAAGGTGCGGCGCTTCCAGGCCTACTTCCCGCTGCTTGCTTCGGGCACGGTGGCGTCCAACTTCGAGATGACCGGATACGGTCCCCGCAACATCACGCTCGACTCCTCCGGCAATCTCCTGGTGGTCGACGCCGCCAACCGCCTGACGATGCACTACCCGCAGCTTTTCGCCTCGAACTGGGAAAGTGGCTTCTACCGCCTAAGTCCCGGCTTGATTACCCGCGTCCTGGTCCCTGGCGTGAAACTGACCGAGGAGACCGTCAACGCGCCCGAAGGGGCGCTGCCGAAGGAACTGGCCGCTCTCGAGGTGCTAGTCAACGGCGTGGCCTCCCCCCTGTTCTATCTGGCGGATGACAACGGAATGGGCCTGGTCAAGATCCAGATCCCATCTTCGGCGCCCATCAAGGGCTCGGCCGAAATTCTCATCAGGAACCGTGAGACCAGCGAGATACGGGCCAGCCAGGTGCAAAGCTTTGAAAAGGCGTCGCCGGCCTTCATGGTGAGCAATTCGCCTGGCGGAGGCCAGGTGGTGGCCTACAATTCGGACGGAGTCATGAACTCGGCCGCAAACCCTGCCGTCCGGGGCACCGAGGTCACCTTGTACCTGGTCGGTTACGGGCAGATCGAGGGCGCGCCCGAAGACGGCACGTCCGCTGACGTTGAAGTCCCCCTCGACGGTGTCCTGTACATTGGCGGCGCCGAAGTACAGGTACACTCTTCGAGGCTCGATCCGGAAAGGCCGGGGATGTGGAAGATCCGGGCTACGCTTCCCGCGAATCTAGTGGGGTCAGCAGCTTCCAACTACCAAGTGGCGTTGGTCCTGATTTACCGCGACCTGATCAGCAACCAGTACGTCTTCAACGGCTCAACGGTGAAGTTCGTCACCTCGATCGCGATCAAGCCCTAGGGTCAGGACCACCCGATCATGGCGGCAGGTTTCAACTTCGAGTTGCTGGCCTGCCGCCTTTCCTTTTCCACGGAAGGCCACATCCAGTTCCCGGCGCGGGCCTCGAACGTATTCCGCGGGGCGCTGGGCTACGTCCTGCCCGAGGAGACCTTCCGCCCGAAATCGACCGGCGGCCCCAGCGGGCTGACCGACGCGCCGCGTCCATTTGTGTTGCAAGCAAAGGAGTTAGACGGTCTAGTGATCGCCGGGAGTTCGTTTGGTTGCGACCTGAACCTGTTCGACTCAGGGCTGGAACCCGTCTTCCGGCAGGCATTCGAGCGCCTCGCCGAGGTAGGAATCGGACCCGCCCGGACGCCGCTGAAGCTGCTTGCATGGGTCGCCCGGCCGGTCGAAGTTCGTTTGGACGAGACCCAGCCGGCGTCGCGAGTGCGCGTTCATTTCGAGACGCCCACGGAACTCAAAGGCTGGGACAGTGCGGGACTCCCCGCCTTCGGCGTGCTGATGCGCCGGTTGCGCGACCGGGTGAGCGCGTTGCGGACACTCTATGGCGACGGGGCGCTGGAGATTGATTTTCGGAACTTCGGAGAGCGTGCCGATAAGGTGGTGACGGTTAGCGGCGAGTTGCAGCCGAACCGGGCAGCGCGCACGAGCAGCCGCACGGGCCAGACTCATCCGCTTGGCGGGATGACGGGCTGGGCGGAATATGAAGGAGACCTGGACGAATTTGTGCCCTATCTGCGCGTCGCCGCATTTACGGGCGTAGGGCGGCAGACGGTTTGGGGGCATGGACGGCTCGGGCTGGAAATTCTCGGGCATTAGCCTGAGAGAACATTCCGCCCGGCGGCACAGAATTAGTGGAGGCGGGCGGCAGGGATGCAGCCGGAGCTTGGGGCAGTTGCTATTCTTCATGGCTGGTGGCTGGTGTTTTGCGCCTTGGACCGCTCTGGGGCAGTCGGTAGCCGCGGTCGGATTGGAAGTGCGGCGGAGCGTGCACTCGCACGGAAGCCTAACCGGTCAGAAGAACAGGGAGAGGAACGGGTGACGCGCTAACGGGAGACGGTCCGGCGTTTGGTGGTGCGGGAGGCCACTTTCTTCACAGTCCCCCGCGACTTCGACGACGATGCGGAGTATCTGGCGCGGGAGCGAGTGGAGATGCGGCGGGATTTCGACTTGCCGGAGGCTACCTTGACGGGCGTTCCCTTTGCCGGGATCAGGATCAACTCGCCGTGGCGCGGGGAATCGAAGAAGGCATCGCCCAGCCGGGTGTTAACCTTGACGATGGACGAGGCCGGCGCCGAGTAGCGCTTGGCGATCGAGGCCAGCGTGTCGCCCGAGGCGACGCGGTGCAGCCGCCAGGCTCTGCGGTTTTCCGACGGCACCGAATCCAAGGCGGCCAGGACATCGGCGGCCTTCCCATGCGGCACACGGACCTGTATGCCCTGCGGCGCGGCACTTCGGATCAGGGCGGGGTTCAGATCGCGCAGTTCGGAAACCGGGATGTCGGCGGCGTCGGCGATCAAGCCCAGGTTGGTCTCCGATTCGACCTCGATGGTGTCATAGACCAGGGCCGGTTCCAGCGGCGGGGCCGTCAGTCCGTACTCCTCGAGGTTATTCGTGACGATGGCCATGGCCAGAATGGCCGGGACGTAGCTGCGGGTGTCCTTGGGAATGGCGTTGCGGGCGCGCAGTTCCCAGTAATCGGCGTAGCCGGTGCGCTGCACCGCGCGTTCGACGCAGCCCGGGCCGCAGTTGTAGGCGGCCATGGCCAATAGCCAGTCGCCCGTCTGGTTGTACAGATCGCGGAGGTGGCGCGCGGCGGCGCGCGTGGACTTTTCGGGGTCGAGACGGTCGTCGTGGAGCGGCGAGGAGGTGAGTCCGTATTCCTTGCCGCGTGGGCGCATGAACTGCCACATGCCCGTGGCCGCCTTCGGCGAAACGGCCATCGCGCCAAAGCCGGATTCAGCCTGAGCGATATGGATCAGCTCCCGCGGCACGCCTTCTTCGGCGAAGATCCGGTAAATCATGTCCCGGTAGCGGCCCGAGCGGCGCAATCCGGCCAATAAGGTCCGCGAGCCGCGCGGGTTCGTGAAGTAGCCGATATAGCTCAGAACGGCGTCGTTGACTGCCAGCGGCAACTGTGACTGGCCGGCTTCGACCTGGGCTGCCACTCGGTCTTTCAGCCGGGGATCGATGGGGAAGGTGAGATCCAGGATCTGTTCTAGAGGCGACTGGGTGTACACCGGCCCTTCCTGGGCGGTGGAGGCGCCAAGCTGGTCCAGATCATAGCGGTGGATCAGGCGGATCAGTTCCTCGAATCTTTGCTCTGCGGCGGCCCGGTCGGGCAGGTCGGCGGGCAGTTCAATGAGGACGTTCAGTGCGGCGTCGAATTCGACACGGGCCTGGTCGAGCTTGCTTTCCTGGATGCAGAACTTGCCGTACTGGAAATGCCGGTCGGCCTCCCGCAACGCCTTTTGTACCAATGACTTGGGTTGCGCGTCGTGAGACGCCGGGATCAGTAGCGACGCTGGCCGCGCCGTGCTCACGGGCCGCGCCGCGTCCGCCGGCATGATCTCGAAGTCGGGCAGGCGCACTGTTGCGGAAGGGCGGAAAGATACTTGCGCGGGGCAGGGCAGAGTAGACAGCAGTAGGGCTGCCGCAGTGGCTGCCAGGGCCGGGGAACAATGAGTACGAAGATTCATTCCGGTCTGGTCAGGGCAAAAACGTAGATTGCCTCTACATGCCTATCGAAGTTTCGACTGTACTTCATTAGGGTTACTCCGGTCAACTCTTCACTTGCCGGGCGGCGGCGAGCTCAGGGACGCCGGACGGCGTGGCGCAGGACATGGAGCAGGCTGGAACGGTCGTCGGTCCAGTCGAAACGTTCCGGCGGGGCCGGCGGCAGTTGAGCCGGCAACAGAGGAGCCAGGCGTGATTTGGGTCCGGCCAGCATCCAGACCGAGGGGGTAAAGCCACGTGCGGCATCGCCGCGGTCGGCCACGGCAATCGCCGTCCAGCCGGCGCGTTCGGCGACGGCCCGGACCACGGGAGTCAGGTCAAGGCTGCGCGAGGAGACATGGAAGGCCAGAACGCCGTCGGGTTTCAGGTGGCGTTTGTAGAGTTGGAAGGCCTCGCGCGTGAGCAGGTGGACGGGGATGGAGTCGCCCGAGAAGGCGTCGACGAAGAATAGGTCAAATTGTTGAGGCGGCTGGGCTTCGAGCGACAGCCGGGCGTCGCCGAGGACCACTTCCATCAGTCCGGCGGCGCGGTTGAGATAGGTGAAATAGTCTGATGCAAGCGAGACGACCCAAGGGTCGATCTCATAGAAACGGAAGGTGTCGCCCTTCCGCGACCAGGCTGCCATGGCTCCGGCACCCAAGCCGATGATGCCGACACGGGCGTTTTGTGGCCGGAAGGCGAAGGCGCGGGCAGCGCCGCTGGACGGGCCGTAGTAGGACGAAGGCTGGTCCCGGCGCTGGTCGAGCCATTGCGAGCCGTGAATTGTCGCGCCATGGAGCATCATGCGGATCCGGCTGCCGGCTTCCTTGCGGTCGGCGACACGGATGGCTCCATAGAACCCGCGGGCCGAGGCGGCGGTGCCCTGTTGCTGGGCCGAGATCATGGCCAGCGTGGCCGCGCAGGAGACGGTGACGGAGATGAGGGCCGCGGCGGTCAATAGCCTGTTCGACCCGAAGGAGGCGACGGTCAGGGACACCGAGGCGAGGATGAGGACCAGCCCAAGCTCAAACTCCCCCTTGAAGAGGCGCGGCGCGACGAAAGCGACAAAGACCGAGCCCAGCGCGCCGCCGAAGGCGAGAACAAAGTAGTAGGCGGTCATGAAGCGGGGCGCGGGACGGCTGCGGGCCAGCGTCGAGTGGCAGAAAAGACAGAGCAGGAACATGCCGGCGGCCAGCATGGGCGCGCCGGGGTGGAAAAGGTCGTGGGGCGAAAACCAGATGCCGGCCGAAAGCAGGGCGACCCCGGCGAGTCCCGACAGAAACGACAGATCGGCCGCAAAGTCTCGGGCGAAGGCGATGACGTAGGTGAGCAGGTACAGCAGCAACGGCACCGACCAAAGGAACGGAAACGGGGCTACTTGACGGCAGAGGTGGTTGGTGACAGTCAGCAATGCAGCGGAACCCAGAAATGAGAGCCACAGCCAAAGATAGAGTTCGCGGCGGCCCGGCGGATCGGTCGTGGCCGAATCGGCAGCGGCCGGCTGATTGGGCTGGTCGCGCAGTCGCCAGGCGAGCAGGGCGAACAGCAAAGCGCAGATGGTGGCGGCCACGCGCCAGGCGGTGAGTGTGGCACGGAGGCCGAACCAGGGTTCTATCGCCAGCGGATAGGCCAGTAGGGCGACGATGCAGGCAAGATTGGACCAGGCGTAAAGGCGGTAGGCCGAGCGGCCAGCGCCCAAGGCGGCATGCCAGTACTGGAGTAGAGGACTGGCCGACGCAAGCAAGAGATACGGGATGCCAATGAGGCGGGCCAAAGAGAACAGGAGGTCTATTGTGGGCGAGTCGGCCGCATGTGACGGCTCGGGCGAGGGCAGCCACAGCGCCAGAACGGCCAGCCCGGCCACGGCGGCGTGAATCCGGCCCTGCTGCGATAAGGTCCGTTTCCGGCAAAGGCGGTCGGCATAAAGGTAGCCGCCAAGAAGCAGAGACTGGAAGAAGACCAAACAAACGGCCCAGACCTCGGCTCCGCCGCCAAAGGCGGGCAGCAAGAGCTTGGCAATGAGCGGCTGGATCAGGAAGAGGCAGAATGCACCGGCGGCCACTGCCGTGATCAGCAGGGCGGCCGCCGGCGGTTGCGAGGTCTTACTTGGGGAGGTTTTCGCCACTCACTTTGGTCAGCTTGTTGAGCTGCTTCACAACGATGAAGATAGCAAAAGCAATGATAACAAACTGGATGATGTTGTTGAAAACGTTGCCGTAAGCGAGGACGGCAGCCTTGGCCTCCTTGGCTTTGGACAGGCTCTCGTAGGTCTTGCCGTCGAGGGCGACATAGAGGCCGGTGAGGTCGATGCCGCCGGTGAGCAGCCCGATCAGCGGGTTGATCAGATCCTCGACGATGGAATTAACGATTTTGCCGAAGGCGGCGCCGATGACGACACCAACGGCCAGGTCGATCGCATTGCCTTTGACGGCGAATTCCTTGAACTCTTGTAACATGCCCATGGGGATAGAGATTATCACCTTTTTGCGGGCGCGGTAGGGTTTTCCTCGAGGTATCTTTGGCGCGTGTAGGGCGAGGAAACGTAGCGGCGGGCGAGTTTGGCACCTTCATAGGACTGCGGGAAAAGCACGGCGGCTTGGCGGAACGATTTGCGGGCCTCGGCGGGCTGGCCGGCGAGGTCCAGACACTGGCCCAGACGGTACCAGGCCATGGAGCCGGAGTAGGGGTCGAGGTGGGCGTGGCCGGAGGCTGCCAAGCGAAGGTGAACGATGGCGCGCTCGGGCTCGTTGTACCAGAAGAGAAGGTTTCCGCGGGCATACTCGAGGCGTTCCTGCGGCAGCCGGACAAAGCCCGGAGCGGAGGCGCGTTTGAGAGCTTCGCAGCGGTCCAGCGCGGCTGTGGCCTTCTCTATATCGCCGATATCAGCATGCACCTGGGACAATTCGAGTAAAAGCAGGAAATTGCGAGGGTAATGTTCGAGTAATGTTTCGATTAACGGCAGGGCGAGCGCGGGCTTGGCTTCGCGGCGGTAGATGACGCTGAGCATGATTTGGGCGTCTGCCCTGTTCACATTGCCCTTGGCCGCCACCTCGGCCAGAGTCCGGATGCCGGATTCCTTGTCGCCGTGGAAGCCTGCCAGGAAACCGAGCAGCCGGTAGGTCCAATGAAGCGACCCGACAACGTAATCGTGAAAGCCCTGAGCCATGAAAGCGTCAATCCGCGCCGGGTCGAGATCAGTGACGCGGTTGTGAAGTTTGCGCGATTCTGTGACGTCGCGCAGCGAATCCATCCAGGCTCGGGTGACTAGAAAATTGTAGGTGCCGCGGAGGCTGAAAGCCGTGCCGCGCGCGTACAGCGCTTCGATGTCTCTCGGATTCGATGCCAGGGCCTTAGCGGTCAGGTCCATCGACGACTGGATGGACTGGGTGAACTGAGTTCGTTCGGCCGCTGTGGGTTCCATCTTTGGGTGGCGAAGGAACGGGTTTGAGCCGGTGACCAGTTGTGATTCGAGTGCGCCCGACCGCAGCATCATCTCGAACAGCACAGCCTGGGCGACGTGGTTGTGGCGGCCTGGGTGGTTGGGCGCCTTGGCCAGCGCCCTTTTGAAAACCGAGAGCGCTTGGGAGTATTCCAGGTTGTAGAAGTGGTCGAAGCCCTTTTCGATCTCCGGATCCAGTGCCGGCTGGGCGAGCAGGAGGGCTAGCACCGGAGCGATCACGAAGGCTCCTCTCCAGCCGTCGAGGGCAGGCGATCGAGCGCCCACCCGGCATGTTCAGCGACCGCCGGATCGCCGTGGAGCGCGAGCCGCTGCAGCGGCTGACGGTAGCTTGGATCGCCTGAATTACCCATGGCCGTGACTACGTTTCTCAACCAACCATTGTATTTGGCTCG
>CAZSBK010000158.1:0-6540 GCA_964604945.1 uncultured Candidatus Solibacter sp.
CTTCTTGGCCGGGTCAGTGAGCCGCGATTGAACGGTGCGCCCTTGCTTCGGCAGGCACTCGCTGGTCAGCGTTTTCGTTTTAGCATTCACCCGCACCTTGCCGTTGAGGCCAGCATCGCCAGGCGAACAGTCCACACCGTCACCGAAATACAGCGTGGCTGGCGTGTCGCTGAACTCCGGCGGCCCACGGTTAAACCGCTTGTCCGCATCGCCTGCGATGTTCGGCCCCAAGTCAAGCAGCCCGGATTCCACATAGAGCTCACAGGCATCCTTGCCATCGGGTGAATACACAATCACCTGTGGTTGATCGCCGGCAAAGCTGGCCTCCACAGTAGTGCCATCATCCAGCGTTACCCGTTGCACCAACGTCTGCACACCGGGGGTTTCCCGGCGTATGGCCAAGTACCCCAGCAGCTTCTTGCCAACATCCAATGCCTTTGGATGTGCGGCAGTGTCGCCCACCTTCTTGAACCACTCCGGGTAACGGGGCATTTAGTCCCACCTGCCCTGCGGACATTTGGCGTTCGGCAACTGCACCTTGGCCGGCATAAAACAGCCGCACTCCTTGCACCTGTTCAGGCTGGTAAATGCAGGGCACCGCTTGCACACTTCAAGGCGCATACGTGCCTTGTCGTGCTGGTCATTTGCCGCCGTGGCTGCCGCCTTCACCACGGCATCCAGCTTCGTCCACATCGGGATCACCACCTTGGCCAACGCCCATTTGGCAAATCGGAACCGCGCCACATGCCAGCGTTTTGTGATGGCAAGCATTACGCGGATGTCAGCGTCAGGGTGTACCTACAACTGAGTTCGTCATCGTCCACCACGTTGCGCGGCGTGGCGAAGCGAGCCGCCGCCAGCAGGGAGCCGGTCGTTGACGACTTGGCAGAGGCGGATAGCAGCGCGCCGCCATAGACCGTCTTGGTGGCATTCATGGTGAAGATCGCGCGATTGCTTGCGTTGTCAATCACCCCGCCCGCCGCCGTGCCCTCTTGGTAGGCCACGCGAGTAGTTTCATCATATGCCGTGCATTCGGTTGTGGTTGATGTGAATGTTGCAGCCGTAAGCGATGATGCAGGAGTGACGTTGCCCTCAAACAGGCCCATGTACCACGTCAGCACTTGGCTACCACCCGCCAGAGTCACGGACAAGATGTGGTTTAGCCCCTCTGTGGGAATCACGTTGCTGCCGGCGGTGCGCGCCAACAGCCCGCCTGCCCTGCGGTGATCCACATCAAACACACCCATCGGGATGGCATTGATGCCAGCGCGCAGCACAATGCCGCCATCGTCCATCACCTCGTACTTGTGGTTGGCGAGCGCGCGCAGCACTTCGCCCCGGTGCTTCATCAGGTCGGTCATAAATACCTCAATGTAAATGCCTTTCGGCGGAAGGCCCGGAAGCCGGGTTAGGGTTGCCGATGATTCCGGCGGGTGACAGTGGCATCCACGCTGTCGCTGGCCGCAGCCGCATTGGCAGATGCCGCAATCGTGGTGGTCAAAAGCTGGAAAATCCCATCGAACAGCATCATGCCGGTAGCGCCACGCTCTGCATCCACTGGCAGTGCAAGCGCATCCTCACGCAGCGGAATGAGTTGACCGCCCGGCAAACCGATGCACGGCGTCCCGTTGCGCGCCATCCAATAGGCGACATCGCCTGTTATCTCCAGCCCAAAATAGCTGCCTGGCAACGTCATGGACGTGCCCGGCACTGCGGCGTGCGGATACCGCGCCTGTTGTTGCCATGTGGCAGGGTCTGCCCCCGCCATGAAGTACGTGCGCTTGTGATCCGCTACCCACACGCCAGCGGCATCGGTGCCGTCGCCTACAGGCTCAAGCAATGTGGCTTCGCTGCCCAAGACAATATGGTTATCCGGGTGCATCAGGCCAAGCCTGTATGCCTCCGACCAGATCAGCACATTCCCAGCAAGCCCAAACAAACGCGAATGCCCATAGCGCAAGCACTGGCACGGCAACATGGGGTGTAGCCACTGCGTTTCCAGCGCAGCAAGTGGGGTTAGGTTGCCAATGACGGCACTGGTGGCACCAATCGCAAGCTCTGCCTGCTGGTACAGCACCTCCCCGTCCGGCGGCGTCACGTATAACCGCCAACGCACAGCATCCACAGGAGCCGCAGGCAATGCTACTGCAATCCCTTGCCCGGTTTGCACCTGTATGCCTACCGCACCACTTGCGCCAGACTCTCGCCCATCGGCATCAATGGCCGTCAGGCTGACTTCGTAGCGACCTTTGGCAAGACTGCCGCTGGTGCTGGATAGCGTCACCGGGGCAGGCGTATCCACCCAGAACGGATGCACACTCAGATCCTCAGCAATGCGCCCGCCAGTCACGCCATTGCTCCACCAAGTACTGAAGTCATCGCTGGCAAATGTGCAGAAGCGATCCCCTACCGTTGCCAGCACGGCATCCTGCGTCAGGCTGCCATCGCTCCCCTGCCGGTAGCCACGAAGCTCGCCATCTACTACGGACAGCAGCCAATCGTGGAAGGCGAACAGGGAATGCGCCTTGCCGGTGACGCGCTGCGTCTGGCCGGGGCGGCGGAACGGCGAGCCGTCGTTGTGCAGCGAGACGTTCACCGCTTCGCGCAACGCGATGGGTGCGCCGGCTTCGCTCTTCGGGCTGGCGGTGTCGTCGGCGCGGTTGTTCAGGCCAGCAGGAAAGCCGATCATGCTTTCCATTGGCGGGTCTTGTCGCCTCACGGATAGACGTTCCTGGCCGTGACGCGGCGGCGTTCGCGGTGGCGGCGCTGGGCATCGCCAGTGCGGCGCTCACCAAAGCGCACGGTAAAGTCGGCTAGCGCCCGCTGTGCGCGCTGTGGATCGGTCAGCTCCATGTCGGGGGTGTCGTACACGCGATACAGCACCCAATCCACCAGCCCCATGTGCAGCTCTGCGGGGATTTCCGGCTCGTCCGAATCGGTTTCAATGTCGTAGAGCGGCAAGCGGTACACGTCCAGTCGCAGCGTGCCGGCCACGCTTGGCGCTGGGTACATGGTCAGCGTACTGCGGCCACTGTGGGCGGCGTGCGTCGGCCGGCTGGCAATGACTGTGCGACCGTCCTGCATGTCGCGGATCGCGTCGATGCCGGTCAGCTCGATACGGCATCCGCGCAACGCGCCGTCTGGCGTGAAGGTGGCGTGATCCACGCGCAATACACGCGGGTCAAGCGTGACGCTCGACTGATTTGCGGCAATCGCGTACTCCACCACTTCATCGGTGTCGTAATCGAAGATCGGATGCGCCCGCTGGCAGGCTTCTTGTTCGGCTTCCGTCAGCAGGACCAGCACTTGCGCGTCGGATATGAAATACGGCTCGGCACGGTCATCCGCCCTGCGGCGGTACTCGGCCAGCAGGGCGGAGGCTTCGGCCATGTCTTACTCCGCGGCTTCGTTCTGCATCGCAACAAAGACGTTCATCACGGCTTCCTTGCTTACGTTCATGCCGCACAGCTTCGCCACGACCTTCGCGTTCGGGGTCTGGTCGGCGGTGAAGTCACCACGAAAATCCGGGTCATCACGGCGAGCAAGCATCAGCTCGATGGCCTCGCGGATGACTTCGGTTTCGTTAGCCGGGCGCTTGGGTGCATCCGGTGCGCTTTCCGCCTTAGGCGCAACGGTGGTCACGCGGGTCTGGTCGCATTCGCAGCCAGCAGCCATTGCGTCGCGGTGCAGGATTTCGGGGAGTTCGATCCATTCCACACCAACGACGGCGGAATGACCAAACACGTTGGACACGCGGATTTCTCCGCTCGGGGAACGGAACTGCATAAGACTCTCCGGGGGATTGAAGAAAACGGCGACCCGGCGATCCGGGCCGCCGGAACAGGATTACTCCTGGATGCTGCACTCGTTGCCGAGCTGGATATAGGACACGTACCCGATGGCGCGACCTGCGGTGGCCGCAGCGCCGGTTTCGGCAAGGTTGAATTGGATCGTGCCGCCATCGGCGTAGAACTTCTGCGCCACGGCCACGGTTTCGATGCCGGTGGTCTTGACATCAACGGCCGACACCAGCGCCGTGGTGCCATCGGTGATGGTCGCCGTGGTCGTGGTCGCCGAGTTGAATGCCGTTTCGGTGTAGATGCCGGCGGACACGATCAACGAGCCACGCGGGATTACGGCGGTGTAGCCGTTGCCGTTGCCGATGTTGGCGATGCCGAGATCAACCATCACGTACTTGGCGCTCTGGCGGCTATAGGCATTGGTTGCCATGTGGATTACTCCTTTGGAATGGGATACAGGGTGAAACGCACAGCGCCCTTCCGGGCGCTGGCGTTATTGAGGTCAGGCCAGCGCGTGATCCACGGCGATGATGCCGAAGTCCTCGACGGTGCCGGTGTAGCTGTCCATGAACTTCGGCTTCAGGAAGCCCGCCATCTTGTCCACGCCCAGCGCCCAGCGGTTCTTGAGGTCGTAGAACTCTTCTTCCCAGCCGACCGGGCCAAGATCCGCCATCGCCAGTGCCTGCGCGCCCAGCAGCAGCGAGCGGGAGCCTTTCACAGTGCCGACGCCCCACTTGGTAGCCGCGTTCTTGTTGGTATAGACGCGCTTGTACGGCTTGATGAGGATGCCGTTCAGGGTCAGGTAGCCACGGCCCTTGAACAGCGGATGCTCATTGCCACGCGCGCCCGCGCCGACGACGGCGGTACGGAAGTTGGCGTCCTTCCACAGCGCGGCAAAGGCATCTTCATGCACCAGCCACACGAAGATTTCCTCGCCGCCGATGCGCAGCGGCGTCAGGTTGCGGGTGGAAGCCAGTGCCGCCAGATCGGGCAGCATTTCGTACTTCACCACGTCAGCGGCATCCACCGAAGCGGTCGAACCAGCCTCGAAGCCGGTGGAGGCATCCCAGCGGACGTGACGGTTGGCGGTCGGCGCAGTCACATCAGATGCGTAATCCAGCGAAGTCCACGCATCCTGACCTGCCGGAACCGAACGGGCAGAGCCGTCAAGGTTCAGCGAGTAGGACAGGCCAGACATAGTAAGGATGGCCTGCTCCTCCAGCGTTTCCGCCAGCCAGCGGGCCATCTTCTTGCGGAACATCTTGCGAGTGTCGATGACCGACTTCTGCTCGGACACGCGGCCCTTGGTCACGATGCCGTTGCGGAGCTGGTCGTAGTTGACCTTGATGAAGCTGGGGTCCAGACTGCGGAAGCGGCCTTCCAGCGTGTTGTCACCGAACACGCCACCGCCGTGGATGTCAGCAATGGAGTGCAGCCATGCACCGGACTCGCCCTTGTTGTTCTTGGACAGTTCGGTGATGTGCTCAACGATGGCGGATTCGCCCTGGCCGAGCATGCCGGTGAAGAAAAAGAGGTCTTTGTACTCCTCGTAAGCCTTGTGGCCCCAGGCATCTTTATTGTAGGGCTGCTTGGCGTAGAAATCAGTTGCGGACATGGGTATGTCTCCGAATTGGGTTGGGATCAGGGAGGTGGTGCGGATCGACCTGATCGCCGGTCGGAGAGCGGAAGCGCGGGCTACGTGCCGCGAGTCGGACAGGGCGTTGTCAGCGGTGTGCGGTTACCGTCGGCACACAGGACGAAAGCGCCGTACTCGGCGAGCGACCCGCAAACGGAGGTGCCTTCCGGCACCATCGCGGGCTTGCTGGTGTTGCGGGTTACAGCGCGTCGGCACCGCCAAGCGCTGCGGCTTGCTGGTCTTTCGAGAGCTTCGAGAACTGCCCCGGCTTCATGTTGGCGAAGTCCACGTTGCCAATTGGCCCCCCGGCACTGCTCACCCCGCCATTGATGGCCGGCGGCTGCGCGGATGCGCGGGCTGCGGCCTGCGCGTCGGCCTTGTTGCGGTTGGCGGCGGGCGTTTCGGCCTCGGCCTTGCCGTTCATCGCCAGCACGATCTTGTGTGCGCGATCCAGCTTGTCGGCATCGCTGGCATCGGGGAACTTGGCGAACACGCCATGCAGCGCGGCTTCCAGTTCCGTCTTGGCGGCGGCATCGCGGTATTCCGGGTGCGATTCCACGAACGCATTGGCGGCGGTGGCCCACTGCTCTGCGGCCTTCTGCGCCTCGCGCTCGGCGAGGGTCTGCTCATACCGCTGGATTGCGTCCTGCTCGGCACGCGCGACGATCAGGCCATCACGCTTTGCCATGTAGTCCGCGTGGGTGCCGTCGAACTCGTCATTATTCCAAGACGCATCCAGCGCATTGACCTCGGCGGCATAGTCAACTGGCGGGCCTTTCTTCAAAGCCTCCAGCTCGGCAGCCAACTGTTCGGCACGCTCACGCTCGCGGTCGCGTTCGGCCAGCACCTCGTTGAGCCGGCCTTTCGGGATCATGTCGGGCTTCTTGGCCTCGGCCTCGGCGCGTTCGGCTTCCACCTTCTCGGCATCAGCCTTTTCAGCGGCAAGGCGCTCGGCCTCGGCGGCGTCATCGGCATCGTTGCCGTCTGGTACGTCGTCATCGAATGCTGCTGGATCGGCGGCACGCAGGGCGGCGAGGTCTTCGTCGGTCTTGTGGCTCAGGATGTTGGAATCGGGCACGGCTTTTCTCCTGTCGCACGCCATCG
>CAZSBK010000158.1:6640-8448 GCA_964604945.1 uncultured Candidatus Solibacter sp.
GTTCTCGCCCACGGTACGGGCTTCGGCAAGGCGCTGGTTTGCCAGCGTGAGCGCCGCTTCCGCCTCGGCGCGCGGGTCGGTCTGCCCCTGCTGCGCGCGCATGGCCTCGGCGATCTCGTGCTTGTCGGCGAGGTTGGACGCCCGGATGACAACAGCATCTGGAATGGCAATGCCCATGTCCTTACGCATCGCCTTCATCTGCTCGAACTCGGTGTTGTTGAAGGTGATGTTGGCGGGTTTCTCGGCAACGGTGTAGTCGTATTCGCCTGCGGTCAGGTCGTTGAGGATCGTCCCGTCTGGCTGGCGGACGTTGAGCGCCAGCGGGGTGTGCTGCTCCACGCCGTAGTTGTCCACCTCAGTGATGCGGATGACCCGCTCATTGCCCATGTACTTCTGAATCAGATTGGCGGTACGCCCTGCAACCATGTGCCGGGTCTGGCTCAGGTTATCCAGCACAATCGCCAGCTTCTGCTGCTGTGCGTATTGCAGAGATTGCAGGGCAATCCCAGACATGTCGCTGCGGTCGATCTGCATCCCGTTCGGGTCAACGCCAGACACGATATTTAGGTGGTTGTGCATCATCTCAATCATCCTGTCCAAGCCCTGCGGGACAGGGTTAGGCTGGATGCGGGTAAACGCCGGGGTGCCAGGCTTGCGCAGCAGCACCAGGTTGTTCTGTGCCGCGCTTGCGACGAAATCATCGTCCGTCATGTTCTCCAGAGCGTTCGCCTCGCCCTGCCAGCCGCCATTTGCGCTGCCGTTCACGATATGCTCGAACTGACTGATTTGCTTGTTCAGCGATTCCGCAGGCGAAACCATGTTGTCCACCATCCCCAACGTATTACCTCGGTCGAAGTACGGGAAATACGGGACGATGGTGAAGTGCTCGTATGGGCTGAAGTCGTCGTACAGGCACACCTCCGGCGCGCAGACCATCCAGCGCACGCGGCGCACGCGCTTCTTGACCAGATGCACGCCATGATCCAGCAGCCACGCCATATGCTCGCGCGGGTAGCCCTCGACAATGCGGAAGTCGCCACCGGGGAACACCGCGACCAGCGCATTGGCGTATTCGTGGTACTGCTTGTCGATGATGCGATAGCGGCGGGTGTAATCGTTCTGGCCGTACCAGCCGCGTCCCATGCTGTAGGACGCCGGCATGTCGTTGCCGAACCCTGAGCGGTTGATGACGTGGCTGCCCCACTGCTCCTCGTCGCAGTAGGTGTGGAACGACGCCTTGACCATCTCCATTGCGTCCTTGCCATGCAGTCCCTCGATCTCGCGTAGGGTCAGCCAGCGCATGACGTGGACATCGGCCCACCCGTCCGGGTTGTAGGTCTTGCCGTCCGGGTCAGGAATCACGTCGAAGGCATCCGGGCTGGTGATTTTCACCTCGCCATTGATGGAGTCCTCGTAGTCCATGCGGATGTCGAGATACCCACGCTGCTTGACCAGTCCTTCATTGAAGGCAGTAGTTTCGGCATAGCGGTATCCGGTGTTGTCCAGGACGTGCTTGGTGACTTTGGACATGAGCTTGGCACCTTCCTCAGTCGCCCGCCCACCCTTCGGCATGTAGCCGATGTCCACCCGGCCCGAAATCTGCATGCCCACCGCAGCGTTCACGGTTGGGAAGATGGTGTTGACTTCGCGGCAAGGTCTGCCATCTGCCTCCAGCGCGGCGCGATGCTCCGGACGCCACATGCGCCCGCCGCCCTTGTAGAGATCGGACATGCGCTTGGCATGGCGCATCCAGTCCTCGTGGCCGCGCTCGGTCAGGACTTCGCCAAAGCGCCAGAACGCTTCACGCG
>CAZSBK010000159.1:0-8381 GCA_964604945.1 uncultured Candidatus Solibacter sp.
AAGCCGAAACCGTATCCCCCGTATTGACGATTTGTTAAGTTAGCTCTTATGGGCCTCTTGGCCGGTCGCGTGTTAACTGCCGCCTCGCCGAACTGCTCAGCACCGCCCGGTTCAACCCGATTCCGCGACTTCAGACTCCCCGTCCACCGTGCGCGGGAGAGGTTTGGAGAGGAGGGCGCCGAAGCCCACTCTCCAACCAATCATCAGTAGGCCGGACGCCCTTGTCCGCGGCCGGTGCCCTCGCCGGCATCTCTACTGCCGTGGGTCGGCCCTTTCGGGCCGCGGCCGGGCTTCTGCCCGGCCCGAACTCCCCATTGACTCAGGTGGCCCCGACGGCTTATCTGGTCTCCTCGATGACCTTTCCTTCGGCGGAAAGCTGATGTAGAGTGGACACGGATCATAGTCGCCGTAACTTGACGTTAGACGGTTTTCGCGTGGTCGGCGGGTGCTTGCTGCGGTCTTCGGCCGGGCTCCCAATGGTCCTTCGGAGTCGCCGCCGGCGTGGTAGCGCGAGTTCACAGGTTTGGTCAACCCGGCACCCGGAGCAGTAGGCGCACTGGAGGCGGGTCATGGCTGTTGTGCGCATTCAGCGCCGCAGGTGGATTCTCTGCGCGATTTCGATTTGTTTGGCCGCCTGGGGTTCGTTTGGGCTCTACCAGGGCCTCCACGGCGGTTTCACCGGCGGCCTCTACGACCTGGAGTACAAGGTGCCCGGCGTCTTTCGAGGCGGACTCGCCGATCGATCCGGATTCAAGCCCGGAGACCGTGTCATCAGCGTCGACGGCGCACCCATCGAACAACTTGGCATGGAATCCCGCTGGCCTCGGCGGCTGGCGACCTCCATCGGTCAATCGCGCCGGTTTGTCGTGGACCGCAATGGCGAGAGGATTTCCGTCGACGTGGTTTACCCCGCGCCGTCCAGTCGCGCCGTGAACAACCGCATCGGCGCCGCCCTGACCGGGTTGGCGTTCCTGCTGATCGGGATGTGGGCATTTCTGACCGTCGATACTGCTTCCGCCCATCTGCTCGGTTACATCGGCCTGGCCGCGGCCGCCGCGACGGCGTTCGAACTCGGACCGAGCCTCGGCGCCTGGAACGGCAGTCAGAGCCACATCGGCACCGCCGCATCGGTCCTGGTGTGGATTCTCGTTTTCAGCTTCTTCGTGACATTCCCCGAGCCAAAGCGGATCAGCCAGTCCCGGCTCGCCTGGGGGTTGGTTTACGGCGCATGGATCTGCCTCATTGGGTTCCTGGTCGCCGAGATCGTCATGCATCCGGCGCTTTACTATTCCACCGGCACTGTTACCGGGCCGCTCATGCTCACCTACGGCATCCTGATTCTCTCGGCGATCGTCCACACTTTCGTGAAGACGCCCCGCGCCGGGTTGTCAAGCTCTGGGATGTATTTGATCCTTGGCGGATTCCTGCTGACCTTCGCCGCCGTGCTGATCCTGTCAGCCTTCCGCCTGCCATTGCCCGGCTGGGCCAATGCGCTGGTGATCGTCCCGATTCCCCTGTCTATGGCACTGGCAATCCGGAAACAGGCGCTCTCGTCGACTGCGCTATGATCTGAAGCGGTGCAACCAACCGATCAACCCGGCGAGCAGGCCGGGCCACGCGTCAGCGTCGTGATTGCTTCACGAAATAGTCAGGATTTACTTTCAGGATGTTTGGACGCCCTCGCCGGGGCTGGCGCGGGCAGCGGCGCGCTGGAAGTGGTCTCGGTCGATCTGGGTAGCATGGACGACTCGCCGGACCTGGACACCCGGTACCCGTGGCTAGTGGTGATGCGGCTTCCGCGCAACTTTGGACGGACGCGAGGGTTCAACGTTGGCATCCGGGTGGCCCATGGCGACTACATTGTCCTGATGGACCCACGCGTCCGGGTGGAACCGGATACGCTCAACGTGATGGCGGGGACGCTCGACGAGCGGCCGGACGCTGCCGCCGCGATCTGCCAGATAATTGACGACAAAGGGGATAGCCTGCCGCAGGTGTTCCCGCTGCCGGACCGGGCATCGTTGCGGGCTGCGTGCCTGGCCGATGATGCGCCGCCGGCCGCGTTCGCCCAGGGTGAATCGGTCGAGGCGGCTCGCGGGTGGTTGATCATGGTGCGGCGGCGGTTCATCGCCGGGATGAACTATCTTGACGAAAAGCGGTATTGGGACAATTGGGCCGAAGTGGACCTGCTGCGTCAGGTGAGAAGCTCTGGCAAGAAAACCTTGTTTGTTGATACCACCCAAGCCCGGCTATCGGGCACCGAGCGGCGGGCCGTCACGGTGGGGGGCCGGGCGCTGGAAGCGGCGGACAGGGCGGCCGGGGCCTGCTCCTATCTTGCTAAGCAGCAAGGGTTTTTCTCTGGCATCACGTTGAAGCTGGGGCTGGCGTTCAGTTCGTTTGGCCGTGTCCTGGCCATGCGCGAGCCGGGCTACCATCTTCGTCTGTTCGCCAATCTGCTGGGCGGCGCAAAGGTAGATGGAACCCAGGGTGGCGAGCTAAGTTAAACCCCTGATCTAAAGCTTCAGCCTCCTAAGTCCGATGAATGGGAAGGTGCAAGCTATGGCGTCAATGCTCTGGATCCTTCTCCCGGTCTTTGTGGCGGCCGGCTCGGCCCTGCTGGCCTTCTACATCATGCAGGCTAAGTTGGAGGTCGCGGTTTCGAAAGAACGCGAGACTCTGGCGGAGGCCAATGCCGTGATTCGTTCGCAGGACAGGCTCGTCGAGGAGAAGGTGAAGTCGGCCGAGGAGTCGGCGATGCGCAGATCGCTCGAACAGTTCCTGGGCGAGTTCCGGGTGGAAGAGCGCCACTACATGCGAGAGAACAAGTCGATGTTCTTGAATCGAAAGGCGTTGGTCTTGCAGGAACGGCTCTTCTTCCGCAACATCCCGCTGTCGAACTGGGTGGAGCACGAGATGGTGGTGGAAGAGGGCAGCGACATCAAGGGGCTGGCCAAGCAGGCGTCGATTTTCAGCACGCGTTCGCTTTCGAACGACGAGCTACGGCAGAACGCCAGGCTGCTGAAGAGCGGCGGCGAAGCGCGCACGGCATAGTCCGGCCGGCTGCCAGGCGCTACTTGCCCCAGATCAGAATGCGGGCGGCGACGGCGAGCAGGAAGACGGCGTACAGTTTCCTGATCACTTCGGGCGACATGCCGAGCGTGATGCGCGCGCCGAAGTAAGCGCCGATGAACAGGCCCAGGGCAATCAGCCCGGCATATTTCATATTGATATGGCCGTTGCGGTAGTATTCGGCCGCGCCCAGGAGCCCGACGGGGGGGATGAGGGCGGCCAGTGACGTACCGAGGGCTGCAAATTGCTCCATTTTAAGGATGAGCAGCAGCGCCGGGACGATGATGAGCCCGCCTCCGATGCCGAACATGCCGGAGAGCACGCCGGCGGCCAATCCGATAGCAAGCAAGGTAATATAGATCATCCGTAGGGGAGGATATCAGATTCGCTCCCTGATGGATGTAATCCTCCGCCAGACGTTGCCCGTCTGGTCATATAGGATGGGCGCATTGGCCGACCAACTCGTGGCAGTAGCCGGAAAAGCGACGCCAGTCTCGAACTTCACCGGATGGATGATGTCCGAGCAGCGGCGCGTCTTTCTGCTCTGCAGAAGGATGCTGAACGACCCGGACGAGGCCGACTCCACCGCCCAAGATGTTTTCTTCAAAGCCTACAAGGCTTTACAGGCGCAGGGCGAGGTCATCGACGACCCCACCAAGTGGGTGACGCGGATCGCCGTCAACGCCTGTTTGGACAAGTTGCGAAGCCGCCGCTGGCAGTTCTGGCGGCGCCGGCCGGAGGCGGCCGACGAGGAGCGAATTCTCCAGATGGCGCCGAGCACGGCGCCCGACGCCGAGGATAGGGTCCTGGCGGGCGAGATCGGCGAGCGAATCGAACAGGCGCTGACGAAGCTGTCCGGCCGCCAGCGGGCGGTCTTCATGCTGAGGCATTACGAGGACCTGCGGCTGGAGGAGATCGGGACGGCATTGGGTTTGGATGTGGGCACGGTGAAGGCGCACATGGCGCGGGCCATGGCCAAGCTGAGGGTCGAACTGCAGGATTTGTACTCGCTGAGCGCAGAGAAAAGAGAAGGAGGCAGGCTGTGACGCAGAGGTTGGATGCGCAGGCTGGACGGCATTGGGACCGGGAAGCGATGGTTATGCATCTGTACGGGCTCGATGTGGCGGACGGTTTGGAGACCGCACACCTTGAAGCGTGCCAGCAGTGCCGTGCCGAGTGGGACCGGGTGCAGTCAAGGCGCAGCGCGAGCCTGACGTCTGAGTCTTTGGACGAGAATCAGTTGCGGAAGCAGCGCAAGGCGGTGTTCACGCGGATAGAACGGCCGTCGAGGCCGGCTCCTTTGTGGGGCCTGGCTCCGGCCGCGGCCACGGCGCTGCTGCTGGTGATGGGGATCATGACGCAGCCTCCGCGGCCTGCCGAGCCGGCGCAGACGGCGGCGATCACGGCCAGCGACAAGGAATTATTCAATGAACTCAACGAGATGTTGAGTGAAGATACGCCGCGTGGCGCGGCGCCGATTCGAGCATTGTTCAGTGAGCAAAACAACGGGGAGGCACAGTGATGAGAAAGCTGATTCTGATATGCGGACTGCTGGCAGTTCCACTGCTGGCTCAACCGCCGCGAGGAGCGTTTAACTGGTGGGAATCGCCGCTGACGCGCGATGTCAACCTATCAGAAGACCAGAGGGTAAAGATTCGCGACGCGATTCGTGAATTCCGCCCCAAGTTGATTGATCTGCGGGCCAGCATGGAGAAAGCCGAGATCGAAACCGAAGAGGCGTTGAACGACGACAGTTTCGACCAGAAGCGCGCGACTGATTCCATCGAGCGCCTGGCAACCGTGCGCGGCGACATGACGCGAATGATGTCGCAGATGAGCATTCGGCTACGGTCGATTCTGACCGCGGAGCAGTGGAAAGAGCTGCAGAAGAAACGACAGACGATGGTCCGGCAGAATCCCGGTATGGGCGGGATGCCAGGAATGCGACAAGCGCCAGGGCAGTATCCGATGCAGCAGCGGCGCATGGGCCAGCAGCCGATGGGCCAGCCGGGTCCGGGCCAAGTGCCTCCGCCCGACCAGAACGACGAGAAAGACGAGGAATAACCGCTTCAGTCCACGAAGGAGCGGCCATCCGAGAACCGGCGGTGAGGGCGTGAAGCCCGCCGCCGGTTTCTTCTATTCAGCCGCGGCGCGCAAGTAGACGTCGAAAGGGTGCGAGCAGCGACGGAGATCTGGCTGGCCAGCGGGCGCACCGCAGATGGTGAGGGCGGTCCGCATTGTGGGCAGATCGGCGGGTATGACGAAGCGGATGACATCGATGCCGGCCGGGTTCACAGCATCCAGCGGAGCGGGAACGAATTCGGCGATTTCACGATCATGCAACCGGAGCCAGACTGGCGACTCGGCCCGGCGGATGCCTGTGACATCAAGCGCAAGCACCGTGCCGGCGGTGACCGGCGCGGATTCGGTATTCGGCGCGCCATCGGGGTTGACCCCCCGGGCGACCGCAGGCGCGACAGGGACGAGATCGAACTGATACGGCGCGCTGAGGCGCGAATCGACGTCGACGACGACGGAGGCCTGCGGGGCATCGGGCAGCGTGGCAGGGATTTCGATCACCAGCGCATCGGCCGCGGCGCTCAACACCTGCGCCGGGACGCCGGCGACGGTCGCCTTGGCCGTTTCCGAGAACTGGCTGCCGAGCACGACGGCGAGGCTCGAAGGAGCCAGTGGCCCTGGGATTCGATTGGCTGCATTGAAGATCCCGTTAACGACGGGCACGGGCAACTCCGGAGGCGGGGGCGCGGTGACCACGAGTGTGATGGGAAACTGGATTTCACCGGCGTTGGCCTGGCCGGTGAGCACGAGGTCGGCCTGATAGGTGCCAGGGGTGAGGTCGGCGGGCAGGACGTCGAAGCGAACGCTGGCACGCTGGATACCCTCCGAGGGGAAGAACCGGACCCAGTCCGAGCCCGAGCGGTAGCGCACCGAGACGTGCCATTCAAGGATCCCGCCACCGGCATTGCTGACAAGAATGTAGCCGATCTGATGGTGAGAGCCGGCTGGCGCCCAGAAGGCAAGCGGCGATTCGGCGTAGGCGGTAATGCGCGGGAAGTAGGAGGCTGCACAGTCATCCAGCAGCGGACAGTCATTCTGGACGGCTGCAGGCAGGAATCGAGGGACCGGGGCAGTGGAGGAGACACCTCGCTCAGACGAGATCGGGGCCAGGGAGACGGTTTGGCGGACCAGTGGGCCGCCGGCGCGGTACTCCGGAGGCAGAACCACGAATGCCGGGAACTGGACGGTTTCACGGACGCCTTCCGCTGCGTCAACGACCTCGTAGACGGCGTACCGGATGTCCTCGACCGGATCGTACTCGGCGGTGCCGAGGGAGCCGAGGACGTTCAGTCCCGTCGTGGGCGTAAATGCGAGTTCGCCTCCCGAACCGGTCGCATCCGAGCCTCGGACGCGGGCGAGCAGCAGGGTAGAGCCGGATTCGTATTCCCCCGGCGAAACGGCCACGCCCATGTCGCCGGCCGCGGTTGGGGTCTTGGCCGCCGAGCCGGCGATGGCGTCAGGGATGTAGAGCGCAGCCTGGGTTACGATTCCGGTGAATTTCACGAGGATGCGGACGCCATTCGCTGCGCCGGCCGGCTTTGGCGCGAAAGCGGCGGCGTTGGCCTCCGTGACGCGGGTGGTGAGGAACGGCACACGCATGGAGAGCAGCGTGTTGAAATCAAAGCCCTCGGGCAGGGCAGCGGAGGCGTACTGGGTGGTGGTGGTGCCCGAAGAGGCGAGAGTGAGGGACTCGCCACCGACGGTGACCAGCGAGAACTGAACGGGGAGTTGGGGCGTGCCGGAGAAGCTCAACACGGCATGGACCTGGGTGTCGGTCTCGGCGCGAAGGCCGGAGAAGCGCATGCTCAGTGCGCCGTTGGCGTCGAACAGGGTGTCGATGTTCTCGATGCTGACGGAATTGAAGGAAACCGGGCGGGCAGTAACGGAGGTCAATGGCGTCCAACCGCTGCCAGCGCCGACGGAGAACTGGATCTCGGGCAGTTGGCCATCGATCAGACGGTTGGCCACGACGGTGGAGACGGCGATCTGGAAACTGCCGCGCAACGGAGTGAAGGGAGTGGCGCCGCCGCAGGCGAGAATGATGGAACCAAGCGGATCGGCAAGCCCGCCAACTCGCATCTGAGCGGGCGTGGCGGTGAGCACGCACTGGGTGAAGGCCTGGGCGGAGGAGGCCAGGCCGAGGATCGAAAACAAATACACTACAACTTGTCGCATCATGCCTCCTTGCCCCCATGTTGCCACAGAAACACGGCGGCGGGACCACATAATCGGGCTCGCGGCAGCTAGGATGAGAGAGACCCGGGGCGACATTCAGGTGAACAACGGATGGGCGGCCCACGGCGAGGAGGCAACGACGATGAGACTGATCCTGGCCGTTCTGGCGTGCACGGCAATGCTGGTTGCGGCGCCCGCCGCACGGAACGAGATACAGAAAGAAGACATCTTCGAGCTGGACAAGGAGCACAACCACGCCTCGGCGATCGTCGAATTGCCCAACGGCGATCTGATGGTGTGCTGGTACCGCGGGTCGGGCGAGCGGACGGCCGACGATGTGAGGATCATGGCGGCAAGGACGAAGAAGGGCACGGCGAAGTGGGACGAGCCGTTCGTACTGGCCGACGTGCCGGGCTTTCCAGACACCAATCCCGTGATCTGGATGGATTCGAAACAACGGCTCTGGTTCTACTGGCAGACGGTCGTCGCCAATGAATGGGAAACGGCCGTGACTCAGGTACGGATCTCGTCGGATTACGCAGGGCCAGGCGAGCCGAAGTGGAACATCGCGCAGACGCTGTTTCTGAGGCCGGAAGGCATGCAGGCACAAGTGGAGCAATGGGCCGCGGAGACGCCCGAGGTGAAGGCGCATGCGAGGTATCCGGAGTTGCTCAAGCACGCCGGGGACAAGTATTTTTCGCGCATGGGATGGATGGGGCGGGCGCACCCCACCGAATTGCCATCGGGGCGGATCCTGGTGCCGCTGTACTCGGACGGCTACAGTTTTTCGCTGATGGCGATCACGGACGATGGCGGCAAGACGTTCCGGGCGTCGAAGACGATTGTCGGCGCGGGCAACATCCAGCCGTCGATCGCGCGGCGCAAGGACGGATCCCTGGTGGCGTATATGCGCGACAACGGTCCGCCGCCGAAACGGGTGCACGTCGCCGAATCGAAGGACAGCGGCGAGACGTGGACGATCGCGCGGGATACCGATATTCCAAACCCCGGCACGGGCCTGGAGGTGTTGGCGCTGAAGGACGGGCGCTGGCTGATGA
>CAZSBK010000160.1:0-8229 GCA_964604945.1 uncultured Candidatus Solibacter sp.
GATGCGTCCTTTCGCGGCGGACGGAGGTCCGCCAGCATGGACAGGATGGGGAGTCACGGAGGCTGCTTCAGGACGACTACGCGGAAGTTGTTGATTAGAAGCCGAAGATAGATTTGCTGTCGGTGTGAAGGCGCGCGAGGGGTGTGTAGGGGAAGAGGTATTCCGTTGGGGGTAGAGGGGGTAGGCCGCGCGCTTCCACCTTCGCCGGCAAGAACCAAGCGTAGTAAAACCGGGAGGTCTGCACGTCTAAGAGACATTGCGGGGGCGTCGGTGGCAGGCTACGGCGAACAAGCCGCTGTGGGTGGGCCTGCAGCAGGAAGGTTGAAGAGCCGAAAACTTGGTGGCCGTCGTGGAGGTCGCTGGGTTGGAGTGGGGTGTCGGGGGAGGCGGGACGGAGGGGTCTGGCGACTTGTGGATTGTTGTGGAAGTGGCGGGGGTCTCCATCGATTCTTGAGTATCGCCCATGATGTGATATCATCGGCGATGTGAGAGTGGTCCTGGACACCGATGTCATCGTGGCTGCGATGCGGAGCCCGGCAGGCGCATCGGCCGCGATTCTCCGATCGGTTCGCGAAGGCCGGGTCACCCTTCTGTTGAGCGTGGCTTTGGCTTTCGAGTATGAGGCGCTATGCAAGAGAGCGGAACACCGGCTCGCGTCCGGGCTGAGCGAGCGTCAGGCGGACCAGTTTGTTACGGCGGTGGTGGCCCTGGCCGAGCCCGTGGAGACACACTACCTCTGGCGGCCGCAGTTGCGGGACCCGGACGATGAGATGGTGCTGGAAGCGGCGGTCAACGGCAGAGCCGACATGCTGGTGACGTTCAACCAGCGGGACTACGGCCCGGCGCCGGGCCGCTTTGGCATTGACCTATTGCTGCCGCGCGACGCGATTGAAAGGATCAGGAAATGAAGGAAACGCAGGCGACATACCCGCTGAGGCTCCCGCGATCGCTCAAGGACGCGGTGGAGCGCATCAGCCGCGAAGACCGTACCAGCATCAACCAGTTCGTCGCCACCGCAGTGGCCGAAAAAGTGTCCGCACTGCGGACCGCAGAGTATTTCGCCGACGCGAAAGCGCGGGCCGATTTTGCCGCATTCGACAAGATCATGCGGCGCAAGGGGGGCGAGAAACCGCGCGTGGGCGATGAGATGCCGGAGTGAAGGTGGGCGAGTTGGGCGGTCGGCGCCGGGGTTCGGGGCCAAATCAACGATGGTGGCGGGCGCTCGGCGGGCTTCGCCGGAATCGACACGCGGTCGTATCAGATCGGCCTGCCGCGTCGAGACTCGTCTCGACGCCTCTTTGCGAGCCGCCTGTGTGAGCGGGCGGTATCGCTGGGTCTACCTCGCGCTCACGCGCGAGGCTCGCCGTGCAATCTCCTCAGCAACCCCCGGCAACAGACAACGGGTCTACCTCGCGCTCACGCACGAGGCTCGCCTGGGTCCGCACAGCGGTCCGGTTCCAAACGAACCTGGGACCGGATGATGTTCAGGCCATACAGCTCATTCGTCAATGAATCGTATCGGTGTACTCGCCGCAAAGGCCTAGAACGGCTCAGTCAAGTCTATGACCCACGGCAGTTCCGTGTATACCTCGACTTGCACGCAACGAAACTCTGAGAATGGGGAGCGGGCTTTGCTGGTCTCAAACATCTCCATTTGGAACGTAGGATGCACCCGATGAGGATTTGAGAATTCCGACTGCGGCCCGCTCACAACTGATCCACAGAAGTAGTGCCAACCGTTGTAGAGATGCAGTCCCGAGGGCATCCGGCCGTAATGCGAGAGTTCGTAGGGCTGCCAAGGGTCGATGCCAAGTTCCACGAGGAAGCTGAGAATCTCGGGGGGAAATGCCTTTTCTCGAACCAGTATGTAGTTTCTGCAGGCGTCACAGTCGCACACCCCGCCTGGAGGCTCTCTGAGGCTTGCATAGCGGCTTCGTGTCTCTTCCGCGTTGGCTCGAACCACCCACGGTCCGAAGGCGATTTCCGAAATGCACATTTGGCGATTGCCTCAGTGACCGAATTGGAAAGCGGGCTCCACGATGGAGCCCGCCTCTCGAGTGCGCGAAATCTAGTATTCCCTATCGATCTTGACGCCCGGCTCGGGGATCGGGTATCGTCCGTCGGCCCCGATCCGCAACGGCGCCGGACCGTCCATGGTCAGCTTGTCCACGTCCGGCGCGAACTCGTGCGGGCAATTGAGAATCTGGTCAAACGTCACGATCCGGCCCGTGTGCGCCGCCATACGGCCCATCGACGCCACCAGACTCGCCTCGGCCCCTCGCTTCACTTCGTTATACGGCTTGTTCTGGCGGATGGCGTCGGTCAGATCGTCCCACTCCCACTGATAGGGACTCTTTTCGGGTTGCGGGAAGGCCCAGACGAGGTTCGGGTCCGGCGGCAGCGGCAACTGTTTGCGGGTGTCGACGCGTGGAATGTTGTAGCCCTTGTAAATGCGCGTCATGCCTGGCGCATGCGACAGCGTCGAAATCACGGCCGACCCCTTCGACCCGTGCGCGTAGCTGGCGAACTCGTCGCGCGCGCCTTTCATATTGCGGCCGTCGAAATAAAGCCGCGTGCCATCGGGATAGACGTATTGGACTGAATAGGTGTCAAAGTTCTGGTCCAGTGAATCGCCGCGATAATGGCGGCCGCCCACGGCATGCGCCTCCACCGGCCAGGCGCCCTTCATCCAACTGCATTCGTCGATCTGGTGAATGTAGTAATCCGAGAAGACGCCGCCGCTGGCCCACAGGAAGGCGTGGAAGCGTTTGATTTGGTAGGTCAGTTCGCTTTCGTCCGCAGGCCGTGGACCGGCCGTGCCGCCGCCCTGGCCCATGCGGTAGCCGCGCATGGCGACGATGTCGCCGATCTGGCCGTCCTGGATTCGCTTGAGCAGTTCCTGGCGGGCGCGGCAATGGCGGACCATCAATCCGACGCCCACCTTCAGATTCTTCGCCGCCGCCGCCTCGGCCAACTTCAGCATGCGGCGCGTCGTGGGACCGTCCACGGTCACCGGCTTCTCCATGAAGCAATTCAGGCCCTTTTCAATTGCGTAGGTAAATTGCACCCAGCGAAACGCCGGGGGCGTGCCCAGAATGACGACGTCGCCGGGCTTCAATGCATCCATCGCCTGCTTGTAGGCGTCAAAGCTCAGGAAACGCCGTTCCTGGGGAACATCCACCTTGTCGCCGAACTGCGTCTTGAGTTTGTCGTAGCTGCTGTTCATCTTCGCCGGTACGACGTCGGCCATGGCGACCAGTTTCATGGGCCCATTGGTCACGTTGAGGGCGTCGGTGGCAGCGCCGGTGCCGCGGCCGCCGCAGCCGACCAGGGCGACCTGGAGGGTGTCGGTGCTGGCGGCGTGGACATGCGGCAACGAAACGCCGGCCAGGGCCGAGACGCTGGCTGTCCGGGTGAGAAACTCGCGCCGCGACGCGGTGGATGTCTTGATTTCGCTCATAGTTGTGCCTCCGTGCTTGACTTTGGATAGCTTACATCAACGTGGGGTGCTGCAACGGAGCACCTGCCGGCGTCACTCCGTTGTGTAAAATCGCGCCATTCAGCCCGAACGAATGACCCAGCGATCCGTATTCCTACTTATGCGGGATCTCCGGTTCGCTCTGCGCTCGCTCGCCAAGGCGCCTGTTTTTGCGGCGGCGGCCATTCTGTCCTTGGCCCTGGGGATTGGCGCAAATACAGCGATTTTCACGCTCGTCGACCAGATCCTGCTGCGCATGTTGCCCGTTGAGCGGCCCCACGAACTCATCCAGTTCCGGCTGGAAGGCGGGCGCTTTGGCTCCCAGAGCGGCGACGGCCGCCACACCTTCGCCCACCCTCAGTATCTGAAGTTCCGCGACCGCAATACGGTATTGAGCGGCCTCACCGGGACGCGGACGGAGATCATTGCGATGGCCGCCGGCGAACGTAGCGAGATGGTGAGCGTGACCATGGTGGCCGGCAACTACTTCCAGGTCTTTGGCATCCAGCCGCATGTGGGCCGGCTGCTGCAGCCCTCGGACGACATCAACCGCAATGCCCATCCGGTCGTGGTGCTTCAATATGACTACTGGCAGAACCGCTTCGGCGGCAAGGCAGGGATCGTCGGCGAACAGATCCGGTTGAACGGCACGCCGTTCACAATCCTGGGCGTGGCCCGGCAGGGTTTTGAAGGAACCGAGGCCGGCATTCCCACCAGGATGTGGGTCCCGGTGATGATGAAACCAACCATCACGCCAACCTGGGACGCGTTGGACGACGAGCGCGACTCCTGGTTCTATCTGTTCGGCCGCTTGAAACCCGGCATGACGCGCGAAAAGGCCGAAGCTTCGCTGAAAGTCCTTTACCGGCAGATGCAGGAGGAGGAACTCAAGGGCCCGTTGTTCGCCCGGTTTCCGGACATGAAGAAGGAGTTTCTCAAGCAGACGTTTTCGCTGATTCCGGCCGAGAAGGGCCAGTCGAACCTGCGCGAGCGCTCCGAGCGGCCGTTGATTGTGCTGCAGTGCCTGGTGGGGTTTGTCCTGCTGATCGCCTGCGCGAACGTGGCGAACCTGCTGCTGGCGCGGGCGGCGGCCGGCCAGCGGGAAGTGGCGATCCGGGTCGCGCTGGGTGCGACGCGATGGCAGGTGATAAAGCGGTTCCTCTGCGAGAGCCTGATCCTGGCTGTGGCGGGCGGCGTTGCCGGTGTGGCACTGAGCTACTGGATGGCGCGCGGTTTGATCCGCTTCTTGCCCTACAACCCGGAGTACCTTTCGCTGTCGGCGGCGCCGGATCTGCGGATTCTGCTTTTCGCCATCGCCGTCACGGCGCTGACAGCTTTGATCTTCGGGCTGGCGCCGGCGGTCAGAGGTTCGCAAGCCGAACCGGCGGCGGCGTTGAAATCCGAGGCAGGTTCGGTGGCGGGCGGCCATGGCCACGTGCGGATGCGCAAGACGCTGGTGGCACTCCAGGTGAGCCTCTGCACGCTGCTCGTGATCGGCGCAGGGCTGTTCACGAGATCGCTGACCGAACTGAAGCGCGTCGATCTGGGCTTCGAAAGCGGCAGCGTCATCATGTTCGGCCTGCGTCCGGCGTTGGTGTATGAGACCGGCCGGAAGCTGCACGTCTACCGCGAGGCCCTGGGCGCGTTGCAGTCGCTGCCGGGCGTGGCGGCCGTGGGCGCAAGCCGGCAGCGCCTGATGACGGGCGGGCGATGGGACAGCAGCATCACGATTCCAGGAGCTACATCCAATGACCGGGGCGGACCCTGGAGTTTCTTCAACGCCGTCTCGCCGGGCTACTTCGATGCGCTGGGGATTCCCGTGAAGGCGGGACGGGATTTCAACTGGAACGACTGGGGCACGGACAAGATGCGCTGCCTGGTGAATGAGGCGCTGGTGAAGCAGTATCTGAACGGCGCCAACCCGGTCGGACGGATGATGGCCCAAGGGCGCGCCAATACTCCGGACATGGAAATCGTCGGAGTGTTCCGCGATGCGCATTATCACCAAGTCCGGGGTGAAGTCCCCAGACAGACGTTCATCGCTCTGGGCAGCACGAAGTCCATCGAGAGACTGGGCGGGGTGACGGTCTACATGAGGACCGTTCGCGATCCGCGCCAGGTGATGCCTCTCATCCGGGCGGCGATGCGCCGGGTGGACGCTAACTTTGTCGTTTCGGATCTGCGCCTGATGGACGAGCAGTTGAATCGAAGTCTGACCAATGAGAGGCTGCTCTCGTTCCTGTCGGGCGGTTTCGCGATCCTTGCGACATTGCTGGCCGCGGTTGGCCTATACGGCGTGCTGGCGTTTGTGGTCACGCGCAGGACCAAGGAGATCGGCATCCGGATGGCGATGGGCGCCGCGCCAAGCACGGCGATCGGCCTGGTACTGCGGGAGATTGCCCCGGTTATCCTTGCGGGCGTTGTCGCCGGAGTCGCCTGCGGGCTCGCTGGCGGGCGGTATATCGAGAGCCAGTTGTTCGGGGTGAAAGCTCTCGATCCATCCGTCTTTGCGGCGGGCGTAGCCACCATCGTCTCGGTCGCCCTCTTGGCGGCGTTCGTGCCTGCGTGGAAGGCGTCGCGCATCGACCCGAACCGGGCCCTGCGCTGGGAGTAGATTGCGACGCACCGCTTTCTGGCCAGGCGGATTCCTCAGTCCTGTTGTCTCACGCCCACAACTTGAACAGACGCGGGAAGAGAAGGCGGTCGGCCAAGACGGCCAGCGCGGTTCCCCCTGCGTAGGCGGCAAAGTCCAGCGGATCGTACGTCCTGCCGAAGATCGGCCGGCCAAAGTACTGAGCAACTTCCGCCGAGGAAATCACCACAAACACGATCGCCGCCCGCAGTGCCCAGGATCGCAGAGCGGGCACGATATCGTCGCTCAGCGACAGCAGAAAGTAGGCCGAGAACGGCAGCAGGATGTCGATCGCGTAGCCGGTGACGAATGGCCGGAAAAGACCGTGGTAGCGCGGCCCGGTGAACAATTGCACTACGGCCTCAAACAGACAGATGGACACAACCACGGTCCGGCGGAGACGGCCACGCGAGATGTTCATTGCGAATCCCGCCGGGACAATGCCGCGCCCGGCCTCAATGCGTCCGCTACGGCTTCTCCATCGTTAGCTTTTGCACCATCTCCCCTTGGCTGCCGGAGAACTTGCGCTCGATCATGAGTGACTTTCCGTCCTCCGCCAGCTTCCACTTGTCGCTGATGGTCATGTCGTTGCCGCCGAACGATGATTTGGTGCTGATCAGCAGAGTATCGCCATCCCACGTCACAACACTTTTCGAATCGCTCTCGCCCATCCTGTTCGTGCACTCTTTGCCGTCGGTGGTGTAACTGGCTTCCGAATTGAACTCGCCAAAATCACCCGCCATGGCCGTGGCCACCTTCAGGCTTGGATCCTCGTGGCCGATCGTCATCGTCAGCTTCGACGGCGCCGGAAACTCCCCGAAGCTGCTCTTCGCAGGGTTCAGCTTCCATTCGCCAGTAAAATTGGGCTTGGCTGCGGCCACCCCAGCCATCAATACCAGGATCGCGATGAGTGTAAAAGCTCTACGCTGCATGAAGACCTCCTCAGATTGGTCGCCTGCCATCATACACGACTTGTCGCGCATGGGCGGCAACTCCCCCCAAGGCGGTCCATGCCACGGGTTCGAACACCACTGGCATCCTCCGGATTGTTGCAGGAACCGGCTTCACTCCGGTTCTCCGTGCTGATATATTGATCGGGATCTGTGAAGAGGTGAACAAAATGAACCCAGAATCCGGTCCCGAATCCCAGCCGGTCTCCGAACTTCAACGTCTCACTGGCGTGTTCCATTCGCCCGCATCCGTCTTCGCCAACATAGTCCAAGCCGGACGCTGGTGGATCCCGCTGCTCATCCTGACAGTCCTGGCAGTCGTGATGATCTCCGCGGTCCAGTCCCGCGTCACTGTCGACCAGATGCTTGCCCGCGCCCTGGACAACAACGAACAGTTCCAGCAATTGAGCGCGGAGCAGAAAGAAGCCGCGTTGTCATCGCAGCGGAAGATCATCCCGTACGCAATGTACGGCGGTGCTTTGTTCGGCAATGTGGTCATCCTCCTGGTTGTCGCGGGCGCATTGTTGTTCGTCTTCAACCTCTTGATGGATGGCAAGCTGAAGTACAAGAATTCGCTCAACATCTGTGCCTACTCCATGCTGCCGCCTGGCATCGTGGGCGCTCTGGCGATGCTCATGGTGCTCTACCTGAAACCGCCGGAGGAGTTTGACATCCAAACCGCCCTGGCCTTTAACGCCGGGGCTTTCCTGCCGAATTCGGCTTCTGCATGGCTGAAGGCGCTGGCGGGCTCATTCGACCTTTTCACCGTCTGGAACATCTTCCTGATGGCGATCGGATTCTCGCGGGCGATCCCGAAGATGACTACCGGGAAGGCTTTCGGAGCGATCCTGATCCCCTGGATTGTGTGGGTCCTTCTCAAGACCGGCTGGGCCGCCATGTTCGGCTAATTGACTGGCGCGTCCACCCATTCGCCCGCATCCCATACACTGGAAGCAGGGCATGGATCTCGTTATCTTCGATCTCGACGGCACGCTGGTCGATTCCAAGCAGGACCTCTGCAACTCGGTCAACGCTACGCGCGCCTACATGGGCATGGATACTCTGCCCGACGACCTGGTGGCTTCCTACGTCGGTAACGGCGCGCCCGTACTGATCAAGCGCGCCATGGGCGAAGGCGCCACCGAGGCCCAACTTGAGGAAGCCCTGGC
>CAZSBK010000161.1:0-8212 GCA_964604945.1 uncultured Candidatus Solibacter sp.
CTTGCATGTGTTAGGCGCGCCGCCAGCGTTGATTCTGAGCCGGGATCAAACTCTCGTTGGAAAACGTTAGAGTTGTTTTCGCCCGGATGAACTCAAAAAATCATCAGAATTGACTTCGCGTTCAACCAGTCTGTCAAAGAACTGGACAGCCGCAATCGATCTTTCGAAAAATTACTGGCTGCCGGCCTCGAAAGGCGTTTTGGCGCGCAAACTATCGAGCCCGATT
Source organism: uncultured Candidatus Solibacter sp. (assembly GCA_964604945.1). Taxonomy (GTDB): domain Bacteria; phylum Acidobacteriota; class Terriglobia; order Bryobacterales; family Bryobacteraceae; genus PNKE01. The sequence goes on from CAZSBK010000161.1 coordinate 227, forward strand.
CCCCGGGCCCGCACTTTGCTTGCCAAGAACTTGGAAAATCGTTGTCGCGCCGGTTCACACCTCAACCGCACCTCGCTTCTGTTTTCACAGTCGCTCAGCCCAGCGGTTGTCGCGCATTTCCCAGACTATCAGACCTTGCTTCGCTCTGCAAGCCTTTTTTCTGCTTGCCGCTCTCTCCGGTCCGTCTGGTGCCCGTCGCGAGTACGTTCACAGAGTACCATCGCCGTTCACCCGTCCGCAACATTCACCTCCATGAAAGTTTATTCATTGTCTGAGGTTTCTTGCAAGCCACGCTTTGTCAATTACTTCCCGCCCTCGCTCCGTCGATGATATGCTGTTCGACAGTTGTGTTTAGCCGCCAGGACCGCAAATCAAGGCCCCTGTTCGCCTTCGCTGACCTCATCCTGATCTGGGCCGCCTTTGAGTTTGCCTACCTTATCCGCTCCTATCTGCCCTTCCCACGCCTGTTCTTCCTCCAGCCTGGCACCAAGTACACTCTTCTCCTTGTTTCGGCCCTCGCCTTTGTCGTCATCGCACTCTGGATGCGCGCCTACGATGGGCTTTCGCGAGTCTCTTCCCTCCAACTTCTCGCCCGAACCACCCAGCAGTGTTTCTGGTCAGGCGTCGCCGTCGTCCTGTTCCAGTTCTTTCTGCGCCTGGACCTCAGTCGCCCATTTCTTGGCCTCTTCCTCTCCTTCTCCTTCATCGCCCTGCTTGTTTTCCGGCTCTTGTTTCGCGCCGTAGCGCCGGCACTCGCCGGCAGCTTGGCCCAATCCCGCCAGATCCTGATTGGCGGCGATGGTTCTCGCGCGCAAGCTGTTGCCCGGACCATCTGCCAGTCCCGCACTCAGGGCCTCGCCTTGATCGGATTCCTTGCCGACCAGCCAGGCGAAATCAATGTTGGCCGGCCCTATCCTGTTCACCTTTGGAGCGAACTTCCGTCCCTCCTCGAACGCCAGGTGATCGACGAGTTCATTGTTGCCGTCGACTCCGCCAAGCTCTCTGAGATTGAGCACCTTTTGCTGCTCTGCGACGACGAAGGCGTTCGAACCCGTCTCGATGTCGCCTTCTTCCCTCACGTGCACGGCCGCATCTCACTCGAAAGCCTCGGACCCACCCAGTTGCTCACCTTCGCTGGCGCGCCCCACGATGACTTCCGCCTCACCATCAAGCGCTTCACTGATGTTCTGATTGCCTCTCTCGCCCTCGTCCTGGCCGCGCCCCTCATGGTCCTCATCGCCATCTCCATCCGTGTCTCCTCCCCAGGCCCCGCCATCTTTTCGCAGCAGCGCTGCGGACTCAATGGCCGCCGCTTCAAGTTCTACAAGTTCCGCACGATGGTCAACAACGCCGAGCAACTCAAGGACTCCCTTTCCCACTTGAACGTGAAGAAGACCGCGTTCAAGATCCCCAACGACCCACGTATCACCCCCATCGGCCGTTGGTTACGCAAATTCTCCCTCGATGAACTCCCTCAGCTCTTCAATATCCTCAAAGGCGAGATGGCTATAGTGGGACCCCGCCCCCCCGTACCTTCCGAAGTGGCAGAATATGAGCGATGGCAGCGCCGACGGTTGCGCATGAGACCGGGGCTTACCTGTCTCTGGACTCTTGCCGGCCGCGACGCCCTCGATTTCGAGGAGTGGATGAAATTGGACCTCGCCTACATCGATGCCTGGTCGCTTCGGCTCGACTGGAGCATCATGCTGCGCACCATCCCCTACGTCCTCTCTGGCAAAGGAGCGCATTAACCAATGCAACTCATCCCTACTGAATCCGAAGTGCTCGAATTGCTGCGCAAAACCGGCGCTCTCCGCACTGGCCACTTCGTCTATCCAAATGGCCTGCATTCCGACATGTACCTGCAGGTGCCCATCGCCATGCGGCACTATCAGGACGCCAAACTGTTGAGCGTCGCCCTCAGCCGCAAACTGCGCGCTCACAGCGACCTGCGCGCCATGGTCTCCGACCTGTCCATCGTCACTCCAGCCACCGGCGGCCTCCCCGTGGCCTTTGGCGTTTGCGAAGCCCTCCAGGCCAAGCAAGTCTACTGGGCTGAATCAAACGAATCCGGTGGCCCTCTCACCTTTCGTCCGCATCTCCACCCGAAACCAGGTGAAAAGGTCCTCCTCGTCGACGACATCTTGCGAACCGGCAAGAAGCTTACTGAACTCCGGAAGCTCATCGAGTCGTACGGCGCATCCGTCGTCGCCCTCGCCGTCATCGTCTACCAGCCCAATCCCGAAACCCCCAGCTTCGGCGACCTTCCCTTCTACTATCTCGTCGAACTCGACGCCATGTACTACGCCGACGCCGACGCCGCCGAAGCCTCAAACCGCATCCAAGGTGAGCCGGAACGCGTCTGGATCTAGCCTTTGCCCGCCACTCCCGGGGCACCAGTTGCAGCATTAAAACGGCGCTCCACTACTCCAGCCTGCCTAGTAGCTCTGCGCATGGCACATCGCGAACCGCGCGCCCCTCCGCCGCCGCCACGACCATCCCCGGCATACCAACCAGTTTCACGATGCGTTCGAGTACTGACGCCCTCCGCCCGTCTTCCGCTGCATCGCTCCCCACGGATCCTACACTCCAAAAAGGGAGAGGGGCGCATCTTGCGATACGCCCCTCGCCACGTTGGTCGTGTTCGACCCTGTGTTTTGAACTGTAAGGTCCCCTTCTAAACGGGGCGACCACCAGTATAACTCACCTATCCTAGCTTGGTCGCCACAGATTTGGCCTGCACGAACCAGAACAGGTAGTCCGGTCCGCCGGCCTTCGAATCCGTGCCCGACATGTTGAATCCGCCAAACGGATGTACTCCCACCATGGCGCCTGTGCACTTGCGGTTGATGTACAAGTTGCCAACGTGGAACCGATCAGTGGCGGCTTGGATTTTCGCCGGATTGGCCGAGTACATCGCTCCGGTCAGACCGTAGTCGCTGTTGTTGGCCAACTCGATGGCGTGCTCGAAGTCCCGCGCCCTGGTCACCGCCAGCACCGGGCCAAAGGCCTCCTCCCGGAACAGCCTCGACTCCGGCCCGATTTCGTCGATCACAGTTGGCTCGACGAAGAAACCGTCGCCGGGAGCCTTGCCGCCGCCATAAACCAGCTTGCCGTCCTGTTCGCCGATCTCAATGTAATCGAGAATCGTGTTCCGGGAACGTTCGTTGATCACCGGGCCCATGTAATTTGCCGGATCGTCCGCCGGACCCACCTGGATCTCCTTGACCTTCGGCAGGAGCCTTTCCATGAAGGCGTCGTGGACCGAATCGACGACAATCGCCCGTGAGCAGGCCGAACACTTCTGGCCCTGGTAGCCAAATGCCGACGCGCAGACGCCTGCGGCCGCCGCTTCCAGATCGGCCTCGTCGTCGACGATGATGGCGTCCTTGCCGCCCATTTCGGCGATGACCCGCTTGATCCATATCTGGCCCGGCGAAGTTCTGGCCGCCCGTTCATTTATCCGCAGGCCGATCTCGCGCGAGCCGGTGAAGCTGATGAACCTGGTCCGGGGGTGATCGACCAGCAAATCGCCCACCTCGCCGCCGCCCGCCGGCAGAAGCGTGCAGGCCTCCGCAGGGAACCCAGCCTCATCCAACACCTCGGCGAACTTCGCTCCGATCGTCGGCGTATCGCTCGACGGCTTAACAACCACGGTGTTGCCGGTCACCAGCGCCGCCACTGTCATGCCGGCCATGATCGCCAGCGGGAAGTTCCAGGGGGGAATCACCAGTCCGACGCCCAGCGGCAGGTACTTCAATTCACCCCGCTCGCCCGGCAGCTGAGCCAACGGTTCGGGCGAAGCCAACCGTTCGGCCAGCAGGGCGTAGTAATAGCAGAAGTCGATCGCCTCGCTGACGTCGGCCTCGGCCTCGGCCCAGGATTTACCCGATTCATAGACCAGCCAGGCGTTGAATTCGAACTTGCGCCGCTGGACAATGGCCGCCGCATTGCGCAACATGGCGATGCGTTCGCCCGCCCGGCGCGCGGCCCAGATGGGGAAATACCGGTCCGCGGCCGCGATCGCCTTCAGCGCCAGCTCAGGCGTCGCCTTGTGGTGCGCCCCTACGACCTGGTCGGGCTGCGATGGGTTTACCGACTTAAGCAGGTTCCCGGTTTGGAACCGTTCGCTGCCGATGCGGAGGTCGTACTCCTTGCCGAATTCTGCGCGCACTTGTGCCAGGGCCTGGCGCATGGCGGCCGCGTTGTCGGGTTGGGAGAAGTCCGCGTACGGCTCGTTCTTGAAGTCGCAGAGGCGTACACTCATCAGCCTTCCACCATCTTCTTGCCGCGCTCCAGCAGTTCGGCGGCATCGTCAGCGAGTCGACGGCCCTTTTCATATAGGCCCTTGCCCCGGTCGATCACGTCTCGGCCAGCTTCCTCCACATAGTCCCGTCCCTTGGCGGCGCTACGACCAATTCTGCGGCGCGTCACTTCCCCCGCCGCCGGCGCGAATAGCAAAGCAATCGTCGCTCCGACAGCCGCGCCCGCCACGAACCACAGCGCCTTGCTACTATTGTCTTCTTGCATGGAAATCTGCCTCCCTAAGCGATATTCTATCGGAGCCGGAGGCAGTTGGAGCCTTCTTTTGAATTCGGAATCCGGCCAGGAGAGTAAGGTCATGAGCGACGAGATGAAACACCACGATGCCGAAGAGCTGGTCCCTATGACCGACGGCGAGCTCGTTTTGGAAATGCCCGAGATGGAAGCGCTCGCCTTGCAGAGCTTGCTCTCAGCGAATGGAATCAACGCAGTGCTCAACGGTGTCGCAACGATGCCGAACTTGCCATTTGAGATCCACGTTCCGGCCGGCTCGCTTGACGAGGCGGCGCGCATTTACCAGGAAGCCCGAGACGCCGGCCCCGAGGCGGCCGAAGCAGCAGAGGCGGAGGGCGAGCGGCCCCGTGAATCCTCGCCGGACGCATAGTGTCGAACGGTCTGACCTGTGTTAGTAGTGCCGGATCTGGTAGTAGACGTCGTTGCCTGGAGTGAACGCTTCCTCGTACTTGCGCAGGAAGACCCTGAACGCCTCGTCGTAGCGCCGGCCGCCGTCGGGATCAATGATCTTCATAGACGTGCCAGCGGGAGACCCGTTGCCGAGTAGTCCTTCGGTAATTCTCGAGTGACGCCCAGAACAGTCCGTGTTCATGGTGCCGACCCAGAGCAGGCCATGGCGGCGCAGTTTCTCCCCCCAGGCGGCGATGACCAACTTGATCATCGGCTAGTGCGCCATCCGGGCTGAGCTGAGGAGAGGCAGAAAGTCAGCCGGTGGCATGGCTCGGTTTTGGTCGAACATGGCGGCGTACCTCATCACTGACGGCGTTGACAGCATCCCGGATTGCGAGCGGTGACTGCCTGCGCCACGAGTACATCATCGTGAAGACCGTCGCCCAGCAGACGAGTGACGTTGGTTGGGCGAGAGCGAATTGCAATCCTGGAGCATCGCAGGGCAATGACATTCGAAATCCTCCTTGATCGCCCAGAATGGCAAGGGTAACGTCGTGCAGCGGGGTGCGTTGTTCTTGCCGGCAGCATTCATCCGCTTCCAGCCGGCCGATCCCGTGATGTCTTGCACGATCGCAAGGGGCAAGGGCATCAGGCGATACACTGGAACGAGATCCGCAGCCGTCTTGCCGTCCCGCGAAGACGCCCCTTGCCCGAAAGGACGTCCATTGAAAATAGGAATCCACACCTCGAGTTCCCCGAAACCCGTCTCGGCCGTGCTCAAGGCAGTCGAACTCGGAGCCAACTGCTTCCAAATCTTCTCCGCATCGCCGCGAATGTGGCGTGCTTCGCCGCCATCTGAGGCCGAGGCCGCTGACTTCCGCGGCGCCGTGGAAGAACATGGCCTTCGCCCGGTGGTGATTCACGATTCCTACCTGATCAATCTCGCTTCAGCTGACCCAGGGATCAGAACCAAGTCCATCGCTGCATTCCGGGCCGAGCTTGAACGCGCCGCCTTGCTCGATGCCGATCACCTGGTGATGCACCCCGGCTCGCACAGGGACCAGTCGCTGGAGCAGGGCATCGGAAATCTCGCCCAGGCACTCAAGGAAGCCGCCGTCGGGCTGAGCCTGCCGGCGCGGTTCAGCCTACTGCTCGAAAATACCGCAGGCGGCGGCTCGACCATGGGCCGCTCTTTCGAAGAACTGAGGTCAATCCGGCAACTCGCCCAGCCGCTGGTGAGTTTCCCTATAGGCTACTGCTTGGACACCTGCCACCTGTTCGCCGCCGGCTTCGACGTTTCAACCGCGGCCGGACTCGATGCCACGCTGGACTCCGCCTCCGGAATCCTGTCGTTGGACTGCGTTCCTCTTGTCCACGCGAACGACTCGAAGGGCACTCTAGGATCGCGTCTGGACAGGCACGCCAACATCGGCGAAGGCCAGATAGGCGACGATGGCTTCCGCAGAATTCTCAACCACCCGCTCCTGGCCAGCAAGGCCTTCGTTCTGGAGACGCCAATCGACACCCCAGGCGACGATAGACGAAACGTTGACAGGCTCAAGTCATTGGTCGATGGAGAGCGGGTGCTTTTGCGAAAAGGGCGCCAAGTACGCTAAGTTGGTAAGCGGTGAGGTGCGAGAGTGGTTGAATCGGGCGGTCTCGAAAACCGTTGAACCTTTACGGGTTCCGTGGGTTCGAATCCCACCCTCACCGCCATCTAGCGGAAGAGTTCTTTAATTGCAATAACTTACAGGCAGTGATAAGCTCTTGGTGTCCATAAAAACCGAAAAATGGACACCAAGAGGGGCACTGTGAAGGCTACCAAGAGCGTCCGCATCCTTCAAAAAACCAAGTCCGACGAAGGCGTCTGGCGCCTCGTCTCCGTCAAGAGAACCGACAGCAGGTACGTCTGGGGAAAGACCGAAGGAACTTACTACATCGAGTGGCACGACGGCGGAAGAAGGTTGCGCGAAACCGCCGGGACGTCTCCTTCCGAAGCCATCGAGGCAAAGCGCCGTAGGACCAGGAACTGCTCGGCGCAATGGTGGTGGCCAAGGGCCTGGTCCCTGAGGAGATCATCGAGAGCCAACCTGGGACGCCGTTGGCCGAGGCTGCCGACCTGTTCATCACCCACGTCAGGATCCACTCCCCGGACAAGCCGAGAACGGTCGAGCAATGCAAAATCGTCCTGGTTCACTTTCAGGAGGTGATGGGCAAGAAACGCCTCGTCGAGACCATCCAGAGGAAGGACATCGAAGCGTACAAGGCCCACCGTGCCAGCGGCGAGAAAGGCGGGCGCACTGGAGGCCCGATCACGCCTTCGACCACCAACTTCGAGATTAGCACCCTACGGACGTTTTTCAACTACCTCATCCGCGAACAGGGCATTGTGATGAGAATCCGTGCTCGCACTTCAAGCCGCTGCGTGATGCGACGGCGCGCAGCGGCAGCCGTCCGACGACATACCCCTCGGATGAACTCGATCGGCTGTTCCGGTTATGCGACGGTCCTGATCGCGCGGCCTTCGCCGCCCTCCTGCTCACAGGCCTTCGGGAACAGGAACTCTGCTTTCTCACCTGGGCGGACATCTGCCTACGCAAGGGAGAGGAGCACGTCAGAATCCGCCCGAAGCCGGGGTTCTCGCCCAAGGACTACGAGGCCCGCGACATCCCAATCCCGCCGGATCTCAAGGCCATCCTCAGCGTTCAGCCAAAGAAATCGAAATGGGTCTTCCCGAACGCCAAGGGGGAATTCGAGGATCACCTTCTCCGCCGCCTGAAAAGGGTAGCGGCGAAAGCGGGCGTCGAAGGCGCGACCTTGCACAAGTTCAGGCACACCTACGCGACACGCCTGCTGGAAAGCGGCACCGACATCGTCACGGTCCAACGCCTGCTCGGCCACAGCGATCTGGACACAACGAAGCGCTACCTGAACCCGGATGTGGACCGGAAACGGTCAGCCGTCAACAAGCTGAATCTGGCTGGCCTAGCCCGTTTTCACACTTTCTATAGCGCATATCCGCAATACCGGTAACAAGCC
>CAZSBK010000162.1:0-8089 GCA_964604945.1 uncultured Candidatus Solibacter sp.
GAAGCAGATGAGCACTTCCTGGAGTCTAGCTGTCGACATCGGGCTTCACCTCCTGTTTGTCTTTCTTCGCGGGCGGCGGGCATTGGCTCCAACCTGCGATTAACCGGGGTACGAGCACCGCCGGCGTGGCCTCCACCTCCTCCGGCTCGCCCTGCCCATGCGGTGGGCGAAGCCACACTTTCACTGGGTTAATCATCTCCAGCCTCCACAAATGACAACTGCGCCTCGAAGTAATCCAGGCCCTCGGCGTCCGTAGCCCGCTGGATCGACGGCACATCCATCGGGTGACAGGAGGGATGCACGGTCACATTCAGCATCGGGGCCCCATCCGAGGACGGGGCGCCCTTGGTAATAAGCCGGAACAGCCTGTAATAGGCGGTCGGTGGGTCTCCGTCGAAGGTCTCCCGCGAGCGTAGGTACAGAGTGACCTGGTGCTTCCAGACGTCGTTGCCGCCGAAAGTGCCCGGCACGGTTCCCTGCCAGGCGGCCATGATTGATGGCGCCGGCATCTGATGAATGGCCAAGGCGAGGCTTGACCGTTTCGGATACTGGTCGTGATAGGCGTAGATCCGGCTCGCGTCGTCCCCCACCTCTGCGACGAGTTCCGGAATGTCGCGCAGCAGCGCAACCAAGTTGTTTACGAGTTCGGACGTATCGATCATCTCTGTCTCCCGCCGAGGCTTCGCTGGAGTGCCAGCCGCTTCTTCATCTCGTCAAAGATCCGCCGCGCCGCCTCCGTCACGGCGGCCTTGTTCTTGGGCGAAAACACGAGCCACGGCTGGATCTTCTGGTTGGCCCAGGCCTTCAGCCGGTCCTTCCGGGTGGAAAGCCCCGCCTTGGCCCGGTTCTCACTCACCGTCCGAACGGCCAGGTTCTGGAGCATGTTGCCGGTGAACGACAGGTTGCGGCGGTTGCCGAGGCCAAGCCTCGACTTCAGGATGGCGTACTTCTTCGTCAGAGGCTTCGCCGGCGTATCCTCGGGCCCCTGCGCCGCCCGGAGGCGGTTCTTCACGACTCCTGCGCCGACATTACCGAGCATGAACATCTGGCGCTGGGTGAAGTTGAGTAGATCCAAACGAAGCTGTTTCTTCTGCCAGACGCGGACTGATGCCATTGTGACCTCACACTTGCCGAAGTCGAAGCACCGCCCCGCCGCCACCATCCGCCTCGATGTCGAACACCTTGTAAGAAATGTCGCCGATCGCAACCATGTCGCCGCGCTCCGGCGGCCAAGGTAAATCACCCAGGTGGAGGAACATGAGGGCGTAAACGCCGGGCGTTGCGTCCTCGGTCTTCCTCGCGGTTTCGATGATGGTTCGGATGGATGAGGGTGCGCCGGTTTGTGGTGAATAAACAACCTCCCTGCCGAAGGTACCGAGCACGGTCGCGTTCAGGCCGTTCAGCAGGGAGGTCCAGTCCGCCATGGCTTACGCCTTGGTCCCCTTCACCAGCACTTCCGGCCGCAGGCAGATCGGCAGAGGGTTGGACTGGGTGTGCAGGTCCGTGCCCCGCTCAAACTTTCGCGGCGCCTGTTTGGCGTAGAGCGGCAGACCCAGCGTGTTGGCCGTTTCGTTGAAGTCCGCCGGCGCGAAGAAGGTTCGGAACGTTGAGGCCGTTCCCAGCGGGAAGAAATGGGCCTCGTCGTCGGCGATAAACTTCCGCACCGTCCCAGTAATGTCGGTTGCCTGGCCACGGTACTCCTCAAACGTGATCCCGCCGAAGCTGAAGTTCGTGCGATTGTCGGTGAACAGGAGTTGGCCATTCTGCCAGCGCGAATAGGCTTCCTTTACTTTGGGATGCGTGGTCAGCGCGTCAAAGAACCCCTGCGAGCTGAGGCACATAATGCCGCTCATGAACTCGCCCCGGAGGTTGTCCTCGATGTGACGTTTCACCTCGAGCACCTTGGTGAGCACCTCGGTCGTGTTCGTGGACAGGGCGAAGCTGACCGACTTTGCCGTGATGCCAAATTCCGAGTAGAGGTCGTAGAGTGTCGAGCCGTCGGAATCGAGGATCACCCCTTTCAGTGCTCCCATTCGGAGGTGCTCGAGGGTGATCGCGTGTTTGGCCCTCATGTTCTGCAGTTTTCGGGCGATCAGGTTCGAAAGCGCTTCGAGATCGTTCTCCGAGCCGAAGGCGCGCAGTCCCTGGACCTCCTCCGGCAGAACGACGTCGTCGTGAGGGATGTGCGGAATCACGAACGACCGCACCTTGCGCTTGCCCTGGGTGCCGAGCGAGGCCGGCGCTCCGACGGGCATGGTGGGCAGCAGGTTCAGCACACCGCTCATCTCCTCGATGAGGATTGTCCGGGTGCGGACGCCCTCAGTCGGCATGAGGCCCAGTTGCTCCAACCGGCCGTAGTTGTTTGGGACCTTATTGATGGCGGCCGTGAGGGCCACCATGTTGAAGGCGTCATTGGAAAAGGGATTCAGCATGAGTTAGGCTCCTTGGCGGACCAGGATGCCCAGGCTCTTCAGCTGGGCGATGGCCGCGTTCTTCTGATCTGTGGTGGTGCTGGCGGGCCAGGTGATTTCGTTTGCGGAGATGATCGCGTTGCGGACCACGCCCACCGCTGAGCGGTCAGTGCCGTCTGGGGCCGTGGTGTCCTCGGTCAGCAGGCCGGCAGCGACGTCTGAGCCATCAGTGGCCGCGAAGTCGATTTGTTTGACCTTGCTCGATCCCGAGGCGACCGAGATGGTGAAGGCGTCTCCGGCAACAAAGTCAGTCGCGCCATCGGCGATCGTGAAGGTCAGATGTGCGGCGAACTCCGTGCCCACGGCGGCAATGCCGACGAGAATGCCATCGGGATCCTCGACTGAGAACTTCCCACCATTGGTGGCGGGCTCGATGCAGACCGCACGGTAGACGCCCGGCTTGGCGGCCTGGCCGACCGTCGGTGCCGCGGTGATGGTTCCGTTGCCGGTGTTGCCCGCGACGGCTGCGCCAACTGCCGAGCCTTTGGTGACGCGGCCGAGCACCATTCCGGTCGTGAGCACGCGGTCGGCTCCGCTGCCCGCCAGGATCGTAACGATATCCCGGCTGTACTGGTTTTCAGCTTCCCACTTGAGCCAGTCGCCCAAGCGCTTCGATTCGGTCTGAACAGGCATAGGTTAGATTCCTCCTTTCCCCGCGACGGCCAGCCGTTCGACGGCCTTCAGCACGGGGTTGTTTTCGGGATTGCTGGTTGCACGGGTGCCCGAGTCCGGCATGACGTGCGAGTCGATTTCACGGTTGTCTTCGGCAGCCCGCGCCTCAATGAGCGCTTGGCGGGCTTCAGCCGGCGTGGCTTGGCGAGCCAGCAGCGCTGGTGCACGCCCCGGCATGCCGGCCAGCGCGCAGAGTTCGACGATCTCCTGGGCGTCCGCGTAGCCATGGCGCTGAGCCTCGGCGCGAATGCTTTCGATGTCGATGGTGGGCTCGGGCGCGGCGGCCTGGACCGCCTCCGCCTGCCCGGTTTCCTGTTGCATGATTTTGCCTCCTGGGTGGGTTGAGATGATGGGAGTCGCAATCGGCGCCGACTTCCGGGTTGCAGCGATCAAGCCGGCCAACGCGTCGCGAAACGTTCCGGTCCGGTCGGCGAGGCCCGCTGCTACTGCCTCCGGACCATACTTGAGAGCCGCGCCGAGCTCACGGACAGCCCCCTCGGTGAGGCCCCGTCCGCGGGCGACAGCGCCCGCAAACAGTCCGTAGAGCCGGGCCACCTCGGCGCTGAGGGCACTGCGTGCGGCATCCGACAGTGGCTCATTGGGGTTGCCGGCGGTCTTGCCTTCGCCCTCGGCGATGTAGGTGACTTTCACGCCGAGTTTGTGGTTGTACTCGCTCCAGTCGACATGCTCGACATAGACGCCGACACTGCCGACGCCGCCGGTGAATTCGGGCACGTAGATTTTCGCGGCGGCCGAGGCCAGCAGATAAGCTGCGCTGAAGGCGCTATTATCGGACACAGCCCAGATCGGTTTTTGCTCGGCGAGTCGGCTCAGCGCCGCCGCAGTCTCGAAAGCGTTGTCCGAATCGCCACCGGGTGAATTGATGCGCAGCAGAATCCCGCGCACCTCGGGATCCGCGATGGCCTGCTCGACTTCATCCAGGATCTGGCCGTAGGCCGTTGCGCCAAGGAAAAAGGACTCAAACAGGGACGGCTCGTTGGCGAGCACGCCGGCAACATCCACGATGGCGACACCGTCCTCAAAACCATACGGCCTCCGTGCGGCATAGGCAGCATCAAGCTTGGACGCCTCGATGAGAAGAGGCTTCGCGCCGAACAGGCGCAGGAGTTCGTCACGTCGGTTGGTCATTGGTCGCTCTCGTCGGCTGTCTGTGGCTCTTCGGGCCGCGGATCGGTGTCGTAGCTCAGGCCCAGCGCGTCGGCCCGTTGGTTGTCGACGGCAATCTCGCGGTCAATCGCCTCAGCGTCATAGCCCTGCTCGGAGACGACCTCGGAGCGGCTCTTGAATCCGGCGCGCACAGCCATCATCTGGGCCTTGATGTCTTTGAGCGGATCGACCCATGCAAAACCGGGCGGGATCCACTTCACCTCGTAATACGCCGACAAATCCCCCACATTCGGCAGGGCACCAGAAAGCACCGCCGCCTGAATCCACCGCCGCCACACGGGCTGGCACAACTGGAAGGCCAGCACCTGGTGCTGGAACTGCTCGCAACGCCGGCGAAATTCGAGCAGGCCAGCACGGATCGAAGAATAGTTCACGCCGGTCAGATCGCCGGTCAACTGCTCGTAGGTGATCCCGATGCCCGCCGCGATCGAACGCAACTGCACCCGCATGAAGGTCTCGTAGCTGGCGCCGACATCAGCCGGGCTTGAGAACTTCACATCCTCACCCGGCAATAGAACCTGCAGTGTGCCCGGCTCAAGGCCGGCCAGAGCGGTGCCGTTCGAGTCCGCCGTACCTTCGCCGAGCAGTTGATCCTCAGGCGAGTTCTTCACGATGAAGCCGGCAAACATCGCCGCCGTCTTCTTGCGGACCAGTTCGGCGTCATCGTACTGGTCAAGTTCGTGCAGCTTCACCAGGACCTGGGTCAGCCAAGGCTGCCCTCGCAGCTGACCTGGGCGGATCGGCCGAAACAGGTGCAACACGGATTCCGCCGGCACGCGAACCAGTTCTGTCGACGCCATCGGGTGCAGCGAGTCGCCCGGATGCTGCCGGTAGAGGTGATAGGCGACCCGTTTGCCGATGGCGTTGAACTCAATCCCGGCGCGAATGAAATTGCCGTTTTCCAGACGCCGGTTCTCGTTTGTAGGCAGATGCTCGCCTTCGAGAAGCTGCAGCTGCAGCGGCACGCTGAGGCCGTCCTTGGCCAGACGCGGCCGGATCCGAATGAGGCATTCTCCGCCCTCTGCCGTCGACCGGCAGGCCAGCGCCTGCAGTCCGTAGAAATCGGTCAGGCCACTGGCGTCGGCGTCATCTGTCCACCGCAGCCAGAGTTTCTGAATGCGCTCCCTGACCGCTGCGTCGCGAAAGAGCGACTGCGGCTTGATGCCCGTGCCCACGCAGTTAGCGACGAAGGCGTCCAGCGCGTTGGTCGCCCAGGGATTGCGCCGCACCATGTCCCTCGAGCGGGACCGCAACGTGTCCAGCCCTCCGAACACCAGCGTGTTGACGTCGCTCGAGGCCGCCAACCAGCCCAAAGTGCGGCGACTGGTGGCCGCCGCCTCATAGCCGGATGCCATCCGCGGGCGCCAGGTGAGTGCCTGCTTCAATCGAGCTAGCAACGCCATCGATTCAGAAGCCCTTCCCCGTGGAGACTCGGATCTGGCGGGCGACTGGTGTCCCGCCGCTTCTGGCCAGATCCGCTTCAGCCGTGGCGATCGCCTGTTTCAGTTCGGCCACATCCCGGAACTCCATCTCGCGGTCGGCGAACCGCACCTTGCGCACACCACTGGCCAGGGCGTCGCGAAGCGCCTGCAGTTGCTGTTCGGTGTAAGGCATTGTCAGTTTTGAAGGAATCGGCTTCGGATGATTCGCCGGCCAGGAAGGCCGCGTTGTGCACTCACATTTCCTGCTTCCGGCGGCGGATCGCCGGCTGCGGCAGCAGTCATCGACTCACGCGCCGAATCGAATTGGGTCTCAAGTTCCCGCCAGTGCCGTTCCGTGAAACGGTCGATGCCGTGGATCGAAGCAGCCGCCCGCGAATAGACTCTCGCGTCGAGTGCCTCATTCCTCGTGTTGGCGCCCAACACCCAGTGGCCTTTGATGAAGCTCTCCGAGGTCAGCTGCCGGAAGTACTCTTCCTCGTAGCGCGGGAAGTGGCAGTAGCCAGCCGGGTACGGCTCGCCACTCTCAGCTGTCGGCGGAACCAATCGCAACCGGCTGTACAGTTCCGACTTCGCTACCGGCGTGCCCAGCGTCCACAGCCGCGTTCCCCGCCGCTTGCCGGCGTCGATTGGCGAGGCCCCGAGGATCAGCCGGTCGGTCCGAGCTGTGCCTTTCACTGCGACAGCCGTCTTCGGATGCGACGCCCGGGCACCTGCCGGACCCCAGGATGCCTGTGGATGGCCGCGCACCCAGTCGTAAGTGATGCGCGGGTTGTAGCCCGAGTCGATGCAAAGCACGCGGATCGGCAACCGGAGGCCGCTGACATGCGGGAACTCCTCGTCCAGCACGGCGTCGAGTTGCCGCCACACTTCGGGCCGGGCGGTATCGCCCATCAGCACGCGGTAGTCCACCGACCAGGACTCCTTTGCGCGTCCCCAGGCGACCACTTCCACTTCGATCCGGTTCGGATGGACATCGGCGCCGGCGGTGAGAAACAGGGCGCCCTTGGGCACCGTGCCAATCGCGTAGTCCTCTCGTCGGTCATAGAGCGGCTGCCAGTCGGGTGCGTCACCGCGCTCCTGCCAGGATTCGCCTAACACCAGATTCACGAACGATTTCAACCTCTCGACGTCCTTCTGAGCCTTCTCCCAGTCATCTGCCGCCCTGTCCCACCCGTACCAGCCCACCGGGCTGTACAGGCTCGACAGGTGATAGCCGCGGGTGCGCCCGTCGCCCACGGCCTCCGGCCGCCACTCGCCACGCGGCAGCATCGCGGCCTTGTGGTGGTTGAAGATCGGCTGCTCACAAGCGAGGCAGAGGTAGGCGACCTTCTGCGGCTCGCCCTTGGGCCATCGCAGCCGCTCAAACCGGAGCACTTGGAACTCCCCGCAGTGCGGGCACGGCACCCAGAATCGGCGCTGGTCGCTTTCGGCGAAGGCCGCCTCGATCCGGCTCAAGCCCGTGATCAGCGGCGTCGACACCATGAACACCTTGCGCCGCGCAAAAGTCCTCGTCCGCGCGAAGGCCAGGTTGATGGGATCGCCCTCGCCGTCGACATCGCCCGGGTAGGCGTCGATCTCATCCAGAAACAGGTACCGCACCGCCATCGAGCGCAGCCCCACCGCGGAGTTGGCGCCCGTCATCACCAGCACGCCGCCGGGAAACTCCTTCGACAGGACCGTGTTGCCGGAGTCTCGCGACCGCGGACTCTTCACCAGTTGCCGCAACGGCCCACTCTCCTCGATCAGCGGATCAATCCGCTGCTTCGAGTTGCGCTTGGCCATCTCGACGGTCGGCTGGACCAACATCATCGGTCCGGGCGACTTGTGGACGACGTAGCCGACCCAGTTATTCCCGGCTTCAGTAAACCCAAGCTGGGCGCCTTTGGTCGCCACGACCCGCTCGACGTTGGACAGCGGCGATAGCGCGTCCATGATCTCGCGCAAGTACGGCGTCCGATCCGTCCTGTACGGTCCCGGTTCGCTGGCCGACTTGCCCGACAGCCGCCGGTAACGATCCGCCCACTCAGACACCGTGAGCAACGGATCCGGCCGGAGCCCCGAGTCGAAGGCTTCGTTGTAGACCTCAGTCGCGGTCTGCGCCAGCGAGTTCATCAAGCGCCTTTCGAATCTCCACAGTCAGCATCTGGTGGACTTTCTCTGCCTCGGCCTCAGCGGCCAGTGTGGCCGCCAGCCGGTCGGGAATGTTGAGCAGGCTGTCGCGCACGGTGCGCGCCTTGGTGAACGCCGCGACCTGCACTTCATCACGGCTGATCAGCTTCGCCGTTTTCTCTTCGAACTCGATCTTGGCCAGCCGCG
>CAZSBK010000163.1:0-8083 GCA_964604945.1 uncultured Candidatus Solibacter sp.
CTTCCGCGCCTACGAAAACGGCCAACCCGTCAAACCCGGGGACTTCTTCAAGTGGTCCCACACCGGCGTCAAGAACGGCGAACTTGTCTTCGTCCCCGGCAACCCCGGCTCCACCGGCCGTCTCCAGACCGTCACCGAACTCGAATTCCAGCGCGACGCCAGCTTCCCGCTCACCCTCCGCCGCATTGAGTCCCTGGTCTCCGCACTCCAGGCCTACATGAAGGAAGGCGACGAGCAGTTCCGCGTCGGCAATGAGAACCTCTTCGGCCAGCAGAACAGCTTCAAGGCCATCAGCGGCTTCAACCGCGGCCTCAACGACCCCAAGTTCATGGCTAAAAAACGCGCTGCCGAAGCCGACCTCCGCAAGCGCATCGCCGCCAACGACGCCCAGCGCGAGAAGTTTGGCAAGCTCTGGGATGAGCTCGCCACCGCCTACGGCTCCTACCGCACCTACTACCCCCGCTACTCCCTGCTCGAAAACGGCGCCACCCGCGGCACTTCCCTCCTCTCCCTGGCCCGCGGCATCGTCCGCTACGCTCATGAAACCCGCAAGCCCAATGCTGACCGTCTCCGCGAATATGTCGAAACCGCCCTCCCGGCCCGTGAACAGGCCATGTACTCCCCTGCCCCTATCACCTCCGGCATGGAGATCGCCGTCCTGACCGAATACTTCACCTTCCTCTCCAAGGAACTCGGGCGCTCCGATCCTGTCGTTGCCCGCATCCTCGACGGCAAATCCCCCCGCCAGGCCGCCGAACTCTACGTCAACACCTCCAAAATCATCGACGTCGCCGAACGCAAGCGCCTCGCCTCGGACCCGGCCGCCATCTCATCTTCCACCGACGGCATGATCCGCCTTGCCCTCATCCTCGACGGCCCCGCTCTCGAACTCCGCAAGCGCTATGAGGACCAGGTCGAAAGCGTCGTCACCCGCGCCGCCGCTCAGATCGCCCAGGCCCGCTTCGACCTCTCCGGCGGCTCCGAATACCCCGATGCCACCTTCACCCTCCGCGTCGCCTTCGGCCCCGTCAAGGGCTACAAGAACGACAAGGGACAAATCGTCCCCTGGGCCACCACCTTCTCCGGACTCTGGCCCAAGGCCACCGGCAAGGACCCCTACGTCATCCCGCCCACCTGGCTCAAGGCAAAGGCCAAGCTCAATCCCGCCACCGCCTTCAACTTCGTCTCCACCGCCGATACCCACGGCGGCAACTCCGGCAGCGCCACCATTAACGCCAAAGGCGAGATCGTCGGAATCCTCTTCGACGGCAACATCGAAGGCCTTCCTAACCGCTTTGTTTACACAGATGAACAGGCCCGCAGCGTCCATGTGGCCTCGCAAAGCGTCGCCGAAGCGTTAAAGTTCATATATTCTGCGGCTAACCTATTGAAAGAACTAGGCTTAGACTGATATACCCGACTGTAACCGAAGAGTAGCGAACCGTATCTATGTACATAGACGGCGAGGGAACCGTCCTCCGATTCCTCGCCCTCCAGGCGTGGGTCCTGCTCACGCCTGACACTCCCCTCCCAAACTCCTCCAGGGAGGGGAGAGAAACCTGAGTGGAGGGCGGTCCACTGTGGAGCTGTCCTCCACTTTTTTATCTCCGGTCCCCGCCGGTACCAGTACTCCGTCCGCTCAATTCGCGCCCTCCACCCCTTCCCTCCAACCGGCGGCGATAGTATAGTCACCACTGTCCGGAGGGTATTTGTGTCTGCTGTCATCCCTTGCTGTCGAATCCTCCTCGGCTGCGTCCTTGCGGCCGTGCTGTCACCCGTTTATGCCTCAACCGTCACCGTCCGCTGTGGAAGCACGCCTCTGCCCGGCGAGTACGCCTCCATCGGAGCCGCCCTCGCCGAACTCTCGCCTGACGGCCCTCATACCATCTCCGTCGAGGGCATCTGCAACGAGCGTGTCCTTATCTACGACCGTAAGAACCTTACCCTGACTGCCATCGACCCCAACGCCGCCATTCAGGGCACCGCCGGCCCCGTAGTGGACGTCCAGCGTTCCCATTCCATCACCGTGTTCGGTCTCGGCATCTCCGGCGGCGCGGCGCGTCCTGTACTCGCTCGCGTCATGCACGGCACCGCCGTCATGTTCAATCACTGCCGCTTCGAACACGGCAGTGGCGGCGTTGTCTCCAGCATCGGCGCGCAGGCGACGGCTTACAACTCCTCGTTTGACGACATCACCGGCGTCGCACTCACAGCTGCCGATGGCGGCTCTTTGAGCATCAGCAACAACGTGACCGTGCGCAACTCCGGCGGGGCCGTCTCCGCTGGCTACCACAGCTACGTTGGGATCGCCACGCCTTTCCTCGCCGAGGATCTCACCGGCATTGCTGTCGGGGCCAGTGGTGGAACCGTGCGCATCACCTCGTCTGCTTCCGCGCCGGCCACCATCCAGCGCGCGGGTCAAGGATTCCTCTCGCAACTCGGTGGTGTCGTTGTGATCTCAACGCCCGTCACCGTGTCGGACTGCAAGACCTACGGTGTTCAGAACCTGGGCCACTTCATCGTCGCAACGACGGGCAGCCTAATCGTCCGCAACAACGCCCAGGACGGCATCTTCGTGGTGTCTGGCGGTTCGCTCCAGCTCAATCACGCCGAGATCTCAGGCAATGGCGGTCATGGCGTCACCTTGGAACGCAACGCCAACGCCGCGGTTTTCGATTCCACAATCTCCGGCAACGCCGGATCCGGCATTGTTGTCAGCCACGCCTCCGTCCTGGCGTTGATCAATTCGACCGTGAATTCGAATTCAGACAAGGACCTCATCTGCAACACCGACTCTCACGCCTATGGCGACAAAGCCGGCGTCGGCAAGATGTCCTGCCCCGGCTTCAGCGCCCCCAGCGGCCCGAAACCTAAACCGATCGAGGAGTAGACTACTCCCCGGCTTGTCCAAGTGGAACAGGCTTTGGCTTGCAAAAGGCGTCAGCCCGCATGTCTCGCCACCGCCCCGCGACGACATATGATGTTGCCATGGCCAGGCCATCATCTATCGCAGCGGGCAAGCCCGTGCACCAGCCCACCGCGCCCGGGTCGCGCCGCGCCCAGGGCCTCGCCGCCGCGGGACTGCTGGTTTGCGCGACGGTGCTGGCTTATTGGCCGGCTCTGAGCGGCGGCTTCATCTGGGACGACTCCGGCCACGTCACCAAGCCGGCCCTCCAATCACTGCAGGGACTCGGGCGCATCTGGTCGGAGTTGGGTGCGACGCAGCAATACTATCCCCTGTTGCACAGCCTCTTCTGGATCGAGCATCGGCTGTGGGGGGACGCCGCATTGGGTTACCACCTGGTCAACGTCTTCCTGCATGCGGGAGCCGCCCTTCTGGCCGTGGCGATCATGCGGCGTCTTGGCCTTGCTGGGGCGTGGCTGGCAGGCTTGATCTTCGCGCTCCATCCGGTGCAGGTGGAAGCCGTGGCCTGGATCTCGGAACAAAAGAGCACGCTCTCAACCGTCTTCTATCTGGCATCCGCGCTCGTCTACTTGCGCTTTGACGAGACCCACCGGAGGCGGCACTACTTGCTGGCGGCCGCGTTCTTCCTGCTGGCGCTGGCCAGCAAGACCGTGACGGCCACGCTCCCGGCGGCGCTGCTGGTCATCTTCTGGTGGCGCAGGGGGCGCCTCGATTGGAAACGTGACGCGCTGCCCCTGGCCCCCTGGTTCGCGGCCGGCGCTGCGGGGGGCCTGTTCACGGCTTGGGTGGAACGCCACGTGATCGGCGCCGTTGGCCCGGATTACGCCCTTAGCTTCGTCGAACGCGTCCTGGTGGCGGGCCGGGCGGCCTGGTTCTATCTCGGCAAGCTGGTCTGGCCGGCGAATCTGACGTTCAACTACCCGCGCTGGACGCTGGACACATCCGCCTGGTGGCAATACGCATTTCCTCTCTGCGCTCTGGCGGCGATCGGCTGGGCCTACGCCTTGACCCGGCGGACTCGCGGGCCGCTGGCGTCCACTCTTCTGTTCCTGGGCGCCCTGTTTCCTGCGCTGGGCTTCTTCAACGTCTTTCCGTTCGTCTATTCCTACGTCGCCGACCATTTCCAATACCTCGCCACGCTCGCAATCATCTGTCCGGCCGCGTCGGCCTTGGCGCTCACTGCCAACCGCCTTCCCGCGTCCGCCCGCCGCGCGGTTCCCTTCGCCGCGGCTGGCCTGCTACTGGCGCTCGGATCGCTCACCTTTCGTCAGAGCGCGATGTACCGCGACGAAATGACCCTCTGGCGCGAGACCGTGTCACGCAACCCGGAATCCTGGATGGCGCACAACAACCTCGGCTTGCTGCTGTTCAACCTCCCGGGACGCGAGGCCGCCACGCTGGCCGAATTCGAAACCACCCTTCGCCTCAACCCCGGCTTCGCCAATGGCCACACCAACCTCGGCTTTCTGTTGCTGAAGACCCCAGGACGGTTAGCGGACGCAGCGCGGGAATTCGAAACCGCGATCCGTCTTGAACCGCGTACGCCGCAGGCGCACTTGGGTCTGGGCGATGCTCTGGCGCAGGCCGACCGGCTTCCCGATGCAATCGAAGAGTATCGGACAGCGATTCGCGCCAAGCCGGATTACGACGACGCCCACGCCCGCCTCGGCGCGGTCCTGGTCCGCATGCCAGGTCGCGCCGGCGACGCGCTTGCTGAAGCCTCGGCCGCGGTCAGTCTGAAACCGGACGACCCCGCGTCGCGGGCTGTGCTGGCCGATGCCCTGTCAAAGACTCCTGGCCGGGCCCTGGACGCCATCGAACAGTACCGGGCCGCGCTGCAGTTCCAACCCGATTTCGCCGAAGCTCACTATGGCCTGGCAAATCTGCTTTCCGGCATCCCTGGCAGAACCGGCGAAGCGATCGCGGAGTACCAGGCGGCCATCCGCTTAAAACCCGGCTATCCGGAAGCGCATACCAACCTTGGAGCCCTCCTCGCCGTGACGCCCGGCCGGTTGCAGGATGCCATCGCCGAGTATCGCTCCGCGCTGCGGTTGCGCCCGGAGTATATGGAGGCACACTACAACCTGGGAATTGCCCTCCTCAAATCACCGGGCAACATGCGGGAGGCAATGGACCATCTGGAGGCCGCACTCAGGCTCAACCCCAATTCGGAAACGGTCCGCACCACGGTGGAAACCATGCGGCGCCTGAATAGGAAGAAGTAGCGGGGACTTCTAGCGGCCTGGGCGGGCTGACTCCCCCCTTTGGAGGAATCGCCATCCGGCCGCGTCAGATTGGAAGGTCCGCGAAGGCCTCGCCAAGACCCAGACGCGAACTTTCGTTTACAGCTCTCTCGGCCGGCTGGTCTCCGCAGACAACCCGGAAGACGACGGCGTCACCGCCTACACCTACTACGCCAACGGCGCTCTCCACACGAAGACCGACCCTCGGGGCGTCACCACCGATTTCATAATCGACAGTCTGGGCCGCGTCCTGAAGAAGAACTACAGTTCCACCACGCCGGCAACGCCGAATGGCCGCTACTGCTATGACGGAAAGGCCTACAACTCCACGAACGACTCCTGCCAGGCGCAGTCCCGCTCGGATTATCCGGTCGGTTCACTGACGCACTCGGCGGCGCGCCGCTCCGACGGCACTCCGCTCTCGCAAACCGAGTTCACAAACATCGATCCGCTGGGCCGCGTGCTGGCAAGCCGCCAGACCACGGACGGCCTCGCCGCGATGAACTTCGCATACCAGTACGCGGTGGGCGGGGCGTTGTCGGGCATGCAGTATCCATCCGGGCGCTGGGTGACCTACACGATCAACGGCGCCAACCGCCCCAGCGCTGTTCGCAACGGCCAGTCCGGCACCAGTTACTACATGCAGAACGTGCAGTACAAGCCGTCCGGTGCCTTTTCGAGCGCGACCGTCGGGCTGGACACGGCCAACCAGTGGACCGAGACCCGCGAATACAACAGCCTGTTGCAGGCGCGTAAGCTCCGCCTGGTAAAGGGGACGCAGAAGTTGCTGGGTTTGGACTGGATCTACTCGGCAAATTCACAATACAATTCAAGCCAGGACATGTACGAGGAGACGGGCACGGACAACAACGGCAACCTCCGGATGGAGAAGCTGGCGCACACCGTCGGCACGCCGTTCAGCGTCGACCGTTCGTTTGATTACGACACAGCCAACCGGCTGACAACGTTCAACGAGCCCATGAGCGCGAAGAGCCAGTACTTCGGCTACGACGCCTTCGGCAACCTCTGGCAGACAGGCGCGTCGGGCGTGCCGGCGCTGAGGCCGAACGGTTCGTCGTGGTACTTGCTCGGTAGCGGCCAGGTCAGCAACCGGCTGGCCAACACGGCCTACGACGCGGTCGGCCACCAGACCCAACTCTCACTCACGCCCGGTACCACGGCGAGCTACGACGCCGAGGGACGGGTGTCGCGCGTGGAACTGAATAGCAACCCGGTAGCCACTTACGACTACGATGCCGACGGCCGGCGCGTGAAGAAAACAGTCGGCGCCACGACCACCCATTACGTCTACAGCGCCGACGGCCAGTTGATGGCCGAATACGGCGGGACGCCGACGTCCGTTGGGACGCGGTACCTGGTGGCCGACCACCTGGGCTCGACGCGCCTGATCCTCGACGCTCAAGGCAACTGCTCACAGCGTATAGACTACGCGCCGTTCGGCGCCCAACTCACCCGCAGCGGCCAACCGTGCTACACAAGTTCAACCAGCGGCCTGCCACTGTTCACGGGCCAGTTGCGCGACGGCGAATCCGCCGCCGGAACCGATACCGGCCTCGACTACTTCAACGCCCGTTACTTCTGGGCCACGCTGGGAAGATTCTCGAGTCCGGATGCGCCGTTGATCGATCAGGATGCGATGGACCCGCAAAGCTGGAACTTGTATAGCTATGTTCGAAACAACCCCCTAACGTTCAAGGATCCCTCTGGGCAGGACTGCATTTACACTCACACTCTCGACGAAGAGGCAGGGACCGTGCTGATCGAGCGCGGATCCTGTAGCCAGAAGGGTGGAACCTATGTAGCTGGCACAATCGATAGCTCATCTGTGAATCTCAATTCGAATAGTGGTCGACTGAACTATGCTTTCACCGGCTATGAGTCCCAAGAATACACTTTCGCTGATTTGGAATTACCGGATCCTAGCATCCAGGCATTGCAAAGAGGCGTCGGGCTGGCTGCACCCGGTGTGAATCTAGCCAGTGAGGGCCTGATGTTGTTTGGCTCCATAGTTGCCACAGTGCCCATGGCAATCGCACAGTATGTGTCTGGGAATGGCAATGGGACCAGCCTCGCAATGGCGATGGTTCCTGGGGGAAATAGGATCAAGCTTGGGGGGAAGATTCTCAACGTGAATCCGAACGTACCACTTCGTGCGTACCTTGTCGGATCCAGGCTCGCCAAAGGGAAAGGATTTCCAGATTATCTTCTGGACATGACTGGCAGCGCGCTGAAAACCGCTGTCGAGAAGGGCGTTGTATCTCCAGATCAAGTGAAGAAGATTGCGAAGGTAATCGAACAAGGTCAGAGGCTCATGGAGAAACTTGGTGGGAAGTAAAAAACAACCTCTCGATGATCGAGTTCGTCAAGTTCGCAAACAAGCGGCGAAAGAACTTGCTGTGCTTCGCAGTATGGACCAACGCGAATTAACTCCAAATATGCTAGTGAGAAAGGCGATACTGCTTCAATGTGAGGATGAGCCCAAAGGGACTCCGATGGAGATTGAGTCTACGCTCCAGGCAGCAATTGCGCTCGACGACAGGTGCATTGAGGCGTATGTTGAGCTGGGGCGATACTATTATGCAGTAGTTGATGATAGCTCAAGAGCAAAGGCCATGTTTCTAAGAGCCTTCAATCAGCTTCGAAAACTAAATGAAGATGTTGTGAGTGGATTGCTTGAATGTGACGCTGAGTTGTATCCGGAACGAGATGCTCGGGAGCTTCTATCTGAGTACAAAACGGGGCTCTTTGGCTTTAGCTACTCGGAGGACTCCGTGGAAGACGATGGTGACAAACTTCGATGAGACCTCAGGAGTGCCGGCGTTGAGACCGAACGGCTCGTAAACCGGGACAGGAACACAATGCACCATTTCCAAAGAGAGGAATCAGGGCGTGC
>CAZSBK010000164.1:0-7722 GCA_964604945.1 uncultured Candidatus Solibacter sp.
GAGAACGGGCGAGGGCGCTTCCTCGATCAGTTTCTGGTGGCGGCGCTGGACCGAGCATTCGCGCTCGAAGAGAACCTCGACATCGCCATGGTGGTCGGCGATCACCTGGAATTCGATGTGGCGGGGCCGTTCGATGAACTTTTCAACATAGACGTCGGCGCAGGAGAACGACGAGCCGGCCTCCTGCGTGGCCTGAACAAACAGCTTGGGCAATTCGTCCGGTTCACGGACGACTCTCATGCCGCGCCCACCGCCGCCGGCCGAAGCCTTCAGGATGACGGGGTAACCGATCTGTGCGGCGATTTTGAGGCCCTCTTCAGCGTCCTTCAGCACGCCTTCCGAGCCTGGCAGGATGGGTACGCCGTGGGTCTTCATGACCTCGCGGGCGCGCTGTTTGAGGCCCATGAGGCGGGTGACCTCGGGGCTGGGCCCAATAAAGCAGATGCCCGAGGTTTCGCATACTTCGGCGAAGTCGGCGTTTTCGCTCAGGAAACCGTAGCCGGGGTGGATGGCCTGGACGTTGGTGATCTCGGCGGCGCTGATGACCGCCGGGATATTCAAATAGCTGAGGGCGCTCTTGGCCGGTCCGATGCAAACGGCCTCGTCGGCAAAGCGGACGTGGAGCGAGTAGCGATCGGCTTCGGAATAGACGGCGACAGTCTTGATGCCGAGGTCCTTGGCGGCGCAGATCACGCGGAGAGCGATTTCTCCGCGGTTGGCGATCAGGATCTTCTGAAACATCTCTTTGTGAGGCTGTCCGGGCCCTAGTTGGGTCTCACCAGGAAGAGCACTTCGCCGTATTCGACGGGCTGGCCGTTTTCGGCCAGGCGCTTGACGATGGTGCCCGAGATTTCGGATTCGATTTCGTTCATGAGCTTCATCGACTCGATGATGCAGAGGACCTTGCCGGGCTGGATGGAGTCGCCGGCGCTGACAAAAGCGGCGGAGCCGGGCGAGGGCGATTCATAGAAGGTGCCGACGATGGGCGAGGTGACGGTTTGCAGGGTCGGGTCAGTGAGGTCGGCCAAAGCCGCGGCGGAAGCAGACGATGCGGGATGAGCCGGGCCGGCGGCGTGCGAAGCCGACTGCGGGGAGGACGGTTGTGCGGCCGAGCCGGCGGGCATGACGATCTCCTGCACGACGCCCCCATGGCGTTTGATCCAGACGCGGTTGTCGCCGCGTTGGACCTCCAATTCGGCGATGCCAGAGGCGACGACGGTATGGATCAGATCCTGGATCTCTTCGATAGTCATGATGCGAGTACCAATAGCTCCTTGGCAGTGGGGGTGAGGATCTCGGCGCCGGCCTCGGTCACCAAGATGGTGTCCTCGATGCGGACACCGCCGTAGCCCTCGATGTAGGCCCCGGGTTCGATAGTGATGACCATGCCGGCTTCGAGTATATCCTCGGAAGTGCGGCCAATGCGCGGGTTTTCGTGGATCTCTAGTCCTAGTCCATGGCCGGTACCATGCATGAATGCGCGGTCGAGATGCCGTTTCTTCAGCGAGCGGCGCGCCGCCTGATCCACCTTGCGGGCGGCGACACCGGGACGGACCGCGTCGATGGCGGCCAACTGGGCTTCCAGTACGGCGGCGTAGAGGTCCGCTGCCTTGCCCTTGGGACGGCCCATGTGGGCCATGCGGGTCATGTCGCTGGCGTAACCGTCCAGGCAGGCGCCCATGTCGACCAGCAGGAACTGGTTCTTGCCAATTCGCGCGCTCGTGGGCTGGGCATGGGGCAGAGCCGAACGGGGACCGGCGGCGACAATGGTATCGAACGAAGGGCCGGATGCGCCGAGCTTGCGCATCTGGTAATCGATTTCGGCGGCCAGGGCAACCTCGGTGGTTTCCGGCTTCACCTTGCGGATCGCCCGTTCATACGCCTTGGAGGCGAGCAGGACGGAACGGCGAATCAATTCGATCTCATCGGGCGACTTGACCATGCGCTGGCGGTCGATGAGACCGTCGACGGGAACGAGTCTGACGGCCTTGCCGAGCGTCCTGGCTGTTGAGAGCCACTGCTGATACGGGACGCGGGCGGCTTCGAGAGCCAGACGTGGGATGTGGCGGCGGGCGATGTCCTTGGCGGCGTCGGCCCAGGTGGAACCGGTCAGAACCTTGACTGTGCAGTCACATTCGGCCGAAGCCTGGAAGTCGTAGCGGGGATCGGTGTAGAGAATCGATTTGTTTGCCGTGACGAGCAGGAGCGCGTTACTACCTGTAAAACCGGAGAGATAGCGGACGTTGGGCAGGTGCGACACCAGCATCGCGTCGGCCCTGCGCGAGGCGAGCGTCTCCAGCAGCCGGGCACGCCGGTGCGGACGTTGATCGGGAACGACAGGCAAACCCCTCAATTGTAACATTCAGGGGCGTGCCGCCCCGGGTTACCAGTCCACGACGCTGCCGTCGTCGGCATCGCAGGATTCGGGGTTTACAGGAGCAGATAGCCACTGTCTGACGGTTTGGATGAAATCGCCAATCGGTCGTATCAGTCTGACCCCTTCGCCATCATCCGCTCCACTTCCGCGACTGAGTAATCCTTGGGGGCTTCCACTTTCCAAGACTCGCCAGCCGCTTTGCTCGAGCGGACAGATCATGTGTGAACTCGTGCGGACAACTCACATACTAGCGACACATGGCGTCCAGACCCTTGCTCCGCTGCCTGGGTTGTGGTAGTTTCGGCTCCGAAAGGGGAATCCGATGCGGCTGTTATCTGTAGTTGGGATGACGCTGTGGATTGCGGTTTGCTTCGCCCAAGGGCAGGATGCTCCGGCCGGACAACAGGAAGCAGCCGATCGCGCGTTTGCCGAGGGGTTCAAGTACTACATCTGGTATGAGGGGACTGAACCACTCACCGCCACTGCAGCATCAACCCAAGCTGTGGAAACTCCTCAGTTCCGAATTCCGGCGAGGACGTTAACGATGATCCCCAGTATCAAGTTCAACTATCTCGCCAAGCCAGGGAAGCCGGCTCCGTTCATGATCCGGAGTAGGGTGACGGCCTTTGAGAAGGTCGGCGGTCAGGCGTTCGGTTGGTCAACCGTATCAGAAAAGATAGAGGTTAAGGCGCAGTCTGGAGTGGAGTCGACCATGCTTATCGTCGAAGCTCTCCTGAGCGGTGAGGGGTATTTTGAACTGCACCTGATAGAGCCGTCCAAGAACAAGAAAGCGGAGCCTAAACCTCTGAGCAACACAATCCGGATCCGCGTCGTTTGTGAGGAGAAGCCCCCCGACAGAAGTCCAGCCCAATAGGGCCAAGGCCAAGGGGGGCAGCACAGACTGATACGATCAACTGGCGATTTTTTCGGAAGCACAGGCCACTTTCGCAATTCCAGCCCTTTTCGTTTCCGAATGCTCTGTCACCAGTCCACGACGCTGCCGTCGTCGGCGTCGAAGGATTCCGGGTTGCGCCAGTCGGCTGCCGGCATACTCCTGCGGCCAGCGAGAATGCGTCAGCAGCCTGTTAGGCCGCCCGCTTCGAATCCGCGCGCCTGATCAACTTCGCGATCTCGCCTGGAGCCGCGCCGATTGCCAATAACGAGCGCAGCAGCAGGTCGATTGACACCGACCGGTCGCCAGCCTCCATCTTGGCGACCCGCGATTGGCTGGAGCGCAGTTGCTGAGCCAGTTCGGTCTGTGTCAGTCCGCGCTTCTCACGGAGTCTACGGATGCCCTCCGCGAGCGCGAGTTTCATTTCGACGAACTGCGATTCCTCGGGAGTGAGATTAAGGAACTCGGCCGCGTCGCCGGTGGTCCAACCGGCGCGGGCAAGCCGGGCTTTCTTGACAGAGTTCATCGTCGATTCCTTTCGGGGCCGGACACAACAGCCTGATATGCCGCCAGCCGTCGTCTGCAATTCGCCAACACCTCGCCACTGAGTCCGGAGTCGGGGAGCCAAGGGGACCAGTCGAGCATGCCCTACCGTCCGACGCCCGATTCTGGACACTCAAAAGACGGACTCACAAGCTGGCCTGGAGGACCTCCATCCTTCATCGACCGTTCATTCGGCCAAGTGTCAACAACAACACGTAACATCTGGCCGCTGTCTACCTCGAAAAAACGTCGGCTAAACACGTATGCAATCGAGGCCCGCTCATCCGCGGCTACAAGCAACCCTGCTTCCTGTCCTCTGGGCGGGCCGCCCAAAACGCCATACGTCGTTCGCAATTTTGCTGCCTTCCAGCCCTTCTGCGTCTGTACCTCTAGTCGAGCCCTCGATGTGCATAGGATCGGCATTCGAGCAATGGTCTCGCCACAACGGGCTACCACCATTTGTTCTTTGCCTGCCTGAAGCTCTACATAAACGGCGATTTGGGGGATGGCCCTCGCAGTAGTGATCCGGGCTTCTGAGAGCGTCGACATCCTCTCAGTTGACTGGGCAAACGTCGTGGTGGTGATCCCCAATATTAGTGATGCGCTGAGTTTCAGAAACATCCTTGCCACTGCTCTATCTCCCGTCTTCATTGGACTCCGGGACAGCTGTCCCAGAGTCCGGCGTCCGTCCCAGAGTCCATCCGGCACGAGTCGTTCGTCGAGTTGTAGGCCTTTCCGTCATAGCAGTAGCGGCCATTCGGCCTCGGAGGCGTGGTCGCGCTGTAGTCCTTTTTCAAGACGCAGCATTGGATGCCCCGCGTTCGGGCCCCCGCCGATCAGTCGGATAGCATATTCGGGCCATACGCGGTTGAAGTTCTTGGACACCACGACATCACTGGAAGCGGCCTTCTCTAACCTGCTCGTATTGCGTTTTGTTCAAAAACGGCCAGACTTCTTTGTCGCCAATGGGCATTTCTTCGTTCTTCCCTCGCGCGACAATTCGTCTAATCCCAAAGAGTCTGAGCAGGCCGCACCATAGATGGCACTCCTGGAGCGGCCACTGGAATTCGAGGTCACTCTTCAAGAACAAGATGCATCGTTCAAGAAACAAGCTTCTCTCCTCGTTCGGCGCGTGTTTGCCGGTCAGGAAGTGCGTCTGGACGTCAGAATAGAGAAACCAGATTTGTATATAGACTTCCCGCAGTGCTGGATCATCCCTTGATTGCGGATACCTGCGCTCGTATTCCTTGTTCGAAATCGCACCATCCACAAAGTCCCGAAGCGCCTTCACAGCGATCTGACGAGAATGCCGGTCGATCACGATCACACCTCTAATCCCAGTAAGGCGAAGGGGCCAAGGGGCCAGACAGATACGATCGATTGGCGATTTCTTCCGATGCACCGGCCACCTTCGTGATTCTAGCCCTTTTCGTTTCTGATTGCTCTGTCACCAGTCCATGACGCTGCCGTCGTCCTTGTCGTAGGATTCCGGGTTGCGCCAGTCGTGGCCGAGTTTGTCGGCGATGGCGTTATCGTCGATTTCGACGCCCAGGCCGGGCGCGGTGGGCAGTTCAAGGTAACCCTCGCGGACCTTGAAGGGCTGCTTGATGTAGCCCTCGCCGAGCGAGACCTGTTCCTGGATCAGAAAGTTCGGGATGGAGGCGGCAAGCTGGACGCCGGCGGCGAGCGAGATGGGACCCATGGGGTTATGCGGGGCAATTGTGGCGTAATAGGCTTCGGCCATTGCAGCGATATAGCGGACTTCGCTGATGCCGCCGGCGTGGCATAAATCCGGCTGAAGGATGGTGGCGGCCCTCTTTTCGAGGACCTCGCGGAAGCCCCATTTAGTGAACACGCGCTCGCCGGTGGCGATGGGCAGATGCGTGGAGCGGGCGATCTCGGCCATGATGTCGTGGTTCTGGGCCTGGCAGGGTTCCTCGATGAACATCGGGTTGTAGGGTTCCAGCGCCTTGATGAGCATCTTGGCGTGGGCGGGACTGACTGCGCCGTGGAAGTCGACGCCGACATCGACGCCGTCGCCGACCACTTTGCGGAACTCCGCCATCTTCTCCGCGGCGTAATGCACTTCGGCCGGGGTCTCGACGTAGCGAGGGAAATTGCGGCGGCGCGCGGGTCCGATTTTGAAAGCGGTGAAGCCCTGGGCGATCAGCCCCTTGATGCGCTCCGGAGATCCGCCGCCGTGGGCATAGACGCGAACGCGGTTGCGGGTGGGGCCGCCGAGGAGTTCATGGACGGGGACGCCGAGTGCCTTGCCTTTGATGTCCCACAGGGCCTGGTCGATGCCGGAAAGGGCGGAGGTGAGGATGGGGCCGCCGCGGTAGAAGGCATGGCGGTAGATGGCCTGCCAATGGTGCTGGACGGGGCGGGGGTCCTTGCCGATGAGGTAAGGCTCGATCTCCTTGATGGCGGCTTGAATGGTGAGGGCGCGGCCTTCGAGAAGCGGCTCGCCGAGGCCGGTGATGCCGGCGTTGGTGTGGATTTTGAGAAAGACCCAGCGCGGTTTGACGAGGAAGGTTTCGAGGCGGGTGATCTTGAGCGGGTCCTTGGCCTTGATGGGGGCGGCGGCCTGCCGCGCGGTCGCGGTCTCAACGGCCAGCGGGGCCATCAGAGCCGAGATGGCGGCGCGGCGGGAGAATTTGTTTGCTTGTGTCATGAGGGGGATCTCCTTGACAATGATGCCCATGGGCCGGACCACGATTTTATTGCTTTTCGCGGCGCTGTGCAGCGGCCAACCGCCAACATCGGAGCAGTCTTTGAGTTTCAAGTCTCCCGGGATGGCGCGCATCTCGCCCGACGGGGCGCAGGTCGTCTACTCGGTGCGTGAGGCGGATTGGGAACAGAATGAGTTCGTCTCCCAACTGTGGATCGCGCCAATCGGCAGCGGGTCGCCGTATCAATTGACGCGTGGCAAGTCGTCGGCGAACAACCCGCGGTGGTCGCCGGATTCGAAGCGGCTGGCGTTTTCGACCTCGCGCGAGGGCAAGGGCCAGATCTGGCTGATCTCGCCGGCGGGCGGCGAGGCCGTGGCGCTAACCAATGAAGAGGCCTCGCCGGGCGGGTTCAGGTGGTCACCCGACGGGAAGAGGATTGCATTCACTTCCGCCGGGCCGGAACCGAAGGAACTGAAGGACCGGAAGGAGAAGTACGGCGACTTCGAGATCTACCAGGAGGATTACCGGCAGTCGCATCTCTGGGTGGTCGATGTGCCAGACGAGATCCCCACGGCCTCGAAGCAGAAACCCAAGGCCGTAGCGATCACGTCGGGCAAGGAGTTCAGCGTGGGCGGGTTCGACTGGTCGCCGGACGGAACGCGTATCGCATTCTCGGCGACGAAGACTCCGCTGCTGCCCGATGGCGAGACGTCAGACATCTATGTGGTTGGCGTGGCCGACAAGGCGGTGAAGAGAATTGTCTCGACCGCCGGGCCTGACTCGGGCCCCGTCTGGTCGCCGGACGGCAAATGGATCGCGTTTGGGACGGCGAATGCTGAGCCCTTCTACTTCTACAAAAATGGCCGGATCGGTGTTGTGGCGGCTGATGGCGGGCCGGTTCAGCTCGTCGCCAAGGAGATCGACGAGGACGTCTCACCGGCCGAGTGGGGCAAGGCGGGGATCTACTTCACGGCCTGGAAGAACCTGGAAAACGGGATCTACAGCGTTTCGCCAGGTGCGCTGTCGAGGCGGTTGCTGGGCGGGCTGGGCCTGTCGTTCATGGGTGGTAGTTTCGACAGGACTGAGTCAAAACTGGCAGCGGTAGCGGCCAAGCCGAACGGATACTCGGAAGTCTTCTTGCTGGATTTGAAGGCATCCACCCCGGCGCCGGTGCAACTGACCGACTTCGCCGCGCAGTATGTAAAGTACAAGCCGGCGAACCGCGAGGTGGTGCGGTG
>CAZSBK010000165.1:0-7458 GCA_964604945.1 uncultured Candidatus Solibacter sp.
CGCCATGTGGGAGGAGATGACGCCGCGTGAGCAGGAGAAGTTCGTGAAGACGCTCGTTGAGCAGGTGATCTACGACGGGCGGACCGGCAAGGTGACAGTCGGGTTCCGGGCGGCTGGGATCCGGCAACTCTGCTTGGATGTGAGGTCAAACAAAACATGAATGAGGCCAGTAGCCTAGCGATTCAGTTTGAGTTGAAGCCGGCGGTTCGTGCGATCAGCCGGCGGTCGCGCGAGAAGGCAGAGGAGGCGCCCTCTCCGCATCAGTATGCGCGGTATCCGCGCATCGTGCAGGTCATGGCGCTGGCCATCCACTTCCGAGGGATGCTTGAACTGGGCGAGGCCAAGGATTATGCCGACCTGGCGCGGCTTGGATGTGTGAGTCGAGAGCGGATCAGCCAGATCATGATACTGAACTGGCTGGCGCCTGAGATCCAGCACGAAGTGGTTCAGCTGCCGAAGACACCGGGTGGGCGGTTTCCGGTGTCGGAGACGACGTTGCGCGCGGTGGCGCGAAATCTGCGATGGGAGGAGCAGAGAGCTCAATGGAATGGGCTGCTCGGCGCTGCCACAGACTAATCCTCCCTATCCCAGGGGGAGGCACCCATTAACGTCGGCAGCGAGATGGAGGTGGTGGAGCTCCACTGGGACCACGATTATAGACTGGTGCGTTAAGAATAGCCCGGAAGCAAGCAAGCCGGCGGGGAGGATTAGCCGCAGGAAGAGGCGGCTCTAACGAGGCCGTTCGCCTTGCTGACTCTT
This sequence comes from uncultured Candidatus Solibacter sp., assembly GCA_964604945.1. Taxonomy (GTDB): domain Bacteria; phylum Acidobacteriota; class Terriglobia; order Bryobacterales; family Bryobacteraceae; genus PNKE01. The sequence continues at coordinate 760 of CAZSBK010000165.1, forward strand.
GGATCTGGCATGCGATTCGTGGATCGCGCCCCCCTTTTTCAGGCAAGTAACGTGTTAAATTGATAGTGTTTTGGCGTGGAGCTGTCCGATGCTGCCACCATTCTTGATTGCAGTCACTATTGCTTCTGACATCGAGCGGGCTGAAGCTGCTCATCCGGAGTCCCGGCCAGAGAGGTTACTCCGGTGCACCTAAACTACTTACCGCTCCGCTTCACGTCTGATGTTTTCAATGGGGGAGTACTGGAGTTTGAGAACACGCCATATGGCTGTGATGGGAAGGACAGCCCACTTTCGCTCAAGCTAAGAGAATTGCGTCACGAGCACGGTGACACGCATGTGTTCCATTCGACTCGCAATTCGATAGCATGCATTCCTCTGCAGGAAGATGCACCACTTCTCGGGGTCGCCAGACAGTTCACCGTACTCGGTGACTTCCAGGTTGCGAACGCGGTTGCTCGCGCCTCACTCCATCGCTTCTTCAAGGCCACTGGAAATCACACGGTTATCGGTCATCGCCCGATCACTCTGCTGTTGACCGCCCACAACCTCACGGAGGCACGTCCAGACGTATTCGGGATCTTCCCCGAATACACGCTTGACGTCCGTCCACTGGCTCCACATGAAGGAGACATCACAAGTGGCGTGCTGGTAGGCTTCGGCGTTCACTATCTGTTTCTGAAGAACGCTGCCGAACTGCTCCAAGAGGGCGTTCCGCTTCTAGGCCTTTACGTTGTCAGAATCCGCGAAGATGAAGAGGCGGTCAAGCCTTGGGATCGAACGTACTTAGGCAAAATTGAAGCTGTTAGCAACGGCAAGGCGACACTGTCAGATTCCGACCTGCCAGAGATCCCGCTTGCTGATTGCTGCCTCGAAGGGAGCCGGACCAATGTCGAGGCGGTAGGCCGAGCACTACTCGGGACCGGCTATGATGCATTCTCGAAGAGGCTACTCAAGTCAACTTTCGAAGTGGTGGGGGCGGAGCACCAAGTCAAGCGACTTGCGGCGCTCGGCGAATGGCTGGAAAAGAAGTCGCCGATGCAGTGCGGCGTAGGGATCAGCTTGCGCATTCACAGGTCACCTCACGAATGTCCATCAGGAACCGATGCTGGCACCTCACACACGTTTCAGCCGCCCAATTGTGTGCTAAGACCCGGCGGCTCCACTTCAGTCCGATGGCCCGTGGACCGGCAGATCGACCAGCACGGTCCCTATGACGCGGAGTCCTTTCCCGATAAGCGAGTAAAGGTCGCCGTCATCGTACCTTCAGAGTTTGTTGGCGAAGCCGGGCAGTTTCTGCGCCAGTTGAAAGAAGGCATCCAATCAGCAGACTCAAGACCCGTGTTTCGTAAGGGCTTCGTGCGCAAGTACCATCTCAATTCTTGCGACTTCAGCTTCCACGAAGCCAAGCGTTCAGCGGGTTCGATCGAGGAAGCATACAGGACAGCGGCGCTCGAAGCGATGGAGGAAAAGCCTCACCTTGCTCTGGCTGTCATACGGGAACAGCACCGAGAGCTGCCCGATACCTCGAATCCGTACTATACGACCAAGGCGCGAATGATGGCTCAAGGCGTTCCGGTGCAATTGGTTGAGATCGAGACCATTCGAAAGGAGCGGCTTGATTACATTCTGAACAACCTCAGCCTGGCCATGTATGCGAAGCTCGGCGGCATCCCCTGGACCCTCTCCCCAAACCCTGACGGCGCACACGAAATCATAGTGGGAATTGGCAGTGCTCGCCTTGCCCAAGGCCGACGGGGAAAGGGCGAAAGGGTGGTCGGCATAACAACAGTGTTCAGCGGTGACGGCCAATACCTCCTCGCCAACAACACTCAAGAGGTGCCCGCGGACAGGTATCTTGAAGCTCTTACTTATTCACTGAATGAAACCGTGGCTGAGCTGCGCAGTCGTTTTGGGTGGAGATATCGGGACCGAGTTCGATTTATCTTTCACCAGACCTTCAAAAAGTATAAAGACATCGAAGCACAAGCCGTGAAAGCCTTTGCAGAATCGCTCTCTGAGTTCGATGTGCAATACGCCTTTGTTCATGTGAGCGACTCGCATAACTGGATGCTATTCGATCCATCGAACCGGAGCGACAACCAAGGTCATCCGCTAAAGAAGGGCAGGATGGTGCCCCATCGGGGCCACTGTGTTCCGCTCGGACCTAACACGGCACTACTCACTCTAACAGGACCGGCCCAGGTGAAAGGCCCACAGCAGGGCTGTCCTCATCCGGTTCTCATAAGTATTCACGACGACTCCACATTCAAGAGCCTTGACTATCTGGCAAGGCAGGTCTTTAATCTGAGCTTTATGTCGTGGCGTGCTTTCAATCCTTCGACTCTCCCGGTGTCGATTGCGTACTCGAACATGATCGTTGATCTATTAGCCCACCTCCGTCATGTAAAGAATTGGAATCCAGAGGTGCTATCGACGGCACTGAAGAGCAGGAGGTGGTTCCTCTGAGTCACGATCTGTACCTTCAGCCCTCCCTTGACCGCCTGCGTGACGCCGTCCTGGAACAAAACAAGCCCGGCTCCGTCGAGGGATTGCTTGCGTATCACATCTTGAAGGACAATCCTCGCGTCAAGGTGGACTGGCAGGTCCTCTGCACTGCTGATTGGGTCACGACACACTTTCGAGCTACCCAGCTCGACCACGTCGTCGCATTGGGCTATTCATCCTGGGAGAACCGCGCCTTGTTCTATGCCGACAAGCTACGGGAAGGACTCTCCCGAGTGCGTGAACGCGACGCGTTCAAAGGAGAACACCTGAGTATCGCCCGTAGCCCGACGCGGTTGTTAGGCATAGTCCTCGGATGCCTGGCACTTGGTGACGATGCCGCCGAGACCCTCTGCTGGTGCCGGCAGGTCTTGGAGAAGATGCGGCAGAGAGGTATGACCGATTTCGATCCATTGGCAAGCTATGTTCTCTATCGCGCCTCTGGCACGCGAATCGCGCTCGCCTCTCCGACGGATACAGACCTCTACCGCCTCGCCTTTGCCGACTGGGTGTACCGCAGTCAGATACACTTGACCGAGCAGACTGAGCAACAGCGAAAAGAACACCAAGCCAACATTCTCTTTCAAACCGCGACATCACTCCAGTTCGAATCGGTCCATCAGGCAGCATTCATCTGGACTAGCGTCACTTCCATTCTCTTCCTTGCCCTTGAGGCCGCCGTTGTCCGACCACGAGACGTTGCGGAGGTACTTCAAAATTTCGAGCCCGCACTCAAGCGATGGCGATGGGACTCCAGCGATCTGCGTCGGCCGATCCGTTGGGAGATAGGGCAGGAGCGAGAGGTACAGGACATACTCTGGCTCATACTGCGCTCGTACTTCCCAGATTTAGTTGACGAGGACGCGCTGCCCAAGCTCGGTCATTCTACATACAGAGCTGATTTCGGGATTCGATCACTCAAACTAATCATCGAGGTGAAATTTGCCAGCGGCAAGGACGATTTCAAGAAGATAGAGAAGGAGGTGCAAGAAGATTGTATCCCATACCTCCGAGACGTTCGCTACAGTTCTCTAATCGTGTTCATCTATGACGACTCTGCAAGTGTCCAAGAGCACGACACAACTCGCCGCGCGTTACTTGAAGTCCCCGGAGTGATTGATGTGGTCATCGTGAGCCGCCCATCACAGTTGCCATCGAAGCACGACGCTCAACGATCGACCGGGTATGCCCCAATCGTGTAGAGATGGTCCCCCTAGTCAGCACCGGTTGGTCACGGGTGATTCGTGTCATCGAGGGAGTGTTGGTGTGCCCGCAGATATCCCGCTTTGGGAAACCCTGAGGGTGCGCTGGAAAGAACCACTCGGCGACGGCACTGTACTGACAACTTCAAACTTGCCATATTCCTAAATGATCACCTGGGATGGGTTGTCGTTGGCGGTGAGATCTCGATCTTCTGTGCGGAACGAATCAATCCAGAGAGTTCTTTCTCCCAATACTTCTTGACATGTTCAGATTTCTCCAAATCGAGGATGATCGCCGGCGAGTCGATCCTCATCTCCCTGAACATCTCAAACACGGAAAGCACAAGTATCCGTGAGTCGATGCATTGCACTGAGTAGTTGAGGAGGTGCGGCACATAGTAAAACTCGAGTCGATCATTGGAACCCCCCGCGTCTCGAAGCGCCATGGCGAAGCGCTCTCCTGTGTGTGCGACCTTCTCGCGCACAACCTGCTCACTATACTCAGGAAAGAGCCTCGCTACATTTCGAACAATTTCACCTTCCCTCGGGTCGGCCACAAACACGCGCAGCCTCGTGCCTTCTCGCTTGAAATAAGTTACCAGCGCTTCGTAATAGGCATTTACCCAGGAATCAAAATAGTAGACGACAATATCAATAAGTGATTCTGCTCGCTCGAGCAAATTGTTCCAGTTTACCCGTCTAAACGTCTCATGAAACGCCATCAGAGGTTCGTCTTGATTCCGTTGCGTATGCTGCCGGACTCCCAGTTTGCTGATCGCTTTGCGTATCTTATTGCAGCACGGCCCAACTGCTGCCTGCATGTTGGAGTCACTGCGTTTTGGATCGTAAGTGCCTGGAGTCAAGCCAATCAGGTCAGTTGGCAGGTGGACCTTCTCATCCATTCGTGGCATTAGAAGAAAGGAGCGTTGGCGGCCAAGATTGCCGAGAAATAACCCCATCTCAAAAAGCACGTTGTCGCGGACAGTCCGAATCTCTTCGTTGCGCATTCTTGTAATGTCTTCGAAGGAGAAGACAAAGACCCCGAAGTCAAATTCATCGACTGCTTTAAGGAGGGCCTCCAATGTGTATTGTGAAAGGTCAAAAACACCTTGCGGCCAGACTGTGACCTCTGCATCATATTCCAGATTCTCCTGGACTGCATACGCTGTATCCAGGCCCTCTATGGACGAGGCGACGAAGACCCTTGGCTTCATGATAGCTCCGAACTCGACGCGCACGGATTGCGCGATTACTCTTCAGAAACTGAGCGGGCAACAGCTAGCATAGCACCGTGGAAAAGCCAGCATGCCACGGTCAACCTGGACTGGACGGACAGGCAGAGCCATCGGAGCAAGGGCATCGACTTTACTGAACTGGACTTCTCATTTACCAAGCTGAGAGTGGCATTCAAGCGCTGCGCTCCACAACCTTCGGCCCGGACTGAACAGGAACGGACAATGGTCGAGCCCCATCCAGGTTTGCAGTTTCCGAGCCAGGCGCAGTACATCCGTGTCGTCGCCGCGTCGCGTCAGTTTGCCGCCGTTGCGGAGGAAGTCCAGTAGGACGCGAGCCTCGGCTGTCGGGCGACCGACTTGGTCGGCCAGGCCGAGGGCGCGGAGGTCATACTCCTCGGTGCGGATGCCGGTGCGCTCCGCCACTTCGTCGTCAGCGGGGAGGGTGGTGTTCTCCGAGAATGCTCTCGCCCGGAACACCTCCCTCGTGCTGACTGAAATGGCGATGCGCCCGTCGCGCAGTTCCGTGAAGCAGCATTCGTCCCAGCGTTCCGGCTGCACGGGAAATCCGTCCTGGCGGTCGAGGCTGATTTGGAACCCGCAACGGTAGCCGCCGGTGCCCCGCATTGCTTTGATGGGTTCGCCGTCGATCGGGAACACGGTGGAGAGGAGTTGGCGTAGGTCGCTCACTTGCTTCCGGAATGTGGCTGCGTCCTTTTCAGATACGGATCGGTTTCGGGCAGGGGTCTGACCGCCCACGCGCGCCAGGACGCAGAGCAACTGCCATAGTCGGTCCTCCGGCCCGGAAAGTCCAAGGTCATCGAAGGTGAACTCGCACTCCTCTCCGTTAATCCCGGCGCGCAACGAGTGCTCCCTGATGGTGATGCGCAGGTCTGCCCACGTGGCGCCGTCCGGCACCGTGAAGCTGGCGATGGTCTTCGCTGCACCAGCCTGTCGGTCACGTGGGAGCGAATCGGCCAAATAGGCCAGATTGAATGTTAGGCCCGCCTCGGAGAACTCGGCGAGCCTGGACAGGAGAAGGGGGGCCCACCGTCGCTCGGCGGGCGGGTGTGACGGCACGAGAACCACCGGTGCAGGCGCATCTTCGATTTGTCGGCATCGATCCCACAGTGAGCTTGCATCTTCGCGCGCCGCGCCGACGACGAAGAAGAAATCCCTCCAACGGCCCGCGATGTGGCGGCGGCCGAGGGACCAGACACGCCCGGGCACCAGCACTGCATCGTTGCCGACCAGCCCAAGTTCGCGGCGCGTCGCCTGGGCGATCGCATCAAGGTCGATGGCCCAACGCCGAAGGCGCTCCGGCGAAACGCGGGAGCCGCCGGCTTGCGGGCAGGAGACGTACGGGGTAAGCGCGCCGGTGGTTGCATTCCGTATCCAGGCGACTTGTTCAAAGTGCCCGTCGCCGCAAGCCTCGCAGCGAGCCCACGTTGCCCGATCCGTTTCCCTCAGGAAACCGTGCCGGCAGAGCATCGCAAACTGCCCAGGCGGCGCCCCCTCGATCTCCTCGGCTGAGAAGACAGGCTCCTCGCACTCGGCGCGCGCCCAGATCTCGCGGAGCAGATCACTCATCGTTGGCGATCCCCCAGTCGCGCAGGCAGCGACGTAGGATCAGTTCCTCGTCACTGTCCCGGAGAGTGCATCCGGCAGGGTGGGTGATCGTGAAGTTGACGATCTTCGGCCGCTTGCGCCCGTTCTCGAAGACGACCTGGAAGGCGACTTTCGTGACGCGGAGCTTCTCGCGC
>CAZSBK010000166.1:0-7436 GCA_964604945.1 uncultured Candidatus Solibacter sp.
TACGACTTCCTGAACACGCAGCGCCAGGACCTGATCGATTCGATCCGCGACACCGAGAAGGCGATTCTCGAGATCGACGTCGAGTCCCGCAAACGCTTTACGGAAGCATTCGGCATCATCAACGAGCATTTCAAGGAGATGTTCCGGGTGCTGTTCGGCGGCGGCATGGGCGAGATGCGGCTCACCGGCGAAGGCGACACCCTCGATCAGGGCATCGAGATTCAGGCGCAGCCTCCGGGCAAGCGTCTGCAGAATGTCCAACTGCTGTCGGGCGGCGAGAAGGCCCTCACCGCGGTGGCCCTGCTGATGGCCATCTTCCGCTACCAGCCAAGCCCATTCTGCATCATGGACGAGGTCGACGCACCGCTTGATGAGCTGAACGTCGGCCGTCTGGCACAACTTCTGAAGGAAATGGCGGCGCAAACTCAGTTCATCGTGATCACCCACGCCAAGAAATCCATGGAGATCGCCGACATGTTGTACGGCGTCACCATGCAGGAACAGGGCGTATCGAAGCTGGTGAGCGTGCGACTGCAAGCGCCGCCCCCTCCCCCCCCGCCGAGGCTGCAAACCGAGGCGCGGGCTTAGGGGCAGGAGTCACAGGATGAAACCGCGCCTGTTGGGTATCGCAGGACCGTCGTGCTCGGGCAAGACAGAACTGGCCCGATGGATCAGCCGCCATACGGGTGCGCACATCCTGAACCTGGATCATTACTACAAGGATTTGGCCCACCTCCCCCTCGAGGTCCGAGCGCGGACCAACTTCGACGAGCCCGCATCGGTGGATTCATTGCAGATTTTCGCCGATGCGGGCGAACTGGCCGCCGGCCGCCCGATCCATGCTCCGCTGTACGACTTCACTACGCACTCGCGCGCCCCAGGCGACGAGATCATCCAGCCCGGCGAAATCGTCATCCTCGAAGGGCTGTTCGCTCTCTACTGGCCTGAACTGCGCGCGCTACTCGATCTGAAACTTTATGTGGACGCACCCGATGAAGTTTGTTTCGACCGTCGGCTGCGGCGCGATACTGTCGAACGGGGCCGCACGCCCGAAAGCGTCAAATGGCAGTTCGAATCGACGGTGAAGCCCATGGCGCACATGCATATCCTGCCGACGGGCGAGTTCGCGGATCTGGTGCTGTCGGGGCTGGACCCGCTGGACGTTTCCGGGGAAAAGGTGATGGCGCGGCTGTTCTGAAGCCGGCCACGAAGGAGACCCGAACCGAGGTTGATTCGACCCATTCGCTTGGGCGCTTCGCGCTTGTCCCGGTATCTTCTCCAGCTACTTGCCGGCCCCCCCGAGTCCTCTCCTGCCGGCTGGCGGAGGCCTGACGGACGATCCTGACGCGCTGAAGCGTGGGATCAACGCATAACGGGGGCGTTCGAGCTGCGCTAGCCGGGTCCCGGCCTGGTGCCTCGGAGTCCCTTCCAGGGCAATGGTGCATTGTGTTTCCGCAGGGCATATAATCGCCGAATGTTCCGCAGTTTCTTCCCTTTCATTGTGCTCGCGGTCTTCCCGCTCTCGGCACAATCGCCCCTCGCTTCACTTCCCACGCTCACCCCCAACGCGAACAACCGCATGGTTTCACCCGAGAACCCGACCGGGCAAAAGGGTCGCGGCGCGATGGCCGTGCCCAACCCGTCCGACCCGGATCTCGCCTTTTCCAACGCCGCACTGGACCTCGGCCAGGGCTGGAAAGTCCGGCCCTTCATCAAGGTGAAACCGCACACGACCGTTACGATGATGGACGTTTCAGGGCCCGGCGTCATCCAGCACATCTGGATGGCCACGATGTCAGATTGGAAAGGGAATGGACGGGCTTCGGTGCTCCGGTTCTATTGGGACGGCGAATCGACGCCGTCGATCGAAGTTCCGATGACCGACTTTTTCGCGGTCGGGCACGAACAATTCGCCCGCGTGAACTCCGCCGCCGTTGTCGTGCTGCCGAAGTCGGCAATGAACTGCTACTGGCCGATGCCTTTCCGCAGATCTGCCCGCGCCACTTTCACCAACGACTCCGACCAGGAACTGGGACTGCTGACATGGCAGATCGATTACTCGGAGCAGCCCGTCGCCGCTGACGCCGGGTATTTTCACGTGCAGTGGCGCCGTGCCGTCACTGACCGCGCCAACCCCGACTACACGATCCTGGAGGCCAAGGGCGAAGGCCGCTACGTCGGGACCTTCCTGGCCTGGACTCAACTTTCCGACGGCTGGTTCGGCGAAGGGGAGGTCAAGTTCTACATTGATGGCGACACAAAGTCCCCCACTCTCGCCGGCACAGGCACGGAAGACTATTTTGGCGGAAGTTACGGTTTCCCGGAGGTCTACTCCACGCCCTACGTCGGCAGCACGCTTGACCACAAGGGCAAGGACGGTCCTCCGAAGTGGAGCCTCTACCGGTGGCACATTCCGGATCCTGTTGCCTTCCACAAGGACTTGAAGCTGACCGTCCAGGCTCTCGGCTGGTGGCCGAACAAACGATACCAGCCACTCGCTGACGACATCGCGTCGGTCGCCTACTGGTATCAGGCCGAGCCGCACATGTCGTTTCCGGCGTTCCCGCCGCTGGCTCAACGCTGGCCGAGGTAGAAACCGGACTGCCGCCCAAACTGAAACACGATGGGGATCGTCGAGTGGAACGCATCCGGCGATGCTGGCCTGGGAGAATGAAGCCGGTACGGCTATGCCGGAATGTAGGCGACGAGTTCGATCTCGACGCGGGTGGCTGTGTCCGGGAACTCCACACCGATGCATGAGCGCGCCGGCGCGTCCTTCGGGAAATACTGTGCGTAGACGGCGTTCATGGCGCTCTTTTCCGTCTTGACGTCGGCCATGAACACGGTGACTTTGATGACGTTGGCCAGCGAAGAGCCCATCGCTTCCAGATTGGTCTGGTGCTGCTTCAGGATGCGGTCGGTCTGTTCCTTGATGTCGCCGCCGAACGCCAGCGGGTCCTTGCGGACCTCCTCGCGCACACCGGTCAGGCCGAAACTGAAGTAGAGGTTGCCGACGCGAATCCCTCCAGGCGCCTTCGTCCGCGGGCCTCCATCGGCCGCAGCCGCCATTATCGGCATCGCGCCAATTGCGCCGAGTCCGGCAGCCGACGTCATGAACTCTCGCCGCTTCGTATCGTTCAGTTTCATAGGTCCTATCCTATGGAGATCATAACTGAACTGGATGCCTCGGCAGTAACTGGCGCATGTGAACTTCGGTACGCACTCGTGCCGCCCGGGATTCACTCAAGTGGAAGAGTTGTCGATCTGGATGGAATGGCGAACGCGCCGTATCAGACCGGCCGCTTGGCCAACCGCCGCCAAGTCAGGACGCCCGCGAGGCCAGCACCAAGGAGGAGCACTGAAGCGGGTTCCGGTACGCCGGTCCCGGCGTTGAAATTGGTGATAACGGTATTGGCAGCAAGGCAGCAAGGCAGCAATTGTCAGCCGTATAGGCCTGAAACCCATAGCTGTCCAAGACTTGCCCGAGGCCCATTTCTGCTGACTGAAAACACAGGACATAGGTCGGCTGTGGAGGGCTACCCGCCGGACAGGTTGGGGTGAGCACCGGCGTTGGGTGTTCGATCTGCTGTCCAAGACGTTCAGGCTATAGCGTTGTTGTTTGCCCTTGTTTTCATGGTTGTGTTTTCCGCGCCCTTTTCTGCTGTCCAACAAATCCCGCCGCTCAGCCCTGCCAGGCGAAGCTGAGTTGGGCGTCGTCGGCCTCGTCCGGCGGCCTGTCGGGCTGGTTGAGCCACTTCCAAAGATCCCGGTAGACGAAGATCTGTTGCCGCAACAGCGCCACCAGAGTGGAAAAGCTCCAAACCCAGGTGGACTTCAAGTGCAGGTAGCGCAGCAGCAGCATCGAGATCAGCGCCGCCCAGATCTGGATGCGCACGGCGTTTTCGCCGGTCCCGATGAAGGTCTTGATGCGCAGCGATTGCTTGATGGCCTTGAAGAAGAGTTCTATCTGCCAGCGGTCGCGATAGATCGCGGCGATGGTCGAGGCGGCCAGTTTCAGGTGGTTGGTGACGAACACGATGGTGTCCTGCTTGTCCTCCAGCCACACCTCGATGCGCCGCAACCGCATCAGGCGATCCAGGTCGGTCTCGCTGTCGAGCACGATCACCTCGTCGCGCACAATATTGGAATCGGCCCGGACCGGGCGCTGCTCGACAATGGTGTACCCGGTCGAGTCCTTCAACCGGCTGACGAACAAGACCCCGCCGGCGGTCAACTTCCGCCACCAGGCGTGATCCTCGTAGCCGCGGTCGAACACCAGCATCGTGCCTGGCTGAAACTCCATCTTCCGCGCCACGGCGATGTCGGCCTTGCGGCCTTCGCTCAGCACGGCGTACTGCGGCAGAAAGCCTTGGTGGTCCAGCACCAGATGCAGTTTCACCGCTCCTTTGGTCCTGACGTATTTCGCCCACTCGAACATCGACAGGCACAGCGGAATCGTCGTCGAGTCCAGGCTCAGCAGCGGATGCTTGAAGCGAAACCGGGTCCTTTGGTCTTTGGCACTTTGCATCCCACCGCTGCATATCGCGATGCGCTCATGTGTGTGGGCTCACTGCTGTGGCGGGGAACGGCTCTGAGCCCAGATAGCCTTGGGCGAGTTGGGTGAACGCGGCGAGCTGGGCGGAGGTCCAGGCGGGGTCGCGGCCGAGTTCGGCGGCCAGGAGTTCGGCGGCGCGGGGGGCCATGCGCAGCGCGGATCGAGCGTTCAGGGGTAGAGCGCGGAGGCGGCGCGAGAGGAGGTCTGGCAGGGTGCGGGCCATTTCGTGGCGGATGGCGAAGACGGCTTCCGCTTCGGTGTAGGGCAGGGCAGCGTCGAGCCGGGTGTCGAGCGAGGGGTGCTGGCGGATGAGGTCCTCGATGCGAATGGCGTCGGAGCCGTAGACGCCGAGGGGGCCGAATTGATCGGCGTTGTGATGGAAGCCGTGAATTCGAAGCGAACGGGTGACGCAATTGCGGTCGGGGAGTCCGGCCAATAGCCCGGCCTGATTGACGCAATCCTCGGCCATTTTGCGACAGGTGGTCCATTTGCCACCGGCGATGGTGAGCAGGCCGTTGCGGTCAACGTGGATCGAATGGTCTCGCGACAAGGCGGCGGTGCCACCGGCGCCGCCGGCCTTGACCAGCGGACGGATGCCGGCCCAGGCGCTCAGGATGTCCGAACGCGAAGGCGCGTGGTCGAGATAGAGCGCGGCGGTTTCGAGGATGAATTCGATCTCCCCGGCGAAGGGGACCGGTTCGATGGGCGCTTCGGGGACGGCGGTGTCCGTGGTCCCGACCAGCGTGTGGCCGTGCCAGGGGATGGCGAACATGACGCGGCCGTCGGCGGTGTGGGGCACGAGGATGGCCGACTTACTCGGCAGGAACGATTTGTCGAAGACGAGATGGACGCCCTGCGAGGGGGCGATCATGGGGGCGGCGTTGGGGTCGGCAAGCTGGCGGACGCCATCGCTGAAAGCGCCTGTAGCGTTGATGACGACGCGGGCGTGGAGGTCGTATTCGTGGCCCGATTCACGGTCGAGGACGCGGACGCCATCGACAAAGCCGTCTTCGCCCTTGAGCATCGCAACGGCTTCGCAGTAGTTCACAGCGGCAGCGCCCTGTTCGGCGGCGGTGGCGAGCATCTGGATCAGCAGGCGGGCGTCGTCGAACTGGCCGTCATAATAAACGACGCCGCCGCGAAGGCCGTCGGTCTTCAGGGTGGGGATGACGCCGAGGGTCTCTTCGCGCGACAGATTGCGCGACTGGCCGAAGCCGTAGCGGCCGGCGAGGAGGTCGTAGAGGCGGAGTCCAATGCCATAGAAGGGCGCTTCCCACCATTCATAGTTGGGCACGATGAAGGCGAGTTCGCTGACCAGGTGGGGGGCGTTCTGCTTGAGGATGCCGCGCTCGTGGAGGGCTTCCATGACGAGCGGGACGTTGCCTTGCTCGAGGTAGCGGACACCGCCGTGGACGAGTTTGGTAGAGCGCGACGAGGTGCCTTCGCCGAAATCGAAGCGTTCGATGAGGGCGGTGGAGTAGCCGCGAGAGGCGGCGTCGAGGGCGACAGCCGCGCCGGTTGCGCCACCGCCGATGACGAGCATGTCATAGGCGCCGGAGCGGTCGTGGAGTCGGGCGAGGGCTTCGGATCGTGTCATTTGGGTTGCTCCCATGCGCGGGCGCGATCGACGGCGCGGCGCCATTGGGCCTGGGCGGAGGCGGCCTGATCAGCGGAGATGGCTGGTTCGAAACGTGCGCCGGCTTTCCAGGTGGCTTCGAGTTCGGGGGTGCCGGAATAGAGGCCAACGCCGAGCCCGGCGAGCCAGGCGGCGCCGAGGGCGGTGGTTTCGGTCTGGGCGGCGCGGGCGACGGGGCGCTGGAGGAGATTGGCCTGGGTCTGGAGAAGAAGTGTGTTGTTCGATGCGCCGCCATCGACGCGGAGCTCGCCGAGGTCGACGCCGGAATCGGCATGGACGGCGTCAAGGAGGTCGGCGACCTGAAAGGCGATGGAGTCCAGGGCGGCGCGGGCGATGTGGGCGGCTGTGGAGCCGCGGGTCAGACCTACGATGGCACCGCGGGCGTAGGGGTCCCAATGGGGCGCGCCGAGTCCGGCGAAGGCGGGGACGAAGAGGACGCCGCCGGAGTCAGGCACGGATGAGGCGAGCGCCTCGACGTCGGCAGAAGCGCGGATGATGCCAAGAGAGTCACGGAGCCATTGAACGACAGCGCCGCCGATGAAGACGGAGCCTTCGAGGGCGTAATCGAGTTGGCCGTCCTTCTGCCAGGCGACGGTGGTGAGCAGATTGTTCTTCGATTCGATCGCCTGCGCGCCGGTGTTCATCAACAGGAAACAGCCGGTTCCGTAAGTGTTCTTGGCGAGGCCCCTGCGGTAACAGGCTTGGCCGAAGAGCGCGGATTGTTGATCGCCCGCGATGCCGGCGACTGCCACGTTGTCCAAACCCATCGGATGCGAGATTTCGCCGAAGACGCCGGACGATGGTTTCACTTCGGGCAACAGCGATGCCGGGATGCCAAGGACGCCGAGCAGTTCAGCGTCCCAGGCGGCGGTGCGGATGTTGAAGAGAAGAGTTCGCGAAGCGTTTGAGGGGTCTGTTGCGTGGACGCGGCCCTGGGTGAGGTTCCACAGCAGCCAGGTGTCCACTGTGCCAAAGGCGAGCTCGCCACGTTCGGCACGGGCGCGCGCGCCATCGACGTTGTCGAGAATCCATTTCAGCTTGGTGCCGGAGAAGTAGGGGTCGAGCAACAGGCCGGTCTTTTGCTTGAAGAGCGGTTCGAGACCATCGGCCTTGAGCTTGGCGCAGATGGAAGCGGTGCGGCGATCCTGCCAGACGATGGCGTTGTAGATGGGCTGGCCGGTCTTGCGGTCCCAGACGATGGTGGTTTCGCGCTGGTTGGTGATGCCTGCGGCGGCGATCTTTTCG
>CAZSBK010000167.1:0-7419 GCA_964604945.1 uncultured Candidatus Solibacter sp.
GGACCCGGAGCCGAAAGGCGTGGCGGAGAGGATGGTCCGGATCCAAGCCATCCAGGCCGAGATCGAGGAGATGAAACGGCATGCCTTTGTGCCGCCGGTCTCCTTGGTCGCGCCGGAAGGAGGCGTCTGATCCATGGAATCGGAACACTTCACATCAGCGGAACTCCGCTGCCGACACTGCGGCAGCGAAGGCGTCCGGCGGGAACTCCTCGATGTCCTGGAGGCGCTGCGCGCAAAGGCGGGTCCACTGAAGGTGAACTCGGCCTACCGCTGTCCGCAGCATCCCGTCGAAGCGCGCAAACCGAAGCCGGGATTGCACGCCCGGGGCATCGCGGCGGACCTGGTGCCGATGGCGATGCCGTTGCGCGCCTTCTATGACGCGGTGCGGGCGGAGCCGCGGATCAGAGGCATCGGCGTGGACCACTCCGCCGGCTACATCCACGTCGACGTGCGGGAGGCTATCGCGCCGACGCTCTGGGTTTACCGAAATGGCCGCGCCGTGGTTGTGACAGACCCGCTTCAGGAGGTATCCCATGGCTGATCAGATGAAGTTCCGCGTTACATCGGAACAACTCGAGGCCGCGAGGGCCAAACTGGCCGAAGCCGGATTCCCGATCTCAGGCGACTCCGGAGCCATCGAGAAAGACGGCTACCGGATTGGGTACTCGCTTGCCGACGGGGTGCTTGTATTAGAGGTGCAAGCGAAACCCCGCATAGTGCCGATGTGGGCAGTCAAATCGCGCATCCGGTCGGCGCTCAGCGGCGAAGGCATTTCTCAATAGACCTGACGGTCCAGAGGTCTCGCCTGAATCCAGTGCCGCTGTCGGAATAGCACTACTACGGCTATCTCTCGAAGCAGCCTGCGCAACTCAGGTAGGCACACAACTCCGGATGCAACCTCGCCTGCGCGACTTGTACGGGGATCTCGGCCAGCCGCTTCCTCCATTTGATCGAAGATATCACCACTATCACCTCAAATCGGGTGAGTGCGCTCAAGCCAAGGGCCCCTTGCCAGTCATTTTTTGGAGCATACTTCGGTTCACGAAACAACGAGAGGACAGACGAGAATGGCATCCCAGGAGCCTATCCACACACGCGACGACGAGCAGTCCACTTATTGCCACTGCCCGCCTTGTGATAGATTGCGGGTTTACGATCCGTATCAGTCGGAGGCAATCATGGCTGAGCAACTCCATTACGTGAAATCCGCGAAGGTGTGGCTTAAAGGACACCCGCAGTATCACGAGGCTTGGTTGCGGGACGTTATTGCTGCCGACCCGACGGTTTTGGGCTTGGGCGACATCGTCCTCAAAGACAAGGAACGGATGCAGCCCAAAGCAGGCCGGCTCGATCTTCTCTTCGAAGACCCGGAGAACAACCGCCGTTACGAGGTCGAGTTGATGCTCGGCAGGGTGGATGAAAGTCACATCATCCGGAGCATTGAGTATTGGGACAACGAACGCAAGCGCTACCCGCAATACGAGCATTACGCCGTGATAGTTGCTGAGGAGATCACTTCTCGGTTCTTGAATGTCATCTCCTTGTTCAATGGTTCGATTCCGATCGTCGCCCTTCAGTTGAACGCTCTGGCCGTTGAGGATCGACTTCTGCTGAATTTCACTAGGGTCCTCGACGCCGTCACCCTAGGCGTGGATCAGGAATCGGAAGGCGAATCAGCGCCGGCCGACCGTTCGTACTGGCAGACACGCGGGTCGGATCTCTCTATGCGGATCGTCGACGATGTAATCCGACTCGTCACTACCATGGTCAATCCCGACCTCAAGCCCAATTACACAAAGTTCTATATCGGCCTAAGCCAGGGCAATCGGCCCAATAACTTCGTGACCTGCCGGCCGCGGAAAAAGTCCTGCCTTGTGGGTATCCGGTTGCAAGACGTCGAGCAGTACCGTGCCAAGCTACAGGCAGAAGGTTCTCTCGAACCGCTCCCAGGTAACAGTGAGGGTGGCTGGCTCCGTTTCCACCTGGGAGAGGGCCAGGTTAAGGAGTTTGAACTTCTTCTTTCTGAACTCCTTAAAAAAAGCTACGAAGAATCCACTTCGTAGATTCTGTTTTCCCGACGCGGCTAGTTCATTGGTTCGCAGGATCATCCAAAGCCTTTGCCTGGCTCCGATTAGCTGCCGGCAAACTTGCCGGCGGACTTGAACAGGACTATTGACCTGATGTGGAAAGGCGATTATAACTGGTATAGCTCCTTGTCTGGACCAGCCGGCAAGTTTGCCGGCGCATGGGAGTGAGTAGCAGGAGGTGGAATATGGCCAGTTTCTCGCAGTCAATCCAGCCCGATCCAGTCAGAGCGCCAGCCGCGCCCCCTCAGGCTCTGCTGGAAATCCGTCTCAGTGTCACTGACCCGGAGGTCATCTCGGAGCTGGAAAAGAGCACATCCGGACCGGAGAGAGAACGCTTCGCGCTCAGTGCCTTGCGCCTAGGTGTGCTCGCCTTGCGCCAAGCGCGCGGAGATCTGGACGCCGGGGTGGTGCGAGAAGCCGGTCAGAGGATCCTGCATGATCTGGAAAGTCTACTCAACTATGAGGGCAGCAGGCTCACCGGCAATCTCGCGGGAGCACTGAAGCAGTACTTCGACAAAGACTCCGGCGAATTGCCCCGCCGGTTGGAGTCGCTGCTGAAGCAAGATGGCGAGTTCGAACGGTTTCTGCGCCAACACCTCGGTCCGGAAGCTTCCACTCTGGCCAAAACCCTCGATCAACACCTCCAGCCTATCCTACGACTTCTCGATCCTGAGGAGGCCCAGGGGGTCCAGGCGCGCATCCGGCATCTTCTGGACAGCGCCGTCGAAGAACAGCGCAATCAAGTCCTTCGCGAGTTTTCTCTCGATAGCGAGGACTCGGCTCTCTCCCGCCTGATGCGCAAGGTGACCGACAAGAATGGCGAATTCACGAAGGATGTCCGCGCTCTGGTGGACGAACTTGCCGGCGAGTTCTCACTCGACAAAGAAGACTCTGCATTGTCCCGGTTGGTCAAGAAGGTGGAAGACGCGCAGGGGTTGATCGGCAGGAGTCTGACACTAGACGACGAGAATTCACCTTTATCGCGGCTGAAGCGCGAACTCCAGTCCACCATCGACGGGCTGACGAAGAGTAACGCCGACTTCCAACAGAAAGTCCTTGAGGCCCTGGCCAGGTTGCAGACGCAGCGGGATACGGCTGCGAAGTCTACTCTGCACGGCCTGACCTTCGAAGACCGGCTCGGCGAACTGTTGGCGATGGAGGCGACCCGCCTCAACGACGTCCACGAATGCACTGGATCGACGGCAGGTGCGATCACATACTGCAAGATTGGGGATTTCGTCACCACAATGGGGCCTGAAAGCGCCGCTCCTGGCGTCCGCATAGTGTGGGAGGCAAAGAGCAACAAGAGTTACCAACTGGCAGATGCGCTGAAAGAACTCGACCAGGCCCGCAAGAACCGCCAGGCTCAGATCGGCGTCTTTGTCTACTCGAAAGATGCCGCACCAAGCGGGACGGACCATTTCGCTCGCTATGGCAGCAACCTGATCGTCGTCTGGGATCCGGAAGACACGTCAACTGACCTCCATGTGAAATCCGCGTATAGCGTTGCCCGGGCACTCGTTATCCGCGAGTCACATGAGTCTTCTCAATCAGAAGCTGCCGTTCAGGCGATCGAACTCGCGACTCGGGGTGTCGAAAAGCAACTCAAGAACCTTGGCGAGATAAAAACGTGGGCGAACACTGTCAAGTCCAGCGGCGAGAAGATTGCCGAGTCTGCGGGCAAGATCCAGGACGCTCTCCAGAAACAGGTCGAAGAACTTGACCAGCAGATCGCGGCCCTGAAGACCAGCCAGGCTGAGGCATCCGTATAATGGCCGACGCACACTTGGTCTTCTTCCCATCCACGCCGAACCGAGCCGGTGCCATTCAGGCGGGCTTCCGCTTCGGTCATATCGGCACTCACACCAGCAGGACCATCATGCTGGAGGAGTTGACGACCGTACTCTCCGCCGTGCCCGCAGACGCCAGAGCTACGGCCTACGTCGATGCGATCGTTGACGGCAACTGCCTGGCTAAGCAGACGGTATCAACCCGGCGGCTCTCGCTGCAGCGGCTTCGGGAGCTTTACGCTCTCGACCCCGCCGTGCCGATCTTCAGGATTCTGCGCCGGCTGTGGGCAATCGACGATACTGGCCGGCCCCTGCTGGCCTTCCTCGCCGGCCTCGCACGTGATCCGCTTCTGCTCGCCACAGCGGACGCAGTGATCGGGCTTCCCGAAGGAGCCGAATTCCAGCGGAACGCCATGCGGGATGCTTTGGCGGCTGCGGTTCAAGATCGGCTCAACGAATCCACCTTAAACAAGGTCGTGCGCAACGCCGCCAGCTCATGGGCCCAGGCCGGCCATATGGAAGGGCGAACCTTCAAGTTTCGCCGGATCGTTCGGCCGACGCCAGCATGCGTCTCCTTCGCTCTGTATCTCGCCCACGCCGCGGGCTTCGCTGTTGAAGAAAGCCTCACATCGGGATGGCTGAAGGTGCTCGACTGCGGCTCATCGGCCGCGCTGGAACTGGCGACCGGCGCCAAGCGCCTCGGCCTGATCGACCTGCGGATGGCGGGCGACGTCATCGATCTGAAGCTTGATCGGCTGGATCCATATTTCGGCGCGACGCCGCAAGCGAGGTAATCCATGGGACGAATTGAACAACTCGCCGAAAAGTACCGCCAACACATCGGGCTCCCATGGCAACAGACCGTGGCCGGAGCCCAGCGGGTCATCATGGTGGTCTACGACAAGGAACTCGAGCGCTCGTTGCAGGCCCGAAAAGATTTGTTCGCGTTAGCCACCCGGGAAACGGGACACGAGTGGTTCGAAGTCGGAGTCGCCGACTGTTTCGCCGACTGGATGTCCGCCGACGAGTATCGCGACGCCTACTTCGAGTCACCCGAAGATCTTCAATTGAAACTCGAATCTGAGTTCGCCGAGCATGTAGCACGACGGATTCGATCTACATTGGAGCATTCGGAAGTGACAAAGAACTCCGTTGTCGCAGTCTTCGGCGTCGGCGCGCTCTTCGGCTTCACCCGGATCTCACGAGTACTCAAGATGCTGGAACCCTTCATTCAAGGCCGGCTCGTCGTCTTCTTTCCCGGTACATACGACCAGAACAACTACCGCCTGCTTGACGCCCGCGACGGCTGGAACTATCTGGCAGTGCCCATCACGCTCCACTCCACAGGAGGCTATTGATCCAGATGCTCATCAAGGACACTCTCTTGCGCGATCCCTCCAAGGAGGGGCTGGTCAACAACGGCCAGGCACGCATCACAAACGAGAGCGCAGACGACAACGTCACGAAGGAACTACGCGGCGAACTGTCTACGTTCGTCTGCGAGGGGCAGTATGCCGAGGGCATCATCACCATCCTTTCGTCGTTCCTGGGCAGTCGCAACCTGACTCACCAGAAGGCCGCATGGGTCAGCGGCTTCTTTGGCAGCGGCAAATCCCACCTGCTAAAAATGCTGTGCCATCTGTGGGCCGATACAAGGTTCCCCGACGGCGCCACTGCGCGAAGCCTCGTTGCAGAACTGCCGACAGAGGTGCGCGACTTGCTGCGCGAACTTGACGTGGCCGGCAAACGCTCCGGCGGGCTGTTGGCGGCCGCGGGAACACTTCCTGCCGGCACAACGGAAAACGTTCGGCTCAGCGTGCTCAGCATCTTGCTCCGCGCCTGTGGATTGCCGACTCAGTACCCCCAGGCGCAGTTCCACCTCTGGCTGGAAGAGCGCGGCTTCCTCGACAAGGTGAAGAGCGCAGTTGAATCCGCCGGCAAGAAGTGGACGCAGGAGCTGAACAACCTCTATGTCAGCCCTCTGATCGCGAAGGCTCTTCTGGCCTGCGATTCGAACTTCTCCACCAGCGAGGCGTCGGCCAAGGAGCTCATCAAGGCCCAATTCCCCAATAGGGCGACCGACCTCACCACCGACGAATTCCTGTCGATGTTCAAGCGGATCTTGCGCCGTGCCGGCAAGGATGGGCAGCTGCCATGCACCATCCTCATCCTGGACGAGGTGCAGCAGTACATTGGCGATTCCGAAACCCGGTCCGTTCTCATCACCGAGATCGCAGAAGCGGTTTCCAAGCAGCTCGACAGCCAGGTGATGCTTGTCGCTGCCGGCCAGTCGGCGCTCACCGGAGTCAAGCTTCTCAACAAACTCCTCGACCGTTTCACCATCAGAATTCAGCTGTCGGATGCGGATGTCGAGACCGTGACGCGCAAAGTGCTACTCCGCAAGCAGCCATCTGCGCTCACGCCGATCGCAGAGATGCTGGACACCCACGCTGGCGAGATCTCCCGCCAACTCCAGGGAACGAAGATCGGCGAACGGATTGAGGACAAGGCCATCATCGTCGAGGACTACCCGCTCCTTCCGGTTCGCCGCCGCTTCTGGGAGCACTGCTTCCGACAAGTCGACACCGCAGGAACCCAGAGCCAACTCCGCTCTCAACTCCGCATCATCCACGACTGCGTCGCCAACCTGACCGGTCGGCCGCTGGGCCGACTCATCCCCGGTGATGACCTATACGAGGCGTTGGCGCCTGAGATGGTCACCACCGGAGCCCTCCCGCGCGAGATCAACGAACGTATCGTAGCTCTCGGCAAGGGCGGGACGGCTGAAGGTCGACTCCAGCAGCGCATCTGCGGCCTTGTATTTCTCATCGGCCAGTTGCCCAGCGACGGCGCGGGGGACATCGGCGTTCGCGCCACCAAGGAACACCTAGCCGATCTGATCGTCGACGACCTCGCGGCGGACAACGGCAAACTGCGGGCCGAGGTCGCTCGCCTGCTCGACAAACTGGCCGACGAGGGCGTGCTCATGCGCGTCGGTACCGAGTTCCGCATCCAGACGGAAGAGGGCCGCAACTGGGATTCTGAATTCCGCCAACGCGAAGCCAAGCTGAAGAACGATGTCGCCTACTTCGACGAGCGGCGTGACCAACTGCTGGCCGCCGACGTTCAGAAGACAGTCGACAAAGTGAAGCTCCTTCACGGATCTGCGAAAGTTCCGCGCGACCTCAAGGTCCATCGCTCCCAGGACGTTCCTCAGTCCGATGGCGAATCCATCCAGATTTGGCTGCGCGACGGTTTCTCGATCCCAGAGAAGGAGATGGTGAACGCAGCCCGTGCCGCCGGCGTCAACAGCGCCACGCTGTTCGCGTTCATCCCGCGGAAGTCGCGCGACGAGTTGCTGAACCTGATCGCGACCGAGCACGCGGCTGAGCAGACCATGAACGCCAAGGGCTTCAAGGCCATCCCCGAGATCATGATCCCCTTGATCGGTACTGCTGCAGAATTCAAGATGCAGGAACAGATCATTCGCAGAGTGGCAGAAGAAGTCTTTGCCGAACGTGGCACCAAGATAGATTACCTGG
>CAZSBK010000168.1:0-7365 GCA_964604945.1 uncultured Candidatus Solibacter sp.
CCGGCATAACCCGCGTTTCACCCACGACGGTCATGAAGTTGGCGTCGCCCACCCACCGCGGCAACACTTGCGTGCGCAAGTGCCCGGCCAGCCCGGCGACCATTACCCTTAACTGCTGGAGAACGGGCGAAGCGGGATCTGAACTTGCGGCGCGTGTTGCTCTGGCGTGAGCTATCGTAGACAAGAGCCGCACGCCAAGGTGAGCGGCTATATGGCTCCGTCCTGGAGAGGAAGGAAGCTCGTGTCCTTGCCGCCACGGGGCAAGAGGTCAAGGGAGGCTCTAATGCGTACTGGGGTTCTGTTACTGGCCGCGTTGTCGGCGCCTTTGTTTGCAGCCGACTGCGCCGCGCTGGGAAAACTGGCGTTGCCGTCGACGGCCATCACCTTCGCCAGCGAGGTAACCGAGGGTTCATTCACTCCACCGGGCGGCAAGGCCATTGTGGATCTGCCGGCTTTTTGCCGCGTCGCTGGCACAATCCGGCCCTCGGCCGATTCCGACATTCAGTTCGAAGTCTGGATGCCCGCGTCCGGCTGGAACGGGAAGTTCCAGGGGATCGGGAATGGCGGGTATGCGGGCGCCATCAGCTTCGGCGGACTGGCGGCGGCGGTGCGGCTCGGCTACGCTTCGGCGTCGACCGACACCGGGCACAGCGCTGGCGGGCAGGCTGCGGCCTGGGCGCTGGGACATCCGGAAAAGATCGTCGACTTCGGCCATCGCGCCGTTCACGAAACCACGGTGAAGGGCAAACTGATCGTGGCGGCGTTCTATGGCTCGCCGGTCAAGCGGTCCTATTTCAGTTCCTGTTCGAACGGCGGGCGGCAGGCGCTGATGGAAGCTCAACGCTATCCGGATGACTACGACGGCATCATCGCCGGCGCGCCGGCGAACTACTGGTCGAAGCTCATGCTGCACGCCGCCTCAATGATGCAGGCAACGGCGGGCGATCCGGCGGGCTACATCGCGGCGTCGAAGCTGCCGGCGATACAGGCCGCGGCCCAGGCGGCCTGTGATGCCAACGATGGGGTGAAAGACGGGGTCATCGACAACCCGGCGCAGTGCCGCTTCGATCCCGCGGCGCTGCTGTGCCAGGGCGCGGAGACCGACAAGTGCCTGACCGCTCCGCAATTGAAGGCACTGCGCATCATCTACGGCGGAACGCGGACTGCCGATGGCAAATCCGCCGCCCGCGGGTACGCCATGGGAGGGGAAGCCGAGCCCGGCGGTTGGGCGAGTTGGATCACCGGCAAAGCACCCGAGCAGGCGGCCATGTTCTCCTTCGGTATCAATTTCTTCAAGAACATGGTGTACAACGACCCTTCC
This sequence comes from uncultured Candidatus Solibacter sp., assembly GCA_964604945.1. GTDB lineage: Bacteria > Acidobacteriota > Terriglobia > Bryobacterales > Bryobacteraceae > PNKE01. The sequence continues at coordinate 1,322 of CAZSBK010000168.1, forward strand.
TGGGATTACAGGAAGTTCGATGCCGGCCGCGAAATGAAAGCCGCTGAGCAGAAGGCAGCGCCTGCCTTGGATGCGGCGAATCCCGATCTGCGGCGGTTCCAGGCGCGGGGCGGAAAACTGATCCTGTACCACGGCTGGAGCGATGCTGCGATTCCCGCCCAGTCCATCATTGACTACTATCAGAGCGTCCAGAAAAAACTCGGTGCCAAGAGAATGGCTGGCTTTGTGCGGCTGTTCATGGTACCCGGAATGCAGCACTGCGGCGGCGGATCGGGAGCCAACTCTTTTGGGCAGAATAATCCGGCGCAAGGCAATCCACGGGAAAATATCTCGGCGGCGTTGGAGCAGTGGGTCGAACAGGGCATCGCGCCGGAAGAGATCATCGCCACTAGGTTCAAGCCCGGGACAAGTCCGCCCAGCGTGGAGAAGACTCGTCCTCTGTGCGCGTACCCCAATGTGGCGGTCTACAAGGGGTCGGGTGACACGAACGATGCGGCCAACTTCTCCTGCCAGGCTCCAGGGAACAAGTAAGGGGAAGCCTGGCCATCGTGGAACGCCGATGCCACCCGGGAATCACTGCCGTGACGCGATCATGAGGTCCGCCGGTCCTGGCAGGCGGACGCGGCGGATCTCGCGGAAGCCAGCCTCGCCGAGCCAGGCGCTGTATTCCGGCTCGTTGTAGCTGCTGCCGCCGCGTGTGCCCACCAGCATGTTCAGCGAGAACAGCGCAGCGAAGCGGGGCGCCGTCTTGTCTGCCTCCAGGATGAAATCCTGAATCACCACCCGGCCGCCCGCGGCCAGCGCTTCGTGACAGCGGCGCAGCAGATCGAGATTCTCCTCCGGACTGAGCATGTGGCAAATGGCGGAAAGCAACACCAGATCGTAGCCTTCGCCAAGATGGTCGCTGCGAAGATCGCCCGTGCGGACCTTCACCTGGCCCTCCACGCCGCCCTCCCGGATGTGACGGAGCGCGATCGGTTGAACCGTCTCCAGGTCGACGATGTCTGCACTCAAGTCAGGGTTGGACTGGGCGAACGCAATCGAATAGGCGCCCGATCCGCCTCCCACGTCCAGCATCCGGCGGACGTTCTCCACGCCCACCGTGCGTATCACGAGCGGCGCGCGTGCCGACGCGTTGCGGTGCATGGCCGCGATGAATGATTCGGTCCAGTCCGGGCCGCGGGCGGCCATTTCGCCCCCACCGGTCGCAGTCCCGGCGCGTACGCACTCGGTGAGCGTCGACCAGCGATGCCATAGGTTTGCCGTGTGAAGCAGCGCCGGCCGGGCGTTTTCGCGCGACTCGGCTACCAAGTAGCGTGCGGCCGCCGGTGCGTTTTGAAAGACTCCATCCTGCTTGACGAGCAGGCGCATCGACGCCAGCGCGTTCAGCAGCATTTCCGTGGCGCGCGGATCGGTGCGGATCTTGGCCGCCACTACGTCCGCCCCGGCTCCGGATCCAAGCGCGCTGAACAAATCGAGTTCGAGCGCCGTAAGGAGCACGCGGCTCTCCTGGAACGCCCTCACCGGTTCGTTCAGTTCGTCCGGCAGGGCTCCGGCCTCCTCCTGCGCGCGACGCGCCGCCAGCATCTTGTCCCGGTTCGCCAGGATCTCCTCACGTAGCGGCACCGTATCGGTGTGCGCCAGGCGTTTGACTGGGACACCTTCCTGGAAATGCGAACGGACAATCTCCTGAATGTCGGCCAGCGTCACGCCCGAGTACCACGTCCCCTCTGGATAAACGACCATGTTCGGCCCGTGCTCACACAGTCCCAGCGATCCGCACGCCGTGGCCTGAACTTCGCCGTCCAGCCCGCGCAAATGGACCTCTCGCCGCAGTTCTTCGAGAAGTTGGGCGCCGCCCCGCTCCCCGCAGCAAGGCACCCCCTCAGGCTTCTGCTGACTGCAGACAAACACATGAAACCGGAATGGCTGCATCCTCTACCTCGGGCTCTAACTTAACAGATTGACCCAACCAGTTCGCGCACCGGCCCTCGAAGCGCCATCTGCAACTATCGTCAGGCAATCGCGTACCTGACCGAGACTGAGCGCGGACCCGGTAAACTGGGCAGTTTGCGCTCCTTGACACTTTGACCGTCCTTTGACCGGAACAGATGATGAAGCGAGCAGGCGCTCGTCTTCCGGGAAGGCGAGGTATAGGATCTTCCCATTCCTGCTAGGTTTCCGCCTGATATCGCGCTGCGTCTCTTGGTACAGGCGTACTTCGTAGACTCGGGCTCCTCGCGCTCCAATCGTCTCATGGATGTGCACACGGACCCGCTCGGACTCCGCTTCGGGGAACCGCAGGGCGCGGCGGCGGACAATCCGCTCTCACGTCCCCTTCGAAGCCCGCACCCGCACCCGCTCAGCCACACCGCCTACGGAGCCCAATCCAACTCGAGGACCCGTGATTCACCCAACTCCACGCCCCGTGGCCATACATCATTTCGTAGAAGCTTCTGCGTGATGGCAAGGGGCCCGTCCGGAAACATCCGCGCGACACAGGGTCAATCGTAGCTTCCGGTCAGGCCCCACGCCAGTGAAGAAGAACCTGGCGCGCTCGCCGCCAGTTCAACCGGCATGCCTGCAAGCGTTATCCGCCTGCCGCGCGCCCTACTGGACCGAATCAGGAACGCCGTTCTTGTCCGTATCCGGGAAATCGACCAGCAGGATCTGGCGGAAGTCGTTCTTGTTGAAGTCCTTCACCAGTTCGCCGGCGGCGTTGTAAGTCGGCAGCCGCCGGTTGAAGGCAAGCCTCGCCCCGTCGCGCGACCACACCAGCGCATCTGCCGCGGCCACGCTGGTCCCGTGCGTCGTCAGCCAGGTGGCCTTGCCGAATGTCGGCCCCGGCAGTACCGAGATTGCCGCAATGCCGTTGTCGCTGATCACCGCGATCGAGTTGCCGCTCGGATGCCACCGCAGTCCGCCGCTGGCGCCCTTCTCAAGGAACGTCGCCTGAACCGGCCGCATCGCCGCGTCGGTCGACTGGTCCGAACCATTCGACGGGATGATGAAGACCTGGCGCGTGCCGTCGGTGGCTGTGGCGTAGTAAGCAATCCGCGTTCCGTCGTGCGAGCCCCGCACGATGCCGCTGGCCGCTGTGTTGGTCAGCCGCCGGATCGTCACGCCCGCGGGAGGAGTGGGAAAGCTCGTCGTGCTCCCGGAATTCGCTGTCGTCACATCGACGTTCTCCGGGATGTCGACCACGAAGAGCGAACTCATGAACGTGCCGTCTGCCTGCTTCACGTGGCCGATGAAGGCCCTCATCTGGCCTTTGCTGCCGACCCAGGAATCGCTGTCCGCTTTGTCGAGTTCTCCAACCTGAGCCGAGGCCGTCAGGACGACCGGCACCAGCAGGACGCTGTAGTGCGAGTAGCCCGCTGGCGCCTTGGCGTGGGGAACCATCATGCCGATGGTGCGGCCGTAGGTAGGCAGCAGGTGGTCGTCGTAGGTGAAGCCCACGCGCTTGCCGTCGAGCGAATACTCGTGCCGGTGACTGCCGCCACGATGCGCACCCGGCGTCGTGATGGCCGACGTGACGTCTCTCATGTCGTAAAACCGGATGTCCCCGCTGCCATCGCCCAGCACCACGCCGCCTCTGCGGTTTCTGGTGCCATAGAAGCCGAGTGTGGCCGTTTCACTCACGAGTGGGCCGTGGATGAATACGACTTCGTCCGATACAGGGCTGAAAGATGCAGCCCCCATCCCTGGCGCGGACGCGGTCGTGGAGACGATCACATCGTAAGGCGCATAAAGCAGGTTCTCCAGGCCCGATGTGACCGAAACCTTACCAATGCTGGTGGAATTGCCGATGCCGCCTCCCAGCGTTTCTCGCGTGTCGAAACAGATGAAGCGGTTGTCCTTGGAGAAGTTGTCGTTGTTGTCCAGAAGATGGTTAATCGTGCTGAATGTTAACTGCCATTCGCCCGGCGTCTGTGCTGTAGCCGGTTGAAGGGAGACTGCCAGGATCGTTACGAGCATCCCGGCTTTGAGAAAGAACGAGTTCATGGAATACCTCCGTATCACAAGCAAGGCATCACTAACATGTCGTGCGGTCCTGATGGTAGCTCTACACGCGACCGGAATCAAGTCTTAATTGAAAAAAATCGAAACCGCCTATCAAAATCGCTACAGCGATTGCAAATAGCGGCCCACCAGAAGGCAAAGCGCATTCACGATTCGAAGAAGCGTCCGTGGGGGCATGGTGGGCACGATAGAGCGAAGGAGCTTGCTCAAAACTCCTCCAGTGGACAGGAAGTGTACCTTTGTACGCGTGCACGCGGGCCTGCGCTCCGCCAGCACTCGTTCGGCAGACACGATGCACCCCTGCCTGGAACAACAAGCCCACTGGGAGACGATCGTCGTATTCTGCCGCACTCCCGCCCTAGCCAGACTCACGGACAACCGTAAGCTGGTTGCCGATTTGCCTTCAAGGACCTACACCGAGCTTAGACGCGTTCCCCGCTGCCAGGCCGCAACTGTGTCACGTCCCGCACGGCGCCGGTATCGGCGCTTGTCGTCATCACGGCATAGGCCTGCAGGGCCGCTGAGACCGCCCTGGTTCTCGCCGCGGGTTTCCATGCCGCCGCGCCGCGAGCCTCCATGGCCGTGCGCCGCCTGTCCAGCTCGGCATCGTTCACGGCCAGATGAATGCGCCGCGCCGGGATGTCGATCTCGATGGTGTCGCCCTCTTCAATCAGTCCGATTGTGCCCCCGGCGGCCGCTTCCGGTGACACGTGCCCGATGGACAGGCCCGAAGTGCCGCCGGAGAACCGCCCATCAGTCAGCAACGCACACTGTTTTCCCAGTCCGATCGACTTGATGTAAGACGTCGGGTACAGCATTTCCTGCATGCCCGGACCGCCCTTGGGCCCTTCATAGCGCACCACCACAACGTCCCCAGCCACGATCTGGCCGCCCAGAATCCGTTCCACGGCCTCTTCCTGGCTCTCGCAGACCTTCGCCTTGCCGCTGAACTTCAGGATGCTCTCGTCCACGCCGGCCGTCTTCACAATCGAGCCGCGCTCGGCCAGGTTGCCGAACAGGATCGCCAGCCCGCCATCCTTTGAATAGGCGTGCTCAAGGTCGCGGATGCAACCGTCGGCGCGGTCGGTGTCCAGCGCATCGTAATGGCGGTCCTGCGAAAACGCGACAGTGGTGGCGATGCCACCCGGCGCCGCGCGGTAGAAGCCATTCACATCGGCCGAGTCGCTCCGCCTCACGTCCCATTTCGACAGCGACTCGCCCAGACTCGGCGCATGGACGGTTTTCGCGTCCGCGTGAACCAACCCGCCGCGCTCCAGTTCGCCCAGGATCGCCATCACGCCGCCGGCGCGGTGAACGTCTTCGAGATGATACTTCTGCGTCGATGGCGCCACCTTGCACAGGCACGGCACGCGCCGCGACAGGCGGTCGATATCCGCCATCTTGAAATCGACACCCGCCTCGATCGCGCAGGCGAGCAGGTGTAGGACCGTGTTGGTCGAGCCGCCCATGGCGATGTCGAGCGTCATGGCGTTTTCGAACGCTTCAAACGTCGCGATCGAGCGCGGCAGCACGCTCTCGTCGTCCTGCTCGTAGTAGCGGCGGGCCAGGCCGACGATCAGCCGCCCGGCGCGCAGGAACAGGTCCTTGCGCTTGGCGTGTGTCGCCAGCAGCGACCCGTTGCCCGGCAGCGACATGCCCAGCGCCTCGGTCAGACAGTTCATCGAATTCGCCGTGAACATGCCCGAACACGACCCGCAGGTCGGGCACGCCGAGCGCTCCATCTCCAGCACGTCCTCGTCCTCGTTCTTGCTATCGGCCGACTCGATCATGGCGTCGATCAGATCGACCTTCCTCGCAGAACCGTGCCACTCGACCTTGCCCGCCTCCATCGGCCCGCCCGAGACGAAGACGGCCGGGATGTTCAGCCGCAGCGCAGCCATCAACATGCCGGGCGTGATCTTGTCGCAGTTCGAGATGCAGACCAGCGCGTCGGCCGTATGGGCGTTGGCCATGTATTCGACCGAGTCGGCGATCAGTTCGCGCGATGGCAGAGAATAAAG
>CAZSBK010000169.1:0-7311 GCA_964604945.1 uncultured Candidatus Solibacter sp.
ATCGTAGTATGCGACTGACGACACCGCCAAAAGGTTGCCGACCGGCAGCCGCATGGTGTCGGAAAAGGCGTCGAAGTCCTGGCGCCATGTCTGGGTCGTCAGAGCCCGCCCGAGGACGCCGGAATAGCCGTCTAGGTATTCTGTCGCCGCCTTGATGAGGGCGGTAACCAACACATCCTCATCGGTTCCGTCGATGCGGCAATGCAGCTTGGCCTCGGCAAGTGTCACAAGGTCAACGGTCGGCGCGACGGTGCGGACGGGAGCAAGCATGGTTATTCAGTGACCAGCTCGGCAACGCCGAGGCCAACGAGGCGGTCGGCCTCTTCGCGGTCGATGCCGATCACGTCACCCGGGCCCGGGTTGCCCGGGAAGCCCGAATAAACGCACTTGAGGCGCACCGAGACCTTGTCGGCGGCAGCCTTGGGAGCGGGTGATTTTGCCATGTGGCGATGATCCTGAGAAAATGGCGGGCGACCCTGAGAGCCGCCCGCCTGTCACTGGTTGGAACCGCTTACGAAGCAGCGTTGACGAACAGGCGAACCGCGTTCGTGGCGATCAGGTTGCCGCCGGTACGCATCCACGCGAGGAAGCCGACCTGGCCCAGCTTGGTGTAGGCCGAGTCAGTGAACCGGAAGAGGGTCACGTCCATCACGTCGCGGATGAAATACTTGTCGAGCTGCCCGAAGGCGATCGACTTCGCGCTCGCGGCCATGGTTGCCACGTCCTGGTTGACGACGATCGGATAGCCGCAGAGGGTATCCGGAGCGCCGCCGGGAACGCCGACCTCGTAACCCGGCACGAACAGCGGACGGGACTGGCCGTCCTTGATCTTGCGGATCACCTTCACGGAGGCGTCGTTCATCATGAACTTCGCGCCTTCGCGGTAGGCCGGATCGACCGAGTGGATGAGATCGATAATCGAGTCGTAGATGATCGCAGTCACCTGCGAGGTGGCGTTCGACGCGGTGACGCCGGTCGTCGCGGCCGTGATAAGGCCGTTCGGGGCGGTAGTGCCGTTGCCGGTGGTATAGCCGGTATTCGTCACGCGACCGAGGCGGGTAGCCAGGCGGCCGGCGACGAAGGCTTCGATGTCCACCTGCGAGTCCTGCAGCAGTTCGAAGGGAACCGCCACGATCTTGGACGACGCCTTGAACACGTTCAGGGCCACGGTGCCGAAGGTCGGATCGGCGGCGGTGGCGGTCGTGTTCTGGGCGATCCATTCGCCGGTTTCAGACGTGCCGTCCGAGGTCGGGAACGACAGCGGGTTGCCCTGCGAAGTCGAGATCACGTTGGCGACCGAGCGCATGCCACCATATGCCTTGAGGGCATCGACGATCGTCGCGGCCACGCTGGACTGGACGGTGTAACCGCCTTCCGTGGTGGTCGTGGTGGACATGGTGTTGCGGATGAAGGTCCATTCCTCGGCGTTGAGGGCGTTGTCGCCGCCGCGCAACCACTTGGCGTACAGTTCCGAGTGGCGGTCCTTCTTGTCCTTGCCGGCGCGCTCGGAAGCGACGATCACCGAGCCGGTGAGGGCGTCCTCGGCCAGCTTGGCGTTGACGTCGTTGATGCGCTTGATCTGGGCGTCGAGCGCATCGATCTCGGCCATGCCGGCGTCGTAGATCGGCTGGTCGGTTTCCGGCTTCCAGTCCTTCTTGGAAACCAGTTCATTCAGCGCCTTGGCCTTCGCCGCGCGCTGTTCACGCAGATTCTGGATGCTCATTGTGAGCCCTTTCTGTTAGTGGAGGCCGCGACTGCAGCCGTTCTCTGTCTGGCGCGGCGCGCTAGGCAGCTTTGAGAGCCAGCGCCGCGGCGAGCTGCCGCTTGCGGGCTTCAATCTCGAGCTCGGCGGAATCCGCCGGCATGGTGGATGGGTCTCCGGAAATCACTTCCATCGTGACCGTCTCGACTTCCGTCTCGGTCTCGACGCATGTGGTCTCGGTCACGGTCGTGGTGCGGACGACGGTCGGCGCCGCGTTCTGCGGCGCGCGGGCGAAGGCACTCAGATCCCACATGGCAGACGCTGCGGCGGGCGCCGGGGTCGCCTCGGCCACGGACGTCGCCAGGCCGGCGGAAACGGCTTCCTCTGGCGTGAACCAGGTCTCGGCATCCATCAGCCTGGCAAAGTAGTCTGCCGTGCCGCCGGACTTGCCCGCGTAGCCCTGCGCCAGCATGCCGTCGACCTTCTCAAGGATCGCGGCCGTGTCGAGGTGGTCGTGGCGGTCGCCGGCCGAAATCGTCCAGGCGTTGTGGATCATCATCAGCGACCCCGGCGCCATGACCGTCTGGCCTGCGGTGATCGCCAACACGGAAGCGGCCGACGCGGCAATGCCATCGACGTGGGCGATGATCTGGCCGCCCTGATATTCGCGCATGGCCTGCGCCATGGCGTTGGCGCCAAACACGTCGCCGCCGGGCGAGTTGATCCGGAGGTGCACGTCGCCGCTCATGCCCTTGAGGGCATCGATGAACGGCTTCGGGGCAACACCGCCGAACCACTCGGCCTCGAGATCACTGCCGACGATCACGTCATAGATGTAGATCGTATTCGCCTCGGCCTTGAAGCTGCCGCGCTTGGAGTTCGATCCAAGGAGCTTGATGAGGTTGGAGATGCGGTGGTTCATTGCGTCACCTGCTGACTGTCCGGCGTGACAGCCGGTGCCGTTGAAATTCCCGTCGAGAGCGTGCCGTTGTCGGGTTCGATCTTCATGTTCAGGCGCTGGCGAACTTCCTGCGCCGTCATGAACCCGGGCTCGCCGGCGCGGCCCAACGCCACGCGATAGGCTTCGAACATCGACTTCATGTCCGCGCGCTCGAGGTCGAAGGTGTCGAACTCGACCCGCTTCGTGTAGTTGCGGAACAGCTTGCGGTTGAACTCGGTTTCGAACTTGTTCAGGTGCTGGCGAAGGGTGAACCGGACAAAGCCGATGCCCATGCTTTCAACGCCTGACCCCCAGCTCGTCGTCTTCTCGTTGTGGCCGATCATGAACGGAGGGACGCCGTAGATGCGTGCGATGTCCTCGATCTGGAACTGGCGCATGGCGACCAGCTGCATGTCATCGATCGGCATCGTGATCGTCTTGATCTCAAGGCCGCCCTGCAGAACCATCGGCCGGAAAGCCTTGTCGGGCCCGCGGTGGCGCTCGTCGATCTGGGCGCGCATCGTCTCGATCGCCTCGGGGCTCAGTTTCTGCTGCGTCGTGAGCGCATAATCCGGCCGGGCCGAATTGGCGAAGAAGTTGGCCGAGAAATCCTGCGTGGCAAGCGAGATCGCGCCGGTCGTCCGGAGCGCATAGCGCAGAGGCGAGAGGCCACGGAAGCCGTTGAACCCGAAGCCGGGCACATGCAAAACGTCATCCTGGTCATAGACCTGGACGGCGCCGGGCACGCCATTCTCGGGCGTGATGCTGTAGACGAGCCGGTCCGTCTTGTAGTTCAGCAGCACCGACACCCGGTTCGGGTGGACCGGCTTGATCCCCATGGGCATGCTGTCCGGCCGGCGCAGGATCACCGCGAAGGCGTCACCGTGCAGCAGCAGCGACTGCGCCATGAACTCCCAGCCTGCGGACGCCGCCCAGCGGGGCGTCATCTCCTCGTTGAGCACATACCAGAGGCTGTCGTTCTGAACCCGGTCCCGCTCGCCGTTCGCCGCCACCTTGAAGACGTGCATCGGAAGGCCGGAAATCGCACCCGCGATCAGGTTCACGCTAGCGTAGATCGCCGACACCGTAAGCGCCGATTCCTCGGTCGGATAGGACAGCGCCTGCGTGGACCCGAAAAGATCGTTCCAGCCAGGCGACCCCTGCGTGATCGCAGAGGACGGATAGCTGGTGGCGTTCTGCACCGGCTCCGACCGCTTGCCCCCGAGCCATGCGGGGAGATATTCGCGCATGCTCATAGGAAGACGATCTCCGGTTCTTCTTCGACTTCGCCCTGCAGGTCGCGGGACTTGAGTCCGATTGCCATCGTCGCAGCCACCGCACCGTCAATGCGGAACCGAGTCTTTGACTTGTCCAGTTTTCGATTGCCTGCCGGGTCCGTGATCGCCACCGCATTCGAAAAGCAGAACGCGAGGACGGGATTGCCGTCATGCTTGAAGCGGCGCTCGATCACCGACACCTCGAGGGCGTCGATTGCGGGCGCCATGTCCCTGAACCCCTGCCCGAACGGCACAAGGCGCAGGCCGTTCGCCACCGCATCCTTGCCATCCACATAGGAGGCGAACCCGATGCCTTCCAATTCACGCATCAGGTTCTCGATACGCCAGCGGTCGTAGGCGAGGCCCTTGACCTCGTAGTCGGAACAGACCTCGGCAATCGTGCGGGCAACGAAACCGTAATCAATCGCGCGGCCAGTCGGCGTTTCCATCCACCCGGCTTTCGACCATTCGCCATACGGCGCCCGGTCGCGACGTTCGTGTTCCGCAACCAGGTCGCCCGGCTTCCAAAACCATGCCTTGACGCGATCCCCGTTCACCGCGCTCACCGCCACCAGTGCGGTCAAGTCGGTCGTCGATGAAAGGTCGAGCCCCAGATAGACAGCCTCACCGTGCTCGAGCGTTTCATCCACCTTGCAGGCCATCCATTCCGACCGGGCGATGAGCGGCGACTGCGCGTCCACGCGCTGGTTGAGGTAGAGGTTCCTGAAGCTCGCCTCGAAACTCGGCATGCGCGCCGCGCGGGCGGCTTGCGTCTGCATGTCCGCCAGGCTGCGGAAGTCGCCGAGCGCCGGGTTTGCCTGCTTCCAGACCTTCTCCTCGAAAATGTCCTCGACATCGTCCGGAACAGCGTAGAGGTGCGTCACCGTGGACTTGTCGCCCTTCCGCAGCCCGTCATCGATCAGCTGCGAAAGGATATGCTGCGGGTCATTGCTCTGCGTCGAGATCACCACGAACAGCGGCTCGGCGCGGGCACCCATGGCGGTGTCGAGAACGTCGTAGAGTTCCCGGTTCCTTGCCTGCGCCAGCTCGTCGTAGATCACGACACTCGGGTTCAGGCCATGCTTTGATCCGGCCTCGGCCGAGATCGCCCTGTAGAAACTTCCGTTCGACCGGCAGACGATGGTCTTCGTCGACGGGACCACGGTCAGCAGCGCCGAGAGCTCCGGATCCGCCTCGATGATCTGCCGGGCGACCTTAAACACGATCGCCGCCTGTTCGCGCTCGGTGGCCGCCGAGTAGATTTCCCCGTTCGGGATCGCCTCGGGACCGATGAGGTGTGCGATGCACAAGGCGGCGATCAGCGCAGTCTTGCCGTTCTTTCGCGCCACCGACAGAACCGCGCGGCGTACCTGGCGGCGGCGGTTTTCGTCGACGGGGTCGTAGACATCGCGGATGAACCGCTTCTGCCACTCCCTGAGTTTGAACGATCCGCCCTGCCCCTCACCCGACGGGATCGTCAGGCATTCGATAAAGGCGATTACGCGGTCTGACCTGCTTGGCGCGCGGGGTTTACTACCCCTCTTGCCCGCCGATGAGGCCATTGAACTTCGAACCGGCGCCGCCCGGCGGCTGCGCGGATATTCTTGCTCGAGCACTCGGCGTCATCCCAAATTCGGCCGCATAACGCACCATGTCGGAGGCTGCCTTGTTGGCGGTGCCGATCAGCGGGTTCTGAATTGCGTTGCCGTTCGTGGTCTTGATCATCAGGCCGCGGGTGAGCTGGTCGCGGGCGGCCATTTGGTTGATGGCGTCAGTCGCCTGCTTCCAGATCGCGTAGGAATGGCAGTAGGCAGCGAGCGCCGTGCGATCCACGACCGTCAGCAGACCGAGGTTGTAGAGTTCCGCGGCCACTCGCTTCCATTCGTCCTGGCCTTCTTGCGGAAGGAAAGGCGGCGGGGCGTGGAGTTCCGGAAGCGGCGCTGGTTCTACCGTGTTGACTCTCCGCTTTCCGGGGTTTCCCTCGATCAGCTTGAGGTGGGTGGGCTTAGGCTTACGACCCCGCATGTGTCAGTTCCTCGCGCTTCGTCGCGATGGCCTCGTTGTAGGAACCGACCGCGTCCTTTTCCCAGTCGTAGCGTTGTGCGGCCACGTCTTCGAACGTGCGGCCGTCGGCCTCGAGGACGGCCTTTTGGCCGGTAAAATCCTGCCAGCGTTTGATGGCGACATCGACATAGGGCGGGTTCAGTTCCATCGCATAGACACAACGCCCGGTCATTTCGCCGGCAATGATCGTGGTGCCGGAACCAGAGAACGGCTCATAGACGGCCTGGCCCGGTGACGAGTTGTTTTCGATAGGCCGCTTCATGCACTCGGCCGGCTTTTGTGTGCTGTGGCCGGTTTCGGACTTCTTTAGTTTCTCGATCTGCCATAGCGTGGACTGCTTGCGCCCACCGTCATAGTGTCCGGTCTTGCCTTTCCGCACCGCGTACCAGCACGGCTCGTGCTGCGAGTGATAGTCGCCGCGCCCGATCACGAATTGAGACTTGGCCCAGATGATCTGCGCCCGAATGTTGAGCCCACACGCCATCAGACTTTCGGCGACGACGTGAGCCATGTTTGAGGCGTGCCAGACGTAGGCGACATCGCCGGGGAACAGTTCCCAAGCCTCGCGCCAATCAGCTTTATCGTCGTTGAGCACCTTCCCGACGGCTCGGCCAGCGATGGCCGAGCCGTCGGCGCGCATCGCCTTGTTCCGCCAATCGGCGTCATACTCGACCCCATAAGGCGGGTCCGTCACCATGAGATGAGGCGAAACGCCGGCGAGCAGCGCCCCTACATCGTCGGCGCTGGTGCTGTCACCGCAGCGGATCCTGTGCTTTCCCAGCACCCAGGTGTCGCCCAGAACCGTCACAGCATTGGCCGGGGCTTCCGGAATATCGTCCGGATCCGTGAGCCCCTCGGTCTTGTCGGCCGTCAGCTTGGCGAGCTCGTCTTCGCTGAACCCGATCAGGCCCAGGTCGAACCCGGCGCCTTCAAGATCCGTCAACTCGACCTTGAGCATTTCGGCGTCCCAGCCGGCGTTCAGCGCGAGCTGGTTGTCGGCGAGGACATAGGCGCGCTTTTGAGCCTCGGTCCAACCCGTCGCCACCATCACCGGAACCTCGGCGATCCCCAGCTTGCGGGCCGCCATCACGCGGCCGTGGCCGGCAATGATGCCGCCGGCGTCATCCACCAGGACCGGCGTTGTCCAGCCCCACTCGCGGATGCTGGCGGCGATCTGCGCGACCTGCTCGTCCGAATGCGTGCGGGCGTTTCGCGCATACGGCACAAGGCTTTCCACCGATCTGCGTTCGATCTTGTCGGCAGGCCATGCTGTAACAGGTGATTTCACTCAACCCCCGGTCGGAATACTGCGGAATTTAATTTTGTTG
>CAZSBK010000170.1:0-7151 GCA_964604945.1 uncultured Candidatus Solibacter sp.
TTCGCGGCCTGGCGCGCTGTCTGGCTCTGTCAATAGATACTCACGCGGGTTCGAAACTGTCTAACCGGGCAACGAACTCAACCGGCCTGTCAACAAAGTCGGAGCTGTCAACAGAGAAAGTGGAGAGTTCGGAGGGTTCAGCGAGGCCGAAAGACTGAACCATCATGGTTCAGTCCGTGGCCCGGACTGGGATGGCTCCAACGGGAGAATTGGCAGGAAACGCAAATACCCGCGAATGTTTGGGATACGGGCGGGAGGTCAGATAGGGAGGCTGTCAACGAAATCGGGTGGCGGGAAGTTAGTTTTCGGGAGGTTGGCTCCCCTCGCTCACCGCCTCTCTAACTTTCTCTGGGGTTCATCCAGTGGTCGATGCTCATTCTGTGCCGTGGCACCGCACGGATTGTACGCCAGTCATTCTTGAATAGAGAGGCCAATGCCAGTTCAGAAAGGACGAAGCCGAATCACAGGAGAGGACTTCGGGGGCCTTGGGCCAGCGGCATAGCACCGACGCAATGATTGCGGTGCTCAACTTCAGACCCAAGTTGCGGCCAGCCCAAGTGGACACGAGCTTCTCTCCGAGCGCGGAGTCGAATCGACAACGTCCTTGGTGAACCTCATCGGGAATACGGCCTGGACAAGGAGGCCGCACTGCGCCGATCGCTTTGCTGTGACCACATGCGGTCGACGAGTTCAACGTGGCTACTCGTTGGCAGAAACACTCTTCGGCGTCAGACGGCGATATTCTTCCACAAGTGCTTCGGCCCCATCCAACATCTGGGTTTCTGTCGCGGCGCGAAGGCGCTTGTAGAGCCAGTCCCATACGAGTGGACTGTTGGCTCGGTGATCGTAGATTTCGTTCTGTAGGAGCCTCGCCTCATACCTAGACTCCTCAGCCGAAAGCTGGCCGGACACGCTGCGCCGCCACAGTGCTTCAGCGCTCCTTCGCAGCCGATCAGCATTCGCGGCAGCATCGAGATGCTCACGATAACCCTTCACCGCAAGGACAATTGAGGGCTGCAGCAACAGTACTGCTCCGATGGCATTGCTCACAGTCGCACCGCTCAGCATGGCTAGCACGACGATCACGACCATGCCCGCAACCAAGATGTACACGGAGGTCCGCGAGTATTTTTCTCGAAGTGTTCGATCCCACCAGCAACTGGACCGCTGACAGATGATACGGCCTATATGAAGCGGAACGGAGCCAACGGGACTCGGATACCAATGACGGAAGGCAGTCAGCTCCGGATCGCGCTCAACCTGCCGGCGATAATTCGACACGGTTTCGGGTTCGGGATGCTCGCCCAGCTTGCAGTCGGACCAAGGAAGATCGAGAACTTCGCAGTCGAATTCCTCTTGGATCTTCGCGGCAGCTGATCTCTTCATCTTGACCAACGGAGAGAAGAACAGGACATCGGCAAGGGTAGCAAGGCACGCCCAAAAGGCCGCGTAGACCTTGACCGCTGGTATGAAGAGCGCGGCCACAGACCATATGATGACAGCCGGTGTGCTGACGAGGATTTGCAGAACTTGGGCGTTCTTTGCCTCGGAATACAACTGCCGCTGCGCGGCCAGCCTGCGGAGGTTCCTCGTGTCGTTCTGGGCGTCCAGAATGCTATTCATCATCGGTAGTATCCCGGAAACTGCCCATTGAAAAACATGCCCCACCAGTAAAACGCATCGGAGATCTTGTCGGAATCCTCCGCCTCACGCGCCTTGTCTGCCCGTGTCCGAGCCGTTGAAATTTTCGATCGAGCCTCCTTGAACTTGGCTTCGGTCGCGCATGGGTAGATGTACCCTGCGACTCCAGTTGGGTCCTGCAGCGCGGGCAGGTCGTTGTCATCTAGGTAAGCGAAGATGCGCCTCAAATCCATAGCATTGACAATCGAAGGCTCGCCCTCGGCGTACTTTGCAGCCCTCATTTCGAGATAGAAGGAGGAGATGGGTACCGAGTTGTAGAACTTCCAGGCCTTCACGAACCTGACGAGGGGCTTTACTTTGCTACTCAACCTTTGGTGTTGGCCAAGTACGTACGCGTTGTGCGACTCAGGGCTTGTGCTCATCCATTTGCCTTCGCCGTTTGGAATCTGGAATACTTCAAATCCGGCTGCGTTCATGCCGCGCGAATTCGCCGGGACGATCTCGTGCGCGTCTGCTCCTCCCTTACCAAAGGGTACGCGTACGGCTGGACACCGTACCGAGACATTGGTGAATGGGAACCTTTTCGAGAGGATCCAGCGCATTTTCTGGAGAACATAATTGGAGTCATTGCTGAGATCGGCCATGGTGACTGAAGCCAAGTAGTCTACATCGCTGTAGCTGTAGACGCTCGTCCCATTCCCGAATGACCCTATGCGAAAGAAGCGTTTGACCGTGTAGTTACTGCGCAGGCATTGCTCAATCGAGGCGCGATGGCTGCGCGCGTTTGCGGACTCGACATCGCTGGGCGTCAGTTTGGAAAGAAAGTCCCGGAAGCCCTCGTCAAGCGTTCTTGGCATCGTTTCTCCTTCCTACTCCACCAATGCCTTGAACACAGCGTCCGCCGCATCCTTGTAGAACTCGATGCTGATGCGGGTCCAGAGGTCGTCTGGGAGGTCGTTCAGCTGACGGCGGGCGGCGACGGGCATCAGCAGCGTTTGCGCTTGCTTGTCGATCGCGAGTTCGGCGATCTGGACCGCGTTCGGGATCATATCGATCGAGCCGCCGAGGTTCAGGGCTCCGACCACGATCGTCCCGCCGCGCGTATTTTTGCCCAGGAGCGAGCCGCAGAGCGCCACCAATACCGGCAGGCCGAGCCCGATGCCAGCCTTGTCAGCATCCATGGCGCGCATCTGGATGGAGAACTCATGCTCACGCGGGTCGCGATCGCCTACAAGCTCCTTCGCCCGCGTATACAGATTCTGTTCTCCGATCCGGACGCTTTCCTTGAACGATGCCGGCGGCGGCTGGTTCAGGATCTTGACCCCACCACCTGGCCCGGACGTGACTTCCAACCGGTACAGGCCGGCCCCAGCCTCGGGCGAGCCCATGCTCACGGCCCAGACCTGCCCAGGCGGCAGGGGGTCGCTCTCAATCGCCTCGTCGCTGTGAAGTTCGGGCGTAGCGACGAACTGCTCCACCCCTTCTGCCCCCATCGTGTAGGAGAAGTGCGTGTTGCGGAACTCGCTCTTGAAAACCCTCTTCTGTTGCTCCTTCACACGGCGCCTTGACTCCAAGGCGACTCGGACGATCCACTCCAGGTCGTCATCCGAGACCCCCATCTCCGGGTTCGGGAAAAGGAGCTTCACTAACCCGCTGACCGACTTGTTCACCGCCTCGATATCTCGTCCGCTGAGAGCGCCGCCGAGGTAGACCCGGCCTTGCATGACATTCACCCGGCTCCCAGACCTGAGCTTGGTCCAGCACTCGCTCAAGAAGTCGCTCACCAGGCCAAAGTGATCGGTCAAGTGGTCCGCAGCCTTGAGCTTCGGGAAATCCCATCCAGGTGCAAACGCGTGGAGCCGGTCCATGAACGCCGTATCGTTCCGCATCTCCGGCGGCATCGGGCTCAGCAGGTGTCCGATCCGCTGCTGCTGTTCGACGTCCACATCGAAGTTGCCGACCATCACTAGACTGCCATCGGCCCGGATGTTCTCCTTGCCTCGACTGAATTGGCCGGATGCCATATAGCCCTTCATGATGTTGACGCCGTCTTTCTGGTCGAAAGAGATCCCTGAGACCTCATCGAAGCAGACAACATCGTACTGGCACACGAGACCTCGCTGTCCGCTCGCGTTGTTGACGAACATCTTCGCCACCGTCGCTTTCCCTCCTGAGATCAGGTGGGAGTAGGGCGAGATCTGCTGGAACAGGTGGCTCTTGCCAGTGCCGCGTGGCCCAAGTTCGACCATGTTGTAATTCCGCTCCACGAACGGAATCATCCGCAACAGCGCCACGCGTTTGGCTCGTTCGTCCAGATTCGCCGGCTCAAGTCCGATCGATCTCAGGAGGAGGTCGATCCACTCCTGCGTGGTGAACTTCGTTCGCCCCCGGGCGAGCACATCGAGAGCGTCCGACTTCGACATCTGAATTGGACGTAAGGCATCGATCGCAAACGGACGGCCCCCAAACTCCTGGGCCACAATCCCGTCGTAGGAGAGCGTGACCTCGGCATAGAAGCCGTCGGTGAGCATGCGCTCGTTGTCCCGAACCAACTCATCCGCGATCCGAACCTCCTTCAACGCGAGGCTCGGAAGTTCCGCGACGTAGCAGTCGTTTTTGGTGTCGAGCCGTGCTTTCACAATGTCAATCAGCCGGATCGGTCCCTGCTCCTTTGCGCGCGCCTTAAAGAGCTCTTCCTCGCCCGTTCGCACAGTCCGGTCGCGAAGTTGCTTCTCGACGATCTCGAGGCCCTCCTGGATCTCCTTTTCGTCCACGCTCGCGCAGTACCGCCCCAGCAGGAACTCCACCACGTACGTCGGCACAGGGTATTGGCGTGCGTACTTCTGAACCAGATCCTTCCGCACCAAATAACCATCGAAGGCCGTTGCGGCCAATTGATCAAGGCTGTCCATTGTCACATTCATGACTTCTCTCCTACGCACGTCGTCTGGCTCACTAGGACCTTGCCCGCCGGGTCAACCACCACTATCGAAGCCGCGGCGCCCTCCAGCGAATCGTCCGGCACGGCCAGGCTCACCTCTCCGGCGTCCCCGATCTCTTTGGGCAAAGCTGCGATGCTCGATGCTTCCTGCTTCCAGTTCGTTCGCAAATCAACCCGCACTTTCGGTTCATTCGAATCCACCCGCACGCGGCAGCGCATGCCGCGCCATTCAACGGATTGGATGGATGCGTAAACGTCGCTTGCGCCACGCTCTACGATCAGCTCCGGAACGACGCACTCCTGCGGACTGATGCCTCCGTGGGCATACGTTTCGCCGGCCCGGAAAGCGCCAATTCCCGGCGGGGACGCAATCTGGACATCAGCATTCCAGTGCCAGGCCGTGACCGGCACGTTCAAGTCCGGCTGCCCCTTCACCAGCGCGCAGCGCGCCCACTTCGTCTCAACCAGATACGGCGCAAGCTCGATCTTCGGCAGGCCACCCGGCAGCAACAGCCAACCGTGATCGGTGACCACACGAACTCTGCGCCAGCCAGAGTCGATCAGGCTGAACGCCCGGTCTGCGATCCGATCAACTTCAACATCCAACTGATAGACGAGGTCGCCTTGTAGACTATGGCCGAGGCTGTCGATCGTTCCGCATTCCGTCCAGCCGCCGGAATTCTCGCCGGATGGGATCCTGGTTTCGGTCGGCTCCAGGAGTTCAACGCCGACGCCCTCCAGCCGCTCCCTCAGCAACTGCGCGACCAAAGGCTTCCAGCCGGACTTCACCTGGATCAGAGGAGCGAAGTCATCGCCAGGGCCCCCCTTGATGCCGTCGGTGACGGGGCTCGATGCGAGCTTCGCCGTCGCCGTCACCGTTGGCAACGGGGCCAGCCGGTGGCCCATCGTCACGCGAAAACCGCGCGACTCCAATCGGCTTGCCAGCTTGCCGGCAAGGTCAAAGCGCAAACCATCCACGAAGAGAAGGCAGGTGTCTTTCTCCGCTGGAGGCTGGACCACACCCTTCACCGTTTCCTTTGGCTCCTTGGCCACCAGTGCCTGGAAATGCCGGGCGGACGCATCCAGCCACGGTTCGTACAACGCACGAACGATCCTCACCAGAAGCGCGGCATCGGCCCCATTCCGAAAGCTCCCAAAAGCCTCCATGGCCGCCGCATCGCATTCCCACCCGCTTGTCGCGTACTCCGCTGCTGCTGCCGGCAGGGTTTCCCCGCCCACAGGTTTCTGAGCAGCCTGCGCCAGCCGCGCCAACGGGCGGAGGGCCAGCGCCCACGGACTCATCTCTGTCCGCGCCCAAACCCAATCGCGGCGAGTTGCGTGCTTGCCCTCAAGTTCCAAAACCTTCGCGCAAGCCCCTGCGTGCTGCAGGGCCGCCGCGGTCTGCAGATCCAGGCGAAGATCAGCCTCGTCACGTTCGTTGATGCGGGGATCGCGCGACGGATCGAGCACCAGGAGTCCTTGCCCGACACCTGCCGGCTCGCGAAGCAGTTTGGCGACGCCGGGGTAGAGTTGAGGCGATTCAGCGAATCGGCTCCAGACGCGATCCAAGCCGAATTCGGCGCGGATGAGCCGCCCGGCCACCTCGGCTGCTGGCGTCTTGTCCGGGTCAACCCCAAGCTCGGATTTGCTCACGGCCCGGAACGACTCCCACCTGGCGCCCTTTGCCGAGGCCTCGAACACCTCGGGATTGTTCAGCCACAACAGGAAGTCTCGCACCGGATCCTGGATCGACAGCTTGTCGAAGTCGCCGGCGTCCAGTCTACGGCCACGCATGACCCGCGTGTCACATTCAGCCAGGATCGTCAGGACTCGCAGATAGGCTTCTTCCGTCCGCCGGTCTGCTGCCACGTCCAGACCAAGACCCTCCTCAGAGACCAGCATCGACCTGACTGTCCAGTCATTCCCATTCGGCTGGTGCCACACTCGACCTCGATACTGGAGCTCCACGAGCGGCTGCAGGGCCGCTGGACAGTCACCCGCGGAACGCAACTCCTGCCGGCTCACCCTCGGCAAGTAGATCACGGGGGTCTTGCCTGGAGGAGGCGCTTCGTCCACAGTCCGATCAACGATGCACTTCAACCAGATAGCCGGACCGGTCCTGGCCGCTGGCGCGTACTGGCCCAGTGTGTAGATTTCCGGCACCACCGCGCGCAAAGCGCTCATCAGCGGAGTCCATTGGCCTTCGGCGTCAGTCCACAGAAGCGCCACCGGGAGTTCGCCGGCATCGCCGCGTGTCGCGGCGCTCTTGAGCGAATCCTTCAAAACATTGAGTAGAGTCCGGCTGTCTTTCATCACACACCTAGCTGGAGTTGAGCACGGCGGCCCTTAGGCTGCCTTGGAGCCAACTTCTTTTCCGTCATTTCGATGATCCTGCCGGCCACCTTCGCAATCAGGTCCAGGGAGACGCTCTTGGGGAGATCTCCGTCTCCCACGTACCGTGACAGGTAGGGGGCGCTGCTCCCCGTCAAGCCGAGATGAGAGGCGACGATGTATGCAACAGCCTCGGCCTCTATCTCAACCGTCTTGGTATCCAAGTTTGTGCGGCAGG
>CAZSBK010000171.1:0-7096 GCA_964604945.1 uncultured Candidatus Solibacter sp.
TGGTGAAGCTCAATTGCACACCCTCGGTTTCCATTAGCGCCGTGTACTGTTTGGTCAGCGCCGCTTTCGGCTCGGTCAGGATGCGCACGAAATCCTGCTCGGTGAGCGCCTTCAACTCGACGCGGATCGGGAACCGGCCCTGCAACTCCGGAATCATGTCCGACGGCTTGCTGACATGAAACGCGCCCGAGGCGATGAACAGGATGTGGTCTGTGCGGATGAGTCCGTAGCGCGTGCTCACGGTTGTGCCCTCGACGATAGGCAGGATGTCGCGTTGCACACCCTCGCGCGAGACATCGGGTCCGTGGCCGCCCTCGCGCCCAGCAATCTTGTCCACTTCATCCAGGAAAATGATGCCGTTACGCTCGGCCCTTTCAACGGCCAGCCGCGTCACCTGCTCCATGTCGACGAGCTTTTGCTCTTCCTCCTGCACCATGTATTCGAAGGCCTCGGCCACGCGCATGGTCCGCTTGCGCGAACGGTTGCCGAACAGCGCAGGCAGGAATTCGCGTAGGTTGGTGTCCATCTCCTCGCTGCCGGTATTGGAGAAAACCTCGAAGCTCGGCGGGCGTTCGCGGACGTCGATCTCCACCACGCGGTCGTCCAACCGGCCGCTGCGCAGCTTTTCGCGCAGCTTCTCGCGCGACTTTTCGGCTGTCTCGCTGGGCTCGCTTGAAGGGGGCAGCAGCACGTCCAGCAGGCGCTCCTCGGCCGCCGCCTCGGCCCGGTCCGCCACCTCGTCCAGCTTCTCCTCGCGGATCATGTCGATGGAGATCTCCACCAGATCGCGGATCATCGACTCGACGTCGCGCCCGACATAGCCCACTTCGGTGAACTTGCTCGCCTCGACCTTCAGAAAAGGCGAATTGGCCAGCCGTGCCAGCCTCCGCGCCAGTTCCGTCTTACCCACGCCGGTCTGGCCGATCATGAGGATGTTCTTGGGCAAGACTTCTTCGGCCATTTCCGGATCGAGTTTGCGGCGGCGGATTCGGTTGCGCAACGCAACGGCGATGGCACGCTTGGCGTCGGCCTGGCCGACCACGTACTTGTCCAGCTCGGCCACGATCTGGCGTGGTGTCAGTTCGTCCAGTAACGGCTCGTCACGGTTGGAATCGCCCGGCAGATAGATGACCATGGGTCAGGCAAGCTCCAGGTACACGGTGTTGTGATTGGTGTAGATGCAGGTGTCGGCGGCGATCTTCATCGACCGTTCGGCGATCTCTCTCGCGCCGAGCTTGGTGTTTTCGAGCAGAGCCGTCGCCGCGGCCTTGGCGAATCCGCCGCCCGATCCGATCGAAACGCAGTCGCCGTCGGGCTCGATCACATCGCCCTGGCCGCTGAGGATGTACATATTCTTGGCGTCGGCCACCAGCAGCAACGCGTCGAGATGGCGCAGCACTTTATCGGTCCGCCAGTCCTTGGCCAACTCGACCACCGCCCGCGGCAGCATCCCGTTGTGCGCCTCTAGCTTGGCTTCGAAGCGGGCGAACAGCGCGAAGGCGTCGGCCGTCGAACCGGCGAATCCGGCCAGGATCTTGTCCTTGTAGAGCGTGCGCAGCTTGTTGGTGGTCGCCTTCAGCACCTCGCTGCCCAGCGTCACCTGGCCATCGCCGGCCAGCACCAGTTTGCCGCCGCGCCGCACGCAGAGAATCGTCGTGCCGTGCATCCTGGCACTTTGCTCGTTTGTCCGCATTTGTTCCTAGTCTACGCCGCGCGCGACGGGCGGATATGGGTGCGCCACATCTGGCCGAACAGCACGAGGGCCGCCGGCGGACGGTGCCCCAGCAACGCCTTGATGGCTTCGAAGCCGAACCACAGGAAGTAGATCCAGGTCACCCATTCGTGGGTATGCGACGCGGCCATCCGCCACCATTGCTCGCCCGGATGCACGGGCGAGGCCAGGAACTGGATAAACCACAGCGAGAACAGCGCCCCCGCCTCCCACCACAACATCTCCATGTTGAACAGGAAAATCATCGCCACCAGCGATTGTCCGATCGTCATCAGCAGTTCCAGTTCCTGCTGCGAGTCGAACGGAATGGAAGACGGCTCGCCCCGGCTGATCGAGAACAGGATCGGCAGCATCGCCGCCAGCAGCGTCCACTGGTTGATGTTGGACGACACCATGTTCATCAGCGCCATGGGCGCACGGACGATGGTCCGCGCCCAGTAGAAGGCCGAAACCTTCTCCGGGAACTCGGAGACAAACGGCGCAACCCATTGCACGAAGACGAAGCTCGGCACCCCGATCATCGCCGACAGCGCCAACAGGCTGCCCAGGAAGGGTTCGGCCGTGAAGTAAATCAGCGCTCCGCCGGCGGCGAACAGCCCGATGATGGCCAGGTTGCGGATCGCCGGCCGCGCCGTCACGATCGCCTTCGGCACGCGGTCCAGGTCCTCGATCCCCTCGGCGTCCTGCGGCGGCATCCTCGACAGCACAGCCAGATAGGTGAGATAGATCAGGATCAGAACCGCTGCGTCGATCAGGCTCAGCGACGACTTGTACCAGACCACGAACATATAGAGCAGCGGCACCAGCAGTCCAACCACCTCGACACAATGCTCATCGTGCAACTTGATCGATTGCATTGCCTTGCCGTGCTTGCGGCGGTAGAAAAACGCCGCTGTGAAGTAGATCATCGGCCAGCCTAAGCCGGTCAGCAGCCGCAGCGCGCCGGTCAATCCGGCCAGCAGTAGCGGTACCTGCTGCTTCCAGGCCAGCACGGCCTCCACGGCGAATTCGGGCAGCGTCTGCAGCCACGCCAGGATCGCCAGGGCGAAACCCTGCGCGACATAGAACTGCGCCGATTCGGCCGCCCAGGCGATCAGAATCGCCGCACCCAGAATCGCCGGCGTCGCCCAGAGGGCCACTTCTGGGCCAACCTGCATGATCTCGAGCGACGCCAGCAGCGCGAAGCAACTGCCTGAGGCGATCGCGGCTGTACGCACTGGGACGGGGTGATGGGAGTGGCGGTTAACTGAAATTGATTTCATCGGATGACGATCGGACGCGCGAGTGTTTCCTGAATGCGTCTGATCTTTCAGGATAATCGATCCGGCGGTGCGCCCCCCGGCTCTCCTCGCGCGCCAGAGCCGACCGGGCGATCAGCATCACCACCTGGTGCATCGCCCGCAACTCCGCCGCCGCGCGCGTGACGCGCGCCCGCTGCTCCATCGGCGCACGGTTCAACCGCGCGATCAGCCTGTTCAGCCCTTCGCCCGAACGCAGTAATCCAGCCTCTGTCCAGCTCCACCACCGTAGGTCGTCCACGCCCATGTCCGGCACCAGGAACTCCGGCGGCGGCTCCATCGCGGCGCTCGTGCCGGCCGTTTCCGTCATCACCCTGCCGGCCCGCGCGCCATAGACCATCCCCTCCAACAGCGAGTTGCTTGCCAGCCGGTTTGCCCCGTGCACGCCCGTGCAGGCGGCCTCGCCCGCCGCGTACAGGCCCATGATGTCGGTCCGCCCCCACAGGTCGGTGACTACCCCGCCCATGGCGTAGTGCGCCGCAGGAAGCACCGGCGCGGCCATCTGATCCAGGTCGATTCCGTGGCGCAGGCATGTCTCGTAAATGCGCGGGAACCGCTCGCGCACGAATGAACCCCGCCCCGACAGGTCGAGATAAACGTGGCGTGAGTTCTCGCGCCGCATCTCCTCGACAATCGACCGCGATACCACGTCGCGCGGTGCCAGTTCGGCCATTGGATGATACCGCTGCATAAATCGCTCGCCCGACGCGTTCAGCAGTAACGCCCCTTCGCCCCTCAGCGCCTCCGACAACAGAAACCGAGGCGCGCCCTCGACGTGCAGCGCCGTCGGGTGGAATTGGACAAACTCCAGATCGCCTACCGTCGCGCCGCACCGGTACGCCGCTGCCACCCCGTCCCCGGTAGCCACATCGGGATTCGTCGTATCCCGGTACAACCGCCCCATCCCGCCAGTGGCCAGCAACACGCACCGCGCACGGATCGGCAGCAGAGCGCCCGAGGCTTCATCCAGAGCATATGCGCCGGCCGCCCGCCCGCCTGCCATCATCAGGTCGACAACCGCGCTGAAACTCCTGAACTCGATATTCGCGATGGACGCGCACTTTTGATACAGCGCCCGCGAGATCTCACGGCCCGTCGAGTCGCCGTGCGCGTGCAGCACCCGGCTCCGGCTGTGTGCCGCTTCGCGGGCGAACAGCAGTTTCGACCCCTCGCGGTCGAATTCGGCGCCCCACTCGATCAGCTCCTGAATCCGCTCCGGACCCTCCTCCACCAGCACCCGCACCGCATCCGCGCTACACAGCCCGTCGCCCGCCGCGATCGTGTCCGACTCATGCAGGCTCACCTCGTCTTCGTCGCTCAGCGCCACCGCCACCCCGCCCTGCGCATATTCCGACGATGATTCCTTCAGGCTGTCCTTCGCCACCACCAGCACCTCGCCATGCCGCGCAAGCTCAATCGCCGCGCGCATGCCGGCCACACCCGCGCCGACCACGAGGAAGTCCGTCCGAAGGCTGTCCGTCAAGGCTTTGATACCCCACATGGTACAACGTTCATATGCCCTGTTTCGCCGTCACAACCGCTTCGGCGCGATATGAAACGCTCGTCGAACGCGGTTGCCTGGCCCGCCTGCCCGAACACATCCCCCCCCGTACGGGACGCATTTTCGTCGTCTCGACAGCTGATGTCTGGGCGCTGTACAGCCGCGCCTTCACTGCGGCCATGCAAGGCCGCGCGTTCCACCTCATCACTTTCCCCGGCGGCGAATCGAACAAGCGCATGGCCTCGGTCGAGGTCATGGCCGAGGAGATGGTCGCTCACGGCGGCGACCGCTCAAGCCTCGTTATCGCCTTCGGCGGCGGCATCGTCACCGATCTGGCCGGATTCCTTGCCGCCGTCTTCATGCGAGGCATCCCTGTCATCCAAATCCCCACCACGTTGCTGGCGCAGGTCGATGCCGGCGTCGGCGGCAAGACCGGCGCCAATCTCGTCAGCGGCAAGAACCTGATCGGCGCGTTTCATCAACCGCTGGCTGTTTTGACCGACCCCGACCTGCTCGCCACCCTGCCCGGTCGCGAATACCGCGCCGGCATCCAGGAAGTCGTCAAATGCGGCGTCATCCGTAGCGCGAGCTTATTCGACCTGATGCGCACCCGCCCGGCCGATGTCCTCGCCAAGCAACCGGCCGTACTGGAACAGATGATCGCCGAAAGCGTCCGCATCAAGTGCGAAGTAGTCTCGGCCGACGAAAAAGAAGGCGGGTTGCGCAAGATCCTCAATTTCGGCCACACCGCGGGCCACGCCCTGGAAGCTGAGACCGGCTACACTCATTTCCTGCACGGCGAGGCTGTCGGCATTGGGATGAAGGCCGCCGCCCACCTCTCGCGTCTCACCGGCCGTCTCGGCAGATCAGACTGCCAGGCCATCGTCGATACCGTGGAACTCTACGGCCCCTTCCCCGCACTGGGTTCCCTCGACGCCGCCCGCGTTGCCTCACATCTCAAGAAGGACAAGAAGACCCTGCAAGGCTCTGTCCACTTCGTTCTGGCGACTTCGATCGGCTCCACCGAGGTCGTCTCCGGCATCGACGACGCAACGGTCCTTGAAGCCATCCATCTCTCGCTCAAATGAGCCAATCACCCAGCCCGTCCGGCCCCGCACGTGGCACCACGCCCCCCGGCACATCCACCGAGGACCAGGCCGCCGGCTACGTCCGCTCGATGTTCGGCCGTGTCGCCTCGCGGTACGATCTACTCAACCACCTGCTCTCTTTTCAAACCGACCGCTATTGGCGCGCCCGCACGGTCAGCCGTGTCTCGCCCATTCTCACCCGCCCCGATGCCCGCGTCATCGACCTCTGCTGCGGCACCGGCGACCTCATGCTCGCGCTCGAATCCCGCCGTGCTGCGCGCGTCTTCGGCAGCGACTTCTGCCACCCAATGCTTGTCGAAGCCGGCCGCAAAGTGGCCGCCCGCCGCGGACAGTCGGTGCTTTTCGAAGCCGATGCCCTGCGCCTGCCCTTGCCCGACGCCTCCTTCGACCTCATCACCGTCGCTTTCGGCTTCCGCAATTTCGCGAACTACCGCAAGGGTCTCATCGAACTCCGCCGCATCCTCCGCCCCGGCGGCCAGCTCGCCATCCTCGAGTTCTCGCAGCCGCCCAACCCTCTCTTCCGCGCCCTCTACAACTGGTATTCGCGCCGTATCCTGCCTCGCATCGGCGCACTCGTTTCGGGTTCCGTGGATGCATACACCTACCTCCCCGAATCTGTCAGGAAATTCCCCCTGCCCGATGAACTGGCATCTGAAATGCACGCCTGCGGCTTCGCTCAGGCCGATTACACCCGCATGACTTTCGGCATCGTCGCCCTGCACATCGGCACCGCCGGCGATTGACACACTTTCACCCAGCGGGCCCGTCGCCTGCCTCCGCGCGCCGCCGCGACTCAATCCCGCCGGCTACGCGTGACTCCTTCTGTGGAAGTGCGGCAGCTTGAGCGAATCGTAGATCGGTTCGCCCACGCCCCAGGTCAACAGAATGACGACCAGCGATCCGACAACGATGTCGTACTGCTGCCCCTGAAAGCCCTGCATGGGCGGCATCAGCCCGATTCCAATCGCGGCCACGGTGGCCGCGATGTGCCAATACCAGCGAGTCTGGCCAAATAGGTAAATGCACAAGACCGCGAAGAGAAACGCGCCAAGGTAGGCGAGAAGGACGAAAGCTGAAGACACGGCGGCATCCTTTCCGCCCATACTGTAGCTCGACTGCCACCGAATGCAAGCCCCCAGTAGGACAGTCCTTCTGGACTGTCTTGACCGGTTGCTTCTCCAGTCCGGTTACTTCGGGTCACCCGCCTCCACCCACTCCACGCCGAACCTCGCATGACGGATCGTCTTGCGGGGCTGCCCGTTCGGGATGTGGTTCATGAAGACGCTGTAGCTCGCATGGATGCTGCCGTCGCGGGCTTGGATGATCGACGGGTAATGGAACGATCCCGGCTGCTTCTCGCGCGTATCCAGTTCGATATGCCGCTTCCACTTCCACGTCTTGCCTTCATCGTCCGAGATCGTCAACGCCAGCGAGTACCTGCCCTTTTCCGTGTCGT
>CAZSBK010000172.1:0-7081 GCA_964604945.1 uncultured Candidatus Solibacter sp.
AGCAGCATCCGGGCGGCGATGGTAGGATCATGCCCGGATTGGGCAGGCGGGGCAGTCGGTGGATGGCGCGGATTGCGGTAGGGGAATGCTTACATGGCAGATCGATGCTTGCCGGCATCTGCTCGCCGCCCTGTTCTTAAGTGCACCTGACCCCGTTACGGCGCAGCGTATCTGACACTTTTTTTGACACCCGAGCCAGATGCCGTTTCGCCACATCCCACTGCCGCCAAGAGCTAACCCGCCTTGCAAAGTCACTCTGACGCCAGCCCACTAAAAAGGCCCAGGCGGGACCCCCTCCCCGGACCTGGATTCTCCGACGGTGTACCTGAGCGGGGCAAGATAACCGCCAAGGGGCACAACGCCAGCCGGGTAATAGTAGGCCGCGCCAATGAAAGCCTGCCTGGACGCGTAGTCAAGTGCGTCTCCACGCGACAGTACATCAACGCCGTCCACCTCAATCGTGACCACTCCATTTTCGCGGAACATTTTTATAAACTGCCAGCTTCCGGTCGCCACCACCGCCACCGCCGTTTCGTGTGCCGATGCGCCGTCGTAATAACCGATTCGGCCATCCAGGATGTATATAAAAAAGCCGTTCCCGCCGCCACTTGAGGTGCGAGTATCGAATATCCCGCGCTGGCCAGAAATCACGATTGGGTAGACCCACGCCTCAACGCAAAAATCGCCAGCGCCTACGTGATACCTATCTGCGGTTGGAGTCAACAGGCCCCCATTAGGAGACGCGGGGCAATAGATGCTGGTTGCGCCAAACTTCGATTGGCCGCCGCTGTAAACGGCATCGCCGTACCGCGTAAGCGTCGCCGCGTAGGGAGACTCGTCCACGAACGATGTTGATCCGGCTGGCGGGCCGCCGTTCAACAGCAAGACGACATCCCCGCCGCCACCTGCTGACACCCCGCCAAACCGCCGCATCATCTCCCAAGGCTTCACGGCTGCACCTGCGCGTACATGCAGTAGAGCTTGTCGTCGGCGGCGTTGTATTCAAAGCCGATCCGATGGCGCTTGCTCACCGTGGTGGTGGTCGGCAGCGTCGCCATGCGGTTGGCGTACTTGGACCCCCACGTCAGTGCGCGAGATGTGCCATTGTCGATCAAGTCCACGACGAAGCCGGCGCCGTCTGCCGGCGTGCTGCTGGGGTTGGCGATGGTCAGCGCGGCAGTGAGCGCGGCGGGACGCACAAGGTCAGTATTGCCGGATGGCGTGATCGTACCGCTGGTGATCGTGGTGACAATGTTGATCGGCGAAACTACAGGAACTCCGCCGGCAGTAGTCCCGTCGCCCACGTACAGGCGCTTTGTCTGGGTATCCCAGCCGGGCTCGCCAGAGTCGAGGACAACTGCCGTTCGCTCTGCGGTCGTGCCGCGACGAAGCTGGATTTTCTGGCTCATGCGAATCCTGCCCCGCCGTCAACGGCGCCAGTCATGCTGGTGTAGGTGTCAGTGAAGCTGCCGCCATCTACATCGGGCTCGCCGCCTGCGATGTCCGCCATCGTTGCGAGCGTACCGTCCTTGTCGGGGAGCACAAGGGTTCTCGGCGCAGAAAGACCGGATGCGTCGAGCGTGGCGTCGCCCACGAGCAGGCCGTCGGCGTCCGGCAGCTCCTTGGTACGGCCAGAGACCAGCGCGAGTGGACGACGGTTCGCCATGTCAGGCCAGCGTGATCGGTTCTTGCGGCTCGAAGTCCACCGCGGTCGCGCTGTACGCGACGCCAACGTACTGGACCACGTTGCCGGCGGTGGACGGCGGTGTCTCGGTCATCGCGCCGGGCGTGGTGGACAGGTACTGCCGCGCGCCAGGCGTCTTGCTGGTGAGGCCGGTGATGCGGTCGTCGAAGTAGACGGTGGCGTTGGCGGCGCTGGACACGCTGGCCAGCACGAAGCCGTTGGCCTCCTTGCCTTCTGCGGTCGCGTCGGCCTTGCGCACCTTCGGCGTGCCGGCATCGTTCCATACGTTCACCAGGTCGTTGGCGGCGAGGGCTTCGCTGGCCACGATGGTGGCCGACGCTGCGCCGAGGCCCGCGGGAAGCACGGACGAGTCGATAGTGCCATCGCTCTTTGTCTTGAGGACCTTGCTGTTGCCCGTCTCGGCCGCGCCCATGATCGAGTCATCGAGCACGCCGGTGCCAGCGGCGGTGGCGACGATCTTCTCGGCGTCGGCGGAACCGGCGGAGCTGGTGATCGCGGCGACTTGCTTGAAGCGGCCCAACACAAGGGCGAGGAAACGGGGAGCGGCCATGGTGTGTTACCTCAGAAGTAGATGGGCGGTTCGATGGACAGGAACAGGGTGTCGGCGGCTTCGGCGTGTCCGATAACCTGCACGAAGCCGTCCGATGGCGGGGTCTGGGTGGGCAGTCCGTTGGTGCCGAGAAACACGGGTTCGCCTGGCGTCCACGCCCAGCCGGAGTGGGTGACGGAGCCGACCCGCTGCACGTTGACGGTAGCGCCGCTGGTGGCCGCGCCCATGGTCATGCCCAGCGTGTCGTCACCGTGGTCGGCGTTGTCGCTGCTGGCGTAGCCCACGGTGCCGGCGCCAGTGCTGCGAACGATGCGGTGACCGCCCAGGCCCTCGGACGCGGTACGCAGCTCGCTGACGCCGCCTGCTGGACCTGGAACGCCCTGCACGCCTCGCGGTCCCTGCTGTCCGGTGGTCACGATGCGCTGTGACTGGTCGTTGACCACGACTTGCGGGGCTTGCGTCCCGCCGACCACGACCTGCGCGCTCTGCTGCAGGGACACCACGGTCGCGGCGAAGGACTGCACGCTGACGGTGGTGGGATTGGAGGGCGCCACTGCCTGCGTGCCGGACTGCTGCACCACGACCTTCGGCGCGCACCCCGGTACGCCCGCGTCGTCGCAGAGCTGACCGTCGGTGACGCTGGACAGGGTGCTCATGTGCGGGTGATCGTCGAGGTGGTCCGGCCGTTGCCGGTGATGGTCTGGTCGATGTCCGGAGTAACGCTATCGCCCAGGTAGCGGCGGGTCTTGGTGGCAGTGACCGGCTTGGTGGGGTCCAGCCCGGCCATCTGCCAGAGTTCTTCGAGCCTGGTGGCCTGCTCCGGAGTGAGCGAGCCACCGGCGGCGAGCAGGAGTTGAATCGCCTGCTGCGCGGTCACGCCGGTGTCCACGTTGTAGGCCCACACCGCGTTGGCCACGGCATCGGCGGTCAGTTCTTCGCCGGCAGACGCAATGGAGATCAGGGCGGACATGTCGCCCGAGGCGTATGGCTGTGCGACCAGCGTGCCATTCCCGGCCAGGATCGCGGCGACGTGCGCCGGGGCAGACACGCCCGCGGCGAGGCTGCCAGCCCCATTCAGGGCGACGGCCATGTACCACGCGCCGATGATGTCCGCAGCCAACGTGCCGCTGCCCGAGAGCACGGCAGAGGCCAGCACGATCATGTTGGCCGAGGCGTCAGTGATCGACCCAACGCCCGCCAGTGTTGCGGCGGCGTCGAGTTTGCCCAAGATGTTCGCAGACAGGGTGCCAGAGCCGGCGAGCGTAGCCATCGCGTCGAGCAGCGAGGCAAGATTGGCGCTAGTGATCGAGCCGTTGCCACTCAGGGCCGCGACTGCTTCCAGCTTGCCGGTGATGTCGCCCGTGAGCGCGCCCGAACCGGCCAGCGCGGCGACGGCTTGGATGATCGGCACCAAGCCTGCATCGGTGATCGAGCCGATACCCGCCAGCGATGCCCCTCCGTTCAAGCCGCCCGCCAGGTTGCCATTGGCCAGCGAACCGAGCCCAGCGATGTTCATGTACACCGACATGCCGCCCGCCTTCTGCGGCAGGAACCACGCGGACGGGTGCAGATGCCCGTTGGGCTTGGCCGCATAACGCCCGTAGGCGTTGTTCTGATTCCGCGACGCTCCGGCGAGCGGGCCGCCGCGCAGGCTATCGTTGAGCGCAGTGATCCCGCCGAACAACCGCATCGGGTTGCTCGCCAGCCGCATGCGGTTGCCGATCAGCATGGCTCAACCGCCCCAGCCGAAGTCCAGGACCGGGTTGAACGGACTGTTTGCCGTCGTCGCACCGGTGCCGAACAGCAGCCACACGAGGCACGCGCCGTCCTCCACCTTCGGCAAGCTCAACAACTGGTTGACCAGATCCCGTTCGGAGTACATGCCCGATACCGGAATGGCAATGTCCAGCAGCGGCTTGGCGATGCACAGTGCCACCACGCCCGAGCCGGTGTAGGCGGTGCCGCCCGACCAGGTGAAGGACTCGATCGACTTGATGCCGGTGTCGCCGCCCTGCCTGGGCAGGAACGGGCCGTATCGGCCTGCAGCGTTCCCCGAGTGCAGAATGCGGCCCGCGTAGGCGTCCGCTGTCGCGCCCATGGTAGGCGAGCCTTGGAACGCGCGCCCTGCGGTGCCGGCGGTGTTGGTGTAGCTGGATGCGGACAGGTTGGGGCCACCCGCTGTCGGCTGGGTCTGCACGGCGAAGAACGCCTCGCAGCCGACGCCATCCTGCGCGCGCGGCATCTGCATGGTCATGGTGTGCGTGCCAGTGCCGGCATCGGTGTAGGCGATGACCGTGCCCGCAAGCGCATTCGCCAGGCTGGTCGCCACGCGGCAGGTGGTGGCGGACACGCGCACGATCCAGTAGTCGGTCGCCAGGCTCAGGCCGGTGGGCAGCGTGGTGGTCGTGGTGAACCGCACCTTCGACCCGGTGTTGAAGTCGTTGGTGTAGGTCAGCAGCAAGCCGGAGGAGCTGGACGCGGTGAAGGTGTTGGAATTGATCAGCGTGCGCGAGCCGGTGCCGGTGACGTTGGTGGTCGCCATGCGGTAGTAGCCCTGCAGGTCCACCAGCTTCGCCTGCCACGGTGCGCCTGCGGCAGCGACCAGCAGGCCGCCGACACTGAGGATGTGCTTGGTCGCGGGGGAGACGTTGCCGCCGTGCTGGACGCCGAACAGGCTGGCCGAGGCGGCATCGCCGCCGAGTTCGGAACAGGTCTGGAACACAAGGTCCTGCGCGCTCGGGTAGGTCGTCGCATTTGGGTAACCGGCCAGCCCCGCCATCGAGTGCCAGCCACCTGCGGTATGCACGGGGCTGGTGATCTTGCTCTGTTCCCGGCGCAGGTACTTGCCGTTGGTGGTGATCTGGTTGATCGCGTCGTCTTGGGAGGTGTAGCCCATGTCGGTGTCCTAGTTCCAGCAGAAGTTGAGCCGACCGGCCAGCAGGCCCGCAGCGATGGACCCGGCAGGGCTACAAATGAAGTTGAGGTAGGCGCCGTCCTCGATGCGCGGGCAGCCCGCGAAGTGGGACACGAACGCCTTTTCGCTCGGCGTGTTGATCTCGTAGATGACGTGCTCGGCCAGCGGCTTGACCAGCACCAGCGTGCCCAGCCCGCCGTTGAGGACGAGGTTGGTGAAACCGGTCACCTGGCGGATGCCGGTATCGCCGCCGGCCAGTTTCAGGAACGGGCCAAGCCCGGCCACTGTTGCGGGCTGGCTGGTGATGAGGCTGGCGATGCTCGCGCCGGTCGTGCCGCAGAACTGGATGGGCGAGGTTTTCGCCACGCCGTCCTGGTTGATGTAGTCGAAGGTGAACTGTCCGCCACCGATGGTGGGCGCTGCCGCTACCAACATCGCCATGACGCCCGCGCCATCGGCGTATCGGGGGAGCGTCACGGTGTTGTCGAACACCTTCGGGTCGGCGTCGTCCAGATCGACGAACGGGTAATAGAGCAAGTAGTCCATCAGCTTGTACTGCCCCACCATCGCGGCGGTCGGCGTGACCAGCATGATCTCGGTGAGGAACTTCCCCGCGGGGGTCTTGTTGTCGCCGTGGAACACGCCCTTGAACCCGTCGAGCGTTGCCGCGACCAGCGGACTGGAGGCGTAGTAGTTCGGCACCGGATTGCCCGCGGCCATGCTCAGGTCGGCCCACCAGCCTGCCACGCTGGCCTGTGACGGCACCTTGCGCAGACTGCAGGACGAGGCTTGCCCTGCCGCTGCGGCATCGGCCAGGTCGCGCACGTTGCGAAAGCCGGTCACAGCACTTTGCCTTGGCCCTGCAAGCTGGCGCCCATGTCACCGGACATGGCGTGAAGCTGGCCTGTCGCCATGTCGAGGTAGTGCGATGCCGCGCCGGTCGGTGCGATTACGGTGAGGTTGCCCGCCACGTTCGCGGCCACGCGCCAGTCACCCGGCAGGGTGGACAGGCTGGCAATCACGTCAGCGATCGCCGCGGACATCAATCCTCCGAAATCTGCAACGCACCGATGGCGAACTGCGGCTGGATCAGGTTCGCCACGGCCAGGCTGGCGTTCAGTGCGCCGGAGTACAGGATTTGCGTGGAGCCCTGCGGCGTGATCGACACATGGGAGATCGTGTTGGTGCCGCCCGTGCATTGCGGGAACTGGATCAGGATGGCGTTGGAGATCGGGTTGGTGCCGGTCCAGTCGGTGCCATTGCGGTCCACGGTCACGGGCGCGTAGCTGGTGTAGGTCGCCGGGCTGGTCGCGGACGTGCCGCCTTCGCCGGGATCGCCCACGTGGAGGTGGATGTCCAGTTCGGTGGAGGCATCCCACGGCAGCGCGGTGGCCTTGAACACCTTGGCCAGCATGTCGGTTTCGGTAGCGTTGCTCTTACTCATGGGTGCGGTCTCGGATGGGTTGGGTTAGACGCGATAGCCCGTGCCGCGCGCGATGAGCACGCCGGTCACGAAGGGCAGTACGTGGTCGCCGTCGTAGAACTCCAGCCAGTAGGCGTACTTGACCTTCTTGGCGTTGCTGGGATTCAGGGCTGCATGGGTTGCAGGCAGCGCATAGACGCGCACGCGGCCGATGTCGGCGGTGTCCCAGATCAGCAACGGGTCAGCGCCTACGGTGGAGAGGGACATCAGCAGGGTGCTGCTGGTTGTGGTGCCGTAGCGCCCGGCGAGCGTTCGCACCTGCATCCTGGCTTCGTAGCCGGTGAGGTCGATGGGCACGCCATCGGCATCCCGGTAGTCGAAGGAGTCCTCCCACGTCGCGCCGCGGATGATCGGCAGGGAGAAGGAGGCAGGCGTGCGGGACATGGGTCACGCCTTCTCGCGCACGGTGGTGGACGGGTTGAGCTTGGC
>CAZSBK010000173.1:0-6990 GCA_964604945.1 uncultured Candidatus Solibacter sp.
ACCTCGGATGCAGGGGCAGGGAAGACATCCGCCGCCCGTCGCGCGTCACCCGTCCCTTCGAATCGATCGCGCCCAGCCGTTCCAGCAACGCCAGCGCCGCGTTCAAGGCGGCCGCTGGAGGAGCGTCCAGCCATTCCAGAGCCAGCGGATCGTCCACGCCCGACGCCGCCAGATCCAGCAGCAACGATGACAACTCCCGCCGCAGGATCTCAGGCGTGTCGTACTCCGGTCGGCGCAGAAAATCAGCCTCCGGGTACAAACGAACCACCCTGCCCGGACCGGTCCTTCCCGCGCGCCCGGCGCGCTGCGTGGCCGATGCCCGGCTGATCCGGCCGACGTCGACACGCGGCAATCCGCTGAACGGCGAGTCCGACGCCACCCGCGCCAGCCCCGAATCGATCACCGCCGCGACGCCTTCGATCGTGATCGAACTCTCGGCGACATTGGTCGACAGGATGACCTTTCGTTTGGCCGCCGGAGCGACGGCCCGGTCCTGCTCATCCGGCGACAGGTCGCCGTGTAGCGGCAGAACGAGCAAGTCTTTCTGGGCGGCGAGCGCTTCCAGCGCCCGTTGCGATGCCCGGATCTCGGCCGCCCCTGGCAGAAAGACCAGGACGTCGCCGCTTGGTCCTCGAGTGACGATCTCCGCCGCCGCGCTGGCCACCTGCCGTTCGAGCGACTCCGCTGAATGCGGCGTGTAGGCGACCTCCAGCGGATACAGCCGCCCTTCGCTGCGCAACACCGGACACCCGCCCATGTGCGCCGACAAGGCCTCACCCTGCAAGGTCGCCGACATCACGACCAAACGAAGTTCCGGCCTCGGTCCGGCCTGCAACCGCCGCAGCAGCGCCAGCGCCAGATCGCCTTCAAGATGCCGTTCGTGAAACTCGTCCAGCACCACGCAGGCGACGCCTTTCAGAGCCGGGTCCGACAACAGCCGCCTCGTCAGCACCCCCTCGGTCAGGAATCGCAGCTTGGTCGCCGCCGATGCCGCCTGTTCCAAACGAACCTGGTAGCCGACCGTCTGCCCGACCGCCTCCCCGCGCTCTTCGGCGACACGCCGGGCGGCCATGCGCGCTGCGATTCTTCGGGGTTCGAGCACCAGCGTCTCCGAATACCCGGCATCGAGCAGCGCCGGCGGCACCCGCGTTGTCTTGCCCGCGCCCGGCGGGGCTTCCAGCACGACGCAATTCCGCTCGTGCAGCGCGGCGACGATTTCAGGAATCAGCGGATCGATGGGAAGCGGGATCAAAGCGTCTTCTTTGAGAATAAACTGCCCGGCAGGGCTAAACTGGGGCAATGCCAAACGAACTCTGCTCGATCCAGGCGCCCGTCCGCCACCTCTTCGGACCGGGTCCGTCGCCGGTCCACCCGCGCGTCTATGAGGCGATGCGCCAGCCCATCGTCGGCCACCTCGACCCCTACTTTTTCCAGATCAACGAAGAGATCCGCGCGCTTCTGAACGTCTGCTTCGGGACGAAGAACGATTTCACCATGGTCATCTCCGGCACAGGCAGCGCCGGCATGGAAGCGGCCGTGGTGAACTTCATCGAGCCCGGCTCGAAGGCCGCCATCTTCGCCAACGGCTACTTCTCTGACCGTCTCACCGAGATGGCCAAGCGGCAGCGGGCCGAAGTCGTCCGCCTCGAAAAGCCCTGGGGCGAGGTCTTCACCGACGCCGAAGCCGAAGAGTTCATCGCCCGCGAGAAACCCGCCGTGGTCGCCTTTGTTCAGGCCGAAACATCGACCGGCGCTTACCAGAAGGGCCATGCCATCGCCAAAGCCGCCCACGCGCACGGCGCACTGGTCATCATGGATTGCGTGACAAGCCTCGGCGGCATGCCCGTGGACGTGGACGCCGCCGGCATCGACATCGCCTACTCCGGCACCCAGAAAGCCCTCGGCTGCCCGCCCGGACTCGCCCCCATCACCGTCTCCCCGCGCGGCCTCGAATGGCTGCGCCACCGCCAGACCACGCCTGCGAGCTGGTACCTGGACCTGAAACTCCTGCTCGACTATTACGAAAGCGCCCACCGCTACCACCACACGGCGCCGATTTCGATGTTCTATGCGCTGCGTGAGTCGCTGGAACTGGTCAAGGAAGAGGGCCTGGAAGCGCGCTTCAAGCGGCACCAAACGAACCATCAGGCCTTCGTCGATGGACTCGCCGCCATGGGCATCGGCATGCTGGTCGCGCCCGGTGACCGTCTGTGGACGCTGAATACGCCGCTCATCCCCGAAGGCGTCGTCGACCTGGAAGTCCGCAAGAAATTGATGGCCGACTACTCCATCGAAATCGCCGGCGGCTTCGGACCCTTGGCCGGAAAAGTCTTCCGCATCGGCACCATGGGCTACGGCTCGTCTCCGGAGAATGTCGAGATGCTGCTGGGCGCGCTGAAGTCAGCGCTGGCTTAGCCCGCCTGAGTCGAGCGCGGTTGAACCTGCAGCTTCGTGGCCTTCGGTCGGCGGCGCTCTTTGATCAACTCGCGAAGTTCGTCGAACACCTTGTCCCCGTCCAGCAGGTCCCCGCGCCTGGCCTGGGCGGCGCCCCGCTTCAGCTTGGCTTTCAATTCCAGTAACGCAGCTTCGCGTTCCTGTTCGCGTTGCTCAAGCAACCGCAACGCCTCGCGGACCACCTCGCTGCTGGACAGGTAGCGGCCCGAGCGGACCCGGCTCTGGAGGAAGGCTTCCAGTTCCGGCGTGAGCGAGATGTTGACCGTCGTGCGATTGGTGGCCATGTCCACAATTTAATGCGTGTGGCACATTGTATCAATCTGTGGCACGAACCCGTCGTATCCGAATCGGTGGCGGCTGTGGACCGCTGGCCGGGAAGGTGTCCCCATCGGCACCATGGGCCACGGCTCATCGGCGGAGAGTGTCGAGTTTCTACTGAAGACGCTGAAGTCAGTGCTGAGGCAAACGCCTTCCAGCATTGGGAACATCGAGCCACACCCCTATCACGATCCGATTTCTCCTGGAGTTCCCCGCAAAGCCGAGTCTGATATGATCCTGGCAATATGTGGTGCAAGCTGTCCGCTTGTTCAGTTCCGGCCATCCTTGGCTTCGCACTAACGATCGGCTGCTCAACCGCGCCAGATGAACGGCAGCCTACATTGGATTCACGCCCAGAGTACAGTGGCCTCAAGCCTCCTGTAGCGAATCTGAGTACCCCGGGGACTGACGTAGAGTCCATCAAGATCGGCAGCAAAACCGTTCGCATTGGTCAACGGATGAGCGCGTTGTTCAGCGTCTTGCCTGCCGCGGAAGTTGAGGACTCTGAGGACGATCCAGGAATCCAGATCACAAGCCCGTTCGGTACCGTCCCAGGAATGATATACGTCTATCGCTATAAACTCACGGACGGACGGCGCATTGTCGTTCGCTACAGGCGCAACGTCCCCAGGCGCCCATTCGTCGGCGAGGCCGGGAGCGTTCAGCATCCATTTGTCGTCAGCAGGATCACGCTGCTGGACTAGGCTGCCATTCACACTCAGCACTGTCGGTGAGGCGCTGCGAGAGTCATCATGCCAATGAAACCTGAAGACGCATTGACACAGAGGAAGGCTGCTCTTAGGTTCCTCTTGGAAGGACCCGAGGGCCAGTTTGCCCGATCTCGAGACTGGCGTCCGCGCTCCGAATCGAACGTCGAACTTGGTGTTTGGACGCTTCTCTATGAAGAGGAGCTGATCAAATGGTATGTTCCTGGGGGAGATTGCTTCCGACTGACTCTCGTGGGTTGGATCGAAGCGTGCTCGCTTCTCAAAGAGGAAGTCGACCTCGACAAGCGATTCGGTATCTTGAGCGCGCATCTCAAGAGCCTCAACCCAAACAGGACTGAGGCCTGGGCCTTCACCTCCACGCGAGACATTGCTGTCACAACTGGCCTATCCGAACGATGGGTATACGACGCAATCGAAGGCCAGATGGCCGAACTCATCTATCATCAGCACGGAGCGACGCTTGCCGACCAAATGGGCGACGTGGACGTGCCAGCCCATATCGGCAACAAGCTGCCGTGAGAAAGTCGGCTGCCGGAGCTGCCAGGACGGGTTGTACCAACCCTCCAACGGGCCACCAAGCCCTCAACTCCCCTGGCCTTCGGTGCAGCTTACGGCTGCTTGCCCGCGACAATCATGCGGTTTCGATAGGCTTCCTGATTCAGTCGCTCGATTTCGACTTGAGCCCCTCGAAGCAACTTCTCCAATTCAGTCGTGGCCCTCTGACCCTCTGCATTCCTTCTCGTCTTTGCATCCCTACTGCCGGTCCAATCAAATTTCCAGGCGACCCAGACCAGCGCCACCGCAGCCAATCCCATGAGAGCATTCTCCACCTGATCCCCGCCACGACGGACATAATCGGCGTAACTCCAGGTCATGAAGAAACCGAGGATGGCGACAAGAGCATGCCCCCAATGACCATCAGAAGTTTGCCTCACCTTTTGATGGGCGATCTGCAGCGAAACAAGCAACCTCGCTTCCGTGGCTCTCGCTGCACCAAGCTCTTTTTCGAGCCTAATCAGCGCGAGCTCGGCGGCAGTTCTATCCGTTCCAACCTGGACCTTTTGGATGGCCTCAGTGACTGCTGCGAGCGTCACAGTGCCACCGCGGCGTTGGACAACCATCCCAGTCCCACAGTAGCCGCAAGCGAATCGTTCTATGTCATCATAGACGTCCAGCTTGGCACCGCAATTTGCGCAGTTCAAACTAATGAAATGTTCCGACATCGCACGGCTTCCGTTGCTCAGACATAGTATCAAAAGTGCCTGCTGAGTACTCCGGAATGAGCCGCCATGCGAAGGGCGAAGGAGCCGACCCCTTCGCGGACCCCTCGCATTCGCGCCCTCCGCAGCATCTGAACCAAATGGCCGACTTCACTGATAAGTGAGATACGATGTATCTCAGAGGGTAATCATGCCGACCACGATGGTTCACGTTCGCGTGGATGAAAAGACGAAGCAGCGGGCCGCGAAGACGCTGGCGGCGATGGGCATGTCGGTGTCCGACGCTGTGCGCATGTTGCTGGTCCGCGTGGCCGCGGAGAAGGCCCTGCCCTTCGAGGTGAAAGTCCCCAACGCGACCACTGTGAAGGCAATGCGCGCCAGCGACAAGGGCCAGGGCAAGCGCCACAAGTCCTCGGACTCGCTGTTCACGGACCTGGGAATTTGAGCCGGTGCGGAACCCCATAGCAGGAGCGCAGTTCCGGCGCGACGTGAAACTGGCCCAGAAGCGCAACAAGGACATGACGAAGTTGCGCGAGGCGATCCTGCTGCTGATCGAAGGGAATTCGTTGCCACAGCGGTATAAAGACCATCCGCTCGGCGGCGGATGGAAGCACTTCCGAGACTGCCACATCGAGCCGGACTGGCTGCTCAACCGGGACAGGAACACAATACCCCTGTTGCCAGGTCAGCCCGACTACAAGCATCTGCCTATCTAACGGTGTACTTCGCCCCCTCTGGCCTGAAAACTGACCCCCATCGCACGGGTCATTCCTGCATCTTGTGGTTCCCGCTCCCAATTCCTCCCTTCTGAAATGGTGCATTGTGTTCCTGTCCCCGCTTACCGCTTACCGCTTAGTCCCCGCTTACCCCGCTTACCCGCTTACCGCTTAGCGACGGAACTTACCCGCTCTCTCTGTTAGCGGTTGGCGCGGTGCAGTTGCCGGCCAGGGGCCGGCCGCGGACGCGGGCGTCCGCCCTACTGACGAACGCGCGCCCTCAAAAAGCGGCGCAAGGGACCTGCCCTCTGCGTTCGCGGTTGGACAGGTGCGGGCAGGATACTCCAAACAATCCCGCCCGCTGACGCAGGCGGCTCGCCGCTCGCAGCGCGCTACAGCTTCAGCTTCAGAATTGTCAGCGAGCGTTTCAGGAACGTACACACTGCGTGGCTGCCGTCGGCCTTCAGGGTCACGGTTCTCGTCGCCGGCCGGACCTTCGTATCCGCGCCGAACGTATGAGCCGCCTTCAGGCCGGGGTGATTCGTCTCCCAGGCCGGCACACTGGCCGCTGTCTGTGCGTCCGATCCTTTCAGCCGCGCAGAGCCTGGTCGATGTCGGCGATGATGTCCTCGACGGCTTCAATGCCCGTGGAGAAGCGGACGAGCGATTCGGTGACGCCCATTTCGGCCTTCTGCGCAAGCGGAACATCGCGATGGGAGCTGATCCAGGGGTAGAGTGCCATGGTGTGGACATCACCGAGGGAAGTGGCCTTAACGACGAGCTTTAGCCGGTCAAGAAACGCGAAGACTTCGGGCTTGGCCGCGTCTTTGATCTCGAAGCTCACCATGCCGCCAAAGAGGCCCTCGGGCAACAGCCGGGCAATGATGGCGGCGTCGGGGTGGGCCGGGTCGCCGGGATGATGGACGCGGGCGACCATGGGATGGGTTCGGAGCCAGGCGGCGAGGGCGAGCGAATTCTGGCACTGGCGCTCGACGCGCAATGGGAATGTCTTGATGCCGCGCATGGTCAGGAATGCTTCCATGGGGCCCATGACGGGTCCGGCGATGCGCGAGAGGCGGCGGACGGTCTCGTGGAACTCCTGCGTGGTCGTGATCAGGCCGCCGAGGGTGTCGCCGTGGCCACCGAGATACTTGGTCGAGCTGTGGACGACGATATCGGCGCCGAGTTCGAGCGGGCGGACCAGCAGGGGCGTGGCAAAGGTGTTGTCGACCATCAGAGCGCAGCCGGCGGCCCGGCACAGGCGCGCGATGGCGGGCATGTCACCGACACGGAGCAGCGGGTTCGAGATGGTCTCCATCAGGAGGCAGCCGGGCTTGAACTCGGCCAGCGCCGATTCGACGGCGGCGAGGCCGTTCGTATCGACGAAGTGGGTTTCGAGGCCG
Organism: uncultured Candidatus Solibacter sp.; assembly: GCA_964604945.1. Classification (GTDB taxonomy): domain Bacteria; phylum Acidobacteriota; class Terriglobia; order Bryobacterales; family Bryobacteraceae; genus PNKE01. Next base: position 6,840 of record CAZSBK010000173.1, read on the forward strand.
TAGGGGCCCAGCACGTCGAACAGGAGCTTGATGGTTGCGCCGTAGATGTCGCGGGCGCAGAGGACGCGGCGGGGGCGGTCGAGCAGGACGGCGGTGAGGGCGTGCTGGAGAGCGGCCATGCCCGAGGCGCAGGCCAGCGTGCCGTGGCCTG
>CAZSBK010000174.1:0-6729 GCA_964604945.1 uncultured Candidatus Solibacter sp.
TCTCGGCGTGAGTATTGCTGTTGCGCTCAGGCGGATCGGGGAAGCCGGATTGGCGCAGGCTCTCCTCGGCCTGTTTAGCCGTGCGGTCCATCATCCTGACAGCTTCCACCGGGTACTTGCCAACCGAGGTTTCGGCCGACAACATGACCGCGTCGGTGCCGTCATAGATCGCATTGGCAACATCGCTGACTTCGGCGCGCGTCGGCACTGGGTTTTCGATCATCGATTCCAGCATCTGCGTGGCCGTGATGACGAACTTGCCCGCCCGCCGCGCCTGTTCGATGATCGACTTCTGAATGAAGGGCACCTGTTCGAGCGCCATCTCGACGCCCAGGTCGCCGCGCGCCACCATCACGCCGTCGGATTCGCTGATGATGTCCTTGATCTGTGTGACAGCCTCGGGCTTCTCGATCTTTGCGATGATCGGGATGTTTGCGCCCTTCTCCTCGAGAAACAGCCTCAGCCTCAAAACGTCGCTCGGCCTTCGCACGAATGACATGGCCACCAGATCGATGCCGGTTTCAAGGCCGGCCTGAAGATTGGCCATGTCGGCGCGGGTCAGCGATGGCGTACTCAACAGCGCGCCCGGCAGGTTGATGCCCTTGCGGTCCGAGATCCAGCCGCCGCGTTTGACCTGGCACCTCACTTCCGTCGAATCGCCGCCGGTCACCTCCAATTCGATGGCCCCATCGGCCAGCAATACCCGATCACCCGGTTTTAGGTCCTTGGCGAAATCGCCATAGGTCGTGGAGGCGTGCAGCGAGTCCCCTAGGTCTTCCGCGGTAGTGATCGTGAACGTTTCGCTTTCCTTGAGTAAGGCTTTCCCGCCCTCGAAGCGGCCCAGTCGGATCTTCGGCCCCTGCAGGTCCAGCAGGATCGCAATCTGCTGGCCGGCTTCCCGTTCCGCCCTGCGGATGCGGGCGGCCATCTCGGCCCGTTCTTCGGCGGTTCCGTGGGACGCATTCAGGCGGAACACGTTCACGCCAGCCAGAATCAGCTCCTCGATCTTCTCATGTGACTCGGTCGCCGGCCCCAGCGTGGCGATGATTTTCGTATTTGTCATGGGATGAATCGTGCCCGGTTGGGTTACGATAACTCTTTATCCATTATGCCTCTCCACCACGCGGTGCTCCTCGCCATCGTCCAGGGCGCCACTGAGTTTCTTCCCATCTCGTCGTCGGCCCACCTCGCTCTCGCGCCGTGGCTGCTCGGCTGGAAGGACCAGGGACTCACCTTCGATATCGCCCTCCATTTCGGCACGTTGGCTGCCGTTCTGATCTACTTTTTCCGCGACTGGATGCAGATCATCGGCCAGGCCTTCGGCTGGAAGGCAGGTCACGACGCCGGATTGAAGGCCAGCCCGCGCCTGCTTTGGACGCTGGCCGCCGCTACGGTCCCCATCGGAGTGCTGGGCCTTGTTTTCAAGGATGCCGCGGAGACTACATTCCGCTCGCCCATTGTTATCGGCGTGATGCTGATCAGTGTCGCCTTCCTGATGCTGTGGGCCGAGCGGGTCGGGCGGCGTGTCAAGGGGATCGGCCAGATCAGCTTTATCGACGCCATGACCATCGGCTGCGCCCAAGCCCTGGCCATCGTGCCCGGCACGTCGCGCAGCGGCATCACCATCACTGCGGGTCTGTTCCGCGATATCGAACGCGAATCGGCAGCCCGTTTCTCCTTCCTGCTTTCCACCCCGGCGATCGGCGCCGCGGCGCTACTGGCGTTCAAGGATCTGTACGACGCCGGCGGCGTGCCCGCGTCTGAACAGACGGCCTTTTTCGCCGGCATCGCCGTGAGCGCGCTGACTGGATGCCTGGTCATTGGAGGGCTGTTGCGCTACCTCCGCAACCACAGCCTGCGCTTTTTTGTTGCATACCGGATCATTTTTGGTATTCTTGTACTGGCTCTGGCTTTCTTCCGCCAACAGGCGGGATGAGAGTCCGTTTATCCAATTTTGGCGCGCGCGTCCGCGAAGCGGCGGGATTCATCCTGCTGGCAGCGTCTGGTGTGTTTGCCTGCGCGCTGCTCTCCTTCGTCCCTGCTGATTCCTCATTCAACACTGCCACGTCGGCTGCCCGTCCCGCCAATTGGATTGGCCCCATCGGCGCGCACATCGCCGACCTCTGCTACCAGATGTTCGGGTTCGCTGCATGGATCCTGCCCGCTGTCGTCTTCCTTGGCGGTTGGGTCTGGTTCCGAAGGCGTGAATGGTCCACCCCCGGCGTCAGGCTGGCCGGCTACCTGCTGATGACGGTTTCCGTTGCTGCCGCCCTCAGCATCATCGATGCGTTTCGGCCCTATGGTGGCGCCTTCGAAATCGGCGGCGTTTCCGGATACCTGCTGGCCACTTCGCTGATCGGTGTGCTGAATCCCATCGGGAGCCTCATCCTGCTGGCCACGCTGCTGATCCTTTCTTTCTACCTTGTCTCAGCTTTTTCGTTCTCCTCCGCCGGCGACGCGGTCGAATCGTGGTTTTCAACGCGGTTCGACCGTTTGCGTCGCCGGAATGCGGAGCCCCAGCCCGACCTCGTCTATGTTCCCGAGCAACCTGCTGAAATGCGCGCCGCCGCGGCCGCTGCCGGCGCAGGGATCGGCATGGCCTACTCCTCACCCGGCCTAGCCGCCGACGTCGAGGCCACCTATCTCGACCCGGCCTACAGCGCGGCTCCCCCCATTCGCGACGAGGTTTTTGCCCAGGAAGCCGCCCGTTCACTCCGCCACTCCTCTTCCGGCGGCGCAGCGGGCGGCTTCTCCAGCGTCTATGGTGGCATCGCCCTTGAAGATGACCTTCAGCTTTGGGAAGACGATCCTCCCCCCGATGGCGTCATTCCCATCAACGAACATCGATACGAAGAGCCCGCCATCGCGCCGCCTGCGCCCGAACCCGCCAAGGCGGCCAAGCTTTCGCATTCCCCCGTGCCTGCCTGCTTCCACCGGCCGGCTACCAAGCTGCTGAACCCGCCGCCCGAACGCACACTCTACGATTCGGACGAACTCAAGGAAATCGCCTCGCGCATCAAGTCGAAGCTCGAAGAGTTCAACGTCCGCGGCAACGTCGTTCAGATCAACCCCGGCCCCGTCGTCACCACCTTCGAGTTCAAGCCTGACGCCGGCGTGAAGATCGCCAAGATTACGACCCTGGCCGAGGATCTCTGCCTCGGTCTCCAGGCCGAGTCCATCCTGATTGAGCGTATCCCCGGCAAGCCAACCGTCGGCATTGAGGTGCCCAACACTCGCCGGGAGACGATCTCGCTGCGCCAGATCATCGAATCGGTCGAATTCCAGGACGCCCATTCGCATCTCACCATCGCCCTGGGTAAGGACATCAGCGGCCGCATCCGCATCACCGAACTCGACAAGATGCCCCACCTGCTCATCGCCGGCTCGACCGGCTCGGGCAAGTCGGTGATGCTGAACGCGCTAATTATGTCGCTGATCTACAAGTCAACGCCTGACGAGGTCCGCATGATCATGGTGGACCCCAAGCGCGTTGAATTGGGCATCTACGACGGCATCCCGCACCTGCTCACGCCTGTCATCACCGAGCCAAAGAAGGCGGTTAACGCCCTGCGCAACGCCGTGCTCGAGATGGAGCGCCGGTTGAAGTTGCTTGCCTCCCACGGGGTGCGCAACATCGAGCAGTTCAATAAGAAGATGCAGAAGAAAGTGGAACAGCCCATGTCGCTGTTCCCGGATTCCGACCTGCCGGTGATCGACGAAGAAAAGCCGCTGCCCTACATCCTGGTGGTCATCGACGAGTTGGCCGACCTGATGATGCTCGAACGGCAGGGCGTCGAGGCCAGCGTCATTCGTCTGGCGCAAATGGCGCGCGCCGTCGGCATCCACCTGGTGCTGGCCACGCAACGGCCTTCGGTCGATGTCATCACGGGTCTCATCAAAGCGAATTTCCCGGCCCGCATCTCCTTCCGGGTGGCGACACGCGTGGATTCGCGCACCGTGCTCGATGTGATGGGCGCTGAACACCTGCTCGGCAAGGGCGACATGCTCTTCCTGCCGCCTGGCAGCGCGCGCCTGATGCGCGTCCACGGGGCCTTCGTCACAGAGACCGAGATCACCGAAGTGGTCGATTTCTGCCGCCAGCAGGCACAGCCCGACTACGACGAAAGCTATCTGATCGCCCCGCCGTCCGAGGATGACGACGATGGCGATGCCGAACTTGTTGACGAGATCGAGGACCCGCTCTACGTCGATGCCGTCCGCGTCGTCTGCGATATGGGCAAAGCGTCGACCTCGATCCTGCAACGCCGGCTGCGGCTGGGCTATGGCCGCGCCGCCCGCATCCTGGACCGGATGCAAAAAGAAGGCATAATCGGCCCGCCCGACGGGTCGCGCCCGAGAGACGTTTTCCGGCGTCCCGATTTCCTGGACGCCCCGGGCGACTAGAGTTTGCGCTGACGCTTAACCCCTGGGGGGCTATTTACCTGAGCCAGCCCCCCAGGGTTCTTTTTCCCCAGCACAATCAGATACGCTTGGTCCATGGCGCGGTTCGTATTCTGGAACATGGCACGGAAGCCTCAGCTTACTTTGGCTTCCGCAATCATCCACCAGAACCAGGTCGATTTCTTTTTGACAGCCGAGTTCGGCGGGGAGGGTGCCCAATTTGCCGAGAGCCTGACCACCGGTGGTCGTTCCTTTCAGTTTCATCCTTCACGGGTCACCAAGGGAATGTCGCTGTTTTATGCGACCCAATCGTGCCATGTACGACTTTTGGCTGACCTGCCGCGAACTGCGGCCTATGAGATCCAGGGTGCCGGCGGAGGCGAGCCGGTCTTGCTCTTCCTGGTTCATCTGCCAAGCAAACTCTACCAGTCGCCCGAGGATCAGACCGCAATCGCTGGATCGCTCGCAGCCGGAGTCCGCCGCTTCGAGTTACAACGCGGGACAGACCGGACAATCGTTGTGGGCGACTTCAATATGAGCCCTTTCGAAAACGGGATGATCGGGGCTCGCGAGTTGCACGGAGTCTGTTCGGCCAGTATCGCCGCGGAGGGTGCCCGCAATGTCCGGGGACAAGTCTATCCGTACTTCTACAATCCGGCCTGGGCGCTCATCGCCAGCCGGCGCCATGAGACTCCAGGCACCCATTTCTACACGAGATCGGGCCACTACGAGCACTTCTGGCACACTTTCGATCAGGTCCTCATTCGACCCGGGCTGATGGACGCTTTTGATCTTGATGCTCTACGGATCGTGACTTCGGCCGGGGAAATGAGCCTGTTGGACAGCCGTGGCAGACCGGATATGATAAGAGCATCGGATCACCTTCCGATCCTGTTTGACTTGGACATCGAGTGCGGAGTCCGCTGATATGGAAGATTTCTGGCCCACCATTTCCGAGACCGACGCCGACGCCGCCGCGCTGAGCCTGCTAAAAGAACAGGCGCGGTTGCTCAGTCAGAAGACTGGCGGGAAACTGCAAGCCGAACTGTATACCTTTCCGGTGGGCGGTTCGCTTCAGCACAACTTCGAGATTGTGGTGCCGGCGTTGGGCGGCTACCGGTTTCAGCTCTTCAGCGTGAGTCACACGCCGGAGGGTTTCCCAATCCACGCGCAAGTCGAGGACAAGCATTCGACGCTAAAGACCGAGTCAAGCTTCGAGGAATGGCTCCGCGCCACTTTGTCTTCCGAACGCACCCGGAAGATCCTCGCCAACCTTCTCTCCCAGGTGAACGCGCAGGCCGCTTGAACAGCCCTTTGCTGCAGCCATTCACCGCGTCCGCCAGTTGACTCGGCCCTTCCCTGGATCACCCCTCGATGGGGCGATTCCCACAGATGTCAGTCTGCCGCAATTGGGGGCCGCACCTGGGCATCCACCCCGCTATTCTCCAGTTCGAGACCGAAGTCCTGTTTCACGCGTTCCCGGAAGCGCTCCGCATCCAGTGTGTTGAACCCGATCCACTCCTCATCGCTCATCGCGGCTCTCCACGCGAGGAACGGCGCGGCATCAGGTCCGGCCGGATGCCGCAGTTTCCAGGTGCCGCTTTCGATGACGTCCTTGATGACCGCGGCCACCACCAGCGGTGACGTCGGATGCTGCAGCGACGCGCGGAACAGCGCCGAGAAGTTGGCGATTTGACGATACCTTGAAGGTGGCGGTTTCTCGATCGCATGGGCCATCGGCGTGTCAATGATGCCGGGCTCCACCATGGCGACACGGACGCCGAAGGGCTTCATCTCCTGCGCCAGGGCCTCGCTCGCCGCCTCCAACGCAAACTTCGAAGCGGCGTACGCGCCCAGGGGCGAAGAGGAAATCTTCCCTGCCACTGAGGTCACATTGATGATGCAGCCGCTGCCGCGCTCGCGCATCCCCGGTAAGACCTGGTGAATGCAGCGCAACGCGCCAAAGTAATTGGTCTCCATGATGGCCCGTATGTCACCCAAGGAGAGTTCCTCGATCGCGCCGTGACGCTCAATGCCGGCGTTGTTCACGAGCACATCGATCTTCTCGCAATGTTGTTGGATGGAGTCAAAACAGCCTCTAACTGATTCGTCCGAGTCCACATCCATGGTATGAATCGAGACCGGGAGCCCTTCGCCTGTTGCCTGCTTGGCCAACTCGGGCATCCGTGAGGGGTTGCGCATCGTGGCATAGACCCTGTGTCCTGCCCTGCCAAGCTCCAGCGCCATCGCCAGCCCGATGCCGGAACTGGTTCCTGTGATCAGTACACTTGCCATCGCTTTTATCCTTTCCCTGCCAATCGACCGGGG
>CAZSBK010000175.1:0-6464 GCA_964604945.1 uncultured Candidatus Solibacter sp.
GGTCAGAACATTTCCAAGGTCACATGTTCTGGCTGACTATTACCACGGGCTGCTATGCTTTGATTCGAATATCTCCGCTGAAGCAACAGCGTCGGGCCGAGCATCGGATTCAACCCAATCCAAAACCACCCCCAGTCACCGTTTCCAGGGTACAGGCAAGGCCGCTCGACCTTCCAGCCTCGGAAGGTCCGACTCAGCAACAATGAGTCAGGCTCCACACGCTTGAATCGTTCAATACATGCAAGCAGGATGAGCGCGAAGTACAGCCCATCCAACTCAACCATCCGCCGCCTCACTGTCGGTAGGGGGCTCCTTAACTGAGTCCGGCTCCTTGGTTCGAATGAGCTTCTTCAGTAGGGCAAACAGTCCAAGCAAACCGGCGATCACTAGCTTCCAAGAGGCGATGAGTAGCTTGCCAATCGTCTTGAGCAGTCCTGTCTTTGCAGCCGCAGCCGCTCCGCCCCCTAGAATCAACGCCGTCAATCCATACTCGGCCACTTTGTCGCCTTTGACCCATGCGCTGTACTCATTTCCGGATGTATAGCTGAACCCTTTATTCAACTCGCGAAAGGCCAGCAGGTTCTGGGTGTAATCCTCCTTGCCAGTCACTAGACGGGCTTTTGTAACACCCCTGCGACCCAACAGCCGGATATCATGATTGAGCGAACCGGCTCCGGAGGAACTGGTCGCCTCGATGCACCACTCCAGGTTGTTGCTTGCCGTATCGTACCTGGGCCGCGACATCCAACCAACAACCCTGAGTGTCTCCCAACCCTCCGCCTTCAAACGCTTGTTCGCTTCCTCGGTCGCCTCTTTCACCTGTTTCAGAATCTCATCCGCATCGAGGGAGTCCTTTTCTTCGTCTTTGACATAGCCAACGGGGTCGAAACGATAAATTGCGAACCAGGAGAAGTCCGGGCTGGCAACCACAGCCAACTCATCACCATCCGGCAAATTCTCGCTTGCCCTCATGAACTTGGCGATGTTTGATTTGTCGATGTAAATCAGCCCCTTTGGCACACGGATCGTTGCCAGCTCCTCCAGTTGTGCCGTGACCGGGCCGGACTGAAACTCGAACGGGAGCGGTTTGCTCACCGGCGGTGTTGCGGGGTCCTTCTCAGCAGCAAAGGCTCCCGATGAAGCTGCGAACAAACCTACGAACACGGCCACGGCAGCGTGCCACTTCGCCATGATCTATTCCTCCACGAATCGCCGAAACAACTACATGCTATTCGGTCGAGTGGTAGGATTTTATCGCAGAACTCTCGTGCCTGTCCACCTCGTCGCGCTGAGGGGTTGCTGCATTAGATGGATGCCGAATACCACAAGGGGATGATGACAGCAAGGTGCTGGGAGGTCGTCCTCAACTTCAGTTAATAAATGCCACACACTCGGAGATCTGAGGTATCCGGCATCAGGCTACAGATGGACTCCCATCATCAAGTTGAGCGACCCTCGCGCCTTAGTCCTTCTTCGCTGGTGCCGAGCTTGTGGCCGGGGTGCTCGGTTTGGAATCACTCTTGGACTCGGACTTGGACGACGGCGACGTTTCCGAGGAAGACGACTTTCCATTGCTGGAAGAAGAAGAGTGGGCTTTTTTGTAGTCGGTGATATAGAAACCGCTGCCCTTGAACTGCAAAGCCGGCGTGCCCATCAGCCGCTCTAGTTCACCGCCACAACCTTCGTGCACTTTGAGGGGTTTGTCGGAGAACTTCTGGATCTTCTCAATGGTCGCCTGGCACTTCGCGCACCTATACTCGTACAACGGCATTTCAGTCCAACCTCACACTCTTCAAAGTCATCGATACGGGGCGTGCGCCTGGCGTGAAGACTACTGCACCACGGGCACGTTCAACGGCCCCAAAACCTTCGGCTGGCCCGCCGTCACAGCCGTACCCGGCTTGGCGGCCGCCTGTTCAGTCTTTCCGTTCAATACTTCGAGCGCCTTCTTCAGAATCGAATCTTCGGCCGGCTTCGTGGCTGCTGGAGCCTTCGGTTGAGGCGCGGCCACCGGCGCGGCTTCATCCTCTTCGCCGAGAAGATCGATCTCGGGTTCGTTGCCCACCACGGCAAAGGCCGGCGTCACGGACGCTTCCTGGATTGTCTTGCCCTCGGGCGTCTTGTACTTGGCCACGGCCAGCAACAGCGCGCCGCCGTCGCCGGTCGGAATCGCCTTGCGCACGGCCGCGTCGCCGTAAGTCCGTTCGCCTACCACCTTGGCCCGCTTGTTGTCCTGCAGGGCGGCAGCGGTGATTTCGGCCGCGCCCATGGTGCCGCGGTTGGTCATCACCACCATATCGCCCTTCCAGACGACTTTTGACGGATCGGCCTTGAATGTCTCGGTCTCGACCTTCTGGCCCTCGAGCGTGGCGATCACGCCGCTATTGAGGAATAGCGACGCCAGCGCTGTACCCTCACCGGCGTTCGAGAAGGCCGAATGACGCAAATCGAGCACCAGCTTCTTCATCCCCTGCCGTTCGAGTTCCTTGACCTTGGCGGCCACCAGGGCCGACTTTCCGGAACTCAGATCCTGCACGGCGATCATGCCCGTCTCCTGGTCGATCATTTTGGCGGAGATCGCCGGCTGCGTGATGACGGCGCGCGTCAGGGCCATCTTGGTGGGTTCGGGCTTGCGCATCCGCAACACGGTCAGCTCGACCGTGCTGCCCGCTTCGCCCTCCAGCATCACATCGGCATAGGCCAGCGGCATATCGCGCGTCGAGACGCCGTTGATCGCTTCAATAATATCGCCCGTGGCGAGACCCAACTGGTCGGCGGGTGACCCTGCAATGGTGTCGACCACGCTCAACTCGGCGCTGTACTTGCGCGACAGGATGAGACCCACGCCGGCCTTTTTCTCTTCCTTTGCCTTCTGATACGCCTTGTATTGGCCCGCGTCCAGGTAGCTGGCAAATGGATCGACTGTCACCAGCAGGCCGTTGATCGCCCCTAGCGTGACATTCTTCATGTCCGGCTCTTCGACGTAATCGGACTTGATGCGGGCGAAGACCTCGGTGAAGACGTTCAGATGCCGGTATGGCTCACTGGCCTGCGGCGTGGTGTTCTGGCCCAGAACGGCTCCCACCAGCAGCAGCCCGACGAACAGACCCGACAGACTCACCAGGACATTCTTAAAGGTGCGGTTCATTGTGCGCTTCACCCACTTCGGTACGGGCGGTCCGTGGCGGGGTGAAATCTCCCTCTGTTCAAGTATAACAGCCGTGGTGTCACGCACGGCCCTGTCTGGATAGACGCGCGTAGGACGTAAACGGCTGCATCCATTTCGCTTGCGCCACGGTCCAAGGCCGCTTCCGGCACTTTGGGGCTGCAACGGCAGCGGCTCGACGCGCAATCAGCGCGCCCGGGGCCGCCAATCGGTTCCTGGGCTTCAATCGTCCGCCCAGCTCGTCCGGGGGCCACGTTCACGTTTTGGGGGCGCAGTGCCGATATCTATCTTGTGAGCCTCAAAAGCGGTTCAGCAGCACCTCCGGCGCCTCCTGGTACTTAGGCGATCTGGGTTTTTTCTAAGCAGGGAATTAGGGGATTATGCCGATTTCAGCAACTGGGACGTACCGTTACTCTTGGACTAGCAACGAACAAGAGTGAGTTGCCAAGGGAGAGGAGATAAACGACATGACGAAATTGAACAACTTTCTTCTGAAGCTGCGGATCATGAAGGATACCCGCGGTCAGGATCTCATCGAATACGCCCTGATGGCCGGCTTCGTGGCCGTGGCTGCTGGCGCTATCGTGCCCAGCGTGGCTGCCCAGATCAGCGCCATCTTCTCGAAGGTGAACAGCGTGGTGACCGGCGCGGCCTCCCAGGGCTAATCGCCAGGTTAACAACTTCCATAAAGCATTCAAAGGGCGGTCCTTCGGGGCCGCCCTTCGTGCTGTTTAGGCGGGTTCCGGTCCTGCCTGGCTGACGCCGCAAACCGTCATAACCATTCGGCCAGATCACCGCCGGGGCCGAATTCCAGTGCCTTCGGTGGTCCCACAATCTCCACCCGCCCGCCGGCTTCCAATTCCGTCCTCAGGTTTTCGCTGAAAGCCATCTCCGACAAATCCTGCGTATTCCTAATCCAGCCCATCCGCAGTTGGCTTCGCCGGAGCGCACCGGCCGTGATCCAGGTCTGTTCCAGCGCCTCGCGGTCGCACTTGAACCAGGGCGGCGTGCGGATCGAGGCCAGTGCGCCCGATGTGATGCCGTTCACATAGGTCGGACCGCGCTTCATGGCCTTGAGCAGGCGTCGGTGGACGGCGTCGGCCATACCCAGCCCGACGGCGTTGCCGTAACTATCCTTCTTCAATCCTCTCAAGTAGATACGGCGAATAATGGGAACGCTGGGCCAGGGGTTGTAGGCGCCGTGGATGGTTCTGTTGACGATCTTCGGATCCATGCCGGAGCCGGAAATCGTCTTGCCGATCTCGTTGATGATGAGCCAGTCGAGTTCGCTGACGGGAATTGTGGGTTTCCAGGTCTTCACCAGCCGAAGCAACTCTTCCTCGCGTGCTTCCATTTCGAGGACCCCGATCGCCTCGAGGTGCGCCGTGGCGTGGTTACCGTCTTCCAAGATCGCCAGCCCGCCAAGGATCTTTCCCGATTCCAACACTTTACGGCCCACTGTGCGGATCACGTCCTCCATCCCCCGCGAATGGGCATGGCTGTGATAGACCTGCGCGCCGGCGAACTTGCCCAAGCCGATCGCCATCATCTTGAACAGGCCGCTTTCGAGATTGCCGGCGAAGTCGGTGTGCCACTTCACCCGCCCGCAAAGCATCACCCCGTCGGCGGCGTGGGCCAGCGCATCCATGCACACCGGAATCCCGTCTGCTTCACCCAACTGAACTACTGTGAGCGAACTTCGCACCGGGCAGCCCACTTCCGGCTCGGTGATGCCATATTTCGCCAGTACTTGCCCCTGGCCCCGAGCTGTCGCCGCTCCGTGGCTGCCCATGGCTGGGAAGATGAACGGACGCATCCCCTGGTCCTTCCACCATTGGACGGCGGCTCGGACGATCGCCTGGTTGTTGGCTATGCCGCGGCTGCCGACGCCGATGGCGACGCTGGATCCGGGCCGCAGCCGCGCCGCCATACCGGAACGGCCAAGCGTCGCGCGGACGTGGATCGGGATGTCCTTGATCGAACGATCGGGGAAACGCTGCCGGACGATCAGGAAGCGGGGAAACTCCATGCCCGCGATTCTACCAAGCCTTCAGCGGACGGTTAGATCTCCTCCCACTCCCGCTCGAGTATCCGCGAATACTCGCCGGAGGCGTAGAGATCGAAGTGGAACTGATCCGGCTGCAGGGTGGCAAAGGCCTCGTTGTGCTGGCGGCAGGCAAACAGGTGGTCGGCGAAGCGATAGTAATACCGGATGAAGTGCGCCGCCAACTGTTCCTGCGTTGGAGCCTCGCCAAAGATAGCTTTGATGCCGAGCGCGCGGCTGAAGATCGATTTGTAGTCCGCCACACCCCATCTGGTCAGCTTGTCCCTGACCTCCTGCGTCGGGCTGTTGATCAGCAATTCGATGAAGCTGCCCGCCGTCACGCCCGCACTGCGCAGGTCCTCGTCCCGGTCGGAGATCTCGACGCACTGCTCGATCCAACGCTCCAGGTCCTTGCCCACGAAATAAAGCATCCGGATCTCGCAAAACCGGCCGGCGAGGAATCGATTCTGCAGCTCCTCGGCCGACAACTCGCCACTCGGCAGTAGCCCCTGCATCATCAACTGAGCACGGCTGCTCTCCACAAGCCGTTCCGGTCCCGCCGGGTCGGCGAACGGGTGCAGGATCACTGGTGGCAGATCCCACTTCTTGCTGGCTGGCAATGGCGCGAATTGCATGGTCTGTGCTGAGGCCTACGTCTTTTATTCTATCGGCAGGAAGGGCTGGATCCGAGAGCAATTCATCTTAGCCAGTACTACCTATTTGCGGACCGTCAGTACCGTCCTGCCTTCCATCAACTTGCCGTCGCGCCGCCACTTCACCAGCACTTCGTCGCCCGGCTTGCAGGCCCGCAGCGCGTAGGTGAATTCCATCAGGTCGGCCACCGGTTTGCCGGCGAACTCATACACGACGTCGCCGCCCTTTAGCCCCGCCTTGTCGGCAGGGGAGCCTTCCCTGACGTCCGCCAGCTTGAAGCCGCCCGCCGACGCGCCCATGTCCGGCACGGAGCCGAAATAGACCCCCCCGCCGCCGCGCGCCGACGCCGTCGCCATCGACATCGGACGCGGATCAGCGGTGCGGATGAACTGCGGCCGCGTGTCGGCCTTCGCCAGTTCAGTCGAAATCTCGGCCACCATGTTCAGCAGCGCCGCCGCCGAGACATGGTCGATTTTGTCCCATGTGTCCGACGGGCGGTGATAGTCCGAGTGGAGCCCACTGAAGAAAAACAGCACCGGAATCTGTTTGGCCGTGAACGAGGTGTGATCCGACGAGCCGTAGCCGCCCTGCTCGGACAGG
>CAZSBK010000176.1:0-6199 GCA_964604945.1 uncultured Candidatus Solibacter sp.
ACGGCGACGGAAGAATGGGATACCCGCCGCCGCAAGCGGCGCGGCTGGCGGCTGAGTGGTTACGTACGTAGGGTTCGAGGAGGGCGAGGAGCGCCCGCTGTTTCGCGTTCGCGGACTCAGGCCTCCTCTGAACTGAGGTGGCTCGGGGCAGGGGGGACGGATGCAAGCGGCGCTTTGTCGAGAATCGTCAGCCGCGGCTGAGCCGTTCGCGAGCCGCCCGCTAGGATGCCGGAGTGCCCTGCTCCTTGTACACGTACGCACCAATCTGGGTGGCGACCAGGAGTTCCACCAAACCCACGGCCACACTGATGAGCATGAGCCGCAACGGGAAAATTCCCATCATGGCCGGCGGCACCATGGAGAGCAGATAGGCGGGGATCCAGAGCGCGATCGCTGTAGTGTATGCGGTCGCCGGGCCAGGCCCGAATCGCGGCCGGATGGCAGCATAGAGCCAGACGGCCAGGATGCCCATGACGAACCCCCAGACCCAGTAGACGACCATCTGAGCGGGCGTACTGGTCGAGGTCACGCCAATGGCCTTCATTGCGGCCTCCCAATCCTGAGCCAGCCACAGACCGCTGACCAGGAACTCACACACATTGATAAACAGACCGGCAAGCAGACCACCGCCGATCACTCTTCCAACATTGATCTTTCCCATGCTCGTCTCCTTCACTACATCTCTCCGAAACCTCCCGCACCGGCGGCAACCCGCCTCCGCCGTGAGTCAAGTGTAATGGGTTCTTGCGGCGATGTCGCGGTCTTATTCGCCAGGGACGGCAGGAAGGCACGGAACAGGTATGGGCTGGGGGGCGAGTGGAGGAAGAGGTCTCGACACGAGTGATTGATTGGAGAGGGGGCTTCGGCGCCCCTCTCTCCAAACCTCTCCCCCGCCCAGTGAACGGGCGGTCCGGGATGGCCGTATCGGGTTGAACCGGACTGAGCTGAGGGGATGGTCCGGGGGCGGTCAACTCCAAGGCAGGTCTCGACACGAGTGATTGATCGGAGAGGGGGCTTCGGCGCCCCTCTCTCCAAACCTCTCCCCCGCCCAGTGAACGGGCGGTCCGGGATGGCCGTATCGGGTTGAACCGGACTGAGCTGAGGGGATGGTCCGGGGGCGGTCAACTCCAAGGCAGGTCTCGACACGAGTGATTGATCGGAGAGGGGGCTTCGGCGCCCCTCTCTCCAAACCTCGCCCCCGCCCAGTGAACGTCCCCCGGGCCCCCGGCCTAAGCGACTGATGTGGCAGGTGATTCGGAAGTTGGACGGCTTGACCCGAGCCTCGCATCGCCTAAGGACACTTCGAGGCATTTGCGTCCCTCGCCGCCTTCACGGTGCCTTTGCAGATCCTGGTTTCCGCCAAGCTTACTGGAACAGTCTTGGGACGAAGTCGTTCAGGTGGCGGCGCCAGGAATGCCATTCGTGAGCGGTTCCCTCGGATGTGAAGATGACGTGCTTGACGCCCCTCTTCGTCAACAATTCGTCCGACGTCTTCAGCGCATCCATCAGCCGCGTTTCAGTGGTCCCCGCGCCGATCCACAGCAGGTGGACGCGCTTGTTGAACTCGTCAGCGTTCTTCAACACGCCGTCGTAGCCGGTGTCGAGGTCGCCGTTCACGGTCGCTCCGCTGAACAGGCCGATCCAGGAGAATTTGTCCAGGTTGCGCAGCGTGATCTGCAGGGTCTGCATGCTCCCCATCGAGAGACCGGCCATGGCGCGGTGGCCGCGGTCCGTCAGCGTGCGGAACGTCTTGTCGACGGAAGGGATCAGGTCATCGGTGATGACGCTTTCGAACGTGGACGCCGTCAGGACGCCGGGTTGGCGCGTCGCCCCCGCTGGCCGTGCGCCGGTCTGAGGGCGTTCGCCAACGCGGTAGGCGTAGCCCTTGTCCATCACCACGATGAACGGCTTGGCCTTCTTCTGGGCAAGCAGGCTATCAATGATGAAATTTGCGTGCCCCTGTTTGGTCCAACCGGTTTCGTCCTCCCCTGCGCCGTGCTGAAGGTAGAGCACGGGGTAGCGGGTGCGCGTGTTCAAATCGTACCCAGGCGGCGTGTAGACCATGGCGCGGCGCCACTCCCCAGTGGTCTTCGACAGGTACCAGTGCATGCGGACCTGCCCGTGCGGAACATCTTTCGGGAAGTAAAAATCCTCGCCCGCCATGGGCAGATCGATGCCGCTGGTTGGGCGTCCGTAACCGAAGTACGTATCGCTGGAGGGATCGTTCACCTGCAGGCCGTCGACGAGGAACCAGTAGTAGTGGAAGCCCGGCGCCGGCGGCGGGATGGTGACCGACCATGCACCGTTGTCTGACCTTTCCATGTCAACGGGCGTGGCGGCGACCGCGCCGGCAAGCTGGACTTTGCTCGCCTTTGGGGCGAGGAGGCGGAAGGTCACGCGCCCATTGGCTTCCACCCGCGGGTACTCGGCATTCATCAGATTGGACATGGCAGGCTTGGAGCCGGGCCCCTGTTGGCCGGAGGCCACCACGGCGAGGAAAAGGGTCAGCAAAGCGGCATGGTGCTTCATAATTGGACTCGTATCATATCAGGGCGTTGGTGTCGAGGCTGCGAGGTGGCGGACGACGCCGCGGCCTTGATCCCGAGATCCAAATCCGGTGCAGGGCTGCCCCGGAGTCTTAAATAGGTCACTTGCGAAATACGATCAAGCGGTTTAACTCCTTGTCCCGTATGAGTACAATCAGGATCCGCTGGCCCTACTGAGCTTTCACCCTGTCCCTCCCGGCCGACCGCTGAACCTCGCCTACTTACCGGCCCTGCACCGGCAGTTCCCTTCAACAGAAGGAGGAGATCGCCGCCCGCAGATCGTTCGAGAACGGATGCAACCCTTGGTCAATCCCTGCATCGAACGCCATGACCTGCGTGCAGCAGGTGCAAACCGGGATGTTCTTGCGGAAATCGCCATAGATCTCGCCGGTGACTCGGCCAGCCTTGAGCTTCGGCTCCGCGGCTTCCGTTTCGAGAGTGCCCTGGCTCTTGCCCGTCTCCGCCACCTTGGCAACGCCGCGAGGAATGGCCACCGTTTGCGCCCAACAACACGTAGAACGCTATTCTATAGATATGGAAGACGTTGTTCCATTTCACGGCCTGCTTTGTGTGGGCGTCTGCTTTTCGTCCGGACAGTGCGTTTCCCTGCTCAGTTGGGATTCGGCTCCAGTGGAGCCGCCGTCGTTTTCGCAGGTCTGGCTAACCGAGGCGACGGGCAAAAGCACCTGCTATCTGGACCCGGGCAGCGCGGCCGATGTCTTTCGCTTCTACCACAGCTTCGAGCGCGTCATCGGGGCTACGGTCGGCCTGCAGTGGGTTACGCCGGAAAATCTGAGCGTTCGCGTCCATACGGAAGGCGTGGAACTCGACCTGCGGATGCGGATCGGCGCGCCGGTGTTTGTGCGTGGCCTGAACGCCCTATTGCGAACACCCGCGAGAACCCTGCTGCGCTCGCGCGGAACGACCGACGCCGGCCGGCGCTACCTTCACCAGCCGCATCGGCTGGCCACGATTGCGACGGCCGAGGCAACATTGAATGGCCGTTCGCTCGGCTCTTTCACGCCGGCTCCGCGCTCGCTTCGGGTAGCCGGAAACCCGGTTCCGAACCGGCCCATGTTGTCCTTCTGCACACATTACCTGGAACCCTACACCCGGAGCCGCACTTGCAGCGACGCGTGATTCACGCCAGCCAGCGATGAATTTTCCCGGGGTCTTTCGATTCCGGTAATCTAATGCAGGCGTCCGCGGCTGTACTGGAGCTTTGCAGGGCAGCCGGCGCCGCGCTGATTGAGGAGGTCCACCGATGAGTCACCGCCATCTTGAGCGCCACGCCACGGATCGAATCGGCTGGTTGCGCGCGGCGGTGCTGGGAGCGAACGACGGGATCGTGTCGACGGCGAGCCTGGTGCTAGGCGTCGCGGCGGCGCACGCGTCACACGCCAACATCCTGGTGGCCGGGACCGCTGGTCTGGTGGCAGGGGCGATGTCGATGGCCGCGGGCGAATACGTATCGGTCCACTCCCAGGCCGATACGGAGAAGGCCGACCTGGCGCGCGAACGCGCGGAACTCGACTCGGACATCGAAAGCGAATACGCCGAACTGACGGCGATTTATGTCACGCGAGGACTCGAACCGGGGTTGGCCAGGCAGGTGGCCGAGCAATTGATGGCACACGATGCGATCGGCGCCCACGCCCGCGACGAGCTCGGCATCACAGAAACCATGAGCGCGAGACCGATCCAGGCGGCGCTGGCGTCGGCGGCGAGTTTCGCGGTCGGGGCCGCATTGCCTTTGCTGGTGGTGGCCTTGGCGCCGGGCGGGACGCTGATCCCGCTGGTCTCGGCGACTTCGCTGGCCTTCCTTGCGCTGCTGGGCGGAGTGGCCGCGCGGGCGGGAGGGGCCGGAGTGATGGTAGGCGCGACGAGAGTGCTGTTTTGGGGCGCACTGGCGATGGCCATCACCGCTGGAGTCGGGGCCATGTTCGGGGCGTCGGCGTGACCGGGCGAGAGGGCTTGGCTAGACTTCCGTCAGCCCCGCCTGGCGGATGATTCCGCGCAAGTGGGTGAGCGCCTGACGGTAGTTCTTGGCGCCGGCGTATTCGACGATCAGAGGCGCCTGCGGCGATTTCTCGGCGACCAGCCGGACCAGCTTCGGATAGTCCAGATCGCCCTGGCCGGCGGCGACGCCCGCGGTGACATGCAGCTTGCGGTCCTTGGCATGGACGCAAGCGATCCAGTCGCGCAACTGGCCGAACATCTCATCGAGATCATTCACTTCGAGCAGATTGGCCGGATCGAGCAATGCCTTGATGTGAGGCGAGCCGACCTCTTCAAGGAACACGCGCATCCGTTTGGCGCTGGCGAAGACGCTTCTGTAGATGGGCTCGAGCAGGACCGTGGCGCCGTTTGCGGCGGCAATGGCGGCAAGCTCTTTCACCGTGGCAACAGCCATCGCCCAAACTTCGTCCTGGTAGTCGTAGGGGACCGAGGGCGCCTCTCCCGACGGATGATAGTGCCCCGCCTCGGAGACGAATGTATGGACGCCCATGTGGGCGCCCATCTTCATCATGGCTTCGAAGTAGGCGAGATTCGCCTTGCGCTCGGCCGGGTCGCCATGGACGAGCGTGGTGTAGACGGCCAGGCTGTGGATGGAGATGCCCTGCGAACGGTAAGCGGCGGCGATTTCCTTTGCGCGGCCGGGAGTGAGCCCGGGCAGATCACTGCGGCCGCCGTACTTCCAGTAATTGCTGTCGCTCTGGGTGAAGAAGAGCTGGACGAGGCGGATGCCCTGTCCGGCGAGTTCCTTGGCGAGTTCGGCATTGGTGAACCCGCGGAACTCGTTGGTGGCGATGCCAAGTTGAATCTGTCCGGGGGCTCGCGCCTGCAAAGCCGCGCCAGTCAGGGGCAGCGCCAGCAGAGCGCTGCGCCGCGTTGATTGTCCGTCCATACGGTTCTCCTCGATCCTAGATGGCCAGCTTCCATGGTGCGCGATAGGGCCGCAGGACGAGCGCATTCGCCTTCGGGTCGCCGATCACCTTCGTCCCGTCCCAGCGTATGCTTCTGCCCGCCTCCCAGGAGATATTCATGAGGTGACCGACGGCAGTGGCGTGGTGGCACGTCTCGGGGTTGGCCTCGGGCTGCTTACGGTCGCGCAGGTTTTTCAGCCACAGCTCGAAATGATAGAGGTGGTCGTCGGCGGCCTTCACCGTTTCCTCGGCATTCACGAACGGTCCGGTGGAGGCGACCTTGCCGCCGCGCGGCACCTCGTTGACGATCGAATAGCCCGCCCGGTCCAGGATCATCGATCCCCTGGTCCCCATGAAACACTTGCTGTGCGACCGCATCTCGCGGCGGCAACCGGTGCGCATCGTGTACTGCAAAACGAATCCGCGTTTGGAGACCGGACCCGGGCCGAAGGTCATCGTTGCCGAGAAGGTGTTCGGGTAGTCGTGGTTGGACTCGAACGCGAAGTTGCCGCCAGTGGCATAGATCGATTGGGGCGAGGCGACGCCCATGGCCCAGAGGACGATATCGAAATGGTGGACGCCCCAGGCGACCTGGTGGCCAGCGCCGGCGATGCGGAACCAGTCGTAGCCGTAGTTGTAATACATGTTGGGGTTGTAGGGGCGGAAGGGCGATGGGCCGACATAGAAGTCCCAGTTCAGTTCGGCGGGCGGCGGGCAATCGGCGGG
>CAZSBK010000177.1:0-6116 GCA_964604945.1 uncultured Candidatus Solibacter sp.
CCGCGCCGTCTGTCAGCGTGTTGTTGGTATTTCGAGCCGTGCCGTTGACGTTGGTTGTCAGCGCGCGCCCGGGCGTGTCGACCACTGAATTCTGGTAGGCGGCCGGCGTCGCGCCGGGAACCAGGTTGATCAACTGCTGATAGTTGCGGTAGCCGTACAACGGCATCGATGTGATCGACTGCGACGTGATCTCGGCACGGACGTCTGACTTGTCGGTCTGCAAAGTGACCGCGCTGGCCGACACCGTCACCTGCTCGCTCATCTGCCCGACTTCAAGTTTGGCATCCAAGCGCGTGACCGTGTTGATTGTGATTTCAACGCCCGTTCGGGTCAGCGCCCGGAAACCCTGAGCCGAAACTTTAATCTCATATGTGCCCGCCTGAACGTTCGGGATCGCGTAACGTCCCTGATCGTCCGACTTCACTTCGCGGCTGGTGCCGGTAGCGGGGTTGATTAGATTGACTGAAGCGCCTGGGACCACTGCGCCGGTCGGATCCTCAACAGTTCCTACGACGGAACCATAGAGGACTTGGGCGGTGGCGGGCGCTGCAGCGAAGATCGACACAATGAGCGTGGCGATCAACGCAATGACTAGCCTTCTGTTGATATTCATAACCCTCCAAGTACAAGGCCGCATAGAGCGGCAATCTACTCTAAATCAAACTAGGGAAAGGGTTTTCGTTCGGCCGGCAGGCTGCACGACCGGCCTGCGGACGACACGCAGAAACCTACCCCTGATATTACAAGCTGCTGCAATTGTATCACGAATATTAATTACTAACTCAATCAACACCGCCAATCTTACGATATTATCTAAAGGAAAATATTATGGCGTGTCGTAGTTACAATCCTCAACGAATCACGAAACACAAGGAAGCCTATGGTCGGCCATGATACCCATCGCATGATAGCTTCACTGGGCGGGATTCTTGGATTGAACGCCCGTCTCCCTCTTTATCCCCCTTCGCTCCCGTGCGCCATAATATTCCCAGGTACATTCACATGAGCTGCCTTCAATGGATCTCCATCATCCCCCTCGCCTCGAGTCTCCTCGCGGGCGAAATCGACCTCACCGAGCCGGGCAAGCTCAGAGCCCAAAACTGCGACATCAAGACCATCGCCTATGAAGGCAAGCCCGCGATTCAGGCGGTCGCCCGGAGAGATGCCGACTCCACCGCCGGCTCAGTCATCTGGCTCGAAGGAATCGAGTTCTCCGATGGCGTCATTGAACTCGAACTCTCCGGTGAGCCCGGACCTGGCGCCGCGGAGGCGGCCCGCGGCTTCGTAGGCGTCGCCTTCCGCGCGGACGCCGAGGGCAGGCGCATGGAAATTGTCTACCTCCGCCCAACCAACGGCAGGGCCGAAGACCAGGTCCGCCGCAACCACTCTGTCCAGTACGAGAGCCTTCCAGATTACCCCTGGTTCCGCCTGCGGAAAGAAAGCACGGAAAAGTACGAGAGCTACGTCGACCTTGTCCCCGGCGCATGGACCAAGTACCGCTTGACGGTCCAAGGCGTCAAGGCGCGTCTCCACGTCCATGGCTCGGCCCAGCCAGCCCTCGTCGTAAACGATCTGAAGCTCGGCCTGGGGAAGGGCCGAATCGGACTCTGGGTCGGGCCGGGCACCCTCGCCCGATTCGCCTCCGTCAGCGTGCGATAGCCCCGCGCGCCGCCGCGCGGCCCGTCCGTATGCAGTCCGGGATCCCGATTCCCGAATATGCATTCCCCGCCAGGTGCAGGCCTGGGAGAGTCGAGCAGATATCGTTGACCAGTCTCATCCGCGACTCGTGGCCCACCGTGTACTGCGCCATCGCCCGCCTCCATCGCGTGATCCGCGTCTGGTCTGGCGGCTGCCGCCACCCGAGCAGCGCCTCAAGTTCATCCTGGATCGATTCCAGCACCTCACTGTCTGGACTCTCCAGCGCCTGCTCGTTGGCCGCCCCGCCCAGGAAACACCGCAAGACGGCATGCGTGTCCGGCACACGGTGCGGAAACTTTGCCCCGGTGAACGTGCAGGCCACCAACGAACCGCGCTCCTTGGCTGGCACCAGAAATCCAAATCCGGGCGGCAGGGCGGGTATCCGGTCCTTGCGGTAGACCAGCGCCACGGTCATCGAGGAGGTGTACTCAATACCGGCCAGCAACGCTGCCAACTGGCTCTGTATCCCCCTCAGCAGTTCAGCCGCCGCCCATGCCGGACACGCCAGGATCACGCTGCTGCCTTCGATCCAGATCCCCTCCACCCGCACGCGCCACTGCCCCGTCTTGCCGCGCAACAGCGTGTCCGCCCGGCCCTGCACTAGTTCGCACACTGGCCGGATCCGCCGTTCGAGCTCAGACGTCAACTGCCCCAATCCGCCTTTCATCGCCTGGAACAAGGGTGCCCGCGCCGTCTTGCCCGCCGCCGCTCCCCTCGCCGCCAGCACGCCCTTGGTCAGGCTGCCGTACTTCGCTTCCATCTCCACGAACCTCGGCAGGACGCTGTCCGCGCTCAGGCGCTCTACATCGCCGCCGTAGACACCCGACAGCAAGGGCTCAGCCAGATAATCCACTGTCTCCCGCCCGTAGTGCTCGCTGATGAATTCGCCGACTGAACGATCGCGCGGCTCTTGAGGCACCCTGTGGAAATACTCCAGCCCCATCCTGAGCTTGGTCGTCCATCCAAGCAGCGGCGATTTTGCCACCGGCATGATCTTGGTCGGAACCATCATCATCAGCCCATCGGGCAGCGGCACCAACCGCCCGCGCCTGGCGACATATGTGATCCGCTGGTCGTCGTTCGACGCGATGATCTCCTCACCCAGCCCCAATTCCCGGATCAGTTCCGCGGCCGCCGGTTTGGCCGATAGAAAGCTGTCCGGCCCCTGCTCGAGCACGCACCCGTCCACCTGTTCGGTCTGGATGACGCCTCCAAGGCGTGGCTGCTGCTCGACGAGCACGCCGGGCACGCCGAGGCGGGCGAGTTCGTATGCGGCGGCCAGGCCCGTAATGCCCCCGCCGATGATCAAGGTCCGGCTGTTCGTGATTTCCGGCACTCGATTCCGCTGCGGACTAGGGTTTGAATTCTCTCACCATCTGCACGACCGCCTTGACGTTCTCCACTGGCGTCTCGGGCAGAATCCCGTGGCCCAGATTGAAAATGTGGCCCGGCCGCGTGCCGGTACGTTTCAGCAGCTCGTGGACCTTCGCCTTCAATTCCGGCAGCGGCGCAAACAACGCCGCCGGGTCCATGTTGCCCTGGATCGCCGACCGGTAACTGATGTCCATCCACGCCTGGTCAATGTTCAGCCGCCAATCGACGCCCATCACGTCACCGCCCGCGGCATGGAGTTCGCGGAAGAACCCGCCCGCTCCGGTGCCGAAGTGGATCACCGGCACGCCCGCCGAGCGAATCCTCTCGATCAACGCCCTGGAATACGGCGCCACGTAGCGCACGTAATCGTCCGCCCCCAGCGCGCCTACCCAGGAATCGAACACCTGAATCGCGCGTGCGCCGGCGGCCACCTGCAGGATCGCGAACGGACCCAGCACGTCCACCAGCTTGCCCATCAGCCGCCGCCACAACGTTTCGTCGTTGTACATCAACTTCTTCACGTTCAGGAAATGGCGCGATGCCCCGCCCTCCACCATGTAGCTGGCCATCGTGAACGGCGCGCCCACAAATCCGATCACCGGCGTCTTGCCCGCCAGCGCCCGGCTCACCAGTTGGATCGCCTCGCCCACGTAACCCAACTCGTCCGTGTTCGAGATCGACAACGCATCCACGTCGTGCGATGTCCGCACCGCGTTCTCGATGTGGGGCCCTTCGCCTTGTACGAAGCTCAGCTTCAGCCCCATCGGCTCCACCGGCAGCAGCAGGTCGGCGAAGATAATCGCCGCATCAACGTCCAGGATCTCGACTGGCTGAAGCGTCACTTGCGCCGCCAGGTCGGCCCGCTTGCAGATTTCCAGGATCGAGTGCTTCGCCCTTATGTCCCGGTACTGCTTCATGTATCGGCCCGCCTGCCTCATGAACCAGACTGGGCGGACATCAGTGGGACGCCGCCTGCAGGCGTCAAGGAATCGGCTGTTCATTGGAGGGACACGCATGCGTTCTCCGATCTGTCTTCGCACAGGAAGACCTGAAAATCACTCGGCTTGTTTCGCTCGGCCCATTTCCGGCCAAGGATGAAATAGGGCTTGGTCCAGGCTTCGGAGTCGGTCGCCTGTGGCGCAACCACGGAAACCTGCAACATCCCGCTGGCCGGATAGCCCGTCCGCGGGTCCATGATGTGGGTGTATATCCTGCCGCCGGCCGCGAAAAACTTCTCCGTCGATCCGGATGTGGCCATTGACTGGTCCTTCAAATAGAAAACCTTCTCCACTTTCCGGCTGTCCCTCGGGTTCGGAATCTCAACCCGCCATCCCTTGGGCTCCTGCGGCGGCACCCCAATGGCGTACATCGAACTCCGGCCGGCCGTAATGAAGCCGCTCTTCACGCCCAACCGCTTCAGCACGCCCACCATCCGGTCCACCGTGTATCCCTTGCCAATCCCCCCCGGATCGATCTCCACTTTCGAGCGGAACCGGACGGTCCTCGCCGCCCTGTCCAACTCGATGTTTCGCCACCCCACGCGGCCGAGAGCCGTCCGGATCTCCGCTCTGTGCGGGATCCGTCCCGACCCTTTATAGAAACCCCATATCTTCATCAATGGGCCTACCGTGATGTCGAATGTGCCCTCGCTCCGCCTGCTGTATTCGAGGCAACGCGCCAGCAACTCCACTGTCTCCTCGCTCACCCGCACCGGACCCTGCGCCGCCTCCCGGTTCAGCCGGCTCCATTCGCTCTCTGGCCGGTAATTCGACATCTGTAGATCCAGACGCTTGACCTCTTCGAACGCCTCTTCAAGCGCCGCGTCCAGCGCAAACCGATTCGGCCCATAGAGCGCAACCGTGTAGGTTGTGCCCATCGCGTCCAGCGAGCGCTCCAGCCGTAGCTGTTGCGCCAGATGCTGCTCTCCGGCCTGGCCGTCTCCCGCTGGGACAGGCCGGGCCGCCAGACTTGAACTTAGCACAAATAGGAGCGAACAAACTACGAAAATTGCACAAAATACCTGCCTCCTTGAAACCGGAGCCACCATGGGCCGCACGGCTGCCCTATGCTGCTGCTGACGAGGCAAGTTCAACTCTCTAGGGTACTACCTCCAGCCAAGACAGGCAACCAACATGTTTATTTTCTATTACTTGCAGATCATGACAGTGCGTTTCGCCGGCATGGTCACCTGCGTACGAGGCGCCTTGGTGCCTCCGGACCACTTCCGGAACCGCGCTTGTTGACACCTCCGGTCGCGGAGTCCTGATCGTCCTGACACTCTCGACACGGGGCCGCCGCTGTCGATGGACAGTGAGGTTGCGGGCGAAGGGAATTGAGGGGTTTGGTGGACCTGGTCGGGTTCGAACCGACGACCTCTTCCATGCCATGGAAGCGCGCTCCCAACTGCGCCACAGGCCCAACCGGTGGACGATTTCAATATAGCATAGGATCGTGAGCACCACCACACGTCAACAAGCCTGGGAAATCGTCTGCGAGTTCATCCAAAACGACGCCTTGCGCAAGCACGCCCTGGCCGTCGAAGCCTGCGTGGCCGCCTACGCCCGCAAACTCGGCGAGGATGAGGAACAATGGTCCGTCACAGCGCTGCTGCACGACTTCGATTGGGAGATCCACCCCTCTCTGCCTGACCATCCGCTCAAAGGCGAACCTATCCTGGCCGAGCGCGGGGTCAGCGGCGAAATCCGCCGGGCGATCCTCGCCCATGCCGACCATACGGGTGTCACGCGGGAGACTCCCCTCGAAAAGTCCCTGTTCGCCTGTGATGAACTGGCCGGCTTCCTCACCGCTTGCAGCTATGTGAAGCCCACCCGGTCGATCCACGAAGTCGAGGCCAAAAGCGTTCGTAAAAAGATGAAGGACAAGGCGTTCGCCCGCGCCGTCAGCCGCGACGACATCACCAAGGGCGCCGCGGAACTGGGCGTGGACCTCGAACAGCATATCGATTTCTGCATCCAGGCCATGCGCGCCCGCGCAGCCGAACTCGGCCTCCAGGGCACCTTCGGCGAGAATCCGGCCTGAGCCCC
>CAZSBK010000178.1:0-5918 GCA_964604945.1 uncultured Candidatus Solibacter sp.
ATCTTCTCCTTGATCGCGCGCTCCATGCGAACCAGACCGATCCGGAACTGGTTCTCCAGGAGTTCGCCGACGGCGCGCACGCGGCGGTTGCCCAGGTGGTCGATGTCGTCCACTGCGCCGTGGCCCTTCCTCAACCGCAGCAGGTACTTGATCGTGTCGATGAAGTCGGCTTCGTCCAGAGTGCGGCGGTCCAGCGGATTGTCGCTGATCATTTCGCCGCGCTTGCGCCGCTCTCGCCTGTCGTCAACCCATCCAGCCGGGGCGTATTCGGCGTTGTCGTACAACTTGATGTTGAACTTCATGCGCCCGACACGTGAGAAATCGTATTTACGGTCGTCGAAGAACATGCCCGTGAACAACTGCGTCGCCGTATCGAGCGTCGGCGGATCGCCCGGCCGCAGCTTGCGGTAGATCTCGAGCAGCGCTTCGGACTGGCTCTTCACCGGATCTTTCTTCAGCGTCGAGGAGATCACCATGCCAACGTCATCGCGCTCCGGGAAGAAGACTTCTACCTCTTTCTGCCCTGAATCCATGATGTTCTTGAGAACCGTGGCATTCAGTTCCTGGTTGGCTTCCGCAAGGACCTCGCCCGTCTCCATGTCGATGACATCCGCGGCCACCCAGGCGCCGGCGATCTCACTCTCGTTCACTTCGACTTCGTGAATCTTGGCGTCGAGCAGCGCCTTGACCGTCAATTCCTTGATCTTCCTGTTGGCCGGCAGGACCGTCTCGCCGCTCTTGGAGACCAGAGCCGAACCCAGCTTGAATCCAATCAGACTATCGTCCACTTTCCAGTGGATACGGCGATCCTTCAGCTTGAGCCGGCTGATACGGTAGAACGCCTTCAGGATGTCGCTGTCGGACTTCAGCCCCAGCGCCCGCAGGAACACGGAACCGTAGAACTTGCGCTTCCGGTCGATGCGCACATACAGCAGATTCTTGCTGTCGAACTCGAACTCGACCCAGGAGCCCCGGTACGGGATGATCTTGCCCAGGTAGTAGCTCTGCGCCGCCACCTTCTCAAAGAACACGCCAGGCGAGCGATGCAACTGGCTGACGATGACACGCTCGGTCCCATTGATGATGAACGTGCCGTTGGCCGACATCAGCGGGATTTCGCCGAAGAAGACCTCTTGCTCCTTCACCTCACGCGGGCTCTTGTTTCCCTCTTCGTCCTTGTCGTAACTGCGCAGGCGGATGGTCACCTTGAGCGGCGCTGCGAAGGTCATGCCGCGCTCCTCGCAATCGGCCTGGTCGTACTTGAGCTGCAGGCCCACGGGGTCACCGCAACGGTTGCAGAAAGTCACCACGTTCTTGTTGAACGTGCCGCACTTGTCGCAGAGTACGTCGCCGGGGTGAAACGGATCCGTCTTGATGGTAGCGCCGCATGCCGGGTTGCGGCAGACTGTGCGCAAGTGGTTTAGACCCTTCAGCGCGCCGCACTTGCACTCCCAGTTGCCGATAGCGTAGTCGACGAACTCGAGTTCGCTCAAGCCCCGGAAATCGGTAATAGGAAAGACACTGCGGAATACGCTCTGAAGCCCGATGTCGTCGCGCTCGTCCGGCAGCATATCCATCTGCAGGAAGCGCATGTAGCTCAACTTCTGGACTTCAATGAGGTTCGGAATCGGAACCGAAGTGCTGATCTTCGAAAAGTCAACTCTGGGCTGGATGCCACCCTGGGACGATGTCGCCATTCTCCACTCCTGTCTTACCTACTCGCCTAAAACGGGATACGGCGCTTCACGCCGCCTCCTCAAGGGCCGCCAACATTGGCGTGACTCTGGCCGCACGTTTCCGGCGGCGCGTGGTCATCGTACTGTGTTCCTTTTGGGGGCGCCCGGCGCAGGGATGTCTGTCACCAAGGGCGGAGAATCGTTCGAATACGCCTGGGCGCCGATCATGTCCGCCTGGGGCCGGGCCTCGCCCAGCATTCCCTCGGCGGCCGCATAGCTTACCAGCAAGCTGGTTAATGCGACGGCAGAAAAATCCCGTGTCGTTCCAAACTTCCTGAAGGTCAGTTTAACAAACAGATAAACAATGCGTCAAATGGCCGCCCCAAAAGCGCATGGCGGCCTCGCTCCGTCCGGGATTTAGTCTCCCGGCGGAGTCCAGGGCCGCCTTGCAGTTAGTGAAGCCTTGCCACCAGCCGGACCCAGTCCGGCCCGGCTTACTTGACTTCAACCGTGGCGCCGGCGTCGACGAACTTCTTCTTGATCGACTCGGCTTCGTCCTTGTTGACGCCTTCCTTGATCGCCTTGGGTGCGGCCTCAACCAGATCCTTCGCCTCTTTCAATCCGAGGCTGGTCACCTCGCGAACAACTTTGATCACGTTGATCTTGTTGGCGCCTGCGGCGGTCAGAATCACGTTGAACTCAGTTTTCTCTTCGACCGGCGCAGCCGCGGCGGCCGGAGCGGCAGCCACGGCCACCGAGGCGGCGGCGGCGGAGACGCCCAGTTCCTCTTCAAGCATCTTCACGAGCTGCGAGGCTTCGAGAAGAGTCAGCTCTTTAATCTGGTCCTTCAATGCGTTGAGATCAGCCATTGCTTCCAAACTCCCTGTGTCGTTAAACTCTTTCGCCAGCCGCCCTTATTTCAAAACCGCTGGACCTCCCTCACTAGGAGGAAACTTGTTTTCCTTGACGCCCTGATCGACGACAACCGCGAGGTTGCGGCCCACGCCGTTCATGGCCGTCACTAGCCGCTGCGCCGGCGCGTTAAGCAGGTACAGCAGCCTTCCATAAATCTCTTCCTTCGAAGGCAGGTTGGCCAGATCCTGAATGTCATTCAGATTGACCGCGCGCCCTTCAACAAGCCCGGACTTGAACGTGAAGGCCGGATTGGTCTTTCCGTACGCGCTCAGTGCCTTAGCCAGCGCCACTGGATCGGTGGAGGTGTAGGCGATCGCCGACATCCCCTTCAGACCCTTCAACACGCCGGCGCCCGGCAGATCGGCTGACGCCTTTTCGGCCAGCGTGTTCTTCACCACTTTGTACAACCCACCAGCCGCACGAACTGCCTTGCGCAGTTCGTAGTCCTGGCTGACAGTCATTTTGTCGAAGCCAGTAACGAAAAAGTCGCTCGCGCCTTCGAGCGCCTTGCGCAGGGCGTTGTACTCTACCTGTTTTTTCTTCTTGTCTTTCATCGTTGTCCGTCAACTTCCTTCGCTAACCACACCCTAGGCGGTGCGCGAATTGTACGGCGTCACGTCCAGCGCCACGCCCGGCCCCATGGTCGAACAGACCGTCGCGCTTTTCACATACTTGCCCTTAGCCGCCGCGGGCTTGGCTCGCAGCACAGCTTGAATCAGAGTACTGGCATTTTCCAGTAGCTTCTGCTGGCCAAAACTGACCTTTCCCACCGGGGCGTGAATGACGCCAGTCTTGTCGACTCGGAACTCCACTTTGCCCGCCTTGACCTCTTCCACAGCCTTGGCGACGTCCTGTGTCACAGTGCCCGTCTTTGGATTCGGCATCAGGCCGCGCGGACCAAGAATCTTGCCTAGCTTCGACATCGATCGCATCATGTCGGGCGTAGCCACAACAGCGTCAAAATCCAACCAGTTCTCATGCTGGATCTTGGCCACCATCTCCTCACCGCCGAAAAAATCCGCCCCAGCAAGCTCAGCCTCGCGGATCTTGTCGCCAGAGGCAATCACCAGCACCCGCTTCTTCTTGCCCAGGCCATTGGGCAACACTACGGTGCCGCGCACCATCTGGTCGGCATGCTTCGGATCGACGCCTAGGCGCATGTGCACCTCGACGGTTTCATCAAATTTGGTGAACTTGATCTT
Source organism: uncultured Candidatus Solibacter sp. (assembly GCA_964604945.1). Classification (GTDB taxonomy): domain Bacteria; phylum Acidobacteriota; class Terriglobia; order Bryobacterales; family Bryobacteraceae; genus PNKE01. Next base: position 3,794 of record CAZSBK010000178.1, read on the forward strand.
CTGGACTAGAGGAATCGCTTCCTCTAACATGTAGGGCCGCTTTTCGATCTTCTCGACCGCAGCGGTATACTTCTTGCCTGGTTTGCTTGCCATATGTTGACTGGTCCAAACGGCCCTGCCCTCCGCTTTGCCTCCAGCGCGATGACCGCGCTTGGACTCGCCTTGGGCTCTGAGCCTCCCAACAGTTCAGATTGGAAAAGAGCGAACTTTCAATTTACCACGCCCCGCCGGGCGTTGTCCACGCCCGTGCCGGCGCGCCGGCGGAATCCTAGTATATGACGTCTACGCCCATCGAGCGGCACGTGCCAATCACGTTGCGCTTTGCAGCCTCGATGTCGAAACAGTTCAAGTCGGGCATCTTCTGCTTGGCGATGTCCTCGACCTGCGCCATGGTGATCCTGCCCACTTTGTTCTTGTTGGGTTCGGCCGATCCCTTCGCCAGATTCACGTACTTCTTCACAAGCACCGGCACCGGCGGGGTCTTGGTAATGAAGGTGAAGCTCCGATCTGCGTACACGGTGATCACTACCGGCACGATCAAACCTTCCAGCTCCTTGGCCGACGTCTTGGCGTTGTAGGCCTTGCAGAATTCCATAATGTTGACGCCCTGCGGACCCAGCGCCGTGCCAACCGGCGGCGCCGGCGTCGCCTTGCCGGCAGGAATCTGCAACTTCACCATCGCCTGAACTTTTTTCGCCATATCTGCTCTTCCTTTGCGCCGTCGGCGTTCTTCCGCCCACTTGGCGCGCTCTCGTTTGCCTTGCTACTGCCGGCACTTTTCCGCTTGCACTCGCTAGATCTTCTCGACCTGCAGGAACTCCAACTCCACCGGCGTGGCCCGGCCAAAGATGGTCACCAGCACACGCAGCGTGTTGCGCTCGGCGTTGATGTCCTCGACCTTGCCCTGGAAGTTGGTGAACGGACCGTCGACGATGCGCACCGTCTCGTTCTTCTCGAACGTCAGTTTCGGACGCGGCCGCTCGGCTGCGCTGGCCTGACGGTTGAAAATATTGTCCACTTCCGCGTCGCTCAACGGTACCGGCGTGTTGCCGCCACCCACGAATCCCGTCACCCGCGGAGTGTTCTTGATGTGGTGCCAGATCTCGTCATCCATGGCCGCCTGCACCATCACATAGCCCGGATACAGCATGCGCTTGGAAGTCACCTTCTTGCCGTTGCGCAGCTCGACCACCTCTTCAACCGGAATCAGCACCTGGCCAAGGCGCTCGTTGAACACGTAGGCATCCGAACGCGCACGCAGGCTCTCGGCCACTTTGTTCTCGAAGCCCGAGTACGTGTGGATGATGTACCAGTTCATGCCCGGGCGATGAATCCTGGTGTCGGCTGCGCCCGTCGTCGGCGGGACCAACGCTTCCGTCGCGGTTTCAGTCACGGCCGCCGCCGGTGTTGGTTCAGTTGCCTCGGCTGGCAAGGCTTCCACCGATGGCTCGGAGGCCTCCGGCACGTCCGCTGCCGGCACAGACTCCTCCGGTGCCGCGGCCACCAGATCGAGATCGTCCATCTGCCCGCCGTCCGGATTTTCGAATTGCTGTTCCGACATACTCACTTGTGCCCGTTCTCTGCCTCTATGCCGTTCGCGCAGTGCGCTTACGGCTTGGCGAGCGAATCGAATACCTTGCTGATCGCGCGTCCCAAAATCAGGTCGACGGCGGCGAAGTAAGCGGCGAAAAGGAAAACACTGATGATCACTACGGCCGTGGTCGCCTGAACCTGCTTCTTGGCTGGCCAGGTGACATGCTTCATCTCCGTTTTCAAGTCGTCGATGTAATCGCTCACCTTGCCAAATAGCGAAAGAGCCTTCTTGGCCGCTCCGCTGTCTGCCGCTACTGCCGTCGTTTGTGCTGCCATGGGAATTCCAGAGAGAACCGTTGCGGGTGGCAGGGGGTGAGGGATTCGAACCCCCACTAGCGGTTTTGGAGACCGCAGGTCTACCCTTAACCTAACCCCCTACTCTTAGCCAGACTCTTCTCTATCCAACTTAATCCTTCGTTTTCATTCTACCCCGGCTTGGAGCGGATGACCCGCTCCAGGCCGGAATTCACTTGCCGGCAATCCTTACTCGATCACCTCGCTCACCGTGCCGGCGCCCACTGTGCGGCCGCCT
>CAZSBK010000179.1:0-5825 GCA_964604945.1 uncultured Candidatus Solibacter sp.
TCACGCCGATTAACGGGGAATCAATGACTTAGGATGGATTTTCGAGAGTGACCCGTTCGCAGTAGGGATCAAACGGTACGTCGGGGGCAACAAGGTGATGTACGATAGCGCCGTTTTCTGACCCCGAATGCAAACCTCAATCAAATCCGCACTGCTGTGCGGCCTGGACCAACAGTCATGCTTTCACTTTATAATCAGTCCCTGACCCGTCGGCAGGGACAGCACTTCAGTCCCCCGTGCGCGTGCCGCTGCATCGATAGCGTCACGTTGGGAACCATGCCCGTAGTATGCGTAATCGTCAAATAAGACTACGCCACCGGGCGATAGCCGATCCCAAAAGAACTGAAACGCAGCCAACTCCGGCAGCGTGCAGTTCATGTCGACGTGAACAAACGCAACGCCGCTGAATTCGGTTTTTGCGAGAATTTCAGGGATTGCACCTTGGACGACTACCGTGTTCTGCCATGTCGCAAAGTTCGCACGAATCCGATCCATATCGGTCACGTACGCTCCGGCTTCGAGTGCCTGCTTGGCAGCGGTGAGCCTGCCGCTCCGAACTTCCTGCTCGGAATACTGCGTCAGAATGGGGCCGTCAAAGGTATCGATCAGATAAAACCGCCTGCCGACCGCGTTCCACCCTAGCTTCTGCATTATCGCGGAACTGATGAAGCCCGCATTCACTCCACATTATCGCGGAACTGATGAAGCCCGCATTCACTCCACATTCAACAAAGCCGCCATCAACGCGCAGGGCGGTTCGTGCGGCCCAAAGGGCAATATGTACCCGCCATTCAAATGCCGGGTCAACCCCGTGGCTCGCCTGGATTCCACGTTCGTAAGCACGCCGGAAGGCCGGATCGGAACGAAACGAATCACTGTGGACAGTGAAGAGGCCATCCTGGGCATAACGACCCCCGGACGTTAAAAATACCCACGCCGATTCTCGCAGCGAGTGCTTTGATCAGATTCTTGAGCGGCACTGTAGCACCATATTACAGCTAGCAGCCCGTGGTAGAAGTGCCTTTTTGGCTGGCTGCCGACGGACGACACCGACTGGGCGAATTCAGGCAGCGCACGATTCGAATTCGTCGCTGTCCGCCGACCAGGCCATATAGAGCGTTGCCAGTGCGATCTGCAGGACCAGAACCGGATCCAAGCTCGTTCCGAGGCTTCTCGGCTTGCCCATCCCGTATTTTGTCCGGATCATCAACGCCAGGTTGAAGGCCATCGCCTGAATCAGCGCCCGTTTGAGGATGTTGTCCCGGCCCCGCAGGTGGGTTCGACTCATCCCGCCCGTTTCGTACATGTGAGCGAAACTCCGCTCCGTCATCTCCGACCTCAGCTTCTGCAGTTGCTTGCCGCGCCGGCCCTGCACCCGCCGCCGGTTGGCATACACCCGCTGTTGCTCGGTCTCCCGACCCTGCCATTTCCGCCGCCTTCGCTCCGGCTCCGGAATGTAGGTCCTCACCGACTCCTGATGCATCGCCACCAAAGTGGCTCCGCTTTGGTAGCCCTTGTCGGCTACCAACTCTTCGACACCACGCTCGTTCAACAGCTTCGCGTTGGCCTGCGCCTCTTCCAGCGTCTTGCGCACCGTCGTCGTATTGCCGTGATTGGCCGCCTGCTATTAGTGAGCCTGGAGAATGGGAGTGAACGACGGAGACATCGCGTACCGGATCTCGAAACATACTAGACTTATATGTTATTTATAGTGCGTTCCAATGCCTTACGATTGTTGTCAGAGGCAGCGCTTAGTTCTATCTATTTCACCACTCATTCCAGACGATTTTGCTTGACACGTGCGACAATCCAGCCCAGTATGTAGGCATGAAACTGCTACCACTAGCGCTTCTCTTATTCACACTGCCAATGCTGTCGTTTGCAACTGTGCCGCTGACACTGGCACAGTTCGAAGACTGCATCGGGTATAACACGGGCAACTAGGACTCCACATGTGTGCTTCAGTCCGGTGAGTATTTGATATCAAGTACACTCTGGGTCAGGCGTTCCAACATAACCGTCGACGGGGCATGGCCTTGGCCAGTGCTGCGCCGCTCAGTGGGATTTACGCAAGAACTCATGTACACAGACTCAGGATCGAATCCAAGCTGGGTCACCATCCGCAACATATATTTTGACGGTAACAGATACAATGGAGCAACCTCTACATCGTTTGAGCTAAATCTTTACGGATGCTCATACTGCATGGTGACCGGCAACGCGCTGTTCATCAGCTCACCATATTTCGCCCTAGGCACGGACAACACGAAGCCCCAGGCGGTCACATACGTCAATTTGCAGGGGCTCGAATACTTAGGCATTTATACCAGCAACGGCGGCACGCAGTGCTCGGACGCAAGTGGTTGGTCTCCGAGTCGATGCCTAAACGTCTCAAATTCGTGGTTCTACAGTATTGGCGTAAATGCAATCGGCTTTGACCTCAACAATGCGCTTATTGCCTACAACTCATTCAATTACAACCATACAAAATGTCTCTTCGGCGCGCCGGGTGGTCAAATTGATTTGGATACTGGATCCAATGATGTTCTAGTGCAGAACAACAGTTTCACAAACGGGCCAAGCTGCCCCAACGACTTTTGGGCCGTCGGAGTTGAACTACACGGCTCCAATATCGCTCTTGTCGATAATGTAATTCAAAATAACACTGGAGAAGGTATATACATGGAAGGAGTGCACAACATCTCGGTCAGTAGCACCAACCCCTCGGCGTATCCGATCTCTAACAACAATGAACGCGGGCATGGGTACAACGGATGTTGGGGATTCCCAGCGATTCGGATCCACACGATGACGGGCAAGCCGCAGTCCGAGACAATTACAATAAGTAATCTATGGCTCACTGCTGGGCAAAGCTACGGGGTCGAGGCATCTGCATGTCGAACTGGAAGTGGTCCGCCGGTTCTTGGGCTGACCGTTCAAAATAACTGTGTCGCTGGTAATTTGGTAGGTGGCTTGTATCTGCCAGCCGCCTGGTATCCTGCTCTCTCAAACAACCAGACTTCGGGATGTGGAGGCTACTAATAATGTCTAAGCTACTATCGGCTCTCAGCACATTTGTAATGTTCACAGCATTGGTGGCGGCCGAGCCACCACTTCAGGTGCAGGTAACTGCCAACATTGAGTTCTTTGAGCACATGTTTGCTACTCTTGACATGGCTCCGGAGACGGCGAGAAGTACTTTTCTGAGCCACTTGGGAATCCCAAAAGAGGAGCACCAAAAAGTACTTTCGGTTGCGGCTGAGTTTAGTTCCAAAGAGGCGCAGTTGAGAACACAAGCACAGAGCATCTTGGCGCTCAAGGGAGCGGAACAATCTGTACTCCTTGGTTCGATCCGCGCGGAGAGGACTGAACTGTTGCACTCGGATGCCGTCCTTCTAATGAAGAGCCTAGACTCTGGAAGCAGACAGGCGCTTCTGGGCAGGATCTCGCAGATGCAGAAACTGATACCGAAGAGAGTATCGAACTAAGCAGGGATGCGATTCCTAGGTTCTCCATCTGCGCGGCCTTATAAAGAAGCGGGCAGATGGAGAACCGTGGCATTTAGTGTTCTGTAAGTAGTTAGTCGCTCCGCACGAAGGGCAAGCGAAAAGTGACGGAAAGATGAGGTGCTCTTTCACTCATCCGACACTTTTCAGCTAGGCCGCGGGGTGAGCAGAGCCACAGCGAACGCAAACGTTCCTCCAAGTTTCCGTGTTGGGAGTGAATCCTTCCCCGAAATAAAAAGCCCATCCGTAGATTGTCAGCCGAAGGGCGAACCACCGATCGATAAGGTTTCCGGGACAGCCTTATAGCTGGATTGGGCATCTTTTGAGCGAAGCGAGGTTTCCACAGCCGCAGCCGGCGTTCATCTGTGGAAAACACTCATCGACGCCCTTGCTACCGCCTCCCAACGGCGTTAGCAATGAATGGTCAGGCGCCCCCGCGGCCACGAATTGGGACAGCAAACACTCGAATGTCTTTTGACGGGACTTTGGGCCGCTGGGTCTGCTTTGTTTCCAAAACGAATCCTCTCACATGTGGTCTGACGGCTGAGTGGGGGTTTCCATTAAGTTCGAAGGGAGCTACCGCTGATGTAGGCGGCTCGCCGGCTGCGGGTGGCGGCTGGGGTGGCGTTTACGAGGGGGTCGAGGATGGCGGACGACGGGATACCCGAGCCGCAAGGGCGCGAAGAGGAACCACCATGAAAACGAACGCGGCACACGCGCTCTCTGCTTAACGCCTAGTTCGCCCGCAGCGGCAACTGGCCCTGCCGGCCAGCCGACGCGGCGAGGCTGATCTGGAGGCGTTCGATTTCGTGCTGGTCGCAACGGGCGAGAAGAGCTTGCAGATCTGCCTGGGTCGAGAGCTTATGGAAGGATTTGTCCGGAGAGAAGTAGACCAGGACTTTCTTGTTGGCTCCAATCAGGTTCAGGACGTTGTGCAGAGTGCCGCGGCTCTTCCCGTCCCAGAGCATGAAGCCACATTGGGCTTCGCGGGCCATGGCGATGTCCTTCGTGGCGTAGTAGTCGAAGCCCTTCTTCGAGGAGGCCGCTGTGATCCGGCGCGTTTCCCAACTGCCGGTGTTGTTCCGGCAGGAGGCCATGCAGAAGACCGTGACGTTGGCATAGGACCTCGACGCAAGATACTGCTGGACAGCCTTGTCGGCCCCATTGGCGTCTCCGATCAGGATCATGCACCACGTTCGATGAAGTCCTCCAGCCGGGCGATGATCTCCGGCGACAGCCTGGAGGACGCTCTTGAGCCGCCGATGACGATGGTCGTCATGCATTCCTCCGGGTTCGTGTCAGGGTGAGGAGACACTTGCTCACTCTGCGGTGAAGTAGGCGCAATCGGAGTGGTGGAAGACCAGGGCGCTGACTGAGGCTTCGGGTTCCATCATCATGCCTTCGGTGAGCGTGACGCCGATCTCCTCGGGGCGGAGCAAGGCGAAGAGGCCCTGCTGGTCGTCGAGGTTCGGGCAGGCGGGGTAACCGAACGAATAGCGCTTGCCGCGATAGCGGGAGGTGAAGCGCTCCTGCATGGTGAGCGTGGGCGGGTCGGGGCAGCCCCAGTCCTCGCGCAGGCGGCGATGGAGCCATTCGGCGCAGGCTTCCGCAGTCTCGATGGCCAGCGCCTGCATGGCGTGCGCGTTGAAGAATGCGCCGGCGTTCTTGGCCGCTTCAGAGCGTTCGCGGACGCCTTCGCCGGCGGTGACAACGAACAAGGCGATCTGGTCGCGGCGGCCCGATTCATCGGCGTCGAGAATGTAGTCGCTCAGACAAAGGCCGTCGTCCTTCGACTGGCGGCCGAAGTTGAACACATGGACCGGCGCATCCGAGCCGGCTTCGAAGAGGCGGATGGAATTGCCGTCGCGTTCGGCTTCAAAGAAGCGCCAGACGGCGCGGACCTTCATCCATTGCATGGCGTCGCGCTTCACTTCGTCCACGTCGTGAAGCAGGGCGAGGGCCTTCGGATCGCGGTCGTGCAGCGCCTTTTCGAAGCCGCCCTTGAAACCGAGATGGCGGCCATAGAGCATGAACGGATTGATGTAACTCCAGACCTCGGCCAGATCGGGCACGACGCGGAGTTTGCGATCGGGGTAGGGCAGGGCAGGGATGGGGATCGAGGTGCGGACCTTGGGGCTGCGCGCGGTGGAGAGATTCGGCCCGGCGGGCAAAGTAATGGCGGGCGCTTCGACGGCGGCGGCGGGCTGATGGTCGGCGAGGGTGGAGGCGCGCTGGGACGGGTCAGTGAGGGCGTTCATCAAGCGCAGGCCGGTCATGGCGTCCTTGGCGTAGAGGGTGGCCGAACCGTAGGCCGGGGCG
>CAZSBK010000180.1:0-5695 GCA_964604945.1 uncultured Candidatus Solibacter sp.
ACCGTGACGGATGCGACCCAGACGTCGGTGACGACTTCGTACCAGTTCGAGTTCAAATCCTGGATCCAGGATTTGTTCATTCCGAGGCTCACTTGGACGGTGTGCGTGTGGCTGGCCGAAGCATAGTTGTGCGAATGCACATCGGGCGGAAAGACGGACGGTTTCCCTGTCACATCAGCCCAGGCCACTGGACTCGCTGCCGCGCCGATGGCGCTGCGAAACGACGCCGGGCTATCGACGTAGATCCCGCTTCCCGTGATGTGGAGCCCCGCGCCGCGCAGCGTTCCCGTGGTCGCGACAATGTTGCCCGTGTCCGAGTAGATCGATCCCACAGCCGTGACCGAGCCGGAAGTCCAGATCGCGCCAAACGGGATCGCTTGGCTGATGACGACAATGTTTGCGTTCACCGCGCCGATCTGGTTGGCGATGATCGTGCCAGTGATCGAATTCGCGTTGATCGATCCGATCTGGCTGGCCGAAATCGTACCGGTGATCTTCGAAGCGGCGATCGAGGCGATCTGATCGGAAGAGATCGACCCGGTGATCTTCGTCGCCGCGATGGATTCAATCTGCGTGCTCGTGATCGAACCGCTGATCTTTGAGGCGGCGATGGACTCGATCTGGTTGCTGGATATCGACCCGCTGATCTTGGTTGCAGCAATCGAAGCGATCTGATCGGAGGAAATCGACCCGGTAATCTGCGTGGCGGCGATCGACTGGATCTGCGCTGCCGCGATCAGACCGACCAGGGTAGATGCGTTCACCGAAACGACATCGGCTGCGGCGATCTTGCCAGTAAGCGATTCAGATGCCGTCTTCGCAGCCCAGGAGCCGCTGACGTTTTCCCACAGCGTCTTGTCTGATGTCCGAAGGACAAGCGTACCCACCGGATAGTCGGCATTGGGCAGCGTCGGAAGCGAAGCCACATAGACCGGAAGCCCGAGATTCGCCCCGAGCAATCGGGCCGTGTTCAGGATGCTGTCGGCGAGTTGCTGGGTCACGATGACCCCAGTGATCTGCGCTGCCGTGAGCGACGCGATCTGGTTCGCCTGGACTGAGCCTGTGATCTGTGTGGCGGCCAGCGAGGCAATTTGATTCGCCTGGATCGACCCGGCAATTTTCGACGCTGCGATGGAGTCGATCTGGCTTGACTGAATCGTGCCACTGATCTTGGACGCGGCAATGGATCCAATCTGGTCGCTCGAGATGGTGCCCGAGATCTTGTCTGCCGCGATCGAGCCGATCTGGCTCGATTGGATCAAGCCGTTCAGCTTCTGCACGCTGAGCGAGTCGATATGATCCGAGAGAATCGCTCCGTTGATGATCGTGGCCTTGCCGTTCAGATCAATGGAGATCGGCCCACCCACGGCGGATCCGTCCAGCCGCGACGCCTTCACGCCGCTCGTGGCTGCCTGGATCGTCACAAAGCAGGTTGGCGGATCGACCTCGTTACGTTCACTGAGATCGTTGACGGCGACGGCCTTAAATATCCAATGCTCCTCGGCCGGAATCGCCCAGGAGCCGTCCTGCCGCCCCGCCGACTGCAGGCTGCACACCGGATCAACGCCCCAGTCGCCAATCGGAGTGCCGTTCTGGTCCGCCGGTCGCCGGAAGAAGTCGACACAGAAGAAGTCCGGGTCAGTGGGGACCGTGAAGTTGAAGATGAACCAGCCCTGAGGGACATCCTGCGACTCGTCGCGGCCGACGGTGACCGAGAAGCCGGTGACCTGATCCGAGGCTCCGCGCGGCTGGATCGTTACGGATGCCGTTGGCAGGGGATCGGAGACGTAGTCGGAAGGCGTGAGCCAGACGCCGCCGTCACGGTCTGACACCACCAGCGCGTACCAGATGGTGACCGGTTCATCTTCCGGCACCGGCACCCACATCGTGCCCGAACCAGCGACGAAGTTGGCATCGGTCGCGGTCCACAGTGTCGGGGAAGGAGGCGGGTCGTCTCCGCGGTACTCCCAGATCCCGTAAACGTAACGGCTCCCCGGAAGCGGCGTGAACGAGACGTTGAGCTTAGCCATCACCGCGCCGTTGCCGTCGGAGTGATAGCCGTCCAGGGTGACGCTGAAGTTGTGGTCGTGGCCCGTGTCGTCGCGGGCGTCGTCTTTGGGCAGAGCGATCGCGACCGGGCCGTAAACGGCGGACCAGAGCGGGTTGTCGCCGCCGGTTTCATATGCCACGGCTCGCAAGTGCGCGGCGACGTTGGTCCCGGCAATGATGGGAAACCAATCCGAGAACACGGTCAACGACGGGTCGCCCTTCGCGTGGCTTGCCACTTGGCGCAATAGGAGCCAGCCCTCCGGCGTGCTGGGCAGCGTGTCCTCCGGGTCGCGGTAGAAGACCTTCGCGGCCTCGTAGTTTGGGTGCGCGGCGAAGGTCCCGGCGAGCGTGACAGCAAGCCGGTATTTCCAACCCTCTCCGGGGACGTTCTTTGTCTCGACAACGACGTTCGAGATGGTTGGGGCAGAGAATGCCAGGTCCTCTGCTGTGATCGTGACGACGACGCCCCAACCCTGCGGGACGTTTGACGGATCGCCCTCGTCCCAGGCGATCTTCTGCGGCATGCGCTTGGTCTCGGTGTCGAACGACGGTAACTGGAGGGCGACTTTGGCCGGCAGTGTCTCTGGCTTGTCGATGACCAGCATCGCTTTGCCGATGGCGTCGACGGCTGTGGGATCGGCGGTGCCTTCATAAATGAAGTCCCCGTGAGACTTCATGAGTTCTCCGTCGAGGACTGTATGGCCCGTGACTCCCTTGAAGGTGCCGATATTCGGTACAAGGCCGCCGACATTCGGTGGCCTGTAGTCCACGGCCAGCGTCACGCCGCCGTTGGGGGCAGGGCCGACTTGCGTCTGAAGGATCGAAACGTCGCCCAACGGATCACCCAGTTGCAGCAGGACATTGGTGAAATCGAGCGTCACCGCGATCGCCGCTGTGTGGCCTTCGGGCGCCATCGGATCAACAGCGGTCAGGCGCGTGAAGCGGTTAGCGTAGCCGTAGGCGCGCGAGAGGAAGTAGATGATGACGGTGAGCTTGCCGTTGGGCAGGCTCTGAAGATATCCGGTCGGAGGAAGCGGCAGGACAACCTCGCCGGCGAGTGTGCCGCCGCTTTCCCCGAACCACCAGCCCTTGTACGCAAGCTGCCCTGGCATCGTCGGGTGTTCAGGGTCCGAGTCTGCCTCCTGCGGCTTCTCGGCGAAGACCTCGGAGCCGGCAAAGTTGTCATCCGCTGGGCAGGCTGCCGAGAGCCCGATGACAATGCCGTCGGCGACGCTGATCGCCGCCGTGGAGCTGATTTCGGAGACCTCCCCGATGGCGGGCTCGTTGAGCGAGACGCTGCGTTCGGCGACTAGGGTGTCGAGGTATACGGCGCCGGAGAGCAGTTCCCCAAACCACGGGAAGATGCCCATGTACTTGGCTCCCGCCGGAGCAGTGGCGGAAAGCAGGAAGTCATCCCAGTCCGACTTCGCCGGATCGAGGTCAGTCGCGCCGGCGTCGATGTAGCCGCCGGTCGCGTCATAGAAAGCGATCCTCGCCTGTGCGGCGACCACCGCCGATCCGGCGTCGAAGCGGTACCGGCCACGAAATAGGAAGGCCTCGCCCTCGTCGCACGGCAGTACGTCGCCCTCGCCGTCGGCAAAGCCCGTGGGCTGATGAATCTCGGTCTGGCCCGTGGCGGCAATCTGAAGGCAACTCATGCCGGTATCGGGATCGGTTTGGACGATCGTGATTCCCGGCGTTGGGATCGAACCGTGCCAGTTCGTCTGGCCCCGCTCGAAACCCATGTTGCGGAGCAGGTTCTGGCCCACCGTGCCGCCGACATCGACCGGATAGGTCTGGCGCGTCGGCAGCGGCTCAGGCTCGACATCCGTGGGTTTCTCGCCCACAGTGAGGTCGTATATGGAGTCGCAGGTTGTTTCGCCGGCGACGTCGATCGACCAGTCCGGGTTCAGCCGCCAACTCGAGACTCGAAACTCGCCCGTTCCGCCCGGCATGTCGGGAGCGGACATCGAGCAGACCATCCCTGGTTCGACATTCAGCGCCAGGATCGTCGTCCGGAACTCCACCCGGCGGGCGGCGCGCTGCTCCGCGGCAGAAAGGCCGCCCAACTCTTCCCGCAGCTTGATTGTGGTGATCCGCGCGGCCTGGCTCTTGCCGGTAACGCCCAGTAGGTTCACATTGGCCTTCAGCGGTGTCCCGGTGAAAGCGATGTGGTCTGAATCCTTCAGGTTGACCGTGTTCTGCTGATAGCCGTAATCGGCATCGGCGAAGGCGACCGTCAGGTCATTGAATCTCGGCGATCTGCTCGAAAGCTGCAAGCTGTTGAAGAGGATGTTGCCGGTGGTGAAGGCTTCAACGGCAGAGGAGTTGTACCGGATGCCGACTTTGAGTTTGCCGAAGGCCAGCGTCGAAAAGCCCAGGCAAGACGCCAGGATCTCCTGGATCCAGTCACGCAGCGGCTTCTCCTCGGCGATGATTCCCTGGAAGGCGAATTGCCGTTCAGTTCCCGTCCCGATGATCTGGTCGACCGTGGCGTCGCACACGGTAGCTGCTGCGATGGCCGCGCCGACGTCAAAACGGGCCTGCTGCGCAGCGTCGGTCGCCCACATCAGGCCCAGCCCGTTGAGGAACGTGTTGATGGCAATCCAGATCGGGTTTGTGAGACTCGTCTGCCAGGCCCGCGAGTACGGCCCGGCGCCGGACCAGATCCATCCGCCGAGACCACCGGTGACATAGGCGGCCATCTTCCGCTCTTCCGCGCGAACTGCCTGAATCCCTTTTTCATCGGTCCTGCGAATCTGCAGGAATGCGACGCCGTCAAGCGGGTTCACTGGGAGCGGATTTCCAACTTCGTCGAGGGCAAACGAATCGCTGCCGGCATCCGGTTGGTTGTTGGCGGCGGTTTCGCTGCCGGTCGCCGGCGTACCTCCAAATGCGCGCCTGAGGCCCAGGCTGCCGGGACCGTGATTCGACTGGCCGTCGAGAGTATGCCCGGTGCCGTAGCCACTAATCGGTCCTCGGCCCACGACCCCCAGCGCGGCATAGAACTCACTCTCATCGCGGCCCGCGATCACGTCGCACTCAATCGGCAGCGCGTTCGCGGAGTTGACCCAGATATCTTTGACCGGGCGTCCGTAGGCCGTGTCATTGGCGACCGAGACACTGGTGATCCGGCTGATCCCCTTCTTGCCGCCCACACTGACCGGCTGGTTCGGGATCGCAAAGGCCCGGCGCGGGTCGTCGTCCTGCCGCACGATCTTGCGCGCAGGATAACCCAACCGCAGTGCATACAGTCCGTCCTGCGCCTCGACACGGAACTCCGGTCCGCTGTCGAACGACCAGGAGCCAATGAATCCCTTCCAGAAGTCGAGCTTTACGCCCGTACCGGCGTGAAAGACCGAGAATTCGATCTCGGCCTTGTACAGATCAACTTCGTTCACCAGGGCCGCGAAAACCCTGTCGCCGTTGCCGAAAACGAAACTGGCCTGGTCGGCTTCACCGTCGGTGGCCTGGCTGATTCCACGCCAGCTCAGCAGGCGCGGCTGATAGAGATTGCCGCCGATCGTGACGCGTCTGTCGGAGAGAAGGAGGGTATGCTCGCCGGCAATGACGCGGACCAACGGAATCACGGCCTGGGTCTGCGAAAGCAGTGCGGCCTTGAGTGCCGCGCCAGGGAAGCGAGTTT
>CAZSBK010000181.1:0-5648 GCA_964604945.1 uncultured Candidatus Solibacter sp.
GAGCCGATCTGGTTGGCGACGATCGTGCCGGTGATCGAGGTCGCGTTGATCGAGCCGATCTGCGAGGCCGAGATGGTTCCCGTAATCTTCGAAGCCGCGATGGAGGCGATCTGATCGGACGAGATCGACCCGGTGATCTTCGTGGCGGCGATCGATTCGATCTGCGCGCTGGTGATCGAGCCCGTGATCTTCGTGGCAGCGAGCGATTCGATCTGGTTGCTCGAAATCGACCCGCTAATCTTGGTCGCGGCGATGGAAGCGATCTGATCCGACGCGATCGATCCTGTGATCTGCGTGGCGGCAATCGACTGGATCTGGCCCGCGGTGATCAATCCGACCAGCGTCGAGGCGTTCACCGAGACGACATCACTGGCGGCGATCTTGCCGGTAAGCGATTCAGACGCCGTCTTCGCGGCCCAGGCACCGGAGACGTTCTCCCACAGCGTCTTATCCGACGTCCGCAGAACGAGCGTGCCCACGGGGTAATCTGCGCTCGGCAGCGTCGGCAGCGAGGCGACATACACAGGCAGCGCGAGGTTCGCGCCCAAGACCCGGGCCGTATTGAGGATGCTGTCGGCCAGTTGATTGGTGACGATGACGCCCGTGATTTGCGAGGCCGCCAGCGAGGCGATTTGATTGGCCTGGATCGAGCCTGTGATCTGCGTGGCGGCGACGCTGGCAATTTGGGCCGCCTGGAGCGTCCCGGTGATCTTCGTGGCGGCAATGGACTCGATCTGGCTCGACTGGATCGTGCCGGCGATCTTCGACGCCTCAATTGAGCCGATCTGGTCGCTCAAAATCGTGCCCGAGATCTTCGATGCGAGGATGGACCCGATCTGGCTCGACTGGATCAGGCCGAAGAGTTTCTCCACCGCCAACGAATCGATGTGGTCCGACAGGATGGCATTCAGGCCCACCGTAACGCGGCCCAAGAGGTCCACCGACAGCGGGCCGTCCACCGCACCGGGGTCCAGCCGCCCAGCTCTGACGCCGCTCGCCGATGCCGTGATAGTCACGAAGCACGTCGGCGGATCGACTTCGTTCCGCTCACCGAGATCGTTGACGGCGACGGCTTTGAAGATCCAGTGCTCTTCGGCCGGAATCGCCCACGAGCCATCCTGGCGGCCCGGCGCCTGGAGGCTACAAACCGGGTCGACGCCCCAGTCGGCCAAAGGGGTGCCATTCTGGTCCGCGGGCCGGCGGAAGAAGTCGACGCAGAAGAAGTCCGGGTCGGCCGGGACATCGAATTGGAAGATGAACCAACCCTGCGGGACGTCCTGGGCTTCGTCGCGGCCCACGGTCACCGAGAAGTTCGTGACCTGGTCCGAGGGCCCGCGCGGCTGGATGGTGACGCTCGCGGTCGCCAGAGGATCAGAGACATAGTCCGCGGGCGTGAGCCAAACACCGCCATCGCGGTCCGAGACGACCAGCGCGTACCAGATGGTGACCGGTTCTTCTTCCGGCACCGGAACCCACATCGTGCCGGGGCTGGCGATGAAGTTGGCGTCGGTCGCCGTCCAAAGTGACGCCGAGGGCGGCAAGGCCTCGCCCCGGTACTCCCAGATGCCGTAGACATACCGGCTCCCGGCGAGGGGCGAAAACGTGACGTTCAGCTTGGCGTAAACGACGCCGTTGCCGTCCGAGTGATAGCCGTCGAGCGTGACAGCGAAGTTATGCTCGTGGCCCGCATCGTCGCGGGCATCGTCTTTGGGCAGCGCGATGGCGACCGGACCGTAAACGGCAGACCACAGCGGATTATCGCCGCCGGTTTCGTAAGCCACCGCCCGCAGATGCGCGGCGACGTTGGTCCCGGCGATGATCGGATGCCAGTCTGAGAGGACGGTCAGAGACGGATCGCCCCGCATGTGGAAGGCGACCTGGCGCAGGTTGAGCCAGCCCTCGGGCGCCGCTGGGAGCGGGTCTTCAGGATCGCGATAGAAGACCTTGGCGGCTTCGTAGTTCGGGTGGTTGGCGAAGGTTCCCGCAAGTGTCACCGCCAGGCGGTATTTCCAGCCCTCGCCGGGGACGTTCTTTGTTTCCACCACAACGCCCGCGATCGCGGGCGCCGAAAACGCCAGCGCTTCCTCGGTGACGGTCACCACCGTGCCCCAGCCCGAGGGCACCCCGACCGGATCACCCTCGCTCCAGCCGATCCGCTGCGGCATGCGCCGCGTTTCGGTGTCAAACGACGGCAGCTGGACGACGACCGTGGCCGGCAACGTCTCGGGCTTCTCGATCACCAGCGACGCATGGCCGATGGCGTCGATGGCTGTCGGATCCTGATTGCCCTCATAGATGAAATCGCCATGCGACTTCATCAGAGACCCGGCGAGCACGCTATGCCCGGCGACGCCCTTGAACGATCCGATGTTCGGTGAAAGGCCGCCGACGTTTGGTGGCCTGTAGGTGGCCTCGATCGTGACGCCGCCATTGGGCGCCGGTCCGACCTGCGTCTCAAGGATCGTCACGTCGCCCAGCGGGTCGGCCAGCTCCTGCAAAACGTCCGAGAAATCGAGGGTGAGTGCGACCGCGACGGTGTGGCCCTCGGGCGCCATCGGCTCGATGGCGGTGAGGCGCGTGAACCGGTTCGCGTAGCCATATGCGCGCGACAGGAAATAGAGGACAACGGTCAGTTGACCGTCAGGCAGGTTCTGCAGGTACGCGACCTGCGGCAGCGGCAAAGTGAGCGTGCCAGCCAGAGTCCCGCCGCTCTCGGCAAACCACCAGCCCTTGTAGCTGAGCGCTCCGGGCAATGTCGGCTGCGCGGGATCCGGGTCCGTGGCCTTCGGCAACTCGGCGAAGACCTCGCAGCCGGCGAAGTTCTCATCCGTGGGGCAAGCTGCGGAGACATCAATCACGATGCCGTCGTCGACGCTGATCGCCGCCGTAGCGTTAATCTCCGAAATCTCGCCGATAGCCGGTTCATTCAGCGAGACGCTGCGCTCGGCGACCAGGGTGTCGAGGTAGACGGCGCCGGAGAGAAGTTCCCCAAACCACGGGAAGATGCCCATGTACTTGGCCCCGGCAGGCGCGGTGGCCGAGAGCAGGAAGTCATCCCAATCGGTCTTCGCCGGATCAAGTTCCGTGGCGCCGGCGTCGATGTAGCCGCCCGCCGCGTCATAAAACGCAATGCGGGCCTGGGCAGAAACGACCGCCGATCCGGCATCGAAACGGTACCGGCCCCGAAACAGGAACGTCTCGTCCTCGTCGCACGGCAGCACGTCGCCCTCGCCGTCGGCGAATCCCGCAGGCTGGTGGATCTCGGTCGCGCCCGTCGCCGCGATCCTGAGGCAGCTCATGCCGGTATCTGGATCGGTCTGGACAATCGTGATTCCGGCCGCCGGGATCGAGCCGTGCCAGTTCGTGAGGCCCCGCTCGAAGCCCATGTTGTGGAGCAGGTTTTGGCCTACGGTGCCGCCGACGTCGACCGGATACACCTGGCGCTCGGGCAGCGGGTCCGGCTGGACATCCGTGGGCTTGTCGCCCACGGTGAGGTCATACATCGCATCGCAGGTCGACTCTCCCGCGACATCGATCGACCAGTCCGGGTTCAGCCGCCAACTCGTCACCCGGAATTCGCCCGTGCCGCCCGGCATGTCCGCGGCGGTCATCGAACAGACCATGCCCGGCTCGACATTGAGCGCCAGGATCGTCGTCCGGAATTCCACGCGGCGTGCGGCGCGCTGCTCTGCTTGGGTCAGTCCGCCCAACTCCTCCCGCAGCTTCACGGTGGTAATGCGCGCGGCCTGGCTCTTGCCGGTAACGCCAAGCAGGTTCACGTTCGCCTTCAGCGGCGTCCCGGTCGCGCCGATGTGGTCTGAATCCTTGAGATTGACGGTGTTCTGCTGGAAGCCGTAGTCGACGTCCGAAAACGCAACCGTCAGGTCATTGAATCTGGGCGAGCGGCTCGAAAGCTGGAGGCTGTTAAACAGGATGTTGCCGGCGGTGAAGGCCTCAATGGTGGAGGAGTTGGACCGGATGCCGACCTTGAGCTTTCCGAAGGCGAGCGTCGCATAGCCCAGGCACGAGGAGAGGATTTCCTGGATCCAATCCCGAAGCGGCTTCTCCTCGCCGATGATCCCCTGGAAGGTGAACTGCCGTTCCGTACCCGTCCCGATGACAGGATCCACGTATGCATCGCAGATTCCCGCCGCCGCGACGGCCGCGCCCACATCGAAGCGCGCCTGCTGCTCGGCGTCGGTGGCCCACAACTGCCCGAGCCCGTTCAGGTATGTGTTGATGGCGATCCAGATGGGATTCGTCAGGCTCGTTTGCCACGCGCGCGTGTACGGCCCGGCGCCCGACCAGGTCCATCCACCCAGACCGGCGGTCACGTACGCCGTCATCCGGCGCTCCTCAGCCCGCACGGCCTGGATACCCTTTTCGTCCGTCCGGCGAATCTGCAAGAAAGCCACGCCGTCAAGCGGATTCACAGGCAGCGGCGCGCCAACGGCATCGAGGGCAAACGAGTCGCTCCCCTGATCCGGCTGCAGGTTGGCGGCAGTTTCATCGCCGGTCGCAGGAGTTCCGCCATAGGCCAAGCGCAAGCCAAGGTTGCCGGGCCCGTGGTGGGGCTGGCCATCGAGGGTGTGGCCCGGGCCGTAGCCGCTCAAAGGTCCGCGGCCCACAACGCCCAGGGCGGCATAGAATTCGCTCTCATCGCGCCCGGCAATGACGTCACACTCGACCGGCAGCGCCGTGGCGGAGTTGGCCCAGATGTCTTTCACGGGCCGCCCGTAGGCGGTGTCGTTCGCGACCGAGACGCTCGTGATCCGGCTGATCCCCTTCTTGCCGCCCACATTGACGGGCTGGTTTGCGATCGCGAACGCGCGTCGGGTGTCGGAATCCTGGCGGACGATCTTGCGCGCGGGATAACCCAGGCGCAGCGCATAGAGCCCGTCGTGCGCCTCGATGCGAAACTCCGGCCCACCGTCGAACGACCACGAGCCGATGAACCCCTTCCAGATGTCGATCTTCACGCCGGTGCCTGCATGGAAGGCCGAAAACTCAATCTCGGCCTTAAACAGGTCGACAAGGTTTACCAGCGACGTGAACACGCGGTCGCCGTTGCCGAAGACGAAGCTCGCCTGGTCGGCCTCCTCGCCCATCGTCTGGCTGATCCCGCCCCAGCTCATCAAGCGCGGCTGATAGAGGTTTCCGCCGACGGAGGCGCGGCGGTCGGAGAGGTAGAGGGTATGCTCGGCGGCCGCAATGCGGACGAGCGGAATGGCAACCTGGGTCTGCGCGAGCAGCGCGGCCTTGAGCGCCGAGCCAGGGAAGCGCGTCTCGGTGGAGGTGACGGCGTAGCTGGGCGTGGCGGTGGGGACTTCGAGGAGTTCGACGGATCCCCGCCAGTTGCCGTCGGCAGAAGCATCGAGAGTGAGCGTGGGCTCGGCGAAGCGCGCCGTGTAGCTCGCGACGGTCCCGTCCGGCTCGGCGATCTGGAGCGTGAACGGCTGGTAACTGCCGTGCCGCGCTTCGAAGAACTCAACCACAGCCGCCCGACGCGCCGGCGTCAGCCGGGCCAGTTGCACCTGGAACCGGCGCACACCGGGCCCGTCGAGGAAACGCTGCTCGAGTTTCGCGTCGAGCGTGCCGAAGCGGTGGACGACCACCTGGGGTTCCCGCACCTCGACGCTCGAGTAATC
>CAZSBK010000182.1:0-5630 GCA_964604945.1 uncultured Candidatus Solibacter sp.
CCGAGCGGGCGCTCTTCCACGTGGCAGCGACGAGGGCGGTGCAGCATTTGTTCATCTCATGCCATGGCAAGATGAGCGGTTATCTCGACCAGCATGCCGATCGTTAGATTCAAGACGATTGCGGACTTTTTGACTATATCGTTCTAAGTCTACCCAGATCTATCTGTATAATCATGAAGATGCACCTAATATCACGCTCCATCGTCGCATCCCGGCAGCTTTTTCAATCATAAACTATTCGCGATCGATCGCTGTTGCCGCTGAGATATATGCGCTTGTCGAATAGAGATTCCGGCAGTAGTGGTAGGGATGTCGATCCTGGAATCGGCCAAGGTTGTCCATGACAGTCACTATACGACACTTCGAGGTGCCACCGTTCTTCTCTCCGCGAAGTCCACGGCCGACCATTTGCATGTAGCTCACAGGGCTGAATACCTGCCGCGCGATCAATATCATGTCAGTTTTTGGCGCATCGAAGCCCGTCGTAAGTACGCTGTGATTGCACAGCACACGAATCTGCCCACTCTGAAAACGGTCGACGAAATATCGCCGAGCCACGGTCGGTGTTTCGCCGCTAATGGCTGCTGCGCTGAATCCGATGACATTCAAACGCGCGGCCATTTCCTCCGCATGGGCAACCGAGTTGGTGAAGAAGAGGATAGAGCGTTCGGCGCAGTTCTGGATGCACTCCAGCATCCGCTCATTTCGGTGAGCATCACCCGCGAGGCGCTTATTAATGGCTTCCAGCAACTGTTCGAACTCGAAGTCTTTCCAAGGCTCGGGTAGTTTCCCCAGCTTTTCCAATTCATCGTCAGTGAGGCCTATGCCCGAATCTAGTGACTCGTAATCCGTCCGTGCAAGCACTCCCTCCGAGAGCAGGCGCTCGTAGAGCCTCTCCTGGTCAGAGGGCAGCCAATTCTTGTCAAACCGCCGGGCAAGGCGCTTGCTCTCATCGTCGTTGGTTCGGAATGGTGTCGCGCTAAGCCCCACAATGGGAGGTTCGTCCATCTCAGCCGCGCCAGCGCAGGGTGGTGTTTCGGCGTTCAGCCAACGCAACAATGTGTTATAGCTCTGCGTGATGGCATGATGGCACTCGTCAACCACCAACAGACCAGGCTTGCGCAGCTCGTCCAGAGCAGCCCCGATACGGCTGTTCATCGTCTGGATGGACGCCACGATGACGGTTGGCTTATCCGGTTGCAAACCTTTTGGATTAGGGTTGCCGCCCCACAGGCGGACAATGCGCAAGTTCGTCCGGCGAGCACCGAGATTGACCCACACTTGGCGGAATGCCTGCACTGCCTGTTCGCACAACTCGTCGCTCTGGGCAATCCATAGAACGATGCGTGCAACGCCCTCGGGTGCGAGCACGAGCCGAACCGCCGCCTCCACTGTGACTCGGGTTTTGCCACCACCGGTGGGCAAGCTGATGACGGCACGTCGACGCCCTTTTCCGGGGGCGAGAAGGTTTCTTAGCCCGTCTAACACTTTCAACTGGAAGTCGTGCAGGGACGGCAGTTCGATTGGCCCGCTGATCATTTCCTCTGACTCGCGCCGAGCTTCCGTTGAGGACCCAAATTCGGGCGGAAAACCAATGGAGGCTACAAACGCGCGTGCGTCTGACGTGTTCCAGTGATTGGGTGGCTGCAGCCCCTCATCCTTCAACGTGTCTTTCAATACCGTCAGAGCGGCCGGACCCAACTGAGCGAGCACTAGCTCCGCAAGCTGCTGTGGCGAGCATTGATGGACGAAGTCCATGTTGCAAAGCGTCCGGCCCAGAGCATTGCGCAATGGATCGACCCGACCGCCGACTGCACGCAGCAATCGTTCCGCTGGCGTCGCTCCCTGTGCAACGTGCGCCCGTTGTTCCTCGACGCGGGCATCGCCGAGGCGCCGGAGGGCAACCTCAGGCGTACAGTCAAGCCAGCCAGATGCAGCAATCTCAGCCAGCAGGAGTCTCAGACGCTCCGTCCTGGACAGCGGAGCCAGTTGCTCACTATCGATAAGCAGCACGCCGTTCCGGGTCAGGCAAGGGGCAGCCTGTTGAGCGTCGGCGATCCTCATACGGAGCTGCGCCACGCACTGGCAGCACGCAACCTCGCATACTTCTTTCTTGAGGACATCATCAAGTTCGGGCAGCGCATTAGTCAGACGTTCGGGGGGCCCCATGATGTCCTGCCATTCAGCCTGAATCACCCCAGCGAGGTCTTGTGCGCCTTTCTCAAGCCAGAGTCGCATCGTAGGTGGGTCGAGCACGACAACTATGCGCTCCTGATTGCGAGCTCGCCGTGCCAGTGCACTAGAAGTGGTTACGAATGCCGTGCTCAACGGCACGGGACTTGTCATCGACGGCAGGTCGGTCGGGACAACGCCATCCCTGGCGGCGGAGAGCCAGAGGTCGGTCAGTGAATCCCCGTCAAGGGCAGACGGACTGACGCGTGCCTTGATCAGTGCATCCCACAAGACTTTCAAATCTCTTTGTTCGGGCGGCACGCTTGGACAAGACGCTTGCAGCCGACCAAGCACTTGGGCGATAAGGCTCCAGTTTGGGAGAGTTTGCAGGATTGTTTGGTCGTGTCGCGCGACAAGAGCTTTGAGGGGTACGGAGGAAGCGCCCAGTTCCACTTCGCCGTGTTCGAGCACGAACCAGGGCAGTGGGTGGCACACATCGATCTTGGGGTAGGCCTTCACCGTGTCGTGGCCGAAGCGTATGGAATCAGGGAACCCAGGCCCCGCAAGGCGATCAAGGAGTTGGCAGGTAAAGCGCGCTTTGGGCTCGCCGTTCAGCTCCGCAAGCAATTCGTAACCGCGCGGCATCAACATCGGATCAGGATTGAGATACGGACGGGTGGCGGAGTTGTTGTGCTCGTTCTCGTAGCGATTGCGACAGTCATCAAGCCAAGGCTGCAGGTAGTGAGTTTTCCCCGAAATTTCGCTAAAGCGTGCAGGTCCCTTGTCGCCCGCTGGAACGTCCAGTACACCGAGTGCCGTCAATGCCATCTCATCATTTTCGTGCACCACGGAATCGACAAGTACCATTTTTTGCGAAAGAGGGGCGTTCTCCCCCACTAACTTACCTGGGCGCAAGGCACGGTCAGCTCTTACCCAGAGTTTGTCGCGACGACACACAAGCACCTGATCGCGATAAGCGTTCAGGAAATCAATGCACACTGACTCCGGCGCAAGGCGCAGCCGCATCCAAAATGCTTGCCACCCTGCGTCGTCCTCCTGTACCCGGGGGCCGACGATCTTCGGCAATATCTCGACAAGTATCTGCTTCCAGAGCTTATTGTCCAGTTCACTGATGCCCATCACCTCCTTCAACAGCCGCTGTGCATCGGAACTGGACAATAGCTCTGCTGAAACAGGCTCACGACCAGGCAATGTGACCCCTTGTGGCACGAGGACAGCGCTTGCTGGTGTAACCAAATTACCCGACGGAGTCGGAATGATCGCCAAGGTGGACCGAACCAGAAGCCACTCTCGGGGCTGCAATTCGTTGGAGAACAACTCCGCGAGCTTCAACACGCAGAGGGCAGCTTCGGCCTCTACCGACGCCACCAGGGCAAACCACAATTTAATGCTGCTGCGGCGGAGCGCAGGAAGATTTGTACGGATGGCATGCTCTCCGAGACGGTCCGCCAGCGTGTTGAGCCGACTCGCGCGCTGGCGTGTTGTGCAGGAGGCATGCACAATCAGGCGCTGCAGATCGGTGTCAGCTCGCAACTGCCATGCCATCACCAGCTCCGGAATGTCTTTCGGGTGGCGTAAGAGGTCTTGTGCCCGCCGGAGCACCCCTGTGCCGTCCGGGATGACAGCTGCTGCCTCGAGCCGTGTCCAAAGGGATTCGACAAGCGGCGCGGCGTCCTCGTCTTTGCGATCCAATTGCCGAGGAAAGACATCTAGGGGCCGAGCTGGATCGTCAGGTGTGGCTAAGCTTGGGAGCGTCTCCGCGATCAGGCTCGCTGCTTCGGCCATCAGTGCAGCATTCCATTCGCCACCAATGAGCGCATTACGGTCACTGTTCAACTTCCAAGGCGCATTAACAATCCCCGGCACGTAAGTCTGTGTGTGCGTGGGAAGGAAGGCCCAGAATCGACCAGCTTCCTCGTACCGCCCCTCGATTGGCATCGCCCAGGCGACGGGCACAGACTCGCGAGCATGGATGTGCGTGGCGTCCTCAAGGGCCCGGGCTTCGGTGATCCGGACTTCACGAGTCGCAACGCGCCAGCGCGAGGTGTCGTCGCCATCACGCAAGATGTGCTCGGCATCTTTGGTGATGCTCAAATTGACTTTGCGCACACTCTCCCGCCCATCATCAAGATCCAGCTCGGCGGCGGCAATGGGGAAGAACAGCAGAAACGCGGCTGGGAACTCCTGGATCTCTTGCCGGATGTGATGCAGCAGACTCTCCGAGCCCATTTCGACGCGGACGATCGTTTCGGCCCAGGCCAGCTCCGCACATACTGGATCAGCTGCGCGCTCCTCTTGCGGCAGAGGCCAGGCTAGCCGCAGACCGGGCGCTTGTGTTACCTGAAATTGGCTACAAAGCTCGTTCCTACATCTCCCCGGGTCAAATCGAATCGCCCCTGAGTCCCGTGTGAAGATATCAATTCTCCCTTCGAGTTTCAGCAGCGACTTGAATCCCAGGCCAAAGCGCCCGATCTGGTTGCCGCGCTTCGGGGACGAATGCGAACGGAGAAGCGAATCTAAGCCTTCCTCACTCAACGATGCCCCGTTGTTGGCCACATAGAGTCGTGACCCGCGCACCTGGACCCGGATGCGACCACCGCTGTCCAGCGAGTCGCCGCGCTCCGATGCTTCCAGCAAAGCATCCGCTGCGTTTTGAACAAGTTCGAGAATCTGACGATAGCCATATCCGCCCGCCAGCACCGTTTCCTCGATCCCGAAGTGTTCCTTCAGCAAGCCCGGATCTGCCTCATAGGAGCGCAGTCGCTTGTTGTTGAACTGTTCGAGGGCGATGTGGAGCACGACTTGACTGTCCTCAGAGATGCATGGATATGACCATCCGCTCACCGTTGGGCACATAGCAATTAAACTAACATGCACAACTAAGACGAAATAAGACAATTAATATTGGAAACAGGAAGGGCCGAATTCCCCGATCCCCACGTCAGCCGCCGCCATCTGAGGATCCGCACGATGGGCCCATGCATCGAGATCGAGAACATTGGTTCCAACGGCACGTTCATCCGGGAAGGAGAAGGGTGGTCGAGGATGGCCGACGGGACACCGCGAATCCTGCGGCAAGGCGACAGGATCCTCCTGGGGAACCTGGAGCTGCGCCTGGCGGCCTGACCCGTTCCATCCGCCGCTGCAGCGGATCGCGCAGCCGGTCCGCACTAGCCGCCAGGAACCCGGAGCCGGCAATGGACAGATTTTGTCGTTCCTGCACCGGTATCTTCGACCATCCACACGAGTCAAGTCGCAGCCTGCCCGCTTCATGGGAAGTCACCGATCCCACGTTCCCGCAGGATCGCACGGACGTCCACCTTCCCTCTCCAGAGCGTCACCCCATCCCCAAGGAGGCATTTCGATGCACGCCAGAATCCCATTCCTGAACTGGATCTTCCTGTTCGCTTCCATCTTCGCGATGGCCCAGCCGCGGC
>CAZSBK010000183.1:0-5558 GCA_964604945.1 uncultured Candidatus Solibacter sp.
CTGACCAACCGCTGCAACATGATGTGCGACCCCTGCTTCATGGACGCCAACCAGGTTGGCTTCGTCCACGAACTGAGCTGGGAAGACATCAAGACGATGCTCGACAATGCGCTGCGCATCAAGCCGCGGCGGCAGATGTCGGTTCAGTTCTCGGGCGGCGAGCCGACGCTTTCGCCGTTCTTCCTGGACGCGGTCCGCTATTGCAAGCAGGTGGGTTACAACTCGGTCCAGGCCGCGACCAACGGCATCGAATTCGCCAAATCCAAGGAATTCGCCAAAGCGGCGGCCGACGCCGGCTTGCGTTACGCTTACCTCCAGTTTGATGGCATCGGCAACGCTGCCAATTCGCACCGTGCCGTCGGCAACCTGTTCGACGTGAAGCTGAAGGCGATTGAGAACCTGCACTCCGCAGGCGTCGATATCGTCCCGGTGATTACGATTATCAACGGGATCAACAACGAGCAGGTGGGCCGCATCATCCAGTTCGCCCTGGACAACCCGCGCAAGATCAGTTGCCTGAGCTTCCAGCCCGTTTCGTTCACCGGCCGCGACGAAGCCATCACCGATGAGCGCCGCGTCGCCCAGCGTTACACGCTCTCTCACCTCGCCCATGACGTGAAGAACCAGACGGGCCTCGGCGAACCGGCGCGCGACTGGTATCCGATCTCATTCATGTCCATCTTCTCCGACTGGGCCGATCTGGTTCACGGTCCCGACCGCGAGTGGGGCCATCTAAGTTGCGGTTGCCACCCCAATTGCGGCACCGGCATGGCCGTCATGATCGACAAGGAGACCAAGGAATCAGCTCCGTTCACGGCGTTTGTGAACGCCGACCAACTGGCGAGAGATCTCGCGAGGGTCAACGACGCAGCCCGTGGGAAATTCCTTTCCGCGCTTGGAATGGCGTTGTCGCTGATGCGGAACTACAATCCTTTCAAGGCGCCCACGCACTTCAGACTGATCGACCTGATGAAGAAGTTCGACAAGACCTTTGGCGCCACCGGCCACAACTATGGCAAGGTGTCGGGCGATCGCACGCTGACCGACATTCAGAAACGCCGCGCCGACCGCTGGAACTTCCTGTTCATCGCAGGCATGTGGTTCCAGGATCTGTTCAACTACGACTTCCGCCGCACCGAGCAGTGCATCATTCCCTACGCCACCCAGGAAGGCGAGATCAGCTTCTGCGCCTATAACACGGGCGTGGGCTGGCGCAATATCGTCGAGAAGATGCACATGACGGCTTCGCTCACCAAGTGGTATGAAGAGCACGGCCGGCACGAGATCTTCGCCGGCAACAAGCACGTCGGCTTGAAGGACACCGCCCATAACCTGACGCTGCGCGAGGAGATCGTCACCACCGAAAAGCAACGCGACCTCGACGATCTCGGCATCGCCAAGACCGCCCGCGAAGAGAAACTGCGGGCACGCGACCAGAAGCAGGCCTTGGAGAAGGCAGCCGAGGACGCGAAGATGATGGCGCTCTACAAGAAGCATGTCCTGAAAGAGCCGGAAACGGATTTGGTCCAGATCGGCGGCATCGCTCCGGCGAAGCCGGTCGAGAAGCAGGAAGAGATCGGGACCTTCGGCGACTAAGTATCAGTCTTGAGGCGGCGGCCGGTCCCGATTGGACTCGCCGCCTCGATCTAAGATCACAAAACTCCTATTCGGTTTTGTAAAACCCGCCCGGACGCCCAAACGTGGCATCCGGGCGTTTTTTTGTCTTGTGAGGATCCGTGCATTCTTGGTTCGCAGTGGCCGTCGAAAGATCAGATCTCGTCCCTGAGCGGCCATTCGATCACTTCTCAGTTTGGCCGCCCTCGCATTCCGCATAGAATGAAGGCCATGACCAAACGACATCTTCCGCTCATCCTCGCGACCGTGCTCGTCGTGCCGGCGCTGGCGCAACAGCAGCCCAAGTTCGATGGCATCGAAACCGGCCTCCACAACCTGTTCCGCCTCTCCGACGCTGAGACGCGGTCGATCAGTCCCGAGAATTTCACCGGCGAAAAGGGGAAGGGTGCCATGGCAACCGAGGGTACGGGCAAGAACGCCGCGCGCAACCTCGGACAGGGGTGGAAGATCAGCCCTAGCGTCCGCATCAAGAGCGGGACCACGTTCATGATGGCCGAGATCAACGGCAGCGGCGCCATCCAACACATCTGGATGACGCCGACCGGCAACTGGCGCTGCTCGATCTTGCGTATCTATTGGGACGACGAGACCGAGCCCTCCGTCGAAGTGCCCGTCGGTGACTTCTTCGGCATGGGATGGGGGCAGTACGCGCACCTGAACTCGCTGCCCGTGACGGTCAACCCCGGCAGCGCCTTTAACTCCTATTGGGTGATGCCGTTCCGGAAAAAGGCTCGGATCACGATGGAAAACATTGACGAGAAGGACATGGTGCTGTACTACCAGGTCGATTACTCTCTCACGAAAGTTCCCGCCGATGCCGCCTACCTCCATGCGCAATTCCGCCGCGCCAACCCGTTGCCGTTCAAGTCGGTCTATACGCTGATCGACGGCATCAAGGGTACCGGCCAGTATGTCGGGACTTACCTTGCCTGGGGCGTGCGCAACCGCGGCTGGTGGGGCGAGGGCGAGATCAAGTTCTTCATGGATGGTGACAGGGAGTTCCCCACCATCGCCGGCACGGGCACCGAGGACTACTTCTGCGGTTCATACAACTTCGAGAACCGGGTGACCAGACAATACCAGGAGTTCAGCACCGCCTACGCGGGCCTGCACCAAGTGATCAAGCCCGATGGCGTCTACGCCTCCCAGCAGCGCTTCGGGATGTACCGCTGGCATATCGCCGATCCGGTCCGCTTCAAGAGCGATCTGAAGGTGACGATCCAGGCGCTCGGCTGGAAGGCGAACTCCGCCGGTGAATACCTGCCGTTGCAGGACGACATATCCTCGGTCGTCTTCTGGTATCAGAGCGAGCCGCACGCCAAGTTCCCGGTGCTGCCCAAGCGCGAGGATCTGGAAGTCAATTGATCTGCGCGCCACGCGCAGCCCAACCGCGGCCTAATCGATCCGGAGCGCCTGGCGCTGCCTGAGAAGTGCCAGGACGCGATCCACCGGCAGCGCCTCGACGCGGCGGCCATTGGATTCGACGGTTTCGGCCATGAAGAGCGAGTTGTAGACAGCCTCCTCCGTTGCTTCAATTGTGGCGAGGAACAAGGGCGACATGGCGTCGTTTGGGACCAGGGCGGCGGGATTGCGGGATGTTGAAAAGGCGATGGCGTAATCGCCGCTGCCATTCGATCCGGAGGCTCCGGTCCGGCCGAGTCCCAACATGGTGCGGACGGCCACGCGTTTCAAGTTGCGGGCGTCGACTGGCGCGTCGGTCGCCACCACGACGATCACGCTGCCGTCGGCTGACCCTTTGCCGTCCTGCTTCAGCAGACGCCCGACGGGGACACCGGCGATGTGGAGGTCGCCGCCATAGTTCGTTTGGACGAGGACGCCGACGGTGTGGCCAGCGCGTGTCCGGCGCGACGAGGTGCCGATGCCGCCCTTGTATCCGAAACAGACCGTTCCGGCGCCCGCGCCGACCGCTCCTTCCTCGACCGGGCCGGATTTGGCCGATTCGAGCGCCTGGAAGACGTGTTCGCGCCCGACGGGCCGGCTGCGGATGTCGTTCAGTGCGCCGTCATTGGTCTCAGCGACAACAGGATTGATACTGCGGACGTCCTCGTTGCCGGGCAAAGCGAGCATGTAGTCGAGCAAGGCGTCGGCGACACGAGGGACGTTCAGCGTCGAGGTGAGCAGGATGGGGGTCTCGATCTCGCCGAGCTCGTCCACCTGGGTGGAGCCCATGAGCTTGCCGAATCCGTTGAAAGTGAAGACCGCGCCGGGGACTTTTTCGCGGAATAAATTGCCGGGGTGGGGCAGGATGGCGGTGACGCCGGTGCACACGTTGGGCAGGCGAACGAGGGTCGCATGGCCCACGCGGACGCCGACCACATCGGTGATGGCGTTCAGAGGACCGGGAGGCAGGGTTCCGGTGACGATGCCGACTTGGCGCGCACGAAGCTTACGTGGATTCGATGGAGCCGCGAAGGCGGGCAGGGCAAGAGTGAAAAGAACAGATCTGCGGTCCAAGGAGCGGGACGGTCCAGTCACGCCGCCATCGTATCAGGCGCCGGGATCAGCCGGCGGGCTCGACGTTTTCGGCGTGCAGTCCCTTGGGGCCGGTGATGCACTCGAAGTGGACTTCCTTGCCTTCTTCAAGCGTGCGGTAGCCTTCTCTGGTGATTGAACTGTAATGCACGAAGACATCCTCGCCGCTCTGACGGACGATGAAGCCATAGCCCTTCGCGTTGTTGAACCATTTCACAACGCCGGTTTCCTTGACAGCGTTCACAGCATTGCCTCCTGACGGTGCTCAACATCCTCCGTAACTCCTTACTGACAAGTAGCTTCGGTGAAGTGAGCTGTGTTATTGCCCAGACGCCGCGACAGTCGCGGCAAATCATACCCGTTGAGTAAAGTATGCCAGAATCCGCGGCGAGATCCAACAGGGATTCTGAAATGTGATGCCGTTTTTCTCAGGGCCGGAATCCCGTACACTGGCACTGGAAGCCACAATGAGCCACCTGTTGACGGCGCGCGAGGAACGGGTGCTGAGGCTGACGCTGAACCGCCCAACACGAACAACCTGTTGACCGCAAGCCTTTGCGATGATCTGCTGTCGGCCCTGGACCAGGCCGCGCAGGATCAGGACGTGGGCTGCGTGCTGCTGGATGCATGTGGACCTCTTTTTTGCGGCGGACTGGACCTGGAGGAAACCTTGCCAGCGGAACCGTCTGAGTCCAACGAGAGGCACGAACGGCTGTTCACATTTGGCCTGGATTTCAGGAAGCCGGTGGTGGCGGCGGTGCAGGGGCCATGCCTGGGGGCCGGCGTGGGCCTGATCGCCAATGCACATGTGGTGGTGGCGTCGCAGGGGGTTCAGTTTGGGCTGACCGAGATCCGCTATGGGTTCTGGCCGTTCGTGACGCACCGTGCCCTGGCGCTGGCCATGGGCGAGCGGCGCGTGGTGGAGCTATCGCTGACGGGCAGAGTGTTTGGCGCGCAGGACGCCCTGCAATACGGGCTGGTGCACGAGTTGACGCCGGCGTTCGAACTCCAGGAGCGGGCGGCGGCGGTGGCCAGCCGGCTGGCGTGGGGCAGCCAGGAATCGACGCAGCGAGGATTGGGGTTTGTCCAGCAATCGAGATATATGGACTGGACGGTGGCCGGTCCGCTGGTTGCCGAAATGACGCTGCTGACGGCGGGGTCCGCCGATTTCGCCGAAGGAGTCCGTGCGGCGCGGGAGTCGCGCAAGCCGCGGTGGCCGTCGCTCGGAGGGCGACCCTCGTAAGCTGAGCGATGATGGTTGGTGAGGATTCGGCGCCGCTGGCAAAACGAACGGGCCGGAGGCGGTTTGAGGTCGGCCATCGTGATGAGCATCTACGAATACTGGCTCTGGATCGGCATCCCGGTGATGGCGGGGGCGGCTGCCGTGTTGTGGAGGCAGATGGCGGGCCTGATGGCGCTAACAAGGCAGG
>CAZSBK010000184.1:0-5497 GCA_964604945.1 uncultured Candidatus Solibacter sp.
ACTCGTGCGCCAACAGGATGCCCAACAGGCTGATCGAGTAAGGCAGACCCCCAAGAAGGAGCCACGGCCGGCGCCAGGCGTCGAGGAAAATCGACCAGTCGTGATCCAGATCAAACGCCGGCAGGTTCTGTTCAAAGTTCATCTGCAGGCGCGCGCCGATGGCCGTCGCCGTCAGAAAAGTGAGCACGAAAAGAAAGACATGGATCGGCGTACGCCGAAGCCTGGACGTGAGTGACGGTTCCAAAAGGCGCTAGTCGAGCGATTGCAGCTCTTTGCCCGGTTTGAAACGAACAGCCTTCCCTGGCGGAATGGCGACTTCATCGCCGGTGCGGGGATTGCGTCCGATACCGGTCTTGCGCGGGCGGACGGTGAAGATGCCGAAGCCGCGCAGTTCGATGCGTTCGCTCTGGGCGAGAGCCCGCTTCATGGACTCGAAAACGGTTTCGACGGCCATTTCGGCTTTTGTCTTCGTGATGCCGGTCCGGTTGACAACCTCGTTGACGATGTCGAGCTTGATCAAGTTCGCCTCCTCGGGGTAACCGGGTGGCCCGCCGGGCTCCGGTGTGTTCGCAAAACCCATGATATGATTAGGTTTTTCGGCTTGTCAAGCCGCCCTGCAGTGACAATTTCCCAATCTTCGTGGAGAACCGGCGTGGACCAGGAGAGTTTTCGGCATGCTTGCGCCCATTGGGCGACTGGCGTTGCCATTGCGACCGTGATGAGCACCGACCATTCGCCGCACGGGCTGACAGTGAGTTCGTTTACCGTCGTGAGTCTGCATCCGCACCTCGTGCTGGTGTCGATCGATCACCGGTCAACGGCCTACCGTCACTTCGCTCTGGCCCACGGCTATTCAATTCACGTGTTGGGAGACGATCAGGAACATCTGTCGGCTCGCTTCGCCCGTCCGGGGGAAGACAAGTTCGAAGGGGTGGCCTGGACAACCGGAGCCACGGGGGCGCCCGTCATCCAGGGCGCGCTGGCCGAGTTTGACTGCGAAGTGGTGGACCGGATCCACGCCGGCGATCACACAATCTTCATTGGGGAAGTGAAAAGGGCGGCCTCTTGCGATGGCCGCCCCTTGATCTATTTCAATCGCGCATACCGGCGCGTGACGGGATAGGCCGCTACCCGGCCAACTCGCGCGCCTTTGCCAGCGCGGCATCATAGTTCGGATGTTCGGCGACCTCGGGAACGTATTCGGCATACTGCACGATGTTGTTCTGGTCGACAACGAACAGCGCACGCGATTCGATGCGCCAATC
Organism: uncultured Candidatus Solibacter sp.; assembly: GCA_964604945.1. Classification (GTDB taxonomy): domain Bacteria; phylum Acidobacteriota; class Terriglobia; order Bryobacterales; family Bryobacteraceae; genus PNKE01. The sequence goes on from CAZSBK010000184.1 coordinate 1,266, forward strand.
CTTGATCATTGTGCCGTATTTTTCCCCGAAGCTGGCGAATTTGTGATCCGAGATCATCTTAACGTTATCGACGCCGAAGCTGGTGCACCAGCGATTCTGGGCGAACGGCAGGTCGACGCTGACCGTGTAGAAGTCGATATCGGCGCTCTTGGCGGCTTCATCATTGAAGCGCTTGGTCTGGGCGTCGCAGACGGGGGTGTCCAGCGACGGCACGACGCTGAAAACCCTCACCTTGCCGCCCGTCGAGGCTAGCGTGACCGGTTGAAGGCCCTTGTCGACGGCCTGAAACTCGGGCGCCGGATCGCCGGCCTTCAACTCGGGGCCGGTGAGTTCGAGTGGACCGCCCTTGAATTTCGTCTGTCTCATCGTGAAACCTCCTCTGTTAGAACTTACAGCAGACTGCCAAGTGGGCGCAGGATTGGCGCATGGTAGTCGGACAACACCGGCTTGACGGCCGGTACGTAGCCTGGAACGGCTTCTCCCAAGTGGCTCTGACAACCACTAGTCTAGCAATTCCACCAGATCCTCCGGCGATGAGACCGGGGCCAGACAGGCGAAATCTCGGCAAACATAGGCCGCCGGATTGCCGTCCATCGAACCCATCGAGGCGATCTCCGGCAGCCAGCACGCCAGCCTATCGCGTGCCGGACCCTCGACGGCTCCCAGCAGGGTGGCCTCGGGCAGGAACCGCCCCGCCACGGCCCGGGTGAAGGCATCGAAGGCTTCGTCGCGCGCCGTGGCAGCAAAGACGATTTGTGTCTTCGGAGCCAGGTGGAAGATCCAGGCCGATAGCATCGCCGGCAGAGCCGGGCCCTGCTCGTTGAGCCGTGAGGCAAACGCCTGCAAGGTCCGTTCGGCCGCCACCTCCAGGTCGGGTAGGCGGGTGTAGGCGGCGAGACGGAGCAAGGCCATGACCATCGCGGAGTTTCCTGACGGCTCGGCGCCGTCGTAATCGTCCTTCAGCCGCAAGATGAGATCGCTGGATGTCCCGGCCGTCGAGAAGAAACCGCCTTGTTCCGAGTCCTCGAACAAGGCAATCGCGCGCCGGCCGAGATCGAGCGCCGTCGCGAGATGCGCTGGGTCGAATGTGGCCTCGTAGAGGCCGATGAAGGCGAGTGTGGCCTGCGCATAGTCGTCCAGAAACGCCGGGACCGCGGCCGCTTCGTCGCGCCAGCGGCGCAACAGCGCACCGGTTTCCGGGTCCCGCAGATGAGCTTGAATGAAGGCTGCGGCTCGGGTGGCCGCTGCGAGATATTCTGACGACAGGTCCGGATCGCTGGCTTGAAAGACGCGGGCGCCGAGCGCGAACGCAGAGATCATCAGCGCGTTCCAACTCGTCAGGATCTTGTCGTCCAGATGGGGCCGTGCTCGCGTGGAGCGAATCTGAAATAGCTTTGCCTCGGCGGCGTCGAGAGTCTGTGCAACCAGAGCGGGATCGGTCTCCGAGCGGTGCCCGATCTCCTCGATCGATGCAGCCTCGAAAAGGATGTTACGGCCGGTGAATTCGCCGTGCGGATCTTCGAGCGCATTGCCGTCATCGTGGCAACCGAAACGCTGGATGAACCAGGATGTGGTGGGGTTGCCGAGTGCCGAGCGAATCTCATCATTCGACCAGACATAGAATGCGCCTTCGCTCGTGTCGGCGGGGCGTGCGGGGTCGTCGGCCGAATCGGCGTCCTCCGCCGAATAGCAGCCGCCTTCCGGGTGTGTGAGGTCGCGCCGGACATACGCGAAAATTCGGGCGGCGACGTCCGAGTAGACCCGGTCACCGGTGATCTGAGCGGCTTCCAGGTAGGCGAGAGCGAGCTGGGCCTGGTCGTAGAGCATCTTCTCGAAATGCGGGACATGCCACCGTTCATCCACCGAATAGCGGTGGAAGCCGCCGCCAAGATGGTCGTTGATACCGCCCTTGGCCATCTCGCGCAGGGTGTGCAGAGCCATGTCGAGCGCTTCGACGTCGCCGGTGCGGCGGTGATACCGAAACAGAAATTGGATGACCGACGGGCGCGGAAATTTCGGCGCCGGGCCGAAGCCGCCAAGCCGGGAGTCGTAGCTTCGCCGGAAGTAGGCGAAGGTCCGCTCCAGTGCCACGGGATCCAGAACCTGACCGTCGTCTTCGACCGTCGATGCTGCGGCCAGATGCCCGACTGCGCGCACGCCAATATCGATCAATTCAGTGCGGCGCAACTGCCATGCCGAGGCGAGCTGTTCAAGCAGAGATCTGAATCCCGGCCTGCCGTAGCGGCTGTCCGGCGGGAAGTACGTCCCGCCATAGAAGGGCTGCAAATCGGGCGTGAGAAAAACCGACATGGGCCACCCTCCGCTACCCGTGGTGGCCTGGACAAAGGCCATGTACACGCGGTCGACGTCGGGGCGTTCCTCGCGGTCGAGTTTGACCGGGACAAAGTGCTTGTTCAGCAAAGCGGCGATCTTCTCGTTCTCGAACGATTCACGCTCCATGACGTGACACCAGTGGCAAGTGGAGTAGCCGATAGAAAGAAATATGGGCCGGTCTTCGGAGCGCGCCTTTGAAAATGCCTCCTCGCCCCAGGGGAACCAATCGACCGGGTTGTGGGCATGTTGGAGCAGGTAAGGGCTCTTCTCGTGGATAAGGCGGTTGGTGTGCTGGTGGCTGGTCATGGCAAAATGGGCGGGCGTGGGGCCAATCGAAGCCCCGAAGGAGGTTGGATTCATGCCGGTGAGCGAAGGCTTCAAAAAGCGAGCGCTGGAGGAGTTGATCGAGTGGTTGCGGATACCGAGCGTATCCTCATTGCCCGAGCATAAGGGCGATGTCGAGCGTGCGGCGGAGTACGTGCGCGCGGCTCTGGACAAGGCCGGCATGACGCGGACTGAATTGATCCGCCGCGGCGAAGGCCACCCAATGGTCTATGGAGAATGGCTGGGCGCGCCAGAGAAGCCGACCGTGCTGTTCTATGGCCACTACGACGTTCAGCCGCCGGACCCGCTTGATGAATGGAAGTCGCCGCCCTTCGAGCCCGAAATCCGAGGCGACGACATCTTCGCGCGCGGCACGAGCGACGATAAGGGCCAGACCTGGATTCTGGCAAAGGCCGTCGAATGGCTGATGGAGCGCGACGGGTGCCTGCCGGTGAACGTCAAGTTCATCCTTGAAGGCGAGGAAGAGGCCGGTGGCGAGGCGATCACGGCGTATGTCGGCGAGAAACCGGCGCAGTTGGCCGCCGACGTCGTCGTCATCTGCGACACGGAGATGTTCGCGCCTGAAATGCCGACCATCTGTACCGGCCTGCGCGGGATCGTCTATGGCGAGATCCACGTCGAGGGGCCGCGCCAGGATCTGCATTCGGGCGTCTATGGCGGGGCAGCGCCGAATCCGCTGATGGCGGTGGCCGAGATCCTGACGGCGCTCAAGGACCGTGACGGCCGGATTCAGATTCCGGGCTTCTATGACCGCGTGGTGAAGCCGTCGGCCGATGAACAGGCGGCATGGCAGACGTTGCCGTTCAATGAAGCCGAGTACCTGGAAAAGGAGGTCGGATCAACGTCATTGACCGGCGAGCCCGGCTATTCGGTCTTCGAGCGGACGTGGGCGCGGCCGACCCTCGAGGTCCACGGGATCAAGGGTGGCTTCATTGGCGAAGGGGCCAAGACGGTGATTCCGGCCAAAGCGGTCGCCAAGGTGAGTATGCGCCTGGTGGCCGATCAGGACCCGGACGAGGCCGTGAAACAGGTGTCGGCAGCCGTTGAGGCGGCATGTCCCAAGGGCGTGAAGGCGAGATTCCAATTGCTGCACGGCGCTGGTCCGTCGCTGGTGGACACGGCGAACCGTTTCGTGCAGGCGTCGGCGACGGCGATGGAAGAGGTTTTTGGCGCCAAGACCGTCTATATGCGGTCGGGCGGATCGATTCCCATCGTGGGGACGTTTCTCGACAATATGGGCATCCCGAGCGTGCTGATGGGCTTCGGGCTGCCAGACGACAACCTGCATTCACCGAACGAGAAGTTCCACCTGCCCAACTTTTATCGGGGCATCGATGCCGTGGTTCGATACCTGGAACGGTTGGGGTAGGCTCCGGCCAGGCTGCTCACGTCTTACGCGCCTTCAGGCGGCGCGTACTCCTTGTGCGGGGGGGCGGAGGATCGCATCACCTGGCGCGCCGGGTCGAAGGCCATCACCTTTCCCTTGCGGTATGATTCAACGCCCAGGGCGATGGCCACCATCACCTGGTAGCCGCGCAGCGCGTTGTAGACCG
>CAZSBK010000185.1:0-5285 GCA_964604945.1 uncultured Candidatus Solibacter sp.
AAGAACTCCGTAGTGACCACCGACAACCTGACCACCTTATTTCCGGCGTCGCAGTAGCGGAATTGTGCCGCTGGCCAACCGTCGGTCAAAAAGGCCCAGGAGGGACCCGAAATTGCTATGAACGCGCCTATCCGGCGCCAATCAGCGCAAACCCGGGATCATCACGCCTGATGAGGCCGCGATCCCGCCAAACCCTCCACTCTCACGCGGCTCTGTTCTGCCTGCGCGGCCCGGACGAGCACGGAAAGCTGCCGCAACTCCCGCCTGAACGGCCAGCCCGCCCCATTCGGGTGCAACCCGCGCTCGATGGCGACGTGGCGGCCGGCGTTGGGTTTGCGCTGCTTCATGCCTTCACCAGACAGTCCGTCAACACGGCGAGGAAGATGGGCCTCAGTTCGTTGCCCTTACCCAGCCGCCGCATGGACCAGGCGACGTGCCCGCTGTCGAGATGCTCACGGAAGCTGTACTTCGTACCGGGAGTGATCGCTGCCTGCACCGCATTTCCACCATCGGCTTTCCGCATGAAGATCGCCTTGAGGTGCCCCTTGCGGCCGTAGCATGCCGTGACGATTTCGTTGGCAATCAACCGCCGCGCGGCTTCGAGAGTCCGGAAGCCTCGCGGTTTGCCTTCTGCATCGTAGTAGGGGATCGGTTTTTCCATCTGAGGAGACACTTCGAGCCGGTGAATCGAAGGGAAGGAGTTTTATGAGAGTCCCGTCTCTCGTTGAATCTTTGGGAGAATCCTTCGGAGGGTGCGCTTTGCGCTGGCCTGTCGATCCGAGCCTCTGACAATAGATACTCACGCGGAGCACAAAGTGTCTAATCGTGAGCGGGGTTTTTTTCACATCATCGCAGCCGCCTGACCCACGGCTGCTCGACATCCGGGTTGTAGAAGCGCTGGCGTACCCCGCTGCTAAGGACAATCTCAATTGATTCGCGCGTAACTTGGCCAATAGTGGAGTTTCGCCGAAGGCAATCGACCAGAGAGAGTAACCGTCCCGGTCTCGGCGACTTGCCGGAGTTCCCGCCAAGCAGAAGCTCTTCTCTCCAGCCCAGAGAGATGGCCTCCTCGAGGATCGTTTCGACCTCGGCCTTTGTCTGCGCCAGGACGGAGTCCAGCGACTGCTCAGGGCGCTTCTTTGGCGGATCCATCACAGGCGACGGCGATTGGTAGCGGCGTCCATCAAGATTGCGGGCGGCCGCAAGCAGCACATCCTCACCAAATCGCCGGATCGCCCACTCCTGAATGTGGTTGTAGCGGTTACACATCTCGTTGTAGTCTTCCTGAGCTAGGCGTCCCGCGAGATGCGCCATCTTTGCCAATGTCATCTTTGAACGAAGCCAGGCGAAGTACTCCGGATCGAGTTGCCGGTAGACTGTATCGTTAACCTGGACGTCGCGAGCCAGCCTGGAACCGTACTCTGTCTGCCAATGGACCAGCGATGTTGCCACGTAGAGTTCCACCGAGTTGCGAGGTGACTCGGCCAGCCACCCCTGAGCCGGTGCCGGCGTCATTTCGAGCTCCGGTGTCCACGTCTCGGTCGTGTCCACGTCTCCAAGCACCGAGACGTGGACACGGTGATCAGCTTAAGTGACTGATAACAAATCTCATTTCTGCCGGTGTCCACGTGTCCGCGTGTCCACGTGGCCCCCCAACCCTTTCTAGAAAAATTCAATACATACACTGTGTCCCCCCTCTGTATCATTCTTTTTTTCCAGATACTTTTTGAGCGATGAGACGTGGACATCGTAGGTACGGCATTGAAACTAAATAAGTTAAGACGTGGACACGACGTGGACACCGACGTGGACACGGGCCGAGACGTGGACACCAACAGGCGGACTCCCATCGTCGTCATTCCGGTCTCCGGAATCTCCACTCCCGGGAGCCGCGCGGCCCCGACCGGTAGCGGATCCACCCGTTTGCCCGCAAACAGCGCCCCACGCGGTTGCGATCCCACTGAGTCCAGGTGTCCGGTCGCTTCTCGATGCAGTTCTTCAAGATGTCGGTAATATCGACAGAATCGCGTCCCGTCGCCCAGTCCAGAATCAGATCGTCCCAGGGATCCCCGTCATAGCGGTCGGCTTGTTCCTCGGCGGCGTCACGATTCAACTTGACCGAATCCAGCCACCAAGGTTTGCCGTCGAAATACAGGCTGGTGGCTTCGGCCCATAGCTGGTCCCTGACCGCCGCAAGGCCATCGACGTCGATGACGGGCGCCGGACAGTTCACCGGCCAGAATCGCCGGCCACCGGTCTCGTCGCGCAGGTAGGCGCCGTGGTTGACGCTGCCGGCGAAGATGCACTGGCGCGAGGACTGGATGGGCCGCTTGCCGTACGGCGGCCGGAAGCGATCCGTGCTCCGGCTCATGAAGGCTTTAATCTTGCCGACTTCGGCGCGCGACAGCGATTCCAGTTCGGCGATTTCGATCACCCAGACGCCCCGAGTTTGCAGGGCTGCATCCTTCGAGCCGAGATCCGCGATCTCGTCGGTAAACCACGGCTCGGACAATGTCCGCAGTGCCGTCGATTTCTTGATACCCTGCTCGCCTTCCAGGATCAGGCAGCAGTCGGCCTTGCAACCAGGTTCGAAGACGCGGGCGACGGCCGAGATCATCCACCGGGAGCCGACTGCGGCGGCATAAGGAGACGGTTCGACGCCCAGAAAGTCCTGAAGCCAGGTCTCCAGCCTGTGTACTCCGTCCCACTCCAGCGATTTCAGGTAGGTTTGGACTGGGTGAAAGCTGCGATCGCGGGCGACAGCCTCGACGGCCTGGCCGGTGACATCACTGGAGACGAAGATCCCCTGATGGTGCAGCCAGTTGGTGGTGAGGATGTCGTCGTTCTCGATCCAGTTGGTCGAAGCAGACCAGTTGCCAGCCAGCCAGGGCGGCGCCTTCTGAAGCACCACATCTGAGCTGAACTCGTTGAAGGTAAGGACCTCGGCCCAGTCCGGGGCAGTGCGCAACGCGGTGATCGCATTTGCCAGCACCGGCTTCACCGTGCCGTTTAGGTTCAACAGGAGTTGGTCTCGCCAGGCGGCGTTGCCGCCCGCAATGACGGCCACCGGCTGCGGGCCAGATCTGGTGGATGCGCGCCTGTTGCCCCGGCTGCCGGCCTTGCCGCTGTCGATCCTTACGACTTTCAACTGCTGGCGCAGCGCCGTTATGGGCACCTGATCCTTGCCGCATTGCTCCTGGATCCGCTTCAAGTAACGTGGCTGCTCGATCGGGTCCAGTTGGCCGACTTCGCCAAGAATCGGGTCAAGCAGCCGGGCGAGGTCCCCTGACGGCGGTGACTCGGGCAATTTCGAGATCGCCAACTCCAACGGACTCTGCGCCGCCGCGAGTACGGCTTCGAAGTCCGCGGCCGTGGCGCCCGAGGCGAAGTATTCGTTGACGTCGATTTTGGCATCGGCGACCAGGGAGTCAGGCTGCGGGGCATCCGCAGGCAGCTTGGCCAGCGCCTCGCGTGCCGAGCGTTGCTTTTCGCCCAGCGGCAAAGATGCCACCCGGGTGGCGATTCCATGCTGGGCGAGGATCCGGGCGGTTTTCATCGCACCCTGTGCGCCGGCCTGGGAGACTTCGTTGTCCTGGCAGACGAAGACGGTCTTGACGCCTCGCAGCTTGGGCAGCAGTCTCTCCCAGTCGGCGTCGCGGATCTGGACTGTCACTGGAGACACTGCAGGGAATCCGTGCTCCATGAGAGAGATGCAGTCGGTGACGCCTTCGGTGATGATGATGCGTTCGGGCGCGCCAATCAGAGCATCCTCGTTGAAAAGGACGTCGTTGCGGATGCACGCCGCCACATGGCTGTGGTTGCGGTCGTTCCGGATGGGCAGCTTCTTGTATTTGGCCTTCTCCCATTCCTGCTCGGGCGTCCAGGGTGTCCGGCGGCCGATCAAGAAGACGACACTGCCGCGGCTCCAGTACGGGAACACGATCCGGCCATCGAAAAACGGGATCAGCCCATCCTGCGACGTGGGCCGGAATGCGCCCGTGGCACTCAACTCGCGAAGCGTGAAACCGTGGGGCTCTGATTGCAGGGTCCGGAGGAGTCCGTCGTTGTGGGCGAAGCCGATCTTGAGACGCTCGACGGTCTCGCGGCCAATCCGGTAATGCTCCTCAAACCAGGCCAGGACTTCCGGATTTGCAAGTAGCCGCTCGTGATAGATGCCGGCGAGTGCGGTTAACGCCTCCCGGACACGCAATGTCTGTACATGTGCAGCCTCGGCGGCCTCGGGATCTTCGGCTGTCGCCTGGGCCAGCGGCGGCAGCCCGACTCGGGCGGCGAGAAAGTCACGTGCGGCGCGGTGCGACTCCGGCATGCGCCCGGATTGCCCGCGTGTAACCACGCCGGCTTCGACGAACTCCACCAGTTGGAGGGCATCGCCGCCGACGCCGCAGCCGAAGCAGTACCAGCCCTGCTTGTCCACCATGATGTGGAGCGAGCGGTGCGAATGGCTCTGATGGTTAGGGCAGTCGCAGAACAATGTGCGCGGCGACTCCTCGGTCACGTGACCGGCGAGCAACTCGCGCGCCAGTTCCGCAATGTCGATCTCGGTCAGCCGCCGGTAGTAAGAATGAACGTCCATCGTCTGGCTCAAACGAGCACCCCCTCATGAAGCAAGAAGGAAAGGAAGGTCTTGCGGCGATCCACCTGCTGTTGCTTGGCGCAGTTCGCGATGCCCCAGCGGTCCCCTATCAACACCACCGATTCGCGCGCCCGCGTGACCGCGGTGTAAAGCAGGTTCCGGTGGTGCATGAAGGCATGCGATTTGTGCGCAACCACAACAGCGCACGGGAACTCGGAGCCCTGCACTTTGTGAATCGAGCAGGCATACGCCAGCTGAATGTGATTCGCGCTTTCGGACCCGGCCTCGATCTCGACAGCCTGGCCGTCGAACTCAACAGTGAGGGCCCCTTTGGGTCCAATCGCAAGGACCATCCCCATGGCGCCGTTCATGACACCAAGGTCGTAGTCGTTCCGGGTCTGGATAACCTTGTCGCCGGGGTACAGCGGCGGCCGGCGGTTCGGCTCCACTGGCGGAGCATTGACGCCGTGCAGCTTTCGCTGCAACACCCGCTGCAAAGCGATATTCAACTCGGCGGTGCCCAGCGAGCCCTTGTGTGTCGGCGTCAACACCTGCACATCGCGGATCAGGTCGTAGCCGAGCCGTTCCTGGAGAATCTCCTCAAACAGCATCATCAGCAGCCGGGCGACATCATCGCGCTCGGTGAACTTGTCGATGACGTACCAGGGACGCCGGCGGCCATTGACGTGCT
>CAZSBK010000186.1:0-5238 GCA_964604945.1 uncultured Candidatus Solibacter sp.
CTGCTCCAGAACCGCCTCCGGCTGGCGGTGCTACGGCCAGGGACTCTTGTTGGAGCGCAAGCAGGCGGACCGGCTGACTCGACAAGTAGTCCAGCGCGTCGCCAATGCCAATCAGCGTGCCGCCGGCGCGCACCCAGGCTTTGATCCGTTCCGCCGCCGGACCCAGCGCCTGGGCGTAGTCACCCGCATCCGGCAGAATCAACACCTGGTAGCGCGACAGGTCGGCCATGGCAAGCGCCTGTGTTCGGACCACGGTCACCGGGTAGCCGTAGAGCCGTTCCAACACAAACCGGGTCGCGCCCGCCGACGCCGACGAGGTCGGCGTGTCCCAGGCCATCACGATGGCCGGTTTCTTCAGCAGTTGTGAGTAGTTCGATCCGTAGTTGATCCCGGCATCGACCCAACTCGAATTCGAGGCGATCACGTCTGCACCGCTATCCACAGCGATGCGGGACACTATGTCGTGCACCGTCGCATCGTTCTGTTTCACACCCACGACCAGAGTGCCCGCCCCGAAGCGCCGGCCGTTCTGCGTGAACGCCTTGCCCACTGAGTTCACCTTCAGACCCGCACGCAGGGCCGCGGTCAGAAACCGGCCGGCGGCCTGGCTGCCCCATGGCACGACGTAGGCGATGGCCCCACGCGCCGGCGCCGTGCCCTTGGGCTGATAGGCGCCCGTCACTGCCTCGAAGCCGCCGCTTGAAACCTCCTTCGACCGGACGCACTCGACGTTATAGAGCATCGGCAGCGACCATGCCGTCAGGTCGTAGATTTCGTCGCGCAGTTTTTTCTTCCGCCGCCGTTCCTGCTCCTTCACGAACACCGGATCCATTTCCGTGCTCTCGTCGAGCAGTGTCCTCACCAGACGTTTGCGCGGTTGAGCCGAAACGACCACATAGCTGCCTGCGGGATACTCCTGCCCGGAGTTGCGGAACGCCGCCGTGGCTTGTTTGACCACGACACCCTGTTCGGCCAGCAAATGGGCCAGTTTGTCCACCGCCGAGAAGTCGCCCCGGTGCGGCAGGATGTATTCCTTGGTCTCTTCCTTCCTGCCTTCATCCACCGCCGTCTGGCTGTATTCGGCGAAGTCCTTCAGCAGGCGCTCGCGGTTGGCGGCCGCCGTTTCGCAGGTCGAGACCGAAACGACGAATTGCCGCTTCACGCTCTCCTGGAAGGTGTAGAGCGAATCGTCTGCCCGGCGGGCGATCAGGCCGCGGACCGACGGGTTTTCGTAGGTCATGCCCAGCGCGCCGTAGTAGAACGGCCACGATTCGCCATAGCCCGGATAAAACTCGTCAAATACTTCGCGCGTGAAATAGGCGTAGCCGAACTGGTCGAACCACTTCGCGTTGTTCTTGCCGAACAGGACTCCCTGCTCCTTCTGGCGCGCGGTCAGGTGGGGGTTGAACGGCTCAGCGCCGGGCGGGAAGTAGTAAGTGGAATCGGTGCCCATCTCGTGCAAGTCGGCAAAGACCACCGGCAGCCACTGATTGAGATAGGCGATGCGGCCCCGCGTTTCAGGCTGCGTGACGGCGAACCAGTCGCGGTTCATGTCGAATAGATAGTGGTTGCTACGTCCGCCCGGCCAGGGCTCGTAACGCTCGGCGGAAGCCTGGTCGGGGTCGGGTTCCAGCCCGGCGCTGGCGCGGTAGTTTTGGACGAACCGGTCCCGGCCATCCGGGTTCTGCAAAGGGTCGATCAGCACCACCACGTTCTGGCGCACGCTGGACGTCAGTTGATCGTTGCGCGCGGCCAGCAGATGGTAGGCGGTCATCATCGCCGCGTCGGGCGATGATATCTCGTTGCCATGCACGGCATGGGAGAGGCTGATCACCGCTGGCAGTGAAGCGATCAACTTGGCTGCTTCGGCCACGGAGGTCTTCTCGGGATCTGCCAACTTCTTCATGCCCGCTTTGATCTGCTCGATACGGGCGATGTTCGACTCCGACCCGATCACCGCATAAATCAGCTTCCTGCCCTCCCACGTCTTGCCGTATTCAACGACTCTGACGCGCGAAGGAGCGGCCGCAGCCAGCGCCTCGAAGTACCGGACGATGTCGGCGTGGGTGGCATGTTTCAGCCCTGGAGCAAAGCCCAGCACCTTCTCCGGACTCGGAATCGAGGTGTCGTACTGGGCGCCTGGCCAGAATTCGACCTTCTGAGAAAACGCTGGCAGAACCAGCAGGGTGAAGACGAGGACCGCACTACGCATGTTATTTCCAGAATAACGCGACGGCCGTTGAATCCTCAGACCGGCTGAGTTCGGGAGCCGGATTCAGGGCTAATCGTTTGTGATATCTGAAGCCGTCGCGCGCTCTCTCACCTGGGCGTAGACCCTCTCCCACGCCCTGTGGGCGGGATGGTTCAGCCAGGTGTCGAGCGCCTGGCTCGACTCGAATTCGATGACAAAGGCGTCGGTCATGCGGTGGTACTTGTCTTTGCCGCCGGCCAGCCTCTCGTGCTGATAGCCTTGCACCTTAGCCGGCTTCAACCACACATTGCGGATGCCCGGCACTTCGGATGCCATCCTCTCGATGCTGTCCAGAACGGATTTCCGCTGCGCCTCCGTCGTGCCTTCGACATAGCTGAACGTCACAACGTGCAACACCGTCTTGGGCTTGCCGTATTTATTCGCGGCCACGCCCGCGCCAGCCGCGAGCGCCAGCAGCAATGCCGCGCCCACAATCGTCCTCATGCTTTGGCCGACCCGCATCTGAATGCCTCCTCAGCTCTCCTCATCTCCTCTGCCCGCCTCATCTATCTGCACACCGGCACGCATTCCCGACCATTGCTCGCAGAGCACAATCGAATTGGCCGGGTTGCGCGGATCGAACCGCACGCTGGCTGGCCCCATCAGCAACCCGCGATTCTCCGGAAGCATTGCGGTCAGCGCCGACACGTCCTGCGACGCGGAATAGGCCACTCCCCGCAGCTCATATTGATAGTGGACGAACTCGCCTTCCACCTCGTTCACCACGCCCTCGATCGCCCGGCGATGGGCGTTCACCGCCAACCGCCTGCGCCGCTCGCGCTCCTCCGGCGACGGACGCCGGCGGAAAATGATCCACAGCGCCGCGGCGATGAGCACGCCCGACAGGACGAGCACCGCGGCCAATTTCGGGTTCCAGGCAGGGGACACGTTGTGCAACCTTGGCTGCCGCCCGTGTCAGGCCTCGCGGAGGGGCCTACATCCGGGCGCCTCTACCAGACTACATCGTCCTACCCGGCCCGGACTTGCCCGGCAACCACCGGATTGTCCAGCACCCCTACCCCACTCACCTCAACGCTCACCACGTCGCCGACCTCGAGCCCGCCCACGCCCGGCGGCGTGCCCGTGGCGATCAGATCGCCTGGCTCGATCGTCATAAACTGCGTCACGTATTCGAGAATCGCATCGACACCGAACAGCATGTCCGCCACTGAACCGTCCTGCTTCACCTCGCCGTTCACATGTGTCCGGACCCGGATCGAGGCGAAATCCACCTCATCCCTGGGAACCCACCACGGCCCCACCGGGCAAAACGTGTCGAAACCCTTGCCGCGAGTCCATTGCCCGTCCCGCTTCTGTAAGTCGCGCGCAGTCACGTCATTCACCGCGGTGAATCCGGCCACGGCCATCCATGCCTCGGAGCGCGTCAGATTCCGGCTGCGCCGCCCGATGACAAGCCCCAATTCGCCTTCGAACGAAAGCAGTTTCGACAACGAAGGGAACACCACCGGCGCTCCATGCGCGTTCAGCGACGAGGGCGGTTTGAGAAAAATGATGGGTTCGGCGGGCACCTCGTTGCCGAGTTCCTTGGCATGATCGGCGTAGTTGCGCCCCACGCAGACGATCTTCGATGGCGAGACGCAGGGCAACAGCCGGACCGCGGCGCGCTTCACCTCCATACCGTCTGCCGTGCGGATCAGTTCGCCGTCGATCAGAATACCGCGCTGCACGGCCGGATGGCTGTCAGCCGCCGCCACGGGCACGGAGGCGTCATGGGTGAACCGGACGTATCGCGTCATTGCGGCAGACCTCGCTTACCAAAGCATTATCACTGATAGAGGACTTCTGCCGCCTCGCACGGTTTGCTCTCGTTGCCGCTGAGGTCGATCGACGAAACCGCGTAGCGGTAGCGCACGCCAGCCTTCACTGCTTTGTCGCTGTAAGACGCCGTAGCCACCGGCTCGGCTGTCCGCTGCATCGGACCCGTCCCCTCCGCCCGCCACACCTGATAGCCGCGCAAGTCAGGTTCCCGGTTGCGGTCCCATGCGACTTCGACTCCGCCGATGCCCGCCTGGGCGATCAGGCCAGACGGCGTCGCCGGGGCGAACGTGTCAACCGGCGTGATCAGAACCAGGGCCGAGAACTCACTGGTTGCTTCCCGGTCCCCGGCCGCCACGGCGCGCTGCGCGCGGTAAGCGTATTCGGTTCCGAACACTGCCGCGGCATCGAGGAATTCGGTCCCGTCCGACGTGCCGGCCAGCGTTTCGCTCTCCTCCGATTTCGCCTTCCTGTAAACCTTCACTGCGCCCGTCCCACCCGCCTTCCAGCGCAGCATCACACCGCCAGCCGTGGCATCCGCGGCCAGACCAACGGGGGTTTCCGGAGGCGCTACGATTCGCACCGACGCGGGCGAACTCCATTCCGCCGGCCTGCCACCCGGCCCGATCGCCCGCACGGCGAAAATCACGTCCTTGCCTTCCCAGCCGGCCACCGGCAATTCAATCCGTGTCAATTCCGCCGCTGCCTTGGGCACGTCAATCCGCTTCGCCCCCGCCGCCCACCGGTGGATGTCGAACACCGGCGCTTCCGTGTTTTCACCGGCGCGCAGTTCGATGCCGGATAGTGTCTTCAGAATCAGGTCGTCGGTCGACTTCAGCGAAGGCGTGAAGCGGACCTCGATCCGCCCCGCGCGCTGCTCCACCACCAGGTCCTGGATCGCTACTGGTATGTTGAGCGCCGGCGGCAACGGCGCGCCCACATAGCCGCACCCTGCCACTGCCGCCGCCAGCAGGGCCGCGAGAGCGAGTTTGAGCTTCCGTGTCACAGAATGTACCGGCTCAAATCCTGATCGCCCACGATCCCGTCCAGCCGCCGCCGCACGAACGCCGCGTCCACCGACACTTTCTTCTTCTTTAGGTCCGGACCGTCGAACGAGATCTCTTCGAGCACGTGTTCGAGGATCGTATGCAGCCGCCGGGCGCCGATGTTTTCGGTCGCTTCGTTCACCACGACGGCCATGCGCGCCATCT
>CAZSBK010000187.1:0-5097 GCA_964604945.1 uncultured Candidatus Solibacter sp.
GGCTTGTTACCGGTATTGCGGATATGCGCTATAGAAAGTGTGAAAACGGGCTAGGTTATCGAACTTCGCTCCCTGCCCTGGCCATCTCAGCCTCGAATGCTCCGCACCGGGGAGCTGGCCGGCCAGGCCGGAAGACACAAAGGGGGAATCGGCCGCTGCCGGTTCCCCCTTCGCCAGTCGCTGATCCTGTATCCTGCGCGCAGCCCGGACTCGGACTACCGCCCGGTCTGGACCTTCGGCGTGGACAGGTAGCCCACGATGAGGTCCTTCTTCACTTCGTTGATGACGATTTCGTAAGGCTGGCGCGCTTTGGAGGTGTAGAACTGAATGGGCTCGTTGACGCCCTTATCCTTCTTCTCCACCTTCTTGTCGTCGGCCACCACATCCACCGTGTAGCGGTTCTTCTTCACATCAGCTTTCTTCAGCTGAAGCAGGACATCGCCGATCCGCACCGGCGCCTTTGTTTTGCCCAGGTTGATATCGAAGTAGTTACGCTCGCCGAGCCGCTTCAGGGCAGCCAGTTCGCCGGCGTTGGTGGCGATGAGGCCGCTCTGGACACCGAGGTCGCCTCGGGTGGACTTCAGTTCAGCGATGGTCTTCTCCAATTCGGACTTGGTGTTGGACACATCCGTTTTCACGTTCGTCACTTCCGTGGACACCTCGCCGATCTTGGTGGATGCAGTTTGTTCGACCTTCGCCACCTCCGTACGCAAGCTCTCTTCGACCGCCTTCTGCTGCTGCTCCAGGCGCCGGGCGATGGCCTGAGCGTTCTTCTCAGCATCGACCTTGGCCTGGCCAACTGCCATCTGGGCCTGGCGGCGGGCTGCTTCCAGTTCGTCCTTCAGCGTCTCGACATTCTGACGGGCCGCGGCGGTGCTCACGGAATGGGTCTCCCGCACTTTGCCGACCTCGTCGAGGATGGCGGTATTGCCCTTGGCAACGTCCTGTTTCAAGGAGTCAATCTGCAGGAACAGATAGACGTTGGCGGCGATCAGGGCGATGACGGCGCCGAACAAAATAGCGAACTTCAGCCCATGGGAGCCGGAACTCGGTGCGGGCACCTGATAGACCGGCTGTTGGGGTTGGGGTTGTTGATAATCGCTCACTCGGTTATTGCCTCCTGGCAATTTGACAGTCTAGCACTGTACGAGATGGAGCGGAACGGTAGACGGTTTCACTCCAGACGCCTGGCGCGGACGAATTCGAAGCTCTCCTGCTTCGGGATGCCCGGTTCGAAGCAGCGCCGGCAGCGGGCCTCATACATGCCCGACGCGCCGACCATAATCAGGTCGTCGGATTCCACCAATCGCTGCGTGTGCTTGGCCGGGTTGCCACAACGCAGGCAGATAGCTAGTGTCTTGGTGATGGATTCGGCCAGGCAGAGCAGATCTGGAATCGGGGCGAAGGGGCGGCCCATGTAGTCGGTATCGAGTCCGGCAACGATCACTTGCTTGCCGCTGTCGGCCAATTGCTGGGCCACCTCGACCAGGGCGGCTCCGAAGAAGTTGGCCTCGTCGATGCCAACCACCTGGGTCCGCCAATCCAGGTTCAACAGGATGTCGGACGCCGCGGCGACGCTTTCCGAATTCATCCGCGCGTCACCGTGGCTGACGATCTCGTTGTCGCTGTATCGGGTGTCGAGGACCGGTTTGAACACCTGGACGCGCTTGCGGGCGATCATCGCCCGCCGGAGCCTGCGGATGAGTTCCTCGCTCTTGCCGGAGAACATGGGCCCGCAGACGACTTCGATCCAACCGATCGATCCACTCACAAAGTCCATGAAAGATAGGATATCGCGTGGCCGGGGATGGGGATGGAAAACTGCTAACCTGTACCCTGTGACTCGAAAATGGTTTGTGCTGGGCATCGGCTCGGCAATCGTGCTGACCGTGGCCGCCGTCGCCGCCTTCGTACCCGCGAAATACGCCTACATGGCGCTGACCACCCCCGGCGGCACCTGCACCGTGGCCCGCGCCCTCGACATCGACAATCACAAGCGTGAGTTGACTGAAGCCAAGGACCGGATCCTGCGCGCCACCAAGTTCGTCCGGACGGACGAAACCGGCCTGGAATTGTACGAGACACCCTACGGCCCGTTCTGGGCGCCGAAGGGCAGCAAGTGGATCCTCCCGTTTAACTTCGCTGAACAGGCGATCGCCATCTATGGGACAGGCGCACAGGCGGTTCAAAAAGGCGACGTTGTACTGGACTGCGGAGCGAATGTGGGGACCTTCGCCCGTTTCGCCCTTGATGCCGGCGCTTCCAAGGTCGTCGCTATCGAACCCGCACCGGACAATATTGAATGTCTCCGGCGCAACTTCCCGAAGGAGATCGCCGGCGGGCGGCTGGTCATTTATCCAAAGGGAGTCTGGGACAAAGACGATATGCTCGAGTTTCTGGTTGACCCGGAAAACCAGGCCGCCGACAGCTTTGTCATCCACCGCCAGGGTGCCCAAGCCACCGTGAAACTGCCGCTGACGACCATCGACAAGATGGTGGCTGAACTCGGCCTGACCAAGGTGGACTACATTAAAATGGATATAGAAGGAGCCGAAGTGAAGGCCGTCCAGGGGGCAAGGGCAACAATCGCCAGATACCATCCAAGGTTGTCATTGTCGGTCTACCACCAACCGGATCACCCAGTTGAGGTACCGAAGGCGGTCAAGGCCGCCTGGCCCGAAGTGAAGATCGACTGCGGCCACTGCGCCCAGACGAATGGCCAGATCCGCTCCGAAGTCCTTTATTTTCACCAGTAAGAGGACCACTACCCGGCCCGGGAAGTCACGACCAAACGAACTCGCCCGAGTTCAGGCACCAAAAGAAAAGGCCGGTGAAGATTCGGAGGAATACCTTCACCGGCATAACTGCCAGCTGATTCGGAGGAGTGCTGGCTCGTACTTCTTGTACGCTCTAGGGGTACTATACCACAAGATCTATTAGTCCTGTAAAGAAAGAAGTACAGATAGCAGGGTTAAAACTATTGTAGAAATCGACGCTATCCAAAGAGTGGCCGTCATGGCTGGGCCGGGTTGGGCCTCCTTGGGCGATGCGCGGTGGCGAAGGAAGAGAGAACCTGCGGCGATTACAGGCAGCATGAGCGCCTGGGCAAAGCCTCCGGCCTTCACCATGGTGACAGGGGACTGAAAGGTGAGGAAGAAACCAACAGGTACTAGGGTCAGCATCCAAACGAACCTGTTCCGCCAGCGGAGGCGCGATTCGTAGTCGTCGTGGCGGAAGCCGCCCGAAAGCCGGACCATGTCGGCGAAGACGCGGGAGTGAGCGGCGGTGGCGGCGAAGATCGTTCCGTATAGTGTGAAGATTGCGCCGGCGTAGAAAACGGGTAGCGCCCAGGGTCCGAGGGTTTCCGTATAGATTTTCGACAGGACCGGAATCATGTCCTTAGCGGAGGGAACGAGGCCCAGCGGGTGGAGGATGCCAGCGCCGAGCAGATAGAAGGCAACGGTGGCAACGGTGTAGATGATCATTGAGGCCACAATGTCGGTGTGCATGACGCGGATCCATCCCCTGGCCCGGGCGAGCCATTCGGGCGAGGAATCCCTGGCACCGGTGAAACGGGCGTAGCCTTTCTCTACACACCAATATGGATACATGAAAATCTCGGATGCGCCGACGCCGGTGATGCCGAAGACGGCGATAGCGGTGTAGAGTCCGGCGCCGGGAGGGAGTTTGAAGGCGAATCCCTCGCGCATGACGTCGCCGGCGTTGAACAGGTCGGCGCGGCGCATCAGCAGGACGGCGGCCAGGAATGTGAGCAGGGTAAAGAGGGCGACCTTGATGGCGGCGATGCGTTCGATGCGCTCGTAGCCGCCGCCGAGCAGAATCCAGAGCGTGAGCCCAAGCAGGACGAACACCCACGCGTTTACGGGGACCGCCGGCATGAGGGTATTGAGCACCTGCGAAACGCCGCCGAACATCGCGCCGACCTGGAACAGGCTCATAATGACCATGGCCGCCCAGGCCCAAACCGACCAACTGACCAGGAAGCGCGGCCCGGGCAGGCGGTTGAATCCCGCCAAGCCAGTTTCGCCGGTAACGATCGAGTAACGGCCGATCTCGGCCTGCATGGCGGGCTTAATGAAACACGAGAAAACGACGATCCACAGGGCGAGATAGCCGGCCTCGGCGCCGAGAGTGGTGGTGGCGATCAACTCGCCGCTGCCAACGATCGACGCGGCCAGGATCATGCCGGGGCCGATGCGGCGGAGCGTGGCCCAGAACGAGTGCGGCGGAGCCTCGACGCTGGCCGGATCGAGACTGTACGGATCGAAGAGCATTGCAGACGAGTGTACTGCATCGGCCGAGGCCATTCGCGGACGTTGTCCGTAACGCGACCGCGGATAGCTACCGGGAGTCTGGCCCGCGCCCTTCTTACTGAAGCGCCTGCTCGCTGTAGTTGATGCGCACACCGTACGCGGTGACGATGAGGTTCATCCCCATCCTGCCGCTCGGGTTTGCCTCCCCTTTGACCTTGCCTGACAGGATGTCCTTGCTAAGAGTCAGTTCATCGTCAACTCGCTGCCTCGTCTCGACGTTCTTGCCCATGAAGTGCCCCGGATAAAGAAACTTGATGCCGTGCTTTTCCATGAGCGCACTCGTCTTCCGGCAGGTCTCGCTCAGCGTGGAGAACTTGCCGAACAGCAGCAGGTTGCCGGAGCCGAACGAATCGCCGCTGAATCCGTAGCCGGCGGCCTTGTCGATAAATGTCGTGGATCCGGGCGTGTGGGCCGGCGTGAAGACCACCAGGAGTTCCCTGCCGCCCAGGTCGATGATCTCCCCGTCTTTCAGATCCTTGATCTTGCCTTTGTAGTTGGCCACGAATTGCGATGCCGCGTCGCCCGGATTGATGTAGAGTTCGGGGAAGTAATTGGTGGCCGATCCGGTGTGATCCGGATGCGCGTGCGTGGCCACCAGCATCACCGGCTTCTTCGTAATCGAAGCGACAACCTTGTCCAGATCGGCAATCTGGGTGCCGGCGTCGATCAGGACTGCCTTCTTCGTTCCTTCCACCAGATAGAGGCTCTCGTTGGCCATCCTGTTACCCGTGCCGATCCACGTATGCTCGTCGATCTGGCGGAA
>CAZSBK010000188.1:0-5001 GCA_964604945.1 uncultured Candidatus Solibacter sp.
GAGTGGGTTGAGATCGAATGACCTTCGTGTCCGTAGAGGGCAATAGGTCCTTCCCCAGGAAACGAGGCAGAGGATGCCTGATCGTGGGAGAGTCATTCATCGAAACCCAGAAAGCTGTGGCCGTGGCCGTGGCCGACGATGCCTTGCTTAGGTTCACGGTCATCATCTGCGGAATATTCGTCTGATCGATCGCCCTGCTGGTCAAGGATCCCAAGAATGTCCTGGGCAAGATGTTCACGAAGGTCCAGACGCAGATGCAGTAGAGAACGCAAATTGAGTTGCTAGGGGAAATTGGGGGGAATGCCGATGGCGCGGATGGCAGTAGGTGCTGATCTCTGCATGGGTTCCTCGGCGGTGATCCGGTTAGTGGCGGGGATTTTGACCTTGGCACGGTGCTGCCTACCCTTGTCGAAGTGGCAACCAGCGTCGGCAAAGACGCTTCAGTCATCGCAGTGCTGCCTTCGCTTCTCATCGCCAGTCAGTAAATATGACCAATTGACACACCAGTGGCAGCCACTCCGATCGACGACGAGGACGGTAACTTCGCCCTCATAATGCTGGATCTCCGGTACGTGGCCAGTCATCGGGCACAAGCTTCTTGCCATGACGCCAGCGATCGGCGACAGCATCCTGGAACCAAGGCTCGTTAATGTCGGCGTGCTCGGTGATGATCACCTGCATACCCGGCGATGCTCCAGTGGGCGCACCTGCGACAACCTCGAACACCAACTTGAGCATGCGCGACACGGCCAGGCGGTCGTCCTCAGACACGAGCGCCATCGAGCCGTTGACATCCTTCTCAGCGGGGAAGTAGACCTGTGAGGGCTGGTCGAGGAACAGGAAACGCGGCACTGGCCGCTTGCGCTCGGCGAACCACCTGTGAAGGGACAGATGCGCGATGAGGTGGTAACCCACCCAGTTCTCCCCACTCCCCATCCGCTGCATAGGCACCGGGCCGTCGGCTGTGTCCGCAACGACCGTGAGCTTCTTGGCGTCAAGACGCAGCGGGTACTTGGAGTGCTCAAGCTCCAGACGCCTAGCCCATTCGGTAAGCTGTTGGCCAAGAATCGACGTTATCGAGTCGATGCACTCCTGGATGTGCTCGTCGCTCAACTCGGTTTCAAGGGCAGCGCACTGAGATCGAAGGCCAGCCGCCTTCTCTTCGAGGGTCTTGGTGTCAGGCAACTCGGGCAAGCTCTCGAGGTAGAGGGAGATGCGTCCGAGGATGTGCGCTCGCCGGACCGCATCATCCTGAAACTGTGCCAGCCGATCACTAGTTGTCCGAACAGCCTCCATGGCCACCCGGTTCTTCGTTAGGGCTGCTTGGATGCGCTGAAGCTTCGCCTCAAGATCACCGACCGCCTTCTCGATCTGCGGGGCAGCCTGCGTGACCGAGGCAAGCCGGGTCGACAACGTTACCAAGGTGCCCTTGATGTCCTCTGAGCTTGGCGGTAGGGCATGTGTCACCATAGGCTGGGCGCACAAAGGGCATGCGAGGCTTGGCTCTACTCCGTCGAAGATTCCGATCGTCTGCAGTCGAGCCCGTTGCTCTGTGGCCTCGCGTGCGAACCCGCGCTCATCCTGCGCGTAGGCCCGCACCGCTGAGATCTCGTCTTGAAGCCGCCTCTGGTCGTCGCGCAGATGCGCACGCTCAGTGGAAAGACGGTCGAACTCAGCTCCATCAGGTAGTCCCTGCTCAATGCTGGCCAGCGGCGTCGCTCCGAGCACCTGGAACGCAGCAATGGTGTCCTCCCATGAACTTGGATCGGCAGCTGTCATACCTGCGTCTCGCGCTTGGGCGAGCAACGAGGCTGCCTTGCTTACTCCATCGCCACGCAGGGCCATGAGTTCAGCAAGCCGCCGATCACAGGACCGCAGCTCGTCCTTGAGACGCCGTAGGTCCTCGCGCTTCCGCACGTACTCATCATCCACTGCTCCGAGGAAGTAGGGCAGCGTGTCCTTCAGCGCCTGTGCAACGAAATTATCGGCGGACCCGTGGAATAACTGTTGGCGGCGAATGATCTCATCCTGCGGCTGAAAGCAGAGCGCCAGAGCGTGCCGAATGGTGGCGGAGAGCGCGGCACGAGTCTGCCCAGGGGGAGGTTCGTGGACGTTGTCCCGAATACCACACCACCCAGTGAGAAGGGCAACGAGACCCTTGGTATTCGTGGTTTGCCTCAGCTGGTCGGGGTTGGCGATGCCTACGGTGTCTCCGATGTCGACGAAGCACTCCTCGCTGGACAAAGCGCGAGGTGACGGGCACCGCCGTGCGACAAACGCCTGCCCCGTATCGAGCTGAAGTCTTAACCCAAACCAGGCGACAGACCATCGGATGGGACCCTCAGGGACGTGGCATTCTCCGCTACCGAAGCAGTAGTCGACGATGTCAATGAGGGCCGACTTGCCGGACTTCGATGCGCCGGTGACGATGCTGACGCATCCAGGACGCAGTTCGAGTGCCCGACGTCGCCCGTGGTGGCTGTAGATGACAATGTCGCGAATCTGAACGCTCATGGCCGCACCCCCATCAGCGCCATCACGGTCGCCGGACTACCAGCCCGTGCGAACCACCTGCCCAGGAAATCCGCTCTCTTTGCACATGAGCGTACTTCATCACTGGATCGCTTGAGTTCGGCGCTGATCTTGGGCTTCCAGCCCTGCTCCGCTGAAACGGTGTCTTCGCTGAGCGTGAGGAACCCACGCATGCCCCCGAACAGGAGGGCCTCTCTGGTGTACGGCACCAAGGTGCGGGCGTGCTCGGCCAGTCGTGCTCGCACGAGTGGGTTGTCATCAAGCCAGACTGGCAACGAAGTCGTCACGATCTTCGGCAACAACTCCCGCGTTTCTCGGTGAAGCACTATCGGGAGAACGAGGAAGCCGATGCCAAAGGGCAATCCGGCACCTCCCTCTGTCATGTGCCCAGTCGCGGCGTGCCAGAACAGCAACGAGAAGAAACTCGGATTGAGGAGTGCGCGTTCCTCAGAGGAACGATGCGTCCAAGGAGTCATTTTATTCCTCCTGGGGCTGCGAGTAGCTCAGTCAGTCGATCTCGAAACTCGGGGTGCCACCCCACCCTTTGTTCATCCGCGAGCATATGCAAAGACCCGCGCGTGACAAAGGGTTCAGTCACTCTTGGTCGGATCGGGATGACACTTTGCTCAGCCCAGCGCAGCACATCACGGGCAGCTCGATCCTTCGCCTCAGCAGTCGCAGCCTCGCCAATCTCATCCTGAACGGCGAGGAAAACAAGCTCCCATGCCTCTATAAGTCGGCGCTCGTAATGGTGGATCTCACCCACGTAGACGAGGTCCTCGCGCAGCCACCGAGAACGCTGTTCGAAGGCTCGGTAGTAATCCCGGATGGCGGCGGCCACGCGCTGTTTACTCGCCTTGATCAGCTCGATCTGCCTCACAAACGTCGAATTGGCATGGGCTGCGTGGGTGGCATCGTCCAACGCGAAGTCCAGAAGGTCATCGTCAATCGGGAGGGAAGCCTGCTTGAACTGCTCACGAAGGTCCGCCATCTGGGCCTCGATCTCCTCGGCAAGGATGCGGTCACCAGGTGTTGCAAGTTGCCGTAGTACACGCCGGATCCACCAGCCCTCTAGGCGCTCGAGAAACGACTCCAGATGCTTCCGCTCGACGGCAGAGAACACTGCAGCGTGCAGATCTTTATCGGTGCTGGCCATCGTCGGTGCCCCGTCGATCACGACGATGGCCTCCAGCAGTGCGCGCCTCCGCATTGGGGTTGCCTTCAGAAACGCTCCATACGCGGCCTCGTTGTCCTTGTTCTTCGAGGACTGCGCGGTGGTCTCCAGTGCAGAGAGAGCCCCCGCTACGTCGCGATTCTCTCTCTTGAGGCGAGAGGCCACCGATCCCTCTGGGGCCAACGCCGTCGTCAGCAGGTGCAGGCTCGTCCCCCCTATGACCTGCCCGACATCTGCAGCCTCAAACCAAATACGCAGGGACTTCCAGAGGTCCGTGCTCGCATTTGTGAGTGTCGCCTCGCGGCTGCGGTGATGCTTGGTCTGGACAAGCTCCTGCGGCGTTCCGCCCTTGGTCTCGAAGGTCACGTCATCCAGCGTCTCGACCGACACGACGAAGTCAGTACCAGTTGGCAGTCTCTGCAAAGACCAGAGCAGCGCCACCCGCATCTGGTATAGGTACCCGATGAGACTATCGCTCGCCGAAAAAATGGTCTCACCGGCCATCACGCCTCCGGCTCCAAGTCTGCAATCTCACCTTCGGACAGAGTGTGGTAGTGGAAGGGGATCTGTCGATCCCAGATGTCAGATTCACTGAGCGTGTGAGGTTCCATGGCGGAAGATGTCGAATATTTGATTCATCCTATCAGGTCGTTCTGATTCCCCGGTTTTCGAATTTGAACAAAAGTTCCGCGCATCTATCTCAAATCCTGCAAAACAGTTAGCAATTCGGGGGGCGGGTTCTGGCCGGCCTATCGAGCATGACGGCCCCAGCCCCCCTGAATTGCGGGGTTGAAGCTCGTTCGCAGCGGAGCCGGCGCGACCGTTATGCGGAATTCGGGTTGGGACGGACTCCGTGGGCATGGACGGAGGCGCCGTTGGTGGGCATATCGCGCCGCAAGGTTCCCATGCGGCCACAGGTAGGAACCCCGTCATCAACATCGAGGCAGAACCTTTCCGGGCCGGCGGTGATCACCGCGGCAGAGGCCGGATAGCTGGGCGTTGTGAGGACGCTAATCATGAGGCGGATGCCTGGGAAGGTGCGCGGGGCCTGGGCATCATCCTCGTCATGTTCGCCATCATGGCCCTCGCCGGCGTCCTCACCCCCTGCGACCCCAACCAGGTGAACCTCGAGGACCGCCTCCTCCCGCCCTCGTCGTCGCACTGGTTCGGCACCGACGAAGTGGGTCGCGACCTGTCCAGCCGCATCCTCTACGGAAGCCGGCAGTCGGTCAGCGTCGGCCTGTTCGTGGTGCCGGTCTCGAGCATCATCGGCTCCACGCTCGGATGCTTCTCCG
>CAZSBK010000189.1:0-4896 GCA_964604945.1 uncultured Candidatus Solibacter sp.
CCCTTGCCCATGCGGGTTTCGGCCGGCTTCTTCGTGATCGGCTTGTCCGGGAACAATCTGATCCATACTTTTCCGCCGCGCTTGATGAAACGCGTCATCGCGATGCGCGCCGCTTCGATCTGGCGGTCCGTCACCCATCCGACAGTGGTGGCCTTCAGGCCGAAGTCGCCGAATGACAGCGTGGAACCGCGCCAAGCCAGCCCTTTGCGGCGCCCGCGCTGCTGCTTACGGTAGTTGACTCTCTTCGGCATCAACATGGCTGTCTGTCTCCGTTCTCTCTCGTATCCCTGCTTCCGCCCATCCGGCTAGCTCTGAGGCGTCTCTTCCTGGCCGGGTTCCAACTTCCAGGACGGCTGTGGCGGCGCGGCCACAGGCGGCACGACGGGTGCCGCTGTGCGCGGCGCTTCAAACACTGGCGTTTCCTGTATCGCGCCGCCTTCGGTAGCCGCGACCGGTGCCGGGGCGTGAGTCGGACGGGCGTCGCGTCGCTCTCGCCGTGGGTTGCGGCGTGGCTCGTCTGACCGCGACCGCCGCAGCAGGCCACCAGTCGGGACTTCGCCCTTGTAGACCCAGCATTTCACGCCGATCACACCGTATGTGGTGTGCGCTTCGGCGAAACCGTAGTCGATGTCGGCCCGGAGCGTGTGAAGCGGAAGCTGGCCCTGCAAGTACCATTCACTGCGGGCGATTTCGGCGCCGTTCAACCGGCCCGACACCCGCACCTTGATTCCTTTGCAGCCGAAGCGTAGCGCGCTCTCAACCGCCTTGCGCATCGCGCGGCGGAATGCAACGCGCTTTTCAAGCTGCAACGCGATGGACTCGGCCACGAGTTGAGAATCCATCTCAGGCTTGTGAACTTCCTGGATGTCAATGAAGACCTCGCGCTTGGTTTGCTGCGAAAGCTCCTGCTTCAGTTTCTCGATCTCCGCGCCCTTACGTCCAATGATCAGCCCGGGACGCGAGGTGTGAATGGTGATGCGCAGCTTCGAGCCGCCCGGCCGCTCCACTTCCACGGCGCTGACGCCAGCCGCCTTCAGACGCTCCCGCAGAGCCTGCTTCAGCTCCAGATCTTCGTGCAGCAGTTTGGCGTAGTCGGCTGTGGCAAACCAGCGAGACCGCCAGTTCTTCGTCACTCCCAGCCGGAAACCGTACGGATGAACTTTCTGGCCCATTCCAGTTCCTCTATTCCTTTTCCTTTGCCTTGGCCGCGTCGGCCGCCTCGGCAACACCATCGCCCACCTTCACCACGATGTGCGCTGTCCGGCGCTGGTAGCGATAAGCCCGGCCCATCGGAGCGGGACGGATCCGCTTCTGCCTCGGCCCTTCGTTCACATAAGCCTCAGTCACCAACAGACTGTCCACATCCATGTCCGTGAACCGGTCCTCAGCGTTGGCAATCGCCGAACGCAGCACCTTTTCCACGTCAGGGGAGATCCGCTTGTTCGTGGTCCGCAGGATCGTGATCGCCTCGCCGGCCTTCCGGCCGCGGATCAGGTCCACCACCAGCCTCGCCTTCTGCGGCGAGATCCGAACATATCTGGCTTCCGCTTTCACTTGCATCGTTCAAGATCCTCTACCGGTTGTCCGGTTCACTGCCCGCTTCCCGCGGCCTACTTGCCCGCCTTATCGCTCTTCGCCGCGTGGCCCTTAAAAGTCCGCGTCGGAGAGAACTCGCCGAGTTTGTGGCCCACCATGTTCTCTGTCACATACACGGGAATGAACTTCTTGCCGTTGTGCACCGCGATTGTGTGCCCGATGAACTCGGGCATGATGGTCGAACGGCGCGACCAGGTCCGCAAGACCTTCTTCTCGTTCTTGTTGTTCATCACCGCCACCTTACCCAGCAGGTGGTCGTCGGTGAATGGCCCTTTTTTGACTGAACGGCTCATCGTTGGTTCACTCTCTCCGCTCTTACTTCTTTCCGTACCGGCGGGTGACGATCATGTTGTCGGTCCGCTTATTGTTGCGAGTCCGGAAGCCGCGCGTCGGCTGGCCCCAGGGCGTCACCGGGTGACGGCCACCCGAAGTCCGGCCCTCGCCGCCGCCATGCGGGTGATCCACCGGGTTCATCGTCACGCCGCGGTTATGCGGCCGCTTGCCAAGCCAGCGGGTGCGTCCCGCCTTGCCCAGAGACACGTTTTCGTGATCGACGTTGCCCACTTGGCCCACCGTGGCGTAGCACACGGTCGGTACCTTTCGCACTTCACCCGACGGCAACTTCACCAGCGCAATGCCGCCTTCGCGCGACACCAACTGGGCAGAGCCTCCGGCCGAACGAACCATCTGCCCGCCCTTGCCCGGCCGCAATTCGATGTTGTGAATCGTCGTGCCTTCAGGGATATTCGCCAGCGGCAGCGCATTGCCCGGCAGGATGTCCGCATCTGGACCGGACGTCACCGTCCGCCCCACTTCCAGGCCCACGGGATAGAGGATGTAGCGCTTCTCGCCGTCGGCGTAGTTCAGCAACGCGATGTGCGCCGAGCGATTTGGATCATACTCGATCGAGGCTACTTTGGCTGGGATGCCCGTCTTGTCGCGTTTGAAATCGATCACGCGGTAGGCGCGTTTGTGCCCGCCGCCCCGGAAGCGGATCGTCACTTTGCCTTTGTTGTTGCGCCCGCCCGACTTATTGATCCCCTCGGTCAGCGACTTTTCCGGCGTCTGCTTGGTCAGGTCACTTTTATCGAGAACCGAGGCGTAACGGCGGGTCGGCGTCGTCGGCTTGAAATACTTTACTGGCATAGGGTTTCGCCTTTCTCCTGTCGGCCGGTTAGACCAGTTCGGCGTACTCCGGCATCTTCTGGCCCGCCTTCAGCTTCACGTAGGCCTTCTTCCAATCCGGCGTGTAGCCCGAATACCGGCCGCGCCGCCGCAACTTGCCCTCGAAGGTCGCTGTCCGGACGTCGGCCACCTTGACCTTGAACAGCTTTTCGACAGCACCCTTGATATCGGTCTTGGTCGCGTCCTTGTTGACTTCGAAGCAGAGCGTCTTCTCGCTCTCCTTTTTTGCCAAGCCCTTTTCGGTCACTACCGGGCGGATGATCACGTCATAGATCTTCATTTCGACAACGCCTCCGACAGTTTCTCGGCCGCCGCCTGGCTCAGCACAACCTGCTTGTGCGCCAGAAGGTCGTAGGTCGTCACGTCCCTGGTCGCCACCAGTTTTACGCCTTGCAGGTTGCGTGAACCCAGTTCCAGGTTTCGGTTGGCGTCGATTGTGCTGACCAGCAGTACTGTCCGCTCCCCGCCCAGACCCTCGATGACCGAAGCCATCGACCTGGTCTTGTGGTCGGCCAGGTTAAAGCCGTCCACCACGAGCAGTTCGCCATCGCGGAGTTTGGCCGACAAGGCCGACCGTAGTGCCCCAGTGACCATTTTCTTGTTGAGGCGGTAGGAGTAATCCCGCGGTTGCGGGCCGTGCGTAGTTGCGCCGTGGCGCCACACCGTGCTGCGCACCGACCCCATACGGGCACGGCCCGTACCCTTCTGCCGCCACAGTTTCTTGCCAGACCCGGCCACTTCCCGCCGGCTCTTGGTCTTCGCGTTTCCGCCGCGCTGACCCGCCAGGTAATTCCTGACGCTCTCGTATATCAGACTTTCATTCACCGGCGCGGCAAAGACTGCGTCGGACAGTTCCACTTCGCCAACTTTGGTGTTCTTTAGATCGACGACATCTACCTTGGGCATCGTTTCCTACCTCTTGGCGCGCTTCACGATCACGTAGCTGCCGTTGGGTCCCGGCACTGCGCCCTTCACCATCAATACGTTGTCTTCGGTGTCCACATCGATCACTTCGAGGTTGCGCACCGTCACCCGAGCATTGCCCATCTGGCCAGCCATGCGCGTGCCCGGGAACACTCGCGACGGGTAGCTCGATGCACCGATCGAACCCGGCGCGCGGTGGAACATCGACCCGTGGGTCCCGTCGCCGCCGCCAAAATTGTGGCGCTTCATCACGCCCGCGAAGCCCCGCCCTTTGCTCACGCCCGTGATGTCCACCTTGTCTTTCGGCTTGAACTGGTCCACCAGCACGCGATCGCCCGCCTTCACGTCGCCCTGCCCGCTGTTCAAACGGAACTCGCGAATCAATTTCACCCCGTCGGCTCCCGCCTTCTTCAGATGGCCGGCCAGGGGCTTGGTCGTTTTCCGCGCAAACTCCACCATGCCGAGTTGAACGGCATCGTAACCGTCCGCGGCCGGCGTCTTGCGCTGGATGACAACGCACGGACCCGCCTTCAGCAGCGTCACGGGCACCACCTGCCCGTCAGGCCGGAAGACCTGGGTCATACCGATTTTCTTGCCGATGATTCCTGGGCTCATATTCCCTCGCCTGCACCCGTCTGCCGGAATCGCTCCCAACGCGGGGCCGTTCAATCTAGAAGCCTCCGGGCTTCCTTTCGCCTTACTTCGCTCCCTTGTGGTAGGCCTTGATCTCGACATCAACGCCGGCAGGCAGGTCAAGCTTCGACAATGCGTCGACTGTGTCCTGTGTCGGCTCGATGATGTCGAGCAGCCGCTTGTGGGTGCGGATCTCGAATTGCTCGCGCGATTTCTTGTCCACGTGCGGCGAACGGTTCACCGTATAGGAGTTGCGCTGGGTCGGCAGCGGGATGGGCCCCGCCACGCTTGCCCCGGCGCGGCGCGCCGTTTCCACGATCTCGCTGGTGGACTGATCCAACAGACGGTGATCGTACGCTTTCAACCGGATGCGGATGCGCTTTGTGATGCTTTGTGCCATTCCTATGCTCGCGTTCTGGGCCAACCTTCCCGCCTCGCCGCGGGCCGGCCTCTTCGGCCGGCGGGCGGAGCATCGAGAGCGCCACCCGCCAACCGAGAAAATCCAATCCTTACTCGATCACCTCGCTCACCGTGCCGGCGCCCACTGTGCGGCCGCCT
>CAZSBK010000190.1:0-4889 GCA_964604945.1 uncultured Candidatus Solibacter sp.
ACACCGCATTCCGCCGGTGGAGTTCACGCCTGCCTCGCACTACCGGATCGCACCGGCGGAATGCTTACTGTTGTGGGTGACGGTGCGACTACACCGCCACAACCAAGGAGCCTGCTTTCAGGCCGATCCGCTACCCTACGGGCCCCTCACACTGCCAAGATGCTCGTCCCCCGCCGCGGAGCGGCTTCGTTCAACCTATATGGAACTTCAGTCCGGAAGTTGGGCTTGGAAGTCCAAATCGTCTCTCCCTCGACAACCGTTTATGACACTCTATCCCAGCACTTCGAATTGACTTTCAAGACAGGCATTTTCAAAGACATCTACTGCTTGAGCTGATTGGGGGTTATGTCTGTTCTATCCGACGAGATCACGAAGCTGGACCCTTCGCTCGTCTACCGAGACACCAGATCCCCAAGGAGTGATCGTGCCCAAGGCATCAAACGCCTGATGAACCCTCACCCTCGGGAACAAACCAGGGTCACGCCGGTAAATCCAGAACAGCAATAGTTTGTCCGGGTCGTCGAAACCTTCACGGATGCAGCCAGGGATGAGCTGGAGGCGTATTGCGAGATCCTCTGGCATGCAACCTCCCCGCGTTTTCTCGAAAACCCGCGCGATGATCGAGACACCAAACGCAAGCGCACTTGCCGACTGCAGCGAAAATCTCCTCCCGAGTTGGACTGCCTTGACTCGGCTGTTAGCGCCCCGGTGGCGATGGAGCGCGGCGCCAATCGACGCAATCGGGACACCCGAACACCACATCGGGAGCACTTCCCGTAGCGCTTGTTGCCAGCGGCCTTCCCATGCCTCCACCGTCTCGGTGAACGCGCTGGTGCCATCGCGCTGTTGGGTCCTGCTCTGAGGGATGATGCGAGAAAAATCGGAGTTGTTTGGGTCCACAAGGGAGAACAGAAGACCTGGGACATCGACGAGCTCACTGATGGCGTACCGGACGAAGTCCTGCTCAGTCCATGTTCGCACGACTTCTTCAGACGGCATCCGGGCTGCCACGGTCGCAACCGCCGTTGTGGACGTCCCCGCTAGACTCGCTAGCTCGCGCCACTCATCGAGGTCGAGCTCTTCATCGGCCTCCTCGTCCTGTTCCAATCGGACCGCAGCGGCCTTCAGAATCGCCACCTGCTCCCGCGCGGCCTCCTCGCGTCGGTCCCTGAGGGAGTTGCCGAGCGAGGTGCTGAGTAACCGGGCGAGGTTCGCGTCGGGCAGGCCGGCGGCGCGCCTAACGATGTACTCACTAACCTCGGAGTCGACGCCAGCCCGCTGAATACGATCGATGATCTGAGTAAGGGGATCGATGATGTCGAGGCATTGGTCTGGCAGCCCGAACAGGCCCATAATCTGGTCCAGATGGGTGACCGCGTAGCTTTTTGCGGACTGCCGCACAGACAGCACCTTTCCCGGCAGATCCACAACAATGCCATGCGCGTAGTGTCCAGCTCGCCCGGCGCGTCCAGCGGCGTTGAGAAGCTCATGGACCGCGAGCGGCTGCATCCCTCCTTCGTCCATTTCTTCGGTCCACCGGTCGTCGCCCGCGATGATGACTGCCTCCGCTGGCAGGTTGATCCCCTGGGCCACAGTCGGTGTCGCCACAAGAGCTCGCAGGCCATCTGTGCGGCGAAAGGCAGATTCCATGGCTATACGTTCAGGGAGGAGAAGTAGGCCGTGGTGAACGCCAACGCGCCCTCGAGGTGGGCGCTCGACGTACTCGGCGTCGCCAAGTTCCACTGCGGCAGCGCGGAATAGCGCTTCTTCCGAGTCGGTCAGCTCCACCTCGGGCCCCCCGGAAGCTTCAATCTTCGCTGCTCCGCCATCAGCGATGATGGAGGCCCATCCGATCTGCTGGCTGAACACGATAGGTCGCATCCCGGCCATCGCCATCGCACCAAGCAGCAGCCCGCCAACCTCGTTCCGATTCGCCGTCAGCCCCCAATACTGGTTAACGGCCAGCGGCGCTTCTTCCGCAAGGATCGGGAACTTAGCGAAGCTGCTGTTTGTGGCCCACACCTGGGTATGGCAGAAGAGCCCAACGGGTTGGGCATGCATGCCATTTTTATCGGCCTTCCGGGGTGCACGTCTACCTGCGGCATCACGTCTCGCTTGAAGAGTAGCCTCCAGGTCGTTAATGGCACTGGCCTCGTAGACAACCACCCCGCGCACCTGGCGAGTAGGTTTCCAAGCGAGATCCAGAACGGACGCAGGCCTCCCCGTGGCAACTTCGAGCCATGAGGCCAAGGCCCCTCCGTTGCGGACCATCGCGGAGATCAACACGACGTCTGCGTCGGCGGATCGCTGCAGCAAGGCCAGCAAGGTCCACATGGCGTCGATTGACCGGCGACCTGGGAGGCGCTCCTCACCATTGGGTCCCGGCAGTTCGCCAGATAGCTGATGGCACTCGTCGACGACAATGAGCCCGATATCCGTGTGCGCTTCTGGATCGAAGGACAGGTAGGCCAGGCATTGCTCGGGCGTCTGCACGTACACCCGTCCACCCGCTTGCTCTCCGAAGTCCTCCAAGAATCGCCCACGAACCACATCCTGCAAGATCGGGCGCAGAGTAGCTGTAACGTCTTTCGTGACCTGGTCAACCAGTGCTCGTGTCGGCGCTAAATAGACGACCTTGCGCCCTCGCAGAAGCTCGGCGACGATTCGCAGCTCAGTAAGCGTGGTCTTCCCCGCTCCGGTAGGGAAGGTCAGAACCGAAGATCGGCCGGATTCTAAAAAATCCTGCTCGATCGCTGCAATGTGGTTGCGCCATAGGAAAGGCCGTTCGCGAGCGAACCGCCGCGTGAAGCCCCTCCAATCGTGTTTGCGTACACCACCCGGAGGGGGTAGCCTCACCACTGCCGTGGCGATCAATAACCTAGCCACCTCCCTCAACAACCGGGCAAGGTGGTAAGGCCCAGCGACGGCCGGACGGACAGCCGCCTGCGTATCGCCGCGAGACATCAGGCGATGGGCGGACTCGATGTTCTTAAGGACATCGTTGATTTGAGTGAGAGCACTCTGCCGAACCTCAAGGCCCAAGACGGCTCGCGCCAAGAGCTGCACGCCACGCGCAAGACGCTTCCATAAAAAACTTATTGCGGCGTGAAGATAGTCCCGCCCTTCATCCGGGAGCAGGGGCAGTTTCGTCATCGCGATCTTCATCAATCGCTGCCCTTCTCCCGAAGCCAGGGCGGAGATGCCCTCCAACAGTTGTACCGCTGCCTTGTCGTTGTCGGGCACCGTGAACGTCTTCACGGTTTCGGCTGCGTCGGCCTGTTGGCCGGCGATCAAGAACAGCAGGCAAGCTGCCAGCTCAGGCCCAATACCGTGAGCTGAGAGCGACGGAGCTGAAGAGACTCGTCCGTTAACCCGGTCGGCGATCCGCCGAGCTTGATCGAGTGTGTGGTGAGCGGCCCCTGCGACGAACGCACACGCTGAGCGGTGAGGATCATCCTCGGGAAGGAAGATGGCGAGCCCCTCGTAGGTCTCTGCCAGACGCCGAAGCTCCAGGACAATCGAGTTCCACTCCTGATCCTGCCGCCCCGCACCCAGCTCGACGGCGCCGAGGCGGGCTGCGACCACCTTCGCGTACGCCTCGGTCAGGAACTGTGGCAACCGGTCCAGCTCGAGGCCTTCGAGGGGTGATGCCTGCTGGATGAGGTCTGCAGTGGCCGGGTCGAACACCGTCAGCCCTCCTTGACATAGTTGCGCAGATGCGCTTCTACGGCGCTTGCGAATCCGGTCATCCAGGCACGCATCTCTGGAAGGTGCATGCTTTCCCCCCGACGCATCTCGCCGTCACCTGCAACCAGGTCGTTGAAGCCCTTGAACAGCTTCGGGGTGCGCTCTTCTTGCACCGTCACGCGAACACGGTATCGTCGCTTCCCTTCCCACGAGATCCCGCGGATAAGCCGTGCTGCCTCCTCCGGTGAGAGGCCTCCCGTGCCGAGCGTCGTGATCAAGATGGAGCGAAGTTCATCACGTCGTCCTCCTGTTTCGTAATCCTTGATCTCGGGCCATACTTCTTCCCGTACGGTCTTTCTTGGGTTCTCCGTGGCCTTGTCCTCGCAGATCGAAAGGGCCGCGACCGTGCCGTTGGCGCGATGGACAATGACGGAGTCCTGGCCCTTTGCAGAACCCTGCGAGTGGGGTGGAGCCACCAAGTCGCCGGGCTCCAAGTCGAGGTGGGCAGCCAGCCACATGACGAGCTGGAAGAGAAGACCGTCGCGGTGATACACGTCGGTGGGCTTCAGGCGCCGGTCAATGATGTCCTCGATGTCGTCGATTGGGAGACCAACCTCGGCCAGATCCTCTAATTCAGGCTCACCCCCAAGGAGCGACTTCGCAATCGCGAACTCCTGAATGAGGACCAGCGCGACCGCATGGGCCAGCTCATCCATGTCGGAGACAGTGAAGCTCACGCCTTGGCAGTAAACGTCATTAACCAGTTCCCTGGTCAGCATCGCGACTCTTCACGTAACGCTAGGGATAGGAAAAACGAAGGAGCAAAACGCTGGACGGCGAGGGGATCGATAGTGAGCTCTCCAAATATCTGCGCGGCTGGTTAGGACGTTGTAGATTGGGTCGGTTTGACAGAGATTCAAGGGTTGCAACAAGGATTGCACTATTCCATACCGGGTCAAGCAGACCTGGGTCACGGGTGTATTTGCGCTAACCGCGGTGAGCCGGACATCTCGCCCAACCCGGACGCCACCTTCGCGAGTGGCCGGGTGACTAGGCTGAACTACCCTACGCAAAATATGGGTATGAGCATGGGTTGGCTTAAACTCAAAATCGCAAGTTGCTTTTTTACGGCAACTTGCGATTTATCCTGGCGGAGAGAGAGGGATTCGAACCCCCGTACCGGTCACCCGATAACCTGATTT
>CAZSBK010000191.1:0-4809 GCA_964604945.1 uncultured Candidatus Solibacter sp.
GCGCAAAGAAAATTGTCAGAGCATCTACAGTATGGCAGAAAATGGGCTAGCGCGGAGATTGCCAGGCGGCAGAGACTATGGCCAGAACGGCGACGGCGGCGGTTTCGGTGCGCAGGATTTGGGGGCCGAGTGAAGCGGACTGCCAGCCAGCGGCGATGGCTTGGGCACGTTCACGCGGATCCCAACCGCCTTCGGGGCCGAGCAGCAGGGCGGCAGTATCGTGGCTCGAGCGGGTGGGCGGGATGGAGCCGAGAAGTGAAGGTGCGGCGGGATCTTCATCGAGGAAGCAACGGAAGGCGGCAGGAACGGCGAGGGCGGCGGCGAGTTTGACCGGCGGGTCAATAATGGGCCGGGCGGCGCGGCGCGATTGCTGGCCTGACTCGGCGGCGATTTTGGCCCAGCGTTCGAGTCGTTTCGGGGCCGCCTGGTCGAGGCCTTTTTCGGAACGCAGGGCGTAGACGGGGGTGATGCGCTCGACACCCAGTTCGGTGGCCTTTTCGATGATCCATTCGAAGCGGTCGAACTTGATCAGGGCCGGCAGCAGGTGGAGACAGAGCGGCGGGCGCGGGGCATCGATCTCGGAGACGACGGTGAATTCGGCGAGGTCCTTGCCGTAGGAGGCGAGTTCGGCGAGGTATAGGCGCTCGTTGTCCGAGATCTCGAAGTGCTGGCCGGGCTCGGCACGCAGGACCTTGCGGAGGTGCTGAACCGTTTCGCCGCGCAGGGTGGCGCGTCCAGCGCGTATTTCGTCGACATAGAACATCCGGCGGGCCATGCAACTTCTACAATAGAACCGATGATTGCTCACTTGCGCGGGACCCTAATCGAGAAGCATCCGAACCAGGCGGTGGTGGAGTGCGGCGGTGTCGGCTATGACGTGGTGATTTCGGTGTCGACTTATGGGTCGCTGCCGGACGTGGGCGCGGAGGTGAGGTTGAGGATTCACACGCACGTCAGGGAAGACGCGCTGATCCTGTTCGGATTCGTGACGGTGGAGGAGAGGTCGCTTTTCGAGAAGCTAATCACGGTGAGCGGCATCGGACCGAAGATGGCGATCACGGTGTTGAGCGGTGTCGAGGCGAGCCATCTGATCACGATCATTCGCGGAGGCGAAGTTCAACAGTTGACACGGATTCCGGGCATCGGCAAGAAGACGGCCGAACGAATTGTGTTGGAGCTGCGGGACAAGCTGGACTTCGCGGCGGCAGCGCAAGGGACGTCAAAGGGCCCGGCAGTGACTTTGCTTTCGACGGTGGAACAGGACGCGGTGAGCGCACTGGTGAATCTGGGATGCCAACAGGGAGCTGCGGAATTGGCGGTGAAGAAGGCGGCGGGGGAGGCGGGGACTGGCGATTTCGAGCCGCTGTTCAGACGGGCGATGGAGTTGCTGCGTTAACCTGAGTATTCCAATCCATGCCCGAAGAGAAAGCAAACCGCCGTATCGTTTCCGCCGCCGCGCGCGACGAGGATCTGGCGCTTGAGACGAGCCTGAGGCCGAGGACGCTGGCCGAGTTCACGGGCCAGCCGAAGGTGAAGGAGATCCTGTCGATCGCGATCGAAGCGGCGAAGATGCGCGGCGAGGCGATGGACCACGTGCTGCTGATCGGGCCGCCAGGGCTGGGCAAGACGACGCTGGCGGCGATCGTGTCGCAGGAGCTGGGCGTGCCGTTC
This sequence comes from uncultured Candidatus Solibacter sp., assembly GCA_964604945.1. Taxonomy (GTDB): domain Bacteria; phylum Acidobacteriota; class Terriglobia; order Bryobacterales; family Bryobacteraceae; genus PNKE01. The sequence goes on from CAZSBK010000191.1 coordinate 1,672, forward strand.
GACATCACCAGCGGGCCGATGCTGCAGAAGAAGGTGGATCTGACGGGGATCCTGAGTTCGCTCAAAGGCAGCCAGGTGTTCTTCATCGATGAAATCCACCGGCTGCTGCCGGACGTGGAAGAGGTGCTGTATTCGGCGCTGGAGGATTTCCGGGTTGATATCGTGATCGGGCAGGGTCCGGGGGCACGGATGCATTCGCTGCCGATCCAAAAATTCACTGGCGTCGGCGCGACGACGCGACAGGGATTGTTGAGTGCGCCACTGCGCGGGCGGTTTGGGTTGGTGCTGTATTTGAAGCACTACGAAGTACCGGAGATGACCAGCATCGTGAACCGGGCTGCGAAGATCCTGGACACGAGCATCGACGCGGACGCCGCAACGGAGGTGGCGAGGCGCAGCCGCGGGACGCCACGGATTGCGAATCGGCTCCTGAAGCGGGTCCGCGACTACGCGCAAGTGCGGGCAGAGGGGCGCGTGACACTGGGGGTGGCCAGGACCGCACTGGACCTTTTGGAAGTGGACCGCTTCGGACTGGACGAGATCGATCAGAAGATCATGATGACGATTCTCGAGAAGTACGGCGGGGGCCCGGTGGGTCTGAATACGATCGCGGCGTCGACCGACGAGGAGCCGGACACGATCGAAGAGGTATACGAGCCGTACCTGATGCAGCTTGGGTTCCTGGACCGGACACCCAGGGGACGGATGGCGACGGACCGTGCGTTTGAGTACTTCGGGGTGCAGAAGCGGATGCCACAGATGCCGCAGCGGCCGTTGTTCTGAGGATGAGCAGTCCGCGGGCTGAAGCGCTTCGCAGACTGAAGGTCCACCCCAGATTGGCCGGGTTATTCCGGGGTCCAGTACATGCGCTGGCCGTCTTCACCGGTCCATTCGAGTTTGACGTTGAGGCGTGCGCCCGGGCCGGCCAGGGCGGCGGTGGCTTCGACGAGCACCAGCGAACCGAGACCAAGTATTTCATTGCCCGCATAGAGGCGTTTCAGCCGCCCATGGAAGCACCTGATGAAGTAAGCGCCATCGCGCGCCAGGCGGCGGACGACAGCGCGGGTGTCCTTCGACCAGAGGGTCCGGAGTTCGCGGCCGGTCTCGGCAATGCGGATCATGTCCCGGACCAGGAAGGCGTCGGCACTGAGCAGAGAGACGAATTGAGGGCGCCGCAGGGCATCGGCGAGGAGGTCGGTGGGGCGGCCCGGCTCATAGAAACGTAAACGGCGGGAGATGCCGGCGGCGGTCATTTTGCGGTAGGCGTCGGCGATCAAGCTCGAAATCGCAGCTGAGGCGCTGGACGCGGCTGCGGCGACGGAGCGCGAATCCATGGAGTCGTAGGTGTAGTCGCCGCGGCCCCGGCTGCGATATGGGCGGCTGGCCGCGTATACGAGCAGGGGCCAAGCGGCGCCAATGTCCTGGTAGCGCCTGGGGTCGGCGAAGTAGAGGGCCGGCAGCCAACGGCGCATGAGGGACTGAAGGGCGACGGAGATGCGGGACATGGCAGCCTCGAACTCGGGGGTTGAAGGATGGGGCGTGTTGGTCCATGCGAGGACCAGGCCGCCTGGGGCGGCAATAGTGAGCGCCGCCTCGCCCTTTGCGGCGGGCCACTGTTTCGGATTCACTCCGTAGGCGTCAAGGACCAGGTTCCAGGCGGCGTCGCCCGGATGAGGGGCGGTGGAGAAGCGGTGCTCGAAGGTGAGATTCAGGTTGTCGCAATGCGGATCGCCGTCGCGGCCGGAGACGGCAGCAGCCAGGAGCAAAGTGCTGGAGGAGATGCCGGATACGAGGACCTTTTCCTTTGTATTGAGCCTGTAGACGATGAGACTGCCCAAAGCGTCGCTTTCGACGGAGGCGGAGGCGAGCGAATCGAGGTCGCGGCTGTAGTACTTCCTGCCGATAAAAGGCAGCGTCAAATCGAGGTAGCGCCGCCGGGCGAGAAACGCTTCAAACCAGCCCTTGTGGATCACGGCGTCCGGACGCGCGGCGAGGGCGGCGTCGAGGCCGCCTGCCAGGATCGCGCGCAGAGTGGCGGCGCCGGCAGAGGTAGCGGGGAAAGAGACGTCGAGCACGCAGCGTTCGCCGCTGGAGGCTTCGGCTTGGACGGCGAGTTCGGCGGCGAGTTTGCGGTTGAGCGCACTCGATGTGCCGGCATAGATCTTGTCGCGCAGAGTAGCGAGGCGGGCAAGCGCGTCCTTGGCGCCGGACTGGTCGAGTATGCGGCCGGTTTGCTCGGAGAGCGAGGCCACCGCCCAATCAGTGAGCTTCGAAGGGTCGAGGACATCGATGGCGTACTGGCGAAGGCGTTGGGCGGTACTGACGAGCAGACTATCGTCGAGCCAAACCAGGAGGTTGCGGGCGACAGTGGCGGCGGTGGGGGCGGCAAGCGAAGCGAGCCACTCGCCGGCCGCGGAACCGGATACCGTGACGGGGAGTTCCCCGCTGGCGACAAGGACTGCGACACGACGGAGTTCGGCGAAATCGCTTTCATCCCCAAGCGCGCGCCAGATGGCAGCTTCAGAGCGGGCGGAGAGATCCTGCCAGATCGTGTATAGGGCGTCGAGTTGGCGAGTGCGGATGCCGGCGGCGTCAGCAAGGTCGCGCCAGTCCGAGCTTCCGGATGCGGCGAGCATCCTGCGAACCCATTCGATGGGGTGGATGCCGGCCAGAGCGGATAGCAGAGGGTCGGGGCCGCCAGCGGCCTTGACCTCGGTGGTGACGCCAGCCGTCGCCTTCACTCCAGCCGAAGCGGACTTACCCGAGGAGGAAAGCAGTTCCAGCCGCAGCCGGCCATCATCGATGCGGACCCTCGATTCCATGCTGGCCGTCAGGCTGGCGGCGACCGTCGCAGTGGCGTTGGCGTCCAGCCGCAAGCCAGTTGTCCCGCGGACCACATCGAGTGCGATCTCGCGCACCCAGTGGCAGTCATAACCGAACGGAATCTCGCGTTTGAAGTTGAGCTGGCGGCAGGATGTGGAGCCGAGGGTGACGCCAGAGGGCAGCGACTCGATGCCCTCCAGGGAGGTTGCCTTGCCGAGCCAAGCGGCAGCCAGAGTCTGATCATTGGATTCGCAGTAACGGCCCACCTGATCGCCGCGATCCCAGTAGCGATAGACGCCGTTGACCAGTTCGATG
>CAZSBK010000192.1:0-4765 GCA_964604945.1 uncultured Candidatus Solibacter sp.
AAGCGCTCGCACGGAGGCCCAGCCCTCCCTCACTCAGCGGGACGCCATTCGCAGCGGCCGGCTCCTGCTTGCCGATCCCGACCCAGGCGCGCCGCTGCGCGGCTCGCTGGCCAACTTGCTGCGCCAGGCGCTGAACACCGCCCAGGCTGCTCAGGAAGCCGCCTATCAGACGGCGATGGCCAGCCTGGCGGCGAACGACACCTGGCAGAAGCTCTCCCCGGCTGACCAGGCCCGAATCCTGAGCGAGGTCGGCCTTCGCGCGCCGGCGAAGCCAGATACCAGCACCGACACCACGCTGCTGGCCGAACTTGATTCGGTGACCCTCTCCGCCCGCCGCGCCGAGGCGGAAGCGATTCCGCAGCGAGCCACCAAAGCCGTGCAACTGGCTGCAACGCTCCTGAAGCCGAAGACGCAATTCGTGAAGCTCCGGCCCACCCTGCTGGAGACCGAAGCCGACGTGGACGCCTGGCTGACGGAACAGCGCTCCACCGTCCTCGCCATGCTGGCGAACGGGCCCGTGCAGATTCAATAGGAGAACGCCATGCCGAGTCTGAATCGAGAACATCGCCGACTCCTTGAAAACACGGTCGCCCAGGCCCGTGCAATCGCTGTCGCGGGCGCCGAGCAAGCGCTCCTGTACTTGGGAGTGCACGAACCGAAGGGAAGGGCAGAGAATGAGCCGTTGCGGGAACAGTTGCGAGCCCACGGCAAGCACCTGGGGGACCAGCGCCATTCGAGTGGCGCGCAGGGGACCGCACGCCTGATCCAGGCCTGCGCCTATGAGCATTGGCATCGCATGCTGTTTGCCCGCTTCCTGGCCGAGAACGACCTGCTGCTGGATGCCGATCACGGCATGGCCATGACGCTGGATGAGGTCCAGGAACTCGCGCGTGAGCAGGGGCGCGACTGGCTGGAGATTGCCGCAGAACTGGCTCAGAAGATGCTACTGGCTGTGTTCCGTCCGGACGATCCCGTTCTGCGCGTCTCCCTGCCGCCGGAAACACGCCAGCAACTGGAAGAGAAGCTCGCGGCGTTGCCGGCGGAGGTTTTCAAGGCTGACGACAGTCTCGGGTGGGTCTACCAGTTCTGGCAGCGGGACGAAAAGGACCGCGTCAACAAGGCCGAGGTAAAGATCGGCGCCGATGAACTCCCGGCGGTTACGCAGCTCTTAACCGAGGACTACATGGTCCTCTTCCTGCTCGAAAACACGCTCGGAGCCTGGTGGACGGCGAAGCGACGCTCTGAAGGCAAGAACCCGGCTCTCCCTGGCTATGAGTGGACCTATCTGCGTCTAAACGACGACGGCTCGCCAACTGCCGGTTCGTTTGACGGTTGGCCCCGCACGGCGCGTGAGTTGCGGGTGCTCGATCCTTCCATGGGCAGCGGACACTTCCTGGTCTTTGCCCTGCCGATTCTCGCGCGCATGCGGATGGAGGAAGAGGGGCTTTCCCTCAAGGAGGCCCTCGCCGCCGTCCTCGAAGAGAATCTCTTCGGCCTCGAGATCGACGCCCGCTGCGCGCAAATAGCCGCATTCAACCTGGCTCTGGCGGTTTGGCGGCTAGCCGGCGAGCATGTGCCGCTGCCGCAGCTGAACCTCGCCTGCTCGGGACTGGGCATAAACGCGTCCGAGGAAGATTGGGCCCGGTTGGGCCAGAATGACTTCGCCGCGGATCGTTGGATGCGCCGGCTCTATTCCCTTTTCAGGCTTGCGCCAACTCTTGGGAGCTTGATTGACCCAACCAGATTCATGGAGAAGGGTGAGGAGGCCGGCTTGGAGCGCGTCCTGCCGTTGATAGAGGAAGCTCTGTCGCAAGAACAGTCTGACGAAAAACGCGAACTCGCCATCGCCGCGCAAGGGGTTCTTGCGGCGTTCCGGATTCTGGCCAGTAGGTTCACGCTGGTGGCAACCAATGTTCCATACCTCGGGAGAGGCAAGCAGGATGCTGTTCTGGCACGACATTGCGAAGAGTTCCACTCGGACGCAAAATCGGAACTCGCAACCTGTTTTATTGACAGATGTTTGCGGTTTTGCCGGAAAGGTGGATCCGTCGCCACAGTAACACCGCAGAACTGGCTAATCCAGACAAGCCACGAACGAATGCGCAGGCGTCTCCTCGCCGAAGTTCGCTGGAACTTCTTGATAAAGCTCGGACCGGGCGCGTTCGAGGCGATCGGTGGAGAGGTTGTTAGCGTGGCTCTCGTTGGTCTCTCCGCTTATCATCCAGACGAGGATCAGGTGACGGCGTCCCTGGATGTGTCCAATCAGCCGGATAGAGTGACCAAGTCCGAAGCCTTCAGATCGAATGCCTTGTTACACCTTAAGCAGGCCGACCAACTGAGCAATCCAGACGCTCGAATCATTTTTGACGGGGCTTCCGCAAGAACACGGTTGAATTTGTATGCAGACTCTGTTCTTGGATTGGGCACATGTGACGCGCCGCATTACGTGCGGTGCTTCTGGGAGCACCCCCGCTTGGCCCCCTTCTGGCAGTACATGCAGAGCGCACCCAACGATTCAGGTGGTCTTCAAGGCAAAGAGCACATCGTTGCATGGGATCCAACCACTAAACGTGTGCACGGAATGACTGACGAGGAGCGACAACAAGGGCACAATCAGGATTATCGCGGTAGGGCTGCATGGACTAAGCGGGGAATCGCTGTGTCGCTCACTGGAACATTGCGCATCAGCCCTTACTCCGGAGACCTATTCGACAAGTCATTAGCGGTACTCGTTCCCAAAGACCCAGCCCATCTTCAGGCAATCTGGGAGTTCTGCAATTCGCAGGATTTCGTTCGAGAGGTACGCAACCTTGATCAACGGTTCATGGTCACCAACGCGACCTTGATCAAGGTACCGTTCGACCTGGACGCCTGGTCAGTCACAGGTGGGGATTGGGATCAGATTGAGTCACGCGGCAATTGTGACCCAACGCAGTGGACGTTCGATGGAGCACCTCGAGGCAGTCGTTATCCTCTTCAGGTTGTTATTGCACGACTCGTGGGTTTCCGATGGCCCCACTCAATCGACGCACGGGATGACATGGAACATGTTGATGTCATCGACAACCATGAGGATGCCGACGGGATAGTGTGCTTGAGCTCAATTGCTGGAGAAGCCAGTGCTGGAGAACGAGTGCGTTCGTTACTGGCAGATGCTTTCGGAAGCGAATGGTCAGCTAGCAAACTCACGGGGCTTCTGAACGGCACCGACTCCCTCGAAGTCTGGTTGCGTGACGAATTCTTCGAAGAGCATTGCCGAGTGTTTCATGATCGCCCCTTTGTTTGGCATATCTGGGACGGGCGCAAGGACGGTTTTCATGCCCTGGTGAACTACCACCGGCTCGCCGGCCCCGACGGGGAGGGGCGGAAGACGCTGGAGAAGCTGATCTACACCTACCTCGGCCGCTGGATCGAACGGCAGAATGAAGAGATCCGAAGCGGCAAGGAAGGAGCTGATGCGAGGCTGGCGGCAGCGCTGCATCTGAAGACCGAACTCGAGAAGATCCTCGCCGGCGAGAAGCCCTACGACCTCTTCGTCCGCTGGAAGCCGCTCCACGAGCAGCCCATCGGCTGGGAGCCGGACATCAACGACGGAGTCCGGCTCAACATTCGCCCCTGGCTCGCTACGACCCTGGCGCCTTCAACCAAGCCCAAGAAGGGCGCCTGCATTCTCCGGGTGACCCCCAAGATCAACTACGGCAAGGACCGAGGCAAAGAGCCTCATCGGCCCATGGAGGACTTCCCCTGGTTCTGGTCCTGGGACGAGCAATCTGACGATTTCCTCGACGGCAGGGCCTTCGACGGCGCACGCTGGAACGACCTGCACTACTCCCTCGAGGTGAAGCGCAAAGCCAGGGCGAGGAAGGCACAGGAGGCTTGAGGAATGCTGGTCGAACAGCCGAACGAAAGTCAGGGGAACCCGGAGAGAAGCCCTCTGGAGCAGTTGCTCAGGTTGGTGCTGGACGGGAAGTTCAATCCGTCGGCATGGGAACTCCTCGACATAGTGGAAACTCAACGTGGTTGGAAAGAGCGGTGGTCCGTCAGGGGAGTTCTCGAGTTGATGCGCGACGATCCAACTCTCACCCGGTCCACGCGGATGTACATCAAGTCGCTCCTTGAGTCTTCCGATTTCAACCAGGCGCTGCTCGGCGTAAAGTCGCCGCGCAAGCAGGTCCAGACGGGGATCGAAGTGCTAGTGCAGCAGAGCAAGGCTTATCGGGGGTCGGCGGCCTTCCAGGAGATGATCTCGTTCATGGGGATGTTCCGGGAATACGCCCCCTACAACAACATGCTGGTCCGCATTCAGAATCCGGCTTGCGGTTTCTATGCCTCAGCGTCGGATTGGCACCACCGATTCGGACGGTACTTGAAAGAAGATGCCCGGCCGATGTTGATCCTGGCGCCGATGCACCCGGTGATGCTCGTGTACGACCTGGACCAAACTGAAGGGCGACCGCTCCCGAAGGAGATTCGGGAGTTTGCCAGGTTCCAAGGTGACATTGATGAAGAAGTGCTCGACCGTCTCGTCTCCAATGCCGAAGTAAGAGATCGAATCAGGATCGGAACGGCAGATCTTTCACAGACGATGGGCGGGTTCGCGACCATTGACCGACGGGTCCCCGGTTACAAAATGCGAATTGCTGTTCATCAGGGGCTGGATCTGCCGAGCAGGCTCGGGGTCATGTGCCACGAACTGGCACACATCTACCTCGGCCATCTGGGAACCGATCCCGACTACTGGTGGCCCTGCCGCACAAACTTGGAT
>CAZSBK010000193.1:0-4732 GCA_964604945.1 uncultured Candidatus Solibacter sp.
TTGAGAAGTATCTGAGCGCCGAGATCGCCGCCTGGGCGATGGCGTTCTCGCTCGGAAAAGTCGTCAAGTCCGGCACCGCACCGGATCTCACTTACACCTGCGCGCCGCTGTTTCCGGCCAACGGCGATGCGGCCGAGTTGCCGTATTTTAGCTTCGTCGAGCAGATCCGCCCGGGCGCGGGCGTCGTGCTCGACCGGATGGCCGTGGGCTGCGCCATTGAAGGCTGGACGATTTCGATCGGCAGCGGGCCGGGCCGCGCGAACTCGAAGATCAACGTCGAATTCGTCGGCTCGGGCAAGATGACCGAGCCGTCAGCCATTGTGGTCCCGGCGGCGACGCTCGAAAAGCTGCTGCCGTCGGCCTCGCTGGCGCTGTCCATCAACGGCGTCAACTATGTGTCGAGCAAGAACATCGTCTCGCTCGAAACCTCGTGGAAGAACAACGTCCTGCTCGACGCCGGCTTTTATCCGGGCTCGGGCTTCCAGACCGCCGGCGATGCGACCAGCGGTGCCGTCCGCGGGCGGCTGGAATTCGGCAAACGGCAGGGGGCGCTCAAGTTTGTTGCCCGGTTCGAGAACGGATCGACAGAGCTGACCAAGCTCAAAAGCCAGACCACCGGCACAGCGGTCATTTCGCTCGCCTACGACGCCACCAACTCGCTCGAACTCACCTGGCACAAGGTCTCGTTTGCAACCGTCGAGGTCGGCGAGACCGACGGCATCGTCACCGTGGCAGTCGAGTGCTTGCCGATGTATGACGCGACCAATGGAATCGTCTCCGCCGTGGCCAAGTGCGGCGTGGACAGCATTGGCCAGTAGGACAACTTCAGGAATATTTATCTGAAGTCATCAGAGGAGACTTTTTCATGGAACAGACTCAGAACGTTTTCGACTCCGCGCGCCCAATCGCGCTGAACCTACGGACGCCCGCAGGCCTGAAGACCGTCCGCGTGCGTTTCCCAACCAACGAGGAGTGGATCGAGCGGCAACGCCGCCGCAAGGTGATCGTGAAGCAGCTTGGGCGCGGGATTTCCGAAACCACTATCCCGAACTCGGAGGACGCCGACGCGGCATTGCTGGCCAAGATCCGCGTGCCGGAGCCGGATGCTCCGGACGTGGATCCCTTTGAGGCCAGCCGCGTCATCGAGCAACTGGGCCAGGCCGAGGTCGATGATGTCGTCCAGGTGGGCGACGGCTTCGACGTCACACTCCGAGTCCTTGGCGGGACCGTCACCCACTCCCTGCGCATGCCCTCGGCGAAGGATGTCTTCGAGTACCGGCGCGGCTTCGCCCGTGTGCTCGACCATCCCTACAATCGCCAGGAGTTGATCATCAACCTCGCGCCGGCGGGCGCACTGTACAAGCGGTTGGTGCAGGGTGCCGAGGGATACGCCGGCGATGTGCCGATCATTCACCAGGCGGTGGCAGTAAAGGCGGCCATCGACGCTCTGGATGCCTCCTTCCAGGAGACCGTGGACCCAAAGTGATGAGCGGGGAGTGGCCAGAAACGCCCTCCCTGCGATTCCTGGTTCATTGGGCGCTGCGCCGGGATGAACTTTGCGATCCCGGTCTCTGCCATGACGCACCCGACGGCGGAGGACGGTGCGACCATTGCCCGTTGGATAGGCTCGACGCTGCACAGGCCTCAGGGGCCGGCCAACAACTGCGCAGGGCTATCGACCTGCAGATGGCTTTGAAGCTAGGCTTCAGAATCGGTCTCGACGAAATCCGGGCAGATGAGTTCGCGGCATTGTTCATTCTTGGAGAAGAGCGCGATCGACTGGACCGAGAGAATTCAGCATGATAGGGGATCCCCGCGCGACCTGACCTCGAAGGGGCGGTTACACTAATCGCCGCGTGAGGTCTTCATTCCTGTGGCCGGCCATCCTGCACGTACCTAGAGGCACCACTTCATCGGGCGGGGCGTTCAAACGGCCTGAACTCCACAGCGCACAGCAAGGATGCCCAGGAGAATGCAACGCTCAATCACTACATTTCTGCTATTCAAGTATTTGGCCTGAGCCGCCTGCTCACGGAGGCAATGCATCGATGCCGAGCGATATTCGCAAGATTGATCCCACCCTTAAGCTGGGGCTGCAGGAACTCTGCAAACCGGGAGAGGGGCGCGGTTCGTTCAGCTTCCAACTCCAGTATGCGAAGCAGCAGATCGAGGACATTCTGTTGAACCTCGATGAACTTGTCGAGAATACAATCGCCGAGGCCCCGCATCGCACGACGGACTTCTGCTTAGATCGCACGACAGACCCCCCTCTCACACATGAGGAGGTTAAATGGGAACGGGCAATGCACAGGAAGTGGGGACCCGGAAGTTCGAGCGAATATACTCCAGTCTGTAAGCACATTCAGACCTACCAATATCCACTACGGGCCTCTCGTGAGGATAGGAACTGGGGCGCGATCGATCTTCTCGGCATCGGAAGGTACCTGCTCCCAGTGCCAAACGAACTGAAGAGACGCAAGACCAACGAAACTCCCCTTCGAATGTTGGTGGAAGTAGCCGCTTACGGATTCGCAATCCGAAAGGCCTGGCCGACACTTAAGGACCATTGGGCCAGAGCGATGGTTTCGGCTGGCGCGCAGCCCTCGCAGCTTCCCGCAAGCTTGGACAGGTTAACTTTGGTCGGTGTCGCGCCGGAGGAATACTGGTTAAGGGCTCTGGGACGGTGGCCCAAAACTAAGGCTGGCACTTTTCCAGCCGAGGCTTGGCCGCCCTTCTGGGAACTGGTCGATACTCTTGGACGCTGGTTCGACATCCATTTTGTAGCTGTCGAAGGCATCTGGAACGATGTGGGGTTGCCAACAATAGCCGGCGCACGGTTGCTTGACCTCCGGTCTGATTCGGGGCAGTAATTGGAGCGAGGCGAGATGGCTCGCTGGATTTCAGACAGTCCACCACTCACCATCATTCCGGCGCTCCACATTCCCGAATAGTTCCGCGAAGCGATCAGCGTTGACGGTATGAATGGGCACTACTGGGGCGCTTGGAAAGGCTCGTCGCAGAGCCATCAATTCCTGAACCGCAGCGTGTCCTGACGTGTGGCACTCGCTGAGAGGAATACCGTACCGATGGAGCCATTCCAGAAATTGCTGGGTCTTGGGATCCTTCAAATAGCCTGACCAGAGGGAGTAGATGAGCCTGGCCCCTGGCAGGCAGGAGGCTTGCTCGACGTCATTGATCATGCTCGGCCTGAACAGCATTACAGATGTTGCCGCAGCTTGAGCAAGCTGCTCGGGAAAGATACGCCAAGGCCGGTAGCTATTGGCGATGGCGAACTCGCCGCGCCGGACGATCTGCCGTCGTTGCGTGCCAGGTAGAAATACCTTGATGTGATCCCAACCGGCCTGTGGCAGCCGTTCGTTACCGGTCGCCCTCAAGACATGGGCGGTGTACATGTCGATGATGAACTGCCGTCCTGCCTTCACACAGGCCCGGAATATGGTGACCAGCCTGTCTATGTTCTGGCCGGAACAACAGACCAGCGGCATCCCTTCGGTCTGCTGAAACAACTCTACGAAACGTTGCTCCAGCGCCGCTTCTGTGGGAAACGCCTGATCTTTCCGGCCGATGGTTGTCCCCTCCATCAGCAGCACGTCCACCCGCTCGGGAGGTTGAACAACGAGCTTCTGGAAGAGCGCTCCTTTGCGGCCGTGCGCCCGCAGGTCGCCCGAATAGAAAAGCCGCTTGCCATCTGCCTCAACCAGCAGGGCATACGAGTCGTACGCGGAGTGATCCACGAGGAAAGGAACAATGGTGAATGGACCGAGCGTGATCGGCTTCCGGTCCTCCAGATGCACCACATTCCGGAATGTGGCCCCGCTTGGTGTGAATAGGTCCGCTGCCGCCAGAACGGATTGGGCCGCTTCGCCAATCAGAAACCGCGTCTGGTCCGGAAGACGGTATGCGAGGCCGTAGTGGTCCTGGTGAGGATGCGAAATGACAACACCAAGCAGCGACGGATCCAGCGTCTCGAAACCGGGGACTGAATGCAGCGGCACCTCATCAGGAGAAGCGGCATCTAAAGGCAATCCGACATCAAGGACGATGCGCGTGTTCCTTGATTCAATCTCAACGCAGGAGCCCCCGATCTCTTTCGTTCCGCGGTGTATGCAGACCCTCATAGCACTGTTTCCATTCCGCGCGGCCCGGAGCAGGCAGTCGTTATTGCTCCCGATGGCCGCCGAGAGGCGGTAGCCACACTCACGTTACCAGAAGCCCGCGGGTAGACTGATAAACCCTACGAGAACAGGGCGCGGCTTTGGCTTCTTCCTTGAGTCCTCACGCTACTTTGGCCCCATCTGAATGCCCGCTGACAACAAACTCGAACTCGTCGTTGAAGTTGACGTCAACCGGGCCAACGCTTCGATCAAGAGCGTCAACGCCGGCCTGTCGTCGATGGAAGCCACGGCGGTGAAGGCCGCGCGCGGAGCCTCTTCCGGGATCGACGGGCTGACATTGTCGGTGGCCAAGGGTGCCGCGGCGGCAGGTGTCCTGGCCTCGGCGTTCGAGAGGGTTGTGGGATGGGTGAAGTCTCAGATCGAGGAGACCAGCCGCCTGGCCGCGCGCAACGAAACTCTGGCTGTCGTCAACGCGCAACTCGCCCGAGCCAATGGCTATAACGAAGGCTCGATTGAGCGACTGGTCACACGGATCAAGGACCTGGGCATCACCACGCAGGCCTCGCGCGACATCGTCAACAAGATGATCGCCGCGC
>CAZSBK010000194.1:0-4703 GCA_964604945.1 uncultured Candidatus Solibacter sp.
GACGGCGTTGCCGCCATCGGCTTTCCGTATGAAGATCGCCTTGATGTGCCCCTTGCGGCCATAACAGGCCGTCACGACTTCGTTGGCGATCAACCGACGCGCGGCTTCGAGAGTCCGGAAGCCCCGCGGCTTGCCTTCTGCGTCGTAGTAGGGGATCGGTTTTTCCATCGGAGGAGACACTTCGGGCCGGTGAATCGGAGGGAAGGAGTTTTATGAGAGTCCCGTCTCTCGGGTTGGTTTTTGAGATTCGTTCGGAGGGTGCGCTTTGCGCTGGCCTGTCGATCCGAGCCTCTGACAATAGATACTCACGCGGAGCACAAAGTGTCTAATCGTGAGCTGGTTTTTTCTTCATCGCAGCCGCCTGACCCACGGCTGCTCGACATCCGGGTTGTAGAGGCGTTGACGGATGCCGCTGGACAGGATGATCTCGATGGACTCCCGCGCGACTTCGCCAATCTGGTCCCCTGGCCTCAGACACCCGGTGAGCCCACGGTCGCGCCGGCGCACGGCAGATGGTGAGATGGGTGAACCGTACAGGCTCCGCACTGTCCAACCAAGCTCAAACGCCCGATCACGGATCGCATCCACTTTCGCAGTCGCTTCCGCTAAGCCGGCATCATCGATGGGCTTCGGGCGAGCAGTCTTTTCTACCTCGGCGACGGGCGGCGAGTAGACGCGGGCGTCAAGATGCCCAATCGCGTCTCGCAGGGCGTCCTCGCCAAAGTGCGCGACAGCCCACTCGTGAATGACGTTGAATTTAACCCTCAGTTCGTCGAAATCCTCGCGCCGGAGCCGTCCGGCGTCGGCGGCCAGCCTTGCGAGGTTCATGCGAGATCGCAGCCAGGCGTAGTATTCGGGATCCAGGCGGCGGTACGCGGTGTCGTTGATCTGGACGTCGCGGGCGATACGATGTGGCTGGTCGGTCGGCCAGGAGTGCAGGCTCGTGGCAACATACAGCGTGTCCACCGATCTGTGGACCGGTGACCCGTCCGCCAAACTGCCTTCTAAGGCGGCGTGGACACCAGAAACGCTTATTTCTGAATGCGTTACCGGCGCGTGTCCCTGTGACCCGGTAGTCCCAGTAGGTTCGCCAAACTTCCCATAAAAATGCGAAGTGTATACGTCAGTCATCGTGTCTGGCCCTTGCACTGTTTATTTCTTCTCTCGCGCGCGCGTGAAGAGACTGGGACACTGGGACACCGCATTAAAAACAAAGGAGTTGACGCCGGGACACAGACCAGGACACCGACTGGGACACCACCTGACACGGGGTCACGTCGTTTCATGATGCCTCTGACTGGCGCCGGTATCGCCATTCCCTGGCTCGCCGTGGCCCTGACTTGAACCTGATCCACCCGTTGGCGCGCAGGCAACGCGCCACCCGGTTACGATCCCACTGCGTCCATAAGTCCTTCTTCTTTTCCAGGCACGAACTGAGCACTTCCGAGATTGAGACTGTCTCGCGACCCTCGGCCCACTCCAGGATCAATTCGTCCCAAGGATCGCCCTCGTACCTCTCTTCCTGCTCCCTGGAGGCCTCCCGGTTCAACTCCATCGAGTCCAGCCACCAGGGTTTGCCGTCGAAGTACAGGGCGGTAGCTTCGGCCCAGAGCTGGTCGCGCACCACGGCCAGGGAGTCGACGTCGATCGAGGGCGCCTTACACTCCACTGGCCAGAAACGCCGCCCGCCAGTTTCGTCTCGCAAGTATGTGCCGTGGTTCACGCTGCCCGCGAAGACACATTGGCGCGGCGATTCGATGGTCCTCTTGCCGTACGGCGGCCGGAACCGGTCTGTCGCCCGGCTCATGAAGGCCTTGATCTTGCCGACGTCGGAGCGGGACAACGAGTCGAGTTCGGCGATTTCGATCACCCAGACGCCCCGGGTCTGGAGCGCCGCATCCTTCGAGCCCAAGTCGGCGATTTCGTCGGTGAACCAGGGTTGGGTGAGGACGCGAAGCGCCGTTGACTTCCGGATGCCTTGCTCGCCCTCGAGGATGAGGCAGCAATCCGCCTTGCAGCCCGGCTCGAACACCCGGGCGACGGCAGAGATCAGCCAACGCGAGCCAACTGCGGCCGCATACGGCGACGGATCAACGCCCAGATAGTCGGCGAGCCAGGACCGCAGCCGGGGCTGGCCATCCCAGGCCAGATCCCGCAGGTAGGTGCGGATCGGGTGAAACGGCCGCTCCCGCGCCACGGACTCGACCGCCTGGCCTGCCGACTCAACCGAGACGAAGATGCCCTGATGGTGCAACCACTCGGTGACGAGGATATCGTCGTTCGGGCTCCAGTCCGCCGGCATTTGGGCGTTGGCCTTCATCCATGGCGCCGGTTTCTGAAGGACCGTGAAGTGAGCGAACTCGTTGTAGCCGAGAGCTTCAGCCCACTCAGGCGCGCCGCGCAGGGCGGTGATGGCGTTTGCGAGCACCGGTTTGACGGTGCCGTTCAGGTTCAGCAGGAGCAAATCCCGCCATGAGCCGGAGGCCGCCTTGGCGGCCGGCACGGCCTGAGGCCCAGCACGTAAAGTGCGAGGACGCTTGCCGCTGTCGATCCTTACTACTTTCAACTGCTGGCGCAGCGCCGTTATGGGCACCTGATCCTTGCCGCATTGCTCCTGGATCCGCTTCAAGTAACGTGGCTGCTCGATCGGGTCCAGTTGGCCGACTTCGCCAAGAATCGGGTCAAGCAGCCGGGCGAGGTCCCCTGACGGCGGTGACTCGGGCAATTTCGAGATCGCCAACTCCAACGGACTCTGCGCCGCCGCGAGTACGGCTTCGAAGTCCGCGGCTGTGGCGCCCGAGGCGAAGTACTCGTTGACGTCGATCTTGGCGTCGGCGACCAGGGAGTCCGGCAGCGGCGCATCCGCAGGCAGCTTGGCCAGGGCGTCGCGCGCCGTGCGTTGTTTCTCGCCCAACGGCAGAGATGCCACCCGGGTGGCGATCCCATGCTGGGCGAGGATCCGGGCGGTTTTCATCGCGCCCTGTGCGCCAGCCTGGGAGACCTCGTTGTCCTGACAGACGAAGACGGTCTTGACGCCTCGCAGCTTGGGCAGCAGTCTTTCCCAATCGGCGTCGCGGATCTGGACTGTCACTGGTGACACAGCGGGGAATCCGTGCTCCATGAGCGAGATGCAGTCGGTGACGCCTTCGGTGATGATGATGCGTTCCGGCGCGCCGATCAGGGCATCCTCGTTGAACAGCACGTCGTTGCGGATGCACGCCGCCACATAGCTGTGGTTGCGGTCGTTTCGGACGGGCAGCTTCTTGTATTTGGCCTTCTCCCATTCCTGGTCAGGCGTCCAGGGAGTCCGGCGCCCGATTAGGAAAACGACGCTGCCACGGCTCCAGTAGGGAAACACGATCCGGCCATCGAAGAACGGGATGAGTCCATCCTGGGACGTGGGCCGGAATGCGCCCGTGGCACTCAACTCGCGAAGCGTGAAACCGTGAGGCTCTGATTGCAGGGTCCGGAGGAGTCCGTCGTTGTGGGCGAAGCCGATCTTGAGACGCTCGACGGTCTCGCGGCCAATCCGGTAATGCTCCTCAAACCAGGCCAGGACTTCCGGATTTGCAAGTAGCCGCTCGTGATAGATGCCGGCGAGTGCGGTTAACGCCTCCCGGACACGCAATGTCTGTACATGTGCAGCCTCGGCGGCCTCGGGATCTTCGGCTGTCGCCTGGGCCAGCGGCGGCAGCCCGACTCGGGCGGCGAGAAAGTCACGTGCGGCGCGGTGCGACTCCGGCATGCGCCCGGATTGCCCGCGTGTAACCACGCCGGCTTCGACGAACTCCACCAGTTGGAGGGCATCGCCGCCGACGCCGCAGCCGAAGCAGTACCAGCCCTGCTTGTCCACCATGATGTGGAGCGAGCGGTGCGAATGGCTCTGATGGTTAGGGCAGTCGCAGAACAATGTGCGCGGCGACTCCTCGGTCACGTGACCGGCGAGCAACTCGCGCGCCAGTTCCGCAATGTCGATCTCGGTCAGCCGCCGGTAGTAAGAATGAACGTCCATCGTCTGGCTCAAACGAGCACCCCCTCATGAAGCAAGAAGGAAAGGAAGGTCTTGCGGCGATCCACCTGCTGTTGCTTGGCGCAGTTCGCGATGCCCCAGCGGTCCCCAATCAACACCACCGATTCGCGCGCCCGTGTGACGGCGGTGTAGAGCAGGTTTCGGTGGTGCATGAAGGCATGCGATTTGTGCGCAACTACAACAGCGCAGGGGAACTCGGAGCCCTGCACCTTGTGAATCGAGCAGGCATAGGCCAGTTGGATGTGATTCGCACTCTCGGACCCAGCCTCGATCTCGACAGCCTGGCCGTCAAACTCGACAGTGAGTGCCCCTTTGGGCCCGGTCGCAAGGACCATCCCCATGGCGCCGTTCATGACGCCCAGGTCGTAGTCGTTCCGGGTCTGGATGACCTTGTCGCCGGGGTACAGCGGCGGCCGGCGGTTCGGCTCCACTGGCGGAACATTGACGCCGTGCAGCTTCCGTTGCAGAACCCGCTGCAGCGCGATGTTCAACTCGGCGGTGCCCAGCGAGCCCTTGTGCGTCGGCGTCAGCACCTGCACATCGCGGATCAGGTCGTAGCCGAGCCGTTCCCGGAGAATCTCCTCAAACAGCATCATCAGTAGCCGGGCGACATCATCCCGCTCGGTGAACTTGTCGATGACGTACCAGGGACGCCGGCGGCCATTGACGTGCT
>CAZSBK010000195.1:0-4690 GCA_964604945.1 uncultured Candidatus Solibacter sp.
ATCGCCATGGCCGGGAAGCTGTTCATGATGGACAACGCGTCGCAGCCGGCTGCTTCGGCTGCTTTCGCGTAGGGCGCAATGCTGACCACGTTGGGGCTCAGCTTGGTTATCAAGGGGAGTTCTGTCACCTTCCGGCACGCGCCTACCACCTGGCTGAGCAATTTCACATCTGTTCCGAACTGGGCGCCGCCCTCCTTGATGTTGGGGCAGGAGACGTTCAACTCCAGGGCGCCGACGCCTCCGAGAGCGTCAAAGCGCCGCGCCACTTCGGCGTATTCCTCAACCGTCGTGCCCCAGATGTTAATGATCGCGGGCACCTTCAGCTCTTTGAGGAACGGCCAGAACTTCCGGATGAAACCGTCCACCCCCGGCCCCTGGAGACCGATGGCGTTAATGAGGCCGCTGGTGACCTCAAACGTTCGCGGGGTCGGGTTGCCGCGGACCGGCCCGAGCCGGATGCCTTTGACGACAACCGCCCCGAGCTGGTTGAGATCAATAAGCTGCGAGTACTCGGCGCCGTAACCGAAGGTGCCGGAGGCGACGGTAACGGGGTTCTGCAGGGTCAGGGTGCCGATCTTGACAGATAAGTTCATTTGGCTGCCTCCCAGGCAACTTGTCGGGAATCGAAAACCGGCCCTTCGGTACAGGCGCGCTGATATTCCCAACCATCGCCGGCTTTGATCGGGACCACGCAGGCCAGGCACACGCCGATGCCGCAGCCCATGTGCTCGTCGAGCGAGACTTCCGCCGGCAGGTCGAACTCGGCTGCGAGCCGGCCCACCGCCTTCAACATCGGGCTGGGGCCGCAGGCGAACAGCTTGCGGCCTGCTGGGCGCCGCTTCAATTCGGTCAACAGCGCTTCAGTCACGAGGCCCTTTTCTCCGTGGCTGCCGTCCTCAGTCGTCACGCGCACCTCCCAGCCGAGGGCGCGAAATTCCTCTTCGCACAGAATGTCCGCGCGCCGCCGTCCGCCGACGAATACAATCCCCTTTTGCGGCGAGCGTTGCGCCAGCAGGTAGAGCGCGGCCATGCCGTAGCCGCCGGCGACCAGGAGCGGGGTCTCGCCAGACGGCGGCGGCACGGTGAACCCGTGACCAAGCGGGCCGATCAGGCTGAGTTCCTCGCCCGGGCGCATGCGCGAGAGAACCTCGGTGCCCTTGCCGATGGTCTTGTAGAGGATGGACAGCGTGCTGCCGGAAACCTGGAAGATGCTGAACGGCCGCCGGAGCAGCGCCTCCCTCAACGGCAGAATACGGACATGAGCGAACTGCCCCGGCTGCACCAGCGGGGCGATCTCGGGCGCGCGGACCACCAACCGATAATAGAGATCAGCCTCACGCTCGTTAGAGATAATCTGGACCGTTTGTTCGACCATCAATGTCAAGCATGGGCGGGGCCGTGGGAGGTGTCAACTTCGCGATGCAGCCGTAGTCATTCAAACAGCAGACGCCTCGTTGCGTTCGGCGCCGGCCCGCGCCAGCAAGCCGCGGTAAGTCGCCATCGCCAACAGCGGCCAAGTGTTCCGGTAAATGTCGTACTTGAGGTAGTAAACTTTCGGGAAGCCCGTGCCCGTGGTCTCGTGCTCGGTCCAGGAGCCGTCCACATTCTGTGTGCGAATCAAATACTCGATACCACGCTGAAGGCTGGGGCGATGCGGATCACCGAACGTGCAGAGGCCCATGACGGCCCAAGCCGTTTGCGACGCGGTGCTGGGTCCCTGCCCTTTGAAAACAGGGTCGTCATAGGTATTGCAGCGCTCGCCCCAACCGCCGTCCTCGTGCTGCACGCTTTCCAGCCAGTCGCGGGCTTTGAGGAACGAGGGCTGTTGCATATCGAGGTTGAGGGCGCGCAAGCCGCGCAATACCTGCCAGGTGCCGTAAACGTAATTGACGCCCCAGCGGCCATACCAGGAACCATCCTCCTCCTGGTGCTCACGGATGAAGCGTAGCGCCTTCTGCACCTGGGGATGCTCGACGCTCCAGCCCTCGTACCCCAGCAGTTCCAAAATGCGGGCCGTGATATCGGCGCACTCGGGATCGAGCATCGCGTTATGATCGGCGAAGGGTACCTTCTCCAGCACACCTTTGGTGCAGTCCTTATCGAACGCGGCCCAGCCACCGTCTCGGCATTGGAAGGTCATCATCCATTTCAAGCCGCGCTGGAAACATTCGTCGCGCTTCTGCCGGTCATCCGTCGGGACCTTGCGCAGCGCCAGGAGCACCATGGCCGTGTCGTCCACGTCCGGGTTCCATTTGTTCTCGAACTCGAACACCCAGCCGCTGGGCTCGACCTTGGCGGGGTTCTTGTATTGCCAATCGCCCCGGAACCGGATCTCCCGGGCCATGAGCCACTCGGTGGCGCGCTTCAGCGCCGGATGATCGGCCGGCACGCCGGATTCACTCAGGCACATGCTGGCGATGGCTGTGTCCCAGACCGGTGAGAGGCAGGGCTCGATGCGCACGGTCTGTTCGGTCTCATGCTCGAGCTTCTTCAACTCCCGCTCCGCCCGCACCACCAGCGGGTGATCGTCCGGATAGCCGAGGGCCTTGAGGGCGATCAGTGAATTGAGCATGGCCGGAAAGATAGCCGCCAAGCCGTTCGAGCCCTCGAAACGTTCCACCATCCATTGCTCAGCCTTGCGCAGCGCCCGCTTGCGGAACGGATGGATGTGATGCTGAGCAAACCATTCCGCCAACTTGTGCACCCGGTCGAGCCAGAGGAAGAAATTGCGCCAGGTGATCCGCTCCGGGTCGGGGGCCAGCGCCAGGTCGCGCTCATGGATGCCTTCCGGGTAAAGCTCATCCAGATTGATCTTCTTCTTGAGCAGCCGGGTCGGCCTGTAGTGATTGATGATCGCCAGCGGCACGAGCATGGACCGGCTCCAGGAACTCATCTCATTGAAGTTCACGTAGAACCATTTGCCGATGAGAATCACCTCGCAGGGAATGGTCGGCACATACTCCCAGGAGAACAAGCCGTAGAGCGCCAGATACAGCTTCGAGAACGTGTTCATGCGCGGCACGCCCCCGAGGTTCAAGGCCACCTCGCGCGCGCGCAGCATACGGGGGTCGGTCACCGACACCCCGGCCAGCTTCAACGCCAGGTAGCACTTGATGGTCGCATTGACCTCCGACGGGCCGCCGTAGTAGATGTTCCAGCCGCCGTCCGGCAACTGCATCGAGAGGATGTGATTCACCGCCTTACGCTGCCATTGGGCATCCACTTTGCCGTCCCAATGGTGGTAGGCAATCGTGTCCGCCACGAGCGTCGCATCCACTATCAGCTCGCCGTTCCAGTAGCCCTCGGGCTTCTGCTGGCTCAGCAAATACTGCTGCGACCGCGCAATCGCGGCTTCCAACTCTATCTGAGGCTTTAACCCGAGGTCCTGTTGACGCGGGCTTCCCTCTGTGCGGTCTTCTCGCAAAGATACTAAATCCACAGTCATACTCTGTGGAATCAAGCCCGAAGTGTAAAGCGTTAACCTCTCCCGCGCCGAATGGTGGTGCGGGCCACGGTCGCCTTACCCGCTGCCTTTTGCCGCCTGGATCGCCCGGCCCACCTGCTCGATCGCCTCCACGTGCCGCTGGCGGTACTTCTCCAGTGTCGGCTTCCAGGGCGTCTGGAGGAAACCCAGCAGATGCCCCGCACCGAGGCTTCGGCGGCACTCTTCAGCGAGCAGTTCGAAATTCGTCGAGTTATAGTAGTTGCTCCCGGTCGGGATCTGGTCGTAGCCGTGCTGATCCAGTTCCCGGAACGCCTTGGCCACAGGCTTCTGCGGGTCGAACTTCGCGTCGTAATACCAGTTACTCTGGACCACTGACTTCGGCATCTTCTTGAAGAATAGCTCTGGGTGGTGCCAGACGTAGTCCGACCAAATCCACGGCCGCGCGCCGCCCTTTTCGACCTGCGCGACCAGGCGCAGGAAGTCGCGCCACCACGCGTCATACTGGCGGATGACAACGTGCTCGTAGTACTTCTGGTTTCCATAATCCTCCTCGTCCATTCCCAGGTGGAAGAACCGGGGCCGGTCGAAGAGTTGCATCACTTCAGCAATCAGATCGCGGCAGACAGCATAATACGTGTCGGTCGAGACGCACCGCGCGTATTTGCCGAGCCAAGCGTCGTGTGTGGTCGAGAAATTCAGCTTGGGGATAGGCTCCAGACCCAACGCCCGCATCCGCTTCAACTCACTGCGCAATTCGGCGGTGCTCCAGGCGCCCTTAATCGCGATCTCCGGGTGGCTCTTGTACTTCACCCCGTCACCCAGGTCGATCACCACCATGTTCATCCCGGCCTGCTGCATCTTCTTGAGGAGGTCGTTCCACAAGCCCCGATCAAACCGGAGCTCAGGCCGGTAAATGGAGTCGTCCCCCTTAAGCTCCGGGGCATCCCAGTCGCACCACATATTCGTGCTCAGGTGCAGCAGGTTGCCCCAAATCACCGGGTGTTTGCCGCCCGGTGCAACCCCCGTCGAAGCCGTTGGCTCGGCTCCGCCGGCCTGGGCGCCGCCCACCAGGGTTCCAACCGATGCTGCCGCTCCTAGCTTTAGAAAACCTCTGCGATCAATGATCATAACCGCGAGCGTATCCACGCCCGCAGCCTGGTCAACCCCGAAGTTGCCGAAGCTGCCGCGACATATGGCAGAACTACAACTTGGATAACCTGACGTGTTTTGAGGCGGTTACCAGCC
>CAZSBK010000196.1:0-4494 GCA_964604945.1 uncultured Candidatus Solibacter sp.
GCAGTGAAGTGATAAAGCGCAATGCGACAAAATCCATCGCCGACCTTCAGCGTCTCGTCAATCGGAAGAGATCAAACGCGAGGCCATGACGAAAGTCTTGAACGAGATAACGCTGGAGGTGCCTCTGGGCTGTGGTTCTACAGACAGTAATCATCCAGTCCACCGCGAGGTCGGTTACCTGCGGAACATCATGGAGGCGCCGGTCTCGGTAGTCGCGCCGGAAGGAGGCGCCTGATCCATGGAATCAGAACACTTCAAAGCGGCGGAACTCCGCTGACGGCACTGCGGACGCGAGGGAGTCCAGCGGGAACTGCTCGACGTGCTTGAATCGCTGCGCGCGAAGGCGGGGCCATTGAAGGTGAATTCCGCCTACCGCTGCCCACAGCATCCCGTCGAAGCACGCAAGCCGAAGCCCGGATTCCACGCCCGGGGCCTCGCGGCGGACCTGGTGCCGCTGGCCATGCCTTTGCGTGCCTATTATGACGTGGTTCGTGCCGAGCCACGGATCAAGGGCATCGGCGTCGACCGCGCCGCCGGCTACATCCACGTCGATGTACGCGAGACGGCAGAGCCGCTCTTGTGGGTCTACCGCAATGGCCGCGCCGTCGTTACGACAGACCCGTTTCAGGAGGTAGCCCATGGCTGATCAGATGAAGTTTCGCGTTACCCCCGAACAAATCGAGGCTGCCAGATCCAAGCTGGCTGAGGCCGGGTTCCCGATCTCCGGCGACTCCGGAGCCGTCGAGAAGGACGGCTACCGGATCGGGTACTCGCTGTCCGAGGGGCTACTCACCCTTGAAGTCCAAGCCAAACCGCGCATGATTCCGATGTGGGTGGTGACGTCGCGCATCCGGTCAGTCATGGCGAAGCTGAGCATTATCAAGCAAGCGTAGCAAATCTGCTTCCTCGGACAAGGCCCTGGGATACCTGTCTCGCGAGAGGCTACGGGGTATACTTGGGAGGCGATCCAGACCTGAGTGCCGGTCGGCAGAGCAATCATCTGACCAAGCACTCCTGCACAACCCGCAAAGCCACAGGATCGACGCTGCCTTCCAGCCGCAGTTGTCCGCGATCCAGCTTGGGGTGAACGGCGCCGGGCGCGGCGCGGTGTGGGCGGTTGGCTTGCGGAGGCGCCGGATCAACGGAAGATGCGGCGTCACTGATGTGGACCGGAAGCAGAAGATCGCGGCCGGGATTGTCGTCGAGCGTGCCCTGACTGTAAAGCCGACGCCAGTGGAAGATCTGGTTGGCATTGACCCCATGCGTCCGCGCCACCCGGGCCACCGACGCACAAGGCAAGAGAGTCTCCTCGACAATCCGCCGCCGCTCCAGCTTCGACCGGCGTCGTCGCGGCCCTTGACCGCTCTCGGCGACACTCGGATCAGCCCCGGCGTCAGGACTCTGGATCGCTCTCACCACCCCTCAAGCTTCCCGTGCAGGACGACCGAAGGTCCAGGCGGTTTTCACCGGTTTTCAATTACCCACAAGTCGAGCACCCACGATGAACCCCAGTTCGATGTCGGTAAGCCGTGACAGGCCGCCCACATGACGGTGTTGCCCGGCGGGGGATCTTTCGCCCGTGCCAGATAGCCTCCCAATCTGGCGATCTTTGTCAGATAGACGGAGAGCGTTCTCCGGCAGCACCGCTTGTTCGTGTGATCCCGAAGCAGTTCGTCCAGCAGGCGAGTTTCCAGTGGCGTCAGCGCGACCAGCGGCGAGGCTTCCGGCGCGACGCGGTTCATCATCGTCATCCAGAAGATCCTCCAACTGAGGATGCAGAACACCGCGATCAGGTTGACGATCCTCTCGGCGGTCCGCAACCTTGAGGCTTCTGCCCTGCAACCGGACTTCAGGATCTTGTGGAAGGTCTCGATCCGCCATCTCATCGCGTACCAGGTGAGCTTCTCCACTGCTTCCTTGCGGGATCGCACCGGCAGGTTGGTGATCGCCTTCACTTTCGTGCGTCGCATCGCCGCCGCAATCGTGTGCTTGCCGTCGTCGGCCAACCGGTCTACGCAGGTCCGCAGCAGGAGATTCGTGCCGCTCTCCTCTGCAGAGCAGAACAGTTCGTAGATATCACTCTCGCGGTCTCCAACATGCACGCACCGAGAGGGATCGCCCAGCAAATCTGTGGACTGCTTCAGGTTCTCCAGCCAGCGGATGCTCTCCTTCGCCTCGATCGGCACTCGCGTGGGGTTCACCTTCCGCTTCAGCGCATTGGTGCCTTTGAATTCGCTTCTCGTCCAGAACTTGACCGCCGTCAGCCCCAGCAGCAAGCCCTCAGCGGTAACCGCCAAGCTGGAATGCATCAGAATTCCGCAAACCGTGTGCTGACGCGGGCGCCCATCTTTGCCACTCCCAATGAACGACTTATGCAAGACGCCAATCGCCTCGGCTGTCTCGCGGGCGTAAGTGAATTGTGTGGTGTCATGCAGGACAAGAATGGGGCCCGAAGCCGCCTTTACGCGCTCCCGGGTTGCCTGGAAGTGTCCGGCAAGAATCGCCTCTTCATTCACGCGCGGGTTGGACAAGAACCGATACGCCGCTTTGGTGTTCGTCCAATCCTGGTAAGCCAGTGGGATCGACTGCCCGAGCTTGTTCGCGAGTTGCCGGACCAGCCGGCGGAATCGCCTGCCGAGCCTCAGATCACAGAAGCGAGAGGAAACGAGCTCTTTGTCGAGACTCTCCGCTGATTCTGTGGTTTGGAAGCTACCCCCGTCGGCAGCCTGCCGAGACAATTCGACCCATCGCTGTTTTGGCACCTTGGCCGCATGCTATACCGGAAACACCGGAAACACGTCATCCTCACGGCCAGGGGTCCCCAAGCGTCGCTCAGGCTTGTGGGTAATTGAAAGTTTCATCGGACGCTTACGAAGGATCTGCCGATCCAGACTGAGATCAGCCACCAACCGCTTCAAGCGGCTGTTTTCCTCGCGCAACTGGCGGGGTTCCCGCAACTCGTTCAGGCTCAGCCCGCCGAACTGTTTGCGCCAGGCGTAAAACGTAGACTGACTCACGCACATCTGGCGGCGGACCTCCGCCACCTTCGCCCCTGTCTCGACCTGCTGCAGGGCCGCGATGATCTGCTCCTCACTCGAATGCTTCCTCGCCATCGCCGAACCTCCCTTCCGTCTTCCCGGAGAGACGTTACAGCCAGCGTATCCTCAGTTTCACTTGGTCCAGTTTTCGGGTTTTGGGTCACCTCCTTCATCTAAATGGGTGAAGCTCAGAGATTGACGGGCAGAATGGCGTGACGTAGCAACTCGTTGAGTACCAGCTATTTGAGAGAAGCGTGTTCCACTTTCGGAACAGCCCAAGCCGACTAGAGGCATGCAAAGCGCACGCAACCCCTTCATAATACGTGGTCCGTTCCGAAAACAGAACAATGCTTCGGTACGCCGAACTCAGATGGTTCGCAAGAGACTCGGAAGAGAGCGGCCACACGCCAGTCACCCACTCCCCAGCTCACTTTTTATTCTTGTGTTTGAGAGTTACTGGATGTACGCTCAGTCGAGCAAGCTCTGTATATGGCGACGACATTGCCACAGAGCAGGGTCCTGAAATGACTCGTCAGTTTGGCGAGATATGGGAACCTTGACTACGAATGTATTAGTGGAGAGTCGATGATGAGCAAGCGCAGAATCGCCACTTTGGCGCTAAGCATTGTGATATTCTCTGCAGCAGCACTCGTCCTGGTGCAGAAGCGAGGTGCAAGGTCACTCTCGCCACAGGAGATGGACGCGGCTGTTCG
Organism: uncultured Candidatus Solibacter sp.; assembly: GCA_964604945.1. Lineage (GTDB taxonomy): Bacteria > Acidobacteriota > Terriglobia > Bryobacterales > Bryobacteraceae > PNKE01. Next base: position 3,752 of record CAZSBK010000196.1, read on the forward strand.
CGATAGTCTAATGGAGCCAGGATCTGATCTGCCAGATTTACCGCTGAAGACACCCAATGGCGATTCCTCGCTGGTGCAGTTGGTGAAGGGACGGTGGACATTCGTGCTGTTCCGGAAGGAACTGCGGCCTGTTGAGTTCGATTTTCCCGAAGTTGTTGTGGCTCGTGCGGGCGATAGCAACGTGGGCTTCCTCTTTATAGGTGATGACACTCCGGTGAACCGAAGCGTGGCTAAGGACTACACAAACAGATCGGGGAGAAGCAGCATCGAGTTCGCGTTCGAGCATAGAGGTGCTTTCAATCAAGCGTTCGCCCTGCCCAACGGGACACCGGCGAGTTCCTTGCTGAGCACGCCAGATGCGCGATGCGTTTTCAGCGTGCCCAGCAACCTGAGAGACGCAATTGTGCGTCAGTTGACGGAGCGATACGTGTTGAAACAAAGGACTCTCGATCTCTATAGCCCCCCGAAGGGTCTGAAGCCAGGCGAGCCAGTCCCCGATGTCGCGCTCACAGATATCAAGACGAAGACACACACACGTCTGCGTGACGTGTGTCAGTCTCCCTGCAAAATTCTCTTCTTCCCTGCCGATTGCACAAGATGCGGTATGGGGACGCTTTTGGAGGAACTCCAAAATGTCTCTGCGGAGACGGGAGGATTTCATAGGGCGCGGATCGTACCGATATTCAGTCACTAGCGTCCGGCTATAAGTCCCATAGATTGAGCTGGTTAGAAATTGCCTCTGA
>CAZSBK010000197.1:0-4484 GCA_964604945.1 uncultured Candidatus Solibacter sp.
GCCGGCGCGAGGGCATGAAACTTTTCCTCAAAGGCACGCGTTGTTATGGTGAAAAATGCGCCATCGAGAAGCGCAATTTCCCGCCCGGCCAGCACGGCCGAGACCGGAAGCCGAAGATCGTCGGCTACGGTCTCCAGCTTCGCGAGAAGCAAAAGGCGAAGCGCTACTACGGCGTTCCCGAAGTCCAGTTCCGCAACTCGTTTGAGAAGGCGGCCCGCTCCAAGGGCGTCACCGGCGAAAACCTGCTGTCGATGCTCGAACGCCGACTCGACAACGTCGTTCACCGCATCGGCTTCGGTACCAGCCGAGCTATGGCGCGCCAGGTTGTACGGCACGGCCACGTGCTGGTTAACGGCAAAAAGGTCGACGTGCCTTCCTACATCGTGCGGCCCAACGATGTCGTGGAAATCAAGGAAAAGAGCCGGGCCAACACGGCCATTCTGGCTGCACGCGATGCCACCGCTCACATGCCGGCTCCAAACTGGCTTGAGGTGGACCGCGAGGCGCTGAAAGCCCGGGTTTTGGCCAACCCGAAACGCGAGGACCTGGTCCAGATCAAACTGGAAGAGCAGTTGATCGTCGAGCTGTACTCGAAGTAGAAGGGGGCACACGATGTTTAAAGGATTCCAGAAGCCCAAGCGCCTGGTGGCCAACACCGAAACGCTCAACGAGCGCTATGGCATGTTTACCGCTCAGCCCTTTGAGCGGGGCTTCGGCACCACCATCGGAAACGCCCTGCGGCGCATCCTGCTGAGCTCCATCGAGGGTGCGGCCATCACCGCCATCCGTATTGACGGAGTCGATCACGAGTTCAGCCCCATCCCCGGAGTGGTCGAAGACGCGACCGACATCATCCTGAATCTGAAACAGATTCCCTTCAAGATGATGGACGAGCGTCCGAAGACGATCACCCTCAACGTGGATCAAGCCGGTGAAGTGACTTCCGGCATGATCGACTGCGGGCCCGACGTCGAAGTCCTCGACCGCAACATGCACATCGCCACGGTTTCCTCTGGGGGACATCTCAACATCGAGATGCGCCTGAAACTGGGCCGTGGGTATGTCAGCCGCGACCGTAACTTCGACGAGGGATTGCCGGCCGGATACATTCCGATCGATTCAGTCCACTCGCCCGTGCGCAAGGTCAAATACACGGTCGAGGCCGCCCGCCTTGGCCAGATGACCGATTACGACAAATTGATTCTGGAAGTCTGGTCGAGCGGCGCTGTTTCCCCGCAGGACTCCATCGGGCTTGCGGCCAAGCTTCTCAAGGATCACATGACCATCTTCATCAATTTCGAGGAAACCCCCGAAATGGTGGAAGAGGTGGTCGACCGCCCGGCCGGCCAAGCCAACGAAGTCCTCAACCGTTCGGTCGAAGAACTCGAGCTCTCGGTCCGGTCCTACAACTGCCTCAAGAACGCCAACATCCAGACTATTGGTGATCTGGTTCAGCGCTCTGAGGCGGAGATGCTGCGGACAAAGAACTTCGGGCGCAAGTCGCTTAACGAGATCAAGGAGATTCTGAGCGGGTTGGGATTGGGCTTCGGCATGAAGGTGGACGCGCAGGGCCGTTTGGTCGGCGGGTCTGCACCCAGCGCTGGCGTCCCCGCCTTCGACGAAACCCAGGATCTCGGCGAGTAGTCGCCGTCGACAGGAGATTGATGGAATGAGACACAAAAGAGCCGGTTCAAAACTGAAGCGCGATATGAGCGCGCGCCGGGCCCTCCTGCGCGGCCTGGTCACCAGCCTGATTGAAAGCGAAGGCGAACGGATCATCACCAGCGTTCCCAAGGCCAAGGCTGCCAAGCCGATCCTGGACAAGATGGTCACCCTGGGCAAAAAGGACAGCCTCCATGCCCGCCGTCAGGCGGCCGAGTTCCTGTTGACGCCCGCAGCCGTGAAGAAACTGTTCGACAAGATCGCTCCGCGCTTTTCCCAGCGCAACGGCGGCTACACGCAAGTGATCCGTGTCGGCTGGCGCAAAGGCGACGGCACGGAACTGGCCATTCTCCAACTGGTCGGCGCGCAATTGATCCGCCGCGCCGAAGAGCGGGCCAAGCGGCGCGAAGAGCGCCTCAAGGCCATTAAGGAAGGCCGCGAGGACGAAGGCCAGGACAAGGCCTAGACTACCTCCCAAATCCCAATCCTCCAGAGGCGGATGCCGGCGAATGGCGTCCGCCTTTTCCTTTGGCCGGGAACGCGGCTATCCGTACGGTCAGTCACCGATGATCGGAATCTGCGGCGCGGCGGAGCGCGGCAGCAAACCGGACAACCGTGGATCGGGCTTAACTTCGATCACCTGTCTATACGGCTTGAAACCGTACTTCATGTAGAAGCCAAGCGCCGTCGGGTGATCGAATGTACATGTGTGCAGCCAGAACCTCGGCGGCGGCGAATTCCGACAGACTCGCTGGATCGCGGTTTCCATCAAATGCCCGCCAAGTCCCTTGGCCATCCTGTCAGGTGTGAGCCCAAGGAATGACAGCTCAACGTCCGCCGGATCGCGAAGATCCAGTTCCAGCAGACCGCACTCCACGCAATCTACTTCGAGGACTCGAACCTCGACGAGCGGGTCGGACAGAACCGCCACCAGTTCCGCATCGCTCATTTCCAGGCGGCTGAACCAGAGCCAGTGTTCGCCGACTTTCCTGAACAGCCGGCGGTACCAATCAAGATCGGGTTTGGCCTCGTGCCGGATCGCCACCCCAGACGGCAACTCCCTTGGTGCGAGCGCCCGCGGCGTGGTCATTTCCAGATAGGTGGCCACGGCAGCTATACGGCCGGGCGCCACAGCGGTGTACCCATCGGGCAGCGCAATTCGATTCATGACTTCTTCCATTGTGCCCGCAGGTCCCGCACCGCGGCCGGCATGTGCGATATCGTGTCGATGGAGCAAACTGGTCATGTCCATTACACGTCGCGGCCTGGCGGCCTTTCCGCTGGTCTCAGCTTCGCTTGCGCGCCAGCTATCAGTCCAGCCTGGGCGCCTTTTGAACCCGCCCTCTGCGCCAATCGATGCAGTCGTGGATTCGGATACCTATAACGAGATCGACGATCAGTTCGCGGTTGCCTACGCGTTGCTCTCGGCCCCGCGCATCAACGTTGAGGCGATCTACGCCGCGCCATACCTGAATGAACGCTCGACGTCGCCGGCCGATGGCATGAAGAAGAGCTACGACGAGATTCTGAGAATCCTGGCGCGGATGAATCGCGATTCGAAGGGCTTCGTCTTCGGCGGCTCTGAACGCTTCATGGGCAAGACCGCGCAGCCGGTGGAAAGCCCTGCCGCCCGGGACCTGGTCGGGCGCGCCATGAAGTCTCGGAACAGCCCGCTCTACGTCATCACCGTTGGTGCGCCGACAAACGTCAGCTCAGCGATCCTCATGGAGCCCAAGATCATCGAGAGGATCGTCGTCGTTTGGCTCGGCGGCCAGCCCTACGACTTCCCAACCGCCCGCGAGTTCAATCTGTTCCAGGACATCCCCGCGTCACAGACACTCTATGATTCTGGCGTCGCACTATTCAATGTGCCGACTCGCAACGTGTCCGAGCACCTCCGCACGACGGTCTATGAGGTCGATGCCTTTCTCAAAGGCAGATCCAGCCTCGCCGAGTATTTGCGCGCCGAATTCGCTGCCTACGCGAAATGGAAATCGCCGAAGCCGGATTTCGCATGGTCGAAGGTCATTTGGGACATCTCGGCTGTCGCTTGGCTGATCGAGCCCAAGTGGGTACCCAGCAAGGTCGTCCCAAGCCCGGTTCTGACCGCGGAGTTGACCTACCGCAGCCAGACTGACCGCCACTCCGTGCGAGTCGCGACCGGCGTCAATCGCGATGCGATCTTCAACGACCTGTTTCAGAAGATTGCCCGCGGATGACCATCTCGGAGGTTCACTTTGCAGGTGGACGGGCCGATTGATGCGCCAGCAACTGCCAGCCCACGGCGCTCTTGCGGAATACGTGCAGCGTCAGCAGGGCCATTTCCTGCTTGCTGCCGTCTGCGGCCTTGGTGACGTAAATCGCCTTCGAGAAGACGAGCGCGATCCTGGCATCCACCGGCTTGACGGTGACTTCCTGGAAGTTGATTTCGTAGTAACGGGACCTGCCTGACTTCAACGCATCGACGTAACTCTTCTTCGTATCCACCAGTCCATTGGAGTGACGGTAGGTCAGATCGTCCGACATCAGTTTGTCCAACGCCGTGAAGTCGTTCTTCATCATGGCTGCGCCCCAATCGCGCTCGGCCTTTTCCACTTCCGAGGCTAGGTCCGCCGCTGGGGCCAGCATGGCGGCCAGGGTGAGTCCAAAGAGAATCCGTTTCAGCATGGCTGCTATTCTATCGCCCGGCGGTATCTCGATGGGCAGCGGTTCGCGAGACGGGCATCCCTGCCGGGCCGATGGGCGCCGGCCAGGGAGCAGCCACCCCGCAGGGCAAAGTAGCATGGTGTCATGCTTTCCCATCTGGCTCTGCTGCTTGTCCC
>CAZSBK010000198.1:0-4391 GCA_964604945.1 uncultured Candidatus Solibacter sp.
CGCACTTTCGCCCGCCGTTGAAAGACCTTCGGGAGCGTTGGCGGCTTCTGTCGCCTCGGCCCTCGCTGCGGAAGCATCCGCCGCTGCTGGCCGCCTTCGGACCGTCCACCTGCCGCCCACCCGCCAGAGCCTGACACGCGCACGGCTTGCGCCCTGATTTCGAGGACCCCTTTTATGACACTCACCTTCGCTCAACTCATCGCCATCCAGGAGCCGCTCCAGCGCCTGGCCCGCGCCCGTATGGAAGCCCGCGCGGCGTTCAAGGTCGGATTGCTTATTAAACTGCTCGCGCCACACATGGCAGCGGCGTCCGAGGCCCGGCTGCGCGCCTATCGCGAATTCGGTACCGAAGACGACAACGGCACCGTGCATGTGCGGCCGGACCGGATGGCGGAGCTCCGCAAAGCCATGGAGCCGCTCCTGGAGATGCCGGTCGAGGTCCATCTCGATCCGCTCCCGCTTGCCACGCTCGCCGGCGTCGAGGTGCTCTCCGCCGAAGACCTTCTGGCTCTCGGTCCGCTCATCGCCGAATAGCCTCCCATGGCCAACATCACCGTCATCTCGCTCGACGACACGGGCTATGACACCGTCGCCGTGCTCAACGCGAACTTCGCCGCGCTGAACGCCGCGCTGGGCCTCGTGAACCGCCACGCGCAGGATCTGACCAACGCCATCGGCCCCGTCACCGTCACGCACAGCCTCGGCACGCGCGATGTTGTGGTCCAGATCTGGAACACCGCTGGAGTCGCCGAGCAGGCCGAGGTCGCGATCGTCGACGCGAACTCCATCTCGATCACCTTCAACACGCTGTTTTCCGGCAGGGTCGTCGTCCTATGAAACACCTCATCCTGATCATCCTGGCGGCGCCTCTGGCCGCCCAGGTGCCCATCAACTCTGACGTCTCGGTGAAGGGCGCCCTCACGGCCACGGGCACGCTTACGGGCTCAAGCCTCGTCTCCTCGGCCAATGGCGGCGTCATGCGCTTCTTCACGCAGGGCTCGGGCCAGGCGAGCATCCTGCCCTCCGCCGATGCCTCTGGCTACACCACGCTGGACATCCTCTCTGTCTTTTCGAGCACCCGACTGGGCCAGGCCCGGCTCCGCGTCTACGGCCCAGCAACGACGGATTGGACGCGCTACTCGCTGCTGTCGCACGACGGGGCAAATGGCGTCGTTGGCACTGGGTCCGGCGGCCTGGTCTTCTCGCTCGTCGGCGCCGAGCAGGCCCGGTTCACTAGCGGCGGCAACCTCCTCCTCGGTACGACGTCCGACACCGGCGAGCGGATGAAGGTCCAGGGCAACGCGGCGATCAGCGGGACCCTCTTCGTTGGTTCCACCATCACCGCGCCGACGTTTTCCGGCAACCTGACAGGCAATGCCTCGACCGTCACTAACGGCGTCTACACCACCGGGTCCTACTCCGACCCTTCGTGGCTGATTCTCACCAAGAGCAAGGTCGGACTCGGCAACGTCGAGAACACCGCGCTGTCGACCTGGGCCGGAAGCACGAGCATCACCACCCTCGGAACTGTGACCACGGGAACGCTGCCGTGGGCCAACGTCACAGGGAAGCCCGCATTCGCTTCTACGAATACCGCCAGCGCCGTGGTCCAGCGTGACGGGTCCGGCAACTTCTCGGCAGCCACGATCACCGCCGCATTGGCCGGCAACGCCTCGACTGCCTCAGCCCTGGCTGCAAACGGCTCCAACTGCTCCGCCGGCCAGGCCGCCCTCGGCGTAAATGCCAGCGGCGCAGCGGAGGGCTGCTATGACCCGAACACCTACCGGTCAGGCCAGATCAACTTTGTCTATGGCGGCTCGGCGGCGACCGCCATCGATGCCACCACGGTCAACAACTTCTGGCGCGCGCATGCCCACCAGGCCACTGTCACCGAGATCGCATGTTGGACCGACTCGGGCACGGTCAGCCTCACCATGAAGGATTCAGCCGGTAACGCCGTAGCCTCGGCGCTCACCTGCAGCACGTCGGGCGCTAGCACCACGACAATCAACGCCTACGGCGCGCTCACCTACGGCGAGGGCCTCGGCTTCACCACGGCATCGGTCAGCGGCGTTAAGAACCTCTCGGTCTCGATCAAGTACACGAGGAGCTACTGATGCGGCTCGCCCTTCTCACCCTCCTCCTCTGGTCGGCTGGCCTGCTGGCGCAGACCAGCTTCGTCGTCCAGACCGGCAATGCGAACACGGTCCGAGGCATCTACCAGGCGATCCCCTACAGCTGCTCCTCTCTTGAGACTACATGGAACACGCCCGGGCTTGCGGTGACATCAACAAGCTACATCTCGATCGAAACCTACGCTGGGTTCTGCCAGCCCGACTTCACCCCTTTCAACGGCGTCGCGGCCGACGTGGCGCTATTCCGGTTCGACACATCCGCGATTCCCGACAATGCGACCGTTACTGCCGCCTCGATCAACATCTACGGCACCGCACCATTGCCTTCGAGTTTCGGTGGCCTGCGGCTCTATGCCAGCTACTGCGCCGTCGCATCATGGCCCTCGTCCTGCGCGCCCACCGGCTACCCCAACTCGACCGGCACGTATCACATCAGCAACTGGAGCACGAGCGCGTCGTGGAAATCAGTCCCGTTGGGTAGCCTCACCAGCGTCAGCAAGACCGGCTACACCGGCATCCAACTCCGGCTGTACGGCACGACGCTGAACTGGCCCGGATACCAGCAGTACCTCGCAATGTCCTTCAATGGCCCCTCGGCTGCGAGCAACAAAACCTACCTCTCGGTGACATACACCGTCCCGGGAGGCCCCAAAGTCATCATGATCGTCGATTCGGAATAGGAGAAACCATGGCAGGAAAAACACTCATCACCTTCGCGCAGGAAGGCCTCGATCCCATCACCTTCGAGGTCTCCCCGCACATGATGGACAAGATCTACCGGAAGATCGAACGGACAAACCAAAGCGCCGTGCTCGGCACCCAGATCAACGGCGCCGCCGACTGGTGGCTGCGCGAGACCTCGGACAAAATCATCCAGCCGCTGCTTGCCGAATTCCCGGATCCTGACCCCGCCGGCGTGGCGGAGAGGATGGTCCGAATCCAGGCCATCCAGGCCGAGATCGAGGAGATGAAACGGCATGCCTTCGTGCTGCCGGTTTCGGCCGTGAAACCGGAAGGGGGTGCTTGATCGATGGAATCCGAACACTTCAAATCGGCGGAACTGCGCTGCCGTCACTGCGGCCGTGAGGGCGTCCGGACCGAACTCCTCGATGTCTTGGAGGTGCTGCGCGCGAAGGCTGGCCCGCTCAAGGTAAACTCGGCCTACCGCTGTCCGCAGCATCCGGTCGAAGCGCGCAAACCGAAGCCCGGATTCCACGCCCGGGGCCTCGCGGCGGACCTGGTGCCTCTGGCCATGCCTTTACGCGCCTTCTACGACGTCGTCCGCGCAGAGCGCGGATCAAAGGCGTCGGCGTCGACCGCGCCGCCGGCTACATCCACGTCGATGTACGCGAGACGGCAGAGCCGCTCTTGTGGGTCTACCGCAATGGCCGCGCCGTCGTTACGACAGACCCGTTTCAGGAGGTAGCCCATGGCTGATCAGATGAAGTTTCGCGTTACCCCCGAACAAATCGAGGCTGCCAAAGCCAAGCTCGCCGGATCCGGATTCCCGATCTAGGAAAACTCTGGATCTGTCGAGAAGGACGGCTGCCGGATTGGGTACTCGTTCTCGAACGGGATCCTATTCCTGCAGGTGCTCGCAAAACCGAGGTTCGTTCCCATGGTCGCCCTGAAAGCGAGGATCCGATCAATGCTCGCTAAGGAGGGTGTCAGGGAGACGCGTGAGTAAAGGACTGCCTCGCTATGACGGGTCGTGCCCATTAGCAGGCCTCGGGAGATACCGGCTCGCCGAGCCTCCATAGAGGCGGGACAGGCCGGGAGAAGTGCCCCGCCTCAGCCCGCGGTCGTATTACGAGTGGCCGCCTGTTCCGAAAACGGAACAATTTGCTCCCGAATCCAGGCGGACGCTTCATCGCAAAGTGCTCATTCGAAGTCCCGTGTTACGAAAACAGGAAAACTATCGTGGACCTGAGGCGATTTTCGCCCTACGGGCCGTTGTACACGGCCATGGCGATGAAAGTTTTCGTATCGGCAGAGCCGTCCGATGCGCTTAATACTGCACCAAAAGATCAAATTGAATGTCGAAACAATAGTAACCGAGCGATCCATTGACAGATTTCCCTATTTCAGATACGATCGCCATGGCATCGTTGAAATAAACGGAGTTCAATATGTTTTTGTACACTTTTACTGCAGTAGCACTATTCCTGCTTGCTCCAATCACGGCAGGCTTGGCATCCGCATCAACCATCACCGGCTTGTCGCTGACCAAAAGCACGGCTGGGGTGCAAGTCACGA
>CAZSBK010000199.1:0-4279 GCA_964604945.1 uncultured Candidatus Solibacter sp.
GTTTACCGAGCCGGGCGATGTGGGCGGGATGTACGCGGAGTTCATGAAGGTGCAGCTGCGGGCGATCGCGGCAGGCCTTGGAATCACGTATGAACAGTTGACCGGCGACCTCGAAAAGGTCAACTACTCGTCCATCCGCGCCGGGTTACTCGAGTTCCGGCGGCGTTGCGAGCAGTTCCAGCACCAGGTGATGGTGTTTCAGTTTTGCCGCCCGGTGTGGCGGGCATGGATTGAGGCGGCAGTGCTGGCCGGCGAGATCCCGGCACGCGACTACGCCCGCAACCGCCAGTTCTATCTGGATGTCGAGTGGCGGCCGCCGTCCTGGGACTGGGTTGATCCGCTCAAAGACATGAAGGCGGAAGCAACAGCGGTCCGCGCCGGTTTCAAGCCGCGCAGCGCCGTGATCAACGAAATGGGCTACGACGAGGAAGACGTCGACCGCCAGATCGCGGCCGATAACGCCCGTGCCGACGCGCTCGACCTTACGTTCGATACCGATCCCAGGAAGACGACCGCGAACGGCCAGCAATCGGTGTCGGGCGCGCAGTTGGTCCCGACATCTCAGCCGCCCACAGAGGAAAGCTCACTGATCCAATGACGACACTGCCCCATCTCGCCGCGCGCGTTTTTGACACGCCGCTCATGATTGACGCCAAGAAGCTCTCCGCCGTCCTGGCAGCGATTGCGCCACGTCTGAGCGTGGAGGCGCCTGTGGTCGACGCAGCCCTCATGGCCGAGCAGCGCAGCCGGAAGCCGTACGCTGTCACAGCTGCCGGGATTGCCGTGATCGAAGCCTCGGGCAGCCTGGTGAACCGTGCCTCGGGCATGGACGCGCAATCCGGACTGACCTCGTATGAGCAGTTGGGCAACGAGGTGCTGGACGCAGCCACTGACCCAAGCGTGAAAGGGATCCTGCTGCGCGTCGACAGCTTCGGCGGCGAGGCCAATGGGGCTTGGGACGCCGCGGACCTCATCGCACAGGCGGCCCGGCTGAAACCTGTCTGGTCCGCTGTCGACGATTGGGCGCTGAGCGCCGGCTACCTGCTTGCCTCGGCCGCCGATCGCATCTGGGTCACACGCACGGGCGGCGTCGGCTCGGTCGGCATCATTGCCATGCATCTGGACCAGAGCGGTTTCGATGCCTCGAGCGGTTTGAAGTACACCACCATCTTCGCTGGTGATCGCAAGAACGATCTCAACCCTCATGAGCCGCTGTCAGACGACGCCCAGGATGTGCTTTCCGGCGAGGTCCACCGGCTCTACGGAATGTTTGTCGGCGCGGTTGCCCAGCGGCGTGGGCTGAGCGCCCAGGCCGTACGCAACACCGAAGCGGGCATCTTCTATGGCGCCGATGCGGTCGCGCGCGGGCTCGCCGACCGCGTTGGCACCTTCCGTGAGGCACTGGCCGAGATGTCCGCACAACTTCAACCCACAACCGGAGGTATCCGAATGTCTGAAATCTTGCCGGCGGCCACCGCGCCGCCGGAACCTGCTCCCAACCTGGCCGCAATCGAAGCCGACGCCCGTGAAAAGGGCTACGCCGAGGCGGCCGAAATCGTCGAACTCTGCGGTCTTGCGGGAAATCCCGCGCTGGCGAGCGAATTCATTGCCCGCCGAGCCAGTGCCGCGGATGCCCGAAAGGAGTTGCTGGCGTTGAGAGCCAGTGAGGACAGCCAAACCGAGATCCGCTCGCATGTGCTGCCTCACGCCTCGACCGGCGCTCCGCAAAACCTCAACGAAAACCCTGTCGTCAAAGCCTGCGCCGCGTTCGGCGCGAAGGGAGATCGCTAACCGATGAGTGTTCTGACTGAAGGCATGCGCTTGGGCGACTGGCTCAAGTGGGAAGTAGACAACCAGTACAGCCGGGATGTCGTGACGATCCTGGCTGGTAGCGGCTCGGACCGCGTGCTCACCACCGGCATGGTGCTGGGCCGTGTGACCAAGGGTTCGGCGGTTGGCGCCGCTGTGGCCGGTAATGCCGGCAATGGCACCATCACGGCCGCTCCGGCGGTCGGCCAGGCGGCAAAGCCCGGCGTTTACCGCGTGGTCTGCATCGAGCCCGCCACCAATGGCGGCAAGTTCTCGGTCGAGGATCCAGACGGAATCCTGCTGGGTGTGGCCACCGTGGGTACGGAGTTCACGACGCAGCTGACCTTCACGATCGCTGATGGTACAGCCGACTTTGCATCTGGCGACGCATTCACCATTACGGTCGCGGCAGGCTCGGGCAAGGTTAAGCAGATCGACTTTTCGGCCACCGACGGCGTGGACGCTGTCTGTGGTCTGCTGACCGAGGCCGCAACGGCGCCGGATGGCTCGGACCGCTCGGCGGTGGCCGTGGTCCGCAATGCGATCGTCGCAGCCAACGGGATCGTCTGGCCTGCCGGAGCCACCACGGATCAGAAGAACGCCGCCATCGCGCAATTGAAAGTCCTGGGCATTCTCGTCCGGGAAGGAGCGTAAGGAAATCTCATGTCCATGCTGAATCCCTTTTCGACCGACGCCTTCAATATGGTCGCCCTCACGGCGGCCATCAACCGAATCCCCAACAACTACGGCCGCATGGAGCAACTCGCGCTGATGCCGGCCATGGGCGTCCGGACCCGCACCATCATCATCGAAGAGATGAGCGGCGTCCTGAACCTGCTGCCCACCCAACCGGTCGGCGCGCCCGGCACGCTCGGGACCCAGGGCAAGCGCAAGGTGCGCTCGTTTGTCATCCCGCACATCCCGCATGATGACACCGTGCTGCCGGAAGAGGTCCAGGGCATCCGGGCCTTCGGTTCCGAAACCGAGACCGAAGCCCTGGCCGGTCTGATGGCCCAGAAACTCCAGACCATGCGCAACAAGCACGCCATCACCTTGGAGCACCTGCGCATGGGCGCGCTCAAGGGTGTAATCCTCGATGCCGACGGCTCGACGCTCTACAACCTCTACACCGAGTTCGGCATCACGGCCAAAACTGTCAACTTCGCGCTGACAACCAACACCACCGAAGTACTGACCAAAGTGCTCGAAGTAAAACGCCACATCGAAGACAACTTGAAGGGCGAGTTCATGAGCGGCATCATGTGCCTCTGCTCGGCGGGCTTCTTCGATGCACTCACCACGCACACGAAGGTGAAAGAAGCCTACTCGCGCTGGCAGAACGGATTGGCACTGCTGTCGGACAACCGCACGGGCTTCACCTTCGGCGGCATCACCTTCGAGGAGTATCGGGGCCAGGCGACCGATGCTGCCGGGACGGTGCGCAAATTCATCGCCGATGACGAGGCGCATTTCCTGCCGCTTGGGACAGCCTCGACCTTTCTGACGTATTTCGCGCCGGCGGACTTCAACGAGACGGCGAACACCCTCGGCCTGCCGCTGTACGCCAAGCAGGAGCCGCGCAAGTTTGGTCGCGGAACGGATCTGCACAGCCAGTCGAACCCGCTGCCGATCTGCCACCGGCCCGAGATCCTGGTCAAAGCGACGAAGGCGTAACCGGTGTCCTGGTGCGACGCCATGGGGGCGCTGAACCGCGCGTGCCTCGCCACGTTTGGCCGGCAGGTTTCCTACCGGCCTGCGGCCGGCGCCCCCGTCCTCGTCACGGGCATCGTCCAGACTGGCGCGCAACTCGAGGGTCGCGCGCCCGGCGTCTATGTGGTGCTTTTCCTGCGGGCATCGGACTTGCCCTCAGCGGCCGATCTCGGCGATGCGGTCGAGATCGACGGAGCCTCTTACAGGGTGTTTGAGGTGGAAGCCGATGCGGGCGGCGGAGTGAAACTGGCCCTGCGGAAGGAGTGAAGCCCTGTGGCATCAGTCCGCGTTTGGCAAAAGAAACAACTGCGGCTGGATCGGCTCAACTTCACCCAGCGCCAGATGTTCATGCTCGGCAACGTCGGCGCCGGAGTGGTGAAGAACCGCTTGCGGGCGGCGCAGGGCCCCGAAGACACGCCGGCGAAACCTCTGACAAAAAAGTACGCCATCCGGAAGTCAAGGCTTGGCCTCGGCAACCGTCGCAACCTTTCATTCACCGGCTCGATGCTTCAGAACTTGGCGGTTCGGACGGTGAGTGAGAACCGGGCCAAAGCTGGCCTGTCCACCCGGAAGGACCGGCTGAAGGCCTGGGCGAACCAGAAGATCCAGCCGTGGCTCGTCTTTTCGCCCAAGAACAAGGCGGCTGTGTCTGAGGCGGCGAGGCGGATCTTCGAAGAGATGAAGAAGCGGCTGGCGCTCCAGCGGAGCCTCGGCGGGAGACAGAGATGATCGATACGTCCGAACTCGTAAACAACTTGGT
>CAZSBK010000200.1:0-4198 GCA_964604945.1 uncultured Candidatus Solibacter sp.
CGACGATGCTGACAACCTTGGGGTCCTTGGCGGCGTCGGGCAGCAGCGGCAGGGAAAAGCGCAGGAATCCGTACGTCCCCATCTTCAGTAGGATGCCGGCCAGGATGACCGAACCGGCCGTGGGGGCTTCGGTATGAGCGTCCGGCAACCAGGTGTGGAACGGGAACATCGGGACCTTGACGGCGAAGCCGAGGAAGAGCGCCCAGAAGACCCACCACTGATAGCTGGACGGCATCTGGGTCTGAATCAACTGCTCCATGTCGAAGCTGAACTGGCCAAACTGCTGGTAGTGCTGGTAGTACAGCATCAGAATGCCGAGTAGCATGACGATGGAGCCGACCAGGGTATATATGACGAACTTGATCGAGGCGTAGCCGCGGCGCTTGCCGCCCCAGATGGCGATGATGAAGTACATCGGTACCAGGGTGAGTTCCCAGAAGACGAAGAAAAGCAGGAAGTCGCGGACAACGAAGACGCCGATCATGCCGAACTGGAGCAACAGGAAATGGGCGTAGTATTCCTTGATGCGTTCGGTGATCGAGGACCACGACGCCAGCACCGACAGGAAACCGATCAGCGTGGTCAGCAACACCAGCAGCATGGCGTACCCGTCGACGCCGATGTGGTAGGACGCGCCAATGGATGGGATCCAATCCGCTTTCTCAATGAACTGGAAGTCGCGGCCGGAGTCGAAGCCCGTCATCAGGGGGATGGAGATGAGGAAACCCAACGCGAAGACGAGATTGGCCCAGATCTTGATGGCCTTCGTTTGCGCTGAAGGAATAAAGAAGAGGACGATGAGCCCGACGAGGGGGGTAAGGAGTACGGCGGAAAGCAGATGGTCCATGGTCAATGCCCAGCCAAAGGGTCATTCTATCCCAGTTGGGACAGAAATGGAGAATTTGGTCTGGAAAGACCGGCCGGTTGAACCTGTCGCCGGGGTTCATCTACTCGCCGGCCCTGGAGGCGGCAAGACCGGGCAACATATCCGGCGCAACCTCACGGTACACATGATCGGAATAGACCAGAATCTGATCGCCGGGCCGGACATCAGGCGTATTCCCCGCCTTGATCTGGTCCGAAGTGGTGCGGATGAGATCAAGGTTGATGTCGTTGCGGGAGAGCCGAAGGATGAAAAGGGGCTGCCAGTAGTCGCCGGCAAAGGGGTCGTCCACGAGGATCACGCGCTTCTTGGCTGCTGCGCCGGGCGACGAAGCTGTGGCCGCGAGATCGCCCACCATGGGTTGACCTCCGGGTCCAAAGCCGCGCCCGACGCAGCCTGCCGCTTGCACCTGTTGAACATGAACAACCAGGGCGGCAATCAGCAGAGCGGCGGCAACAGCAATCCGGGGACGGAGTTGGCCCGGAAAACGGGACGCGACGCCCTCGGCGATGGCTTGCACGACACCCGCCATGTAGATGGCGCAGCCCGTGTAGGCGGTGTAGAGCACATAGCCGTCGCTGCGCGCGGCGACAAAGGAGATCGGCAGCAGGGCCGCATTGTAGAACAGCCACCCGAAGATCGCTGCGCGGCTGCGTAGGGCCACGGCAAGAAGGAGCGTGCCGCCAAGAATCACCAATCCGGCTGCGGGCGTGACGGACCATTCGCGGTAGAACAGCATCGTCATGTGGGCGGCGTTGGTTTCGACGAAAGTGCTCCAAGACAGGTGCGGTGTGTACCCAGGCAAGCGGAACATCACCCTACTTCCCCAGATCATTCCCCCAATGCCCAAAGCGGCCACACCTGTTACTGGCGCCACACGGAACAGCGCCCGGCGAATAGATGGCCAATAGGGCCGCCCCGCAGCCGGGATCGCGTAGCAGGCCTCGTAGCAAAGCAGAAGGACAGGGGCCGTGTAGCCCATCTCCTTGCTTTGAATGGCCAGAATGGAGCAGAGATACACCGAGCCAAGCATCCAGACGCGGCGGCGCTCCAGATAACCAATGTAGCTGCGTAGAGCAAGCAGAAGGAAGAAGAGGCAGAGGATGTCGAAGATCGTTCCGGTGCTGGCGTAAATCGACCACAGCGCGCCGTTGAAAGAGGCGACAAGCAGGGCCAGGGAGGCGAACTCCAACTTTGGGAAGACCTGAAGAAAAAGTCTGAATTGGAGCGCGAGGTTGGCAAGAAGGAACGCGAAGCATGCAACGCGGAATGGGTAGGAGTTGAATCCGAAGAACTTGTGGACCAAGCGATAGAAGAGCAAGCCTACCGGGCGAACTTCACCTTCCCAAAGCGCAATGGCCGAAGTGTAGAGCAAGTGCGCGTCGGACTTGATCCACGCCATGTACATGTTGGTCGTGTCGTCCGGGTTGAACTGTTCGAGCAGTCCTCTTTGGGACAGGGCGTAAGAGTGGGCCAGGACAATGATGAATACGAGTCCGGCCTGGAGTCTGCGTGCGACTCCCGCGTTGAGTAGTTTTGCCGTGAACATCCGACCCTGAATTGTGGAATAGCGAAGATGTGATTGCTGTACACTCCTCCACATTATGGCTTTTGTTCGTCCAGCATTGCTGAGTCGGTCGTGAAACTTGAGCAGAAGATAGGTTCTTGCGCTGTGGTATTTGACATTGCCGATCTGTTTGGAGCCGAATCACTCGACGCCGGCGTAGTTCCCAGGAAGCGCTTCCACGACCCGCAGACGTCCGCTGCGGCTCTGGTCGATGAAGAAACGGCGGACCTGGAGTCCATCGAACAGCGCTGCGCCGTAGTCGGTTGCCATCAGGATCTGACCGTTCACACGGGCGATGCCGGCGACACGCTCGGCGATCGGGATTCGGTCAAGAAGTTGTCCCGAGCGGCTGAATCGAACCACGCCCCCGCCGGTTGACGCCCACTCGCCTGCCTGTTCCAGGGCGAGCCAAACCGCGTCGCCATCCAAGAGCAAGGCAGAGGCCGAGTAGTCCCAGCTTTGCGGCGGCGAGTGAAGCCGGAACTGGCGGCTTTCGGTGTCGAAGTAGCCGAAGCCGCCGACACCGCTCATGCCCTCGCCGTCATAGAACGCCTTGCCGAACCAGAGGGTTCCATCCACGATCTGCCAGGGGCCAATCCCCTCCTCGATGGTGGTCTGGCCGCGCGTGTAGCCGCCTTCGACGCGCTTGGGCCGGGCGGCGCTGAATTCGTCATAGGAGCTTTGCGGAAGGTCAAACCACCTGACGGATTTTCCCGTGCGCTCAAGAATGGCGAGCTCTTCCGCGAGCCCACTGGGGCGTTTCATTTGGCGAAGTCTCAGCGCGAATCTGCCACTGGGACCGAATCGGACAGGCACGAAAAGGGGCGTCCGGGCAGCGCCGATGAAGCTGTTCCAGGCCTTTGATGATGGCACTTTACTGATTGAGGCTTGGGTCTCCGCATGGGTGAGGACCCGGAAAGGAGGATCGATCCCTGGGGCGTGCTCGATCGCGACGGACCGTTGGCCGTCCGATCCGATCAGTACTGGCTGCGGACCCGAAGTCGAGATGTAGCTCATGAGAAAGGACTGGTAGCTGAATCTGGCCACCAGCGCCTTGGCGCGGAGGTCGTAGATAAACTTGTGATACTCCGTCTGGTTGCCTTTCTCAGGTAAGCAGGCGATGACGGCCTCGGATGATGTGACCCGCTCGACGCGGACTGTCCATTCGCCAAGCGGCGGCGCGTCGGCGACCACAATCTTGTAGATCACACCCGGGTTGGGCCGTTGCTGGAGGAAGATGCCGAGTTGGATGTCACGCTCCCACGGACCGCTGTCGCCGTTGCCCAGAAGACGCAAGGGGCCACCCAGAGCGAAAACTGCATCGAGGCCGGCGTCAACGGGCGAACGGTGGAAGATGCGGGCGTGTTTGACGCCAGCGGCATGGACGCGCATCTGGCGGATGACGGCCAGATCCGCCTGGGATTCGGCCCATGCACAGGCGGCCAGCAACCAAACGAAATGCCTGACCCAGGTCCGCCGGTGGCGCATGAACCCCATGGTAGTGGAGATGATGACCGGGCGGCGGGATTGGTCAGCAGTTCCTCCTGGAGGACTCCGGTCGTCAGGCGGCTTGGATGGTGACCGTGTCGGCGCTGGTGGTGGGTTCGGGGATTGGGAGGCCGTCTGCGCGCATGCCTTCGAGATGGAATTCGATTGCCTGACGTGCCGGCCAGGGGGCCGGCCGCGGACCAGGGGTCCGCCCTACTGAGTGAACTCGATACAAGATTGTCATGACATGCCAATTCGCG
>CAZSBK010000201.1:0-4162 GCA_964604945.1 uncultured Candidatus Solibacter sp.
TATCCCCCGTATTGACGATTTGTTAAGTTAGCTCTTATGGGCCGGGAGGCCTGTCTTACCGGGGCTTTGGCGTCGATGGCGATGAGGCGGGCAGCTTGGGCGGCTTTATGAAGGCGGACGGGATGGTTCCGGTGAGCGAGCGCAGGAATGTTGCGATGGAGGCCGTCTCGGCGGGTGAGAGATTGCGGCCGACTTCGTATTCGCCCATGTGCCGGATGGCGGCTTCCAGCGATGCGACGCTGCCGTCGTGGAAATAAGGTGGGGTCTTTTCGACATCGCGCAGCGACGGGACCTTGAACATCATGCGGTCCTCGGCGCGTTTGGTGACCATGTGGCGGCCGGTGTCCTTCTGGTTGGGCCACGGCTTGACGACACCCGCCTTCTGATACATCTGGCCGCCAAGGTAGGTCCCGGAGTGGCAGGTGGCGCAGCCGGAGTCGTAGAACTTGTTGAAGCCGGCCTTTTCGGCATCAGTCAGGGCCGCTTTGTCGCCCTTGAGGAAACGGTCCCAGCGGGAGGGGGTGACCAGTTGGCGTTCGAAGGCCCCGACGGCTTCGGCGAAGTTGCCAAAGGTGACCGGGTCGGCTTCGGTGGGAAAGGCGCGCTTGAACGCGGTGACGTAGCCAGGGATCGACTTCAACATGGCAACGACCGAGGTTTCGCCGGGCATGGCCATCTCGATGGGGTTCAGCACGGGGCCTTTGGATTGCTCTTCAACGTCAGGTGCGCGCCCGTCCCAAAACTGAACGAAATGGCCGGCAGCGTTATAAACGCTGGGCGAGTTACGGGTGCCGCGCTGGCCGGCGTGGCCGGGCGAGGTGGGCAAGTTGTCGACGCCGTAGTTGCCGAGCAGGTGACAGGAGTTGCAGCTGATCTTGTGGCTGCGGGAGAGGCGGGTCTCGTAGTAAAGCATGCGGCCAAGCGCGGTCTTGGCCGGAGTGATGGGGTTGGTCCCAGAGGGGATGACGAGGGGCAAAGGCGAGAAACGGCGGAGGCGGGCGGGGTCGACGTCCGCAGCCGGGACGGCGGCGGCGAGCAGCATTGTGGCGACAAGGCAGAGCGGGATGGTCATCCGGTCCATGTCATGGGCACCCATAGGAATCATCCCCCGCGAGGCTGCGGAATGGCAACGCCGGCGCCGCGGCAGGCACTGGGTCTGGTTACACTGGATGGGTTGCGGCTGGGAAGGCAAGCCGTATGAGGTCGGTTTCCATGAAGATACTGGTTGCACTGAAACAGGTCGCGGCGCGGGACAGCGCGTTGAAACCGTCGGCGGATGGGCGTTGGATCGACGAAGACGGGATGCAGTATGAGATCAACGAACCGGACGCCTACGCATTGGAAGCGGGTTTGCAGGTGAAGGAAAAGCTGGGCGGCGAGGTGGTGGTCCTGTCGGCGGGACCGGCGCGAGTGGGGTCGAGTATCCGCGAGGCGCTGGCCAAGGGCGCCGACCGGGCGATTCATATCGAGCAGAACGGACTCGACGCTTGGGATTCGCTGAGCCTAGCGCGGCTGCTGGCAGCGACGGTGAGACTCGAGTCGCCGGACCTGGTGCTGACGGGATTGCAGTCCGACGATGCGGGGCGCGGCGAAACGGGCGTGATGATGGCTGAGTTGCTCGACATGCCGCACGCGACCATCATCATGAAGATTGAGGTCGAAAACGGGGTGGCGAAGGTGAAACGGGAGTTGGAGGGGGGCTGGTTCCAGGACATCGAACTGAAACTGCCGGCGCTGCTGACCGTCCAGAGCGGGATTAGCAGGCTGCGGTACGCGACGCTGATGGGGATCAAGAAGGCGCGGACAAAGGAAGTGAAGGTGATAACGGCGGCGGAACTGGGCGTGGAGGCGAAGCCGTTGGCAGTGCTGGAACGGCTAAGCGCGCCGGTAAAGAAGAAGCTAGGCGAGATGATCGAGGGGACGCCGAAGGAACAGGCGGCAAAGCTGGTGGAGAAGTTGAGATTCGAAGCGAGGGTGATATGAGCCGGATCCTTGTCGTGGCCGAGCAGCAGGACGGTGTACTGCACAAGATGACGCTGGAAACGCTGGCGGCGGCGCAGTCGCTGGAGGGCGAAGTGGTGGTTGCGGTGATGGGCACGGGTGCGGCGGAGGTGGCCGGGCAGTTGGCCGGATACCGGGCGTCGAAGGTGGCCGTGGTCGATCATCCTTGTGTCGCTGCATATATGGCGGCGGGGACGGTGGCGGCGCTGGAGTGGATGACCGGCCAAGAGCAACCGGAACTCGTCCTGCTTCCACACACATACAGGACACGGGACTTCGCGCCAAGGCTGGCGGCAAGAATAGGACGGCCGCTGGTGAGCGATGTGATATGGATCGGCCGCGACGAGCTAGGCGTCTTCTGCGAACGGCAACTCTTCCAGGGCAAGTTGACGGGGCGGTACCGGATGGATAGAGGCGGACCGGCGATTGTGACGGTGCAGGCCGGGGCGTATCGGGCCGACCACGCCGAGGCGGGGCAGGCCGAGGTTGTCTCCGTAGACCCTGAGCTGGGTGAGATTGAGGTGGTAGCACCGGCTGCTCCGCACCGTGAATCGGCCAAAACAGTGGACCTCAGCGCGGCGGAGAGAATTGTGGCGGTAGGACGGGGGATCAAGGAAGAGGGCAATCTGGAAGTGGCGAAGGCGCTGGCCGAAGCGTTGGGGGCGGAGTTGGCGGCGTCAAGACCGATCTGCGACAACGGGTGGCTGGGCATGGAGCGTCAGGTGGGCAGTTCGGGCCAGACGGTGGCGCCGAAACTCTATATGGCGGTAGGGATATCGGGGGCGATCCAGCATATCGTTGGAATGAAGGGGTCCAAGTGCGTAGTGGCGATCAATAGGGACCCGGACGCGCCGATCTTCGAGGCGGCCGATTACGGGATCATAGGGAACCTGTTCGAGGTGGTCCCGGCAGTGGTGGAGGAGTTGCGGAAGTCGGGCGCGTAGACTGGCTTGCCTGTGCTAGACTGTAAAAGTCTCTCTGCGACAAGCGTGAGCGCACGCGGTTTGACGTCGCGCGCCGTGCGTCCGTAGAATGAAAGTTTTGTAAGACCTCAAGCGGAGATCGTCTGTTTATGAAGACCGAATTTCCGTCCAAGAGCGAGATCACGCGTAGCTGGTTCGTGATTGACGCCAGCGAAGCCGCTCTGGGACGGGTCGCCTCAAAGGCCGCGAAAGTCCTGATGGGCAAGCACAAGCCCATCTATACGCCGTTTCTGGACACCGGCGACCACGTTATCGTTATCAATGCCGACAAGGCCATCCTGACCGGCAAGAAAGAAACACAGAAGCTATATCGCCGCCATTCGGGCTATCCGGGTGGGCTGACCGAGGTCTCGGCCGAGAAGATGCGGGCCACGCGCCCGATCAAGATGGTCGAGGAAGCGGTGCGCGGGATGCTGCCGAAGACGAAGCTCGGCAAGCAGATGTACCGCAAGCTGAAGGTGTACAGCGGCGAGAAGCACCCGCACGACGCCCAGCAGCCGACGTCGATGGCAGTGGCGGGATAGGTCAGGAGGGATTCACTTGGCATTCGTTCAGTATCTTGGGACCGGACGCCGAAAGCGGGCGACGGTTCGCGTGTTCTTGCGGCCCGGATCGGGCGCGATCAAGGTGAACGGGAAGGACTTCGAACAGTACTTCACGACGTTTGGCGGCCGGGCAGCGGTGAAGCAACCGCTTCTGGCGACCGAAACGGCCGACAAGTTCGACGTGCTGCTCAACTGCGCTGGCGGCGGGACCACGGGTCAAGCCGAAGCGGCGCGGATGGGGATTGCGCGTGCATTGTGCGATTTCAACATCGAGTTGCGCGGCAGGTTGAAGAGCGCCGGCATGCTCACGCGCGATGCCCGTGAGCATGAGCGAAAGAAGTATGGACAGAAGGGCGCCCGCGCCCGGTTCCAGTTCTCGAAACGCTAGAGCGACGAGCGCGGAATCGCAACAGTTTTTTGTATCTGGCCAGCCGCCCGCGCCTCCGGTAAATCTCGTTTGGACCACCGGAACGGCCGTGGCGGCTGGACTTGTGTCAACCCAGGCGGCGCGAGCGAACGAATCGCGCCGCGGAAATGAAGCAGAGGTAATCCATTGCCGACCATCACAATGAAGGAATTGCTCGAAGCCGGCGTTCACTTCGGGCACCAGACCAAGCGCTGGAATCCGAAGAT
>CAZSBK010000202.1:0-4136 GCA_964604945.1 uncultured Candidatus Solibacter sp.
CCAATGTGATATTTTGGATGTTTCCCGCCATGCAGAAAACCAGCAACGTCCAGGAACTCGCCGCCATCACCAAAAAGATCCGGCGGCACATCGTTGAGATGACGGGCGCGGCCAAGTCGGGCCATCCCGGCGGGTCGCTTTCAGCCGTCGAGATCCTCACGGTCCTTTATTGGGACGTGATGAAACATGACCCCGCCAACCCCAAGATGGCCGACCGCGACCGTTTCATCCTCTCCAAGGGCCACGCCGCGCCGGTGCTTTACGCCGTCATGGCCGAATGCGGCTACACCCCGGTGGAAACGCTCACGACCCTTCGCCAGCTCGGCTCCATCTACCAGGGCCACCCCGATGTCCGCTACATCCCGGCGCTCGAAGCCAGCACTGGATCTCTCGGCCAGGGCCTCTCTCTGGCGCTTGGCATTGGCTGCGGGCTGAAGCTCGACGGCTCGACATCGCGCGCCTATGTGGTGCTCGGTGACGGCGAAATTCAGGAAGGCCAGATCTGGGAAGCGGCCATGTTCGGCGCTTATCACAAGGTGGACAACGTCTGCGCCATCGTTGATTACAACAGGATCCAGCTCGACGGTTTCGTGAAAGACATCATGGAACTGGAGCCGCTGGCCGACAAGTGGCGCGCCTTTGGCTGGCATGTCATCGAACTCGACGGCCACTCGATCGAAGCCGTCCAGAAGGCGTTTGCCGAAGCCGCCGCGACTAAGGGCAAACCGACGGTCCTGATCGCCAATACGGTGAAGGGCAAGGGCGTCAGCTTCATGGAGAACAATCCGAAGTATCATGGCGTGCCCCCGTCGAAGGAAGAAGTTGAACTGGCGCTGAAGGAGCTTGCGTAAGGCCATGGCTTTGAATACGAAATTCGAACTCAAGATGGGCGCGGCGACGCGCGAGGCATTCGGCAGGGCCGTGGTTGAGGCGGGCAAGGACGATCCGCGCGTCGTGGTTTGCGACGCCGACCTGTCGAAGTCCACCATGACCACCTACTTCGCCAAGGAGTTCCCCGAGCGGTTCTTCGAATGCGGCATCGCCGAGGCCAACATGGTCGCCCTGGGCGCCGGTCTGGCGATGACGGGCAAGATTCCGTTCGTCTCCAGCTTCTCGGCCTTCGTCATGACCAAAGGCTTCGAGCAGTTGCGCACGACGGTCGCCTACCCGCAGGTGAATCTGAAGGTGGTCGGCACCCACAGCGGTATTTCGATTGGTGAAGATGGCCCTTCTCAGATGTCGATCGAGGACCTAGGGTTGGCCTGCAACCTGCCCGGTTTCACGGTACTCTGCCCGGCCGACGAAGTCGCCATGAAAGCCGCCGTAAAGTGGGCCGCGGCGCATGACGGCCCAGTTTTCCTGCGTGCCGGACGCGTCAAGGCGCCTACCATCTATCCCGCCGGTCAGGCCTTCGACTTCACCAAGGCCGTCGAGCTGATCGACGGTACCGACGTCACGCTGGTGGGCACCGGGCTGCTCGTCGCCGAGTGCATCAAAGCCTCGGAAGCACTAGCCGCCGAGGGCATCTCGGCGCGCGTTATCGATGTGATCTCTATCAAGCCGCTTGACGTGGCAACACTGGCCAAGGCGGCGAAGGAGACTGGCGCGCTGGTGGTTGCGGAAGAGCATCTGGTCGACACCGGACTCGGTTCGCGCGTTTCGCAGGCCCTGGCCTCGACCACGCCGGCGCCGATCGAATTCATCGGCATCGAAAACGTCTATGCCGAATCGGGCACACCCGACGGCCTGCTTGACAAGTACAACCTGCGGTCCACGGCGGTTGTCGCCGCTGCCAAACGCGCCATCGCACGGAAGAAAGCCTAGCACAGCCCGAAACATTTCCCGCCGGATACGTATTGCATCCGGCCTCGAATATCGGTCATCATTGGGCGTTAGCACCTCATGCCGGACGCCATGGAACAGAGCGCGACGGTCTGGCGCGATCGCGACTTGGCTCGCGTCGCCCGTCGGTTGCATGATCGCATTGGCCCGGCGCTGTGCGCCGCCGGTCTACAGCTTTCGCTCATCGAGCAATCCGCTCCGCCGTCAAGTGACGCCGCCGAGGCCATCGCCGGGTTG
This sequence comes from uncultured Candidatus Solibacter sp., assembly GCA_964604945.1. Taxonomy (GTDB): domain Bacteria; phylum Acidobacteriota; class Terriglobia; order Bryobacterales; family Bryobacteraceae; genus PNKE01. The sequence goes on from CAZSBK010000202.1 coordinate 2,080, forward strand.
CGCCAGGCGCTGACCGCATCCACCGATGAGGTCCGGACGCTCAGCTATCTTTGTGACCCGTCGCTGGTCGCACGCCTTGGCTTCAAGGCTGCCATGGATTACCTGGCCCGCGCCGTGCCGCTCGATCCAGGCGGACTGGCGGGTTTGCCTTCGCGTAAGGACCCGGCGGTAGCCGGCGTATTCTCGCTGTTGCGCCGCAGCCTGCTCTATTGGGCCGAATCCGCGCCCAACGCCGCGTTCGCCATCGAGGCCCGGCCACGCTCAATCCGGGTAAATTCGACTCATCCGGCCCCGGAGGACTTGGCCGAATTCCTCCGCCGGTCGGGCGTGCAGGTTCCAGCCGCCCGAATGTCCGCCACGTTGAAGATCCCAGCCGGGGCGGGAGGTGCGCGCCGATGACCGACGTCATGCTGGTGGACGATCACAAGATCATGCGCGACGGGCTCAAGGCGATTCTGCGCCCGCACCACTCGTTTCGCGTCGTCGGCGAAGCTGCGTCGGGCGCCGAGGCGGTCCAGATGGCCCGGGCGCTTCAGCCCCACGTCATCGTCATGGACTTGAGCCTGCCCGGCTTGAACGGCATCGAGGCGACGGCCGAAATCCTGCGCCACCTGCCTGACACGCGTATCATCATTCTCTCGATGTACGACGACGATTCGAGCGTAATGGAAGCCATGCGGGCCGGCGCGCGGGCCTTCGTCATCAAGAACGCCAGCGACGAGGACCTCATCCAGGCCCTCGGCACGGTCGCCCGTGGCGGGTCCTACCTGAGCCCGCTTATCTCGGACCGCTTCCTCTCCCATTTGCGCAAGGGCGACATCGACCAGGTGCGCCCCTCGCAGGAGATCGACCGCTTGTCGCCGCGCGAGCGCCAGGTGATGCGTCTGGTGGCCGAGGGCAAGTCGAGCAAGGAGATCGCCGCCCTACTCGAACTGGGCGTCGAAACCGTCCGCGGATACCGCAAAACGCTCATGAAAAAGCTTGGCGTCTCAAACGTAGCTGAGCTGGCGCAGATCGCATTCAGATGTGGACTCGCTGGCGGAACCAGCCGCGCAACGGCGGCCGGCAGTTCCGACTAAGATCCGGCACGGGCGGCGGGCGTTCCGCCCGATCAACCCTTCAGTAGTTTGGCTGAGAATATTTCAGGTTCTCACCCACTGATTCGCTGGAGCCTGCAAACTATGTCTTTTTTCTCCCTGCCAGGATTCCGCCGGCGTGCGCCAATCCAGCCAGCCAACGCGAGTTCACGCCATCCGCTGCGTTACCCGCTCGATCCGGCGCCGCGCGTCGCCGTCCTGAGCCTCGACCTGGGCTCCGGGCCGAATCTCCTGAGCCTGCCCGGATGGACGGTGAAGCAGCTTGAGTCAGCTCGTCCACAGGCGCTGGCCGGCCCGCTGAGGGACATGGAGGAGGTGGCTTCGCTCCGCGAGTTGGGCATCCTGAGGCTCAAGTCGTTGGTTTACCCGCTTGTCGTCTTCACGCTCGAAACGGATGCGCGTCTCTCCGAAGCCGATCACGACCGCCTTTGGCGCTGGTTCCGCCTGCCGGTCTTCGAGCAGGTCCGCGCCGCCGACGGCCGCCTGCTGGCCTGGGAAAGTGAAGCCCGCGATGGCTTGCATCTCGCCGAAGACGCTCCAGCGTCCCTCTATGACCTCGACCTCTGCCAGGACGTCCCCTCAATTGTCAGCCGTGCGAGCGCTGTATCGCTGACCCGCGTTGCCGCCGAGTGAGCCCGGCACCGCACGCGTGAACGGCGCGTCAGGCACACTCGCAGTGATGTAGACGGACTCTCCAGGCTCAGCAACCGGCGGGATGACCCATGGGCCCCGATACCCCGTCCACACGCCCCGAACAGCCGTTCCCGGTCAAATCCCCGATTCGCTTCTTCCTTTGCTCGTGGTCAAATGATCCTATGCTTCGCCTTGCCGTTGCCGCCCTGCTGCTCGCCTCAATTGCCGCCGCCCAGCCGCTGGAATCCCAACTCCGCACCCGTGCCGAGCGGTTCGACAAATCGCTTGCTTCCTCCGACCTTCTCATGCGCGCCTGGCTTGCCTCGG
>CAZSBK010000203.1:0-4126 GCA_964604945.1 uncultured Candidatus Solibacter sp.
CACCAACTGAGGTGCTTGGGCCTGCCAAACCGCATCTCAGCCCAATGTGTTCGCGCCCTCCGTCCGGCGGCCGGGAACCGCAGCGCCGTCTTCAGATCGCCGTCCGCGGCCACCCCCGGCTGCTCGAAATGCGACATCGACGACGACGTCACCCACCCCGGATTCTCGTCCCACTTCACTGCTTGGTCCCCCTCGCCCGCCACCGGAAACATCGACACCCGCAACCGTGCCGCGCCCATAGGGATTAGGGTGATCTCCTCCTCGACCTCCGCCGCCTTAACCGGACTCATCTGAATCTCGCCGATCATCCCGTGCGGCTCCTGCCGCCACTCGGCCACCTTCCTCCCCTTCGCGACAATGCTCAGCGGCGCCGTCTCCTGCGTGAACGGCTGATCGCTCAACGCGCCGTCTTTCCTCACCACCCGCATCTTCGCCGCATCGGCCACCAGCGCGTAATTCCAATCCGTCTCCGGGAATACCTCGTACCCCGGCCACTTCTCGCTCTCCCCATACTTTCGCCATTTCTCGCCAATCTTCAGCGAAAACGTCAACGGCCCGTAATCTACCGACGCCGCATTCATCGTCTCCTTCCACCGCTTCACCTTCACCGCCATCGGCAGCGCGATCTCTACCGTGTCCCCATGCGCCCACGTCCGCTCCACCGTGGCCCACCCCGCCCCCGCCTCGACGCTCGCCACCGCCTTCCCATTCACTTTCACGCCCGGCCTCTCGCACCATGCTGGAATCCTGAGCGACAGCGGGAACTTCACCGCCTTCGCCGTCTCGATCTTCATCTGGACCATCTCAGAAAACGGATAGTCCGTCGTTTCAGTGATCGTCACCTCCACGCCCGCGCCCACCTTCGCCGTCACCTTTGACGCTCCATAGAACACCGCCGCCAGCCCATCGCCCCGCGTCGCCATCCACATCCGCTCCGCGTAGTACGGCCACCCCATCGCCGCGTTGTGCTGGCAGCAACGGTACTGCCATGGGTTATAGCTGAACATATCGCCGCCATTCTCGATCGACGGCGACTTGTTGCCGCGGTCCAACTGAATCTGATTCGGCGCGGTCAGGTAATGCAGACCCTTCAAATCCGGGGTCATCGACGCTGGCAGGGAATTGAACGCAATCTCCTCCGCCCGGTCGATCCACTTCGCCTCGCCCGTGATCCCGGCCAGCATCTCGTGGCTGAACATCATCTCGACAAACGAACACGTCTCTGTCCCCTGCCGTGGACCGGCATGCCCCGGCCTCGCATTCTCGTCCGCCCCGAACATCCCGCCCGTCTGCTTCCCATAGATCCCGCGCACCGTCTCATACACCCGCTCCGTGGCATCCAGATACCGCCTGTCGCCGGTCTGCTGGTAATACTGCCCCGGCTCACGGAAACACTCCGAGATGTTCACCCCATGCCATGTCGGAATCGATCCCACCCAATCCGCTGTCCGCTCGTGGTTCACCCGCGCCGCGTCCAGCAGCCACCCGTCGCCCGTTCGGTTGTACAGCCAGTACATCGAATCCAGTTGATCCCCGGCCCGGTATTTCTGCCAGCTCCACGACAGGATCTGGTGCAACGGCAGCTTTGAAAACCACTTGAAGTAGTTCGTCATGAACGGCAGTACGCGCTTGTCGCCCGTCGCCTCGTAGTGCGTCCTGAGGACGTACATCATGACCATGTTGGGCCAGATGTCCATGGCTTCAATCGGGCCCAGCGTGTTCTCGCCCACCAGGTTCGCCTTCGCGCCGAAATACCCGTCCGGCCTCTGCGACTTCAACACCGCCTCCACCCATTTCGACGACTCGTCGATGATCCGTTTGTCTCCCAGCACATACCCCAGGTCGATGTAGCCCTTAAGCCAATACGGCGCCTCTTCCCAGCCATACTTGCCCGCGCCATCCGCTGTCGTCCAGGCATTGCCGTCGTATTTGCAGAACTCGCTCAGTTCGGTCAGCCGTCCGGAAAAACCGTCCGCCATCCGCACCATTTGCCCGCGCACCCAGCCCTCGGGCCGCACCGCACCCACCGGCAACTTGGTCAACGGACTCGGTGTCAACGGCACCCGGTTCGACACATAATGCCGGTTCGCGGTCCCTGCCGGCAATCCGTTTGACGCCTGCCCCCAGGCCATACCCGCCATGGCCGCCATGATGATGATCGACGCCGTGCACTGCTTCATGAAGAGAATCCTATCAACTCAGCCACCTCTGCGATCACTCTCAGTAGGGCGGCCCCCGGCCGCGCCATCAACGAGCCGCCTGCGGCAGCGGGCGGTATCCATTCCAAACAAGTAGGGCGGGCGCCCTCGCCCGCAGCCGGTGCCCCGCCGGCAACTCTTATGTCGTGGCGCGGCCCACTTCATTCGGAGTCCGCGAACGCCAGAGAGCGGGTGCGCTTGTGGGGCAGACTTCAGTCTGCGTAGGGCTTCAGCCCGCCTCGTGGCGCAGACCCAAGGTCTGCCATCTCGACAATCGTGTCGAGACCTCCTCGCACCTCTCTCACCGGGAGCAGCCGCGCCAGCGGCCAGGCGTCCGCTAATGAACGGTGACGATGCCGGTCAAAGGCCCGTCGATGACGACTTCCGCCTGGTCCGTTCTCGGGTACAATGGGCGCATAGATGTTTATCTGCTTGAGTGTATAGGTGTCATATGGAAGAAGCTGTCCGCTGGAACATCAAGGTCTCAAAGGAAACCGACCTCACCCTGCGCACCTTCTTAGGCTCCCAGGGCTCGAAAAAGGGCGACCTCTCGAAGTTCATCGAAGAGGCCGTGCGCTGGCGCGTGTTTCATCGCACCGTCCAGGACATCAAGACGCGCAACGCCGGTACCGGCCCGGACGAGTTGCAGAGCATTATTGACGATGCCTTGCACGAGGTTCGTGCGGAGCGTCGCGCCGAACTAAAGGCCGGCAAAGCCTGATGCGCGTGGTCCTCGACACCAACATCCTGGTTTCCGCCCTCATGGCCCAATCGGGACCCCCAGCTCGGATCTACCGCGCCTGGCAGGAAGGATATTTCACACTCCTGACCTGCTCGGAGCAGCTCGACGAGTTGCGAGCCACGCTGCGCAAGCCCGCGATCAGGGAGCGCATCAGGCCCTATAACGCTGGCCGCCTCGTGAACGAATTGAGAGTACTTGCCGAAGAAGTAGGGGCGCTGCCGCGCGTCCAGCGCTCCCCCGATCCCACCGACGACTTTCTCCTGGCTCTGTCCGAAGCGGGCGAGGCCGATTATCTGGTGACCGGTGACAAGGGTGGGCTGCTCGCCCTCGCCCACCACCAAAGCACACGAATTGTGTCCGTGCGCGAATTCGCCGCGTTGTTCGCGTGACTTTCCCCGGAACTTGGGATCGTCCCATCCGCGTTTCTTGAATAATCAAGCGATGCAGGCGATGGCCGCCGAACTCGGCAAGGATTCCGCCTGGGCCGCCGCCGAGGTCGCCGAGTTCACCAAACTCGCCCAAGGCTACCTGGCCTGACGGGGTCAACTCGGCAGGTAGGATTGGCGCTCATTGGAAAGGGCGATCTATGGGCTTCGGTCTTGCTCTCTCCACCGCTTCACTGCAGATTGTACGTCCTCGAGTGTTCCTTCGTTAGTTGACCATGCTTCTGAGAACGGAACATTGGCGCTGCGTGGTCGTGATTCTTCCGGGAGTTCTTTGAAGAGGATTCGGACCGGCACAGATGTGCCCTCCCCAACAATGAGTGCTTCCCTCGTGCGCATCGCGGGCAACGCGTCTACAAGGCTACGGACCGCGTCGGGCAGGGCTCGTCGCACGAACTGCTGATCCTGCTCATTGCTCATCCTGAGAGCGATGACGGTGTTGCACTGAGACAATATGCTCTCAGAAAGCTCTGATGGACGTTGTGTCACCAAAGCCAACCCGACCCCGTACTTACGCCCCTCCTTAGCAATCCTCGCCAAGGCATTCCGGGCCGATTGAAACGTGGCACTCTCCGTTCTGGGCGCGTACCGATGAGCTTCTTCGCACACCAGGAGGAAGGGTAGGTCACGCCGCTTGGGATTCCACAGGGCAAAATCGAATAGCGCCCTGCACAGCACCGAGACAACGACATCCACAACGTCAGAGGGAAGTACTGTCCCTACTTTGAGACGGAGATTAGAGA
>CAZSBK010000204.1:0-4117 GCA_964604945.1 uncultured Candidatus Solibacter sp.
GTCGAGTTGACGAACTCCAGCCCGAGTTCCTGGCCCGCTTCGGCGGCCTTCATCATGAAGGCCTTGTAAAGGGTTCCCGCCTCGGAGCCGGGCATGGTGGTCTGGAGTTGGCCGAGAATGGCGAGTTGCTCCTGGAGCGGGACATTGGCCGACGCGGCCAGCGCGCCGATGTTCTTGATCGCCTCGGCCATCTGGGGACCGGTCGTCTTGAATGCGGCGACCGTCTGGGCCATCGCCCCCGAGAAAGTCTTCGCCCACTCCATGTCGCTCATGTCGGACATGAGGGGCTTGAAGATGCCATAGCCGACCGTGAAGGTGCCCACCATCTCCTGGATGCTGGCCTTGGTGGCTTTCGCCGTGAGGGCGGCCATCCCGGCGAAGGTTCCGACCGCTTCGTCGCTGAGGTTCGCCAGGGCGGACTTGACATCGTAGGCGGCGCCGATGAACTCGGCCTTGCTGAAACCGGCCCACTGATTGGTGAACGACTCGGCGGCGTCCTCCAGGGTACGCAGATCTTTCGTGCCCAGAGACGCCATTTCGGCCAGCGCCCGCTGCGTGGCGACAGTCGAGGCGACCAGCGCGGCGGGCAGGGCCAGCGTGGCCAGTCCCGCCCCGATCAGCATCGTCCCCTTCTGGATGCGGTCCAGGTTGCGCGTCATGCGCTCGCTGGCCGCCGCCACCGTGGCGTCGAGCGACTGCATGGAAGACTGGATGCGTTGCGCGTTCTGCGTGAACGCGTCCTTCATCGAGACGATGATTCCGAGGCCGAGGTCGTTCATGCTTGACTACCTGAAGAATTCCATTAGTATTTGCTAATTAAGTACAATTCATGTTCTGGACATGGCTATTTATGATTGTTGGGTCAAAGGAGATGACAAATACGATGCAACAGACAAGTCCATGGGTTTCTCTCTACCTTCCACTGGCCAGTACGCTTATTGTAGCGATCGCTACCGTTGTGCTCGTGTGGCTTACATCCAAGTATGTCTGCCTCACGGGCAGATTAGTTGAAGAATCTCAGCGATCGAGAGAACCGTCAGTGACGGTGGATTTTGAACTCCCGGACCATACACTTCGACTTGTGGTGGCCAACCACGGCCTATCCTCAGCCAAGAATGTGCGAATATCTGTTACCAAAGATGTGTCTTGGCTTCAAAGAGAACAGGAGGCTATAGATCTCTCGCAATTGGGTCCAATCAAGAATGGAATCTCGTTTCTGACGCCATCGCGTAAACTCAAGTACTATCTCGGTTCTCCGAACTGGGAGAATACTCCCGATGAGCAAATGGAAGTGTCGCTTCGTATCACCTATGAAGACGAAAATGGCAAGAAATACGAACATACCGTAGACTTCGATTTTGGACAGATGAAAGGTTTGCTCACCGAGTCGTTCAGGGACCCAAATTTGGCCGTAGCTCAAGCAATTCGCGAGGCCGAACGAGATAGACAATTACATGAGCGAATGAGACCGCCCTCCTCGTTCTGCCAGTAGAAAAAAGATGAAGCAGTGAAGTCGAATTCGTTCATCTTCTAACGCCGCTTCATCTGTTCCCGTTCGAACTCGAGTTGCCGCTCTAATGCCTCGACGAATTGTCGGCGCGTGGCGAGCGGCAACGAACGAACCTCCGCCCATCCCCAGTGCAGTCCGCCGTAAGCGAGAAAGAACGCGTCGCTCACGAGCGAACTCCGGGGAATAAAAAAGCGGGTTCGGCCTCGAGCCGTGTCCGCAGCAGGGCGCCGCATCCCCCGCAGGCGACTTCGACCCCCGTGTCGATCCCGCCGTCCACCCGGGCCATTTCCTGACGCAGGGCGCTGCGGTCGCGCAGCGGCATGTCGGCCAGGTCTTTCTTGCTGGGCGCCTTGCCGTCGAGACTGAGCATCCGGATCAGCATCGCCGACGAGATACTGGGTTCCTTGAGCGCGGCCAGACGCTTTTCCATGTGCCCGTCGAGGTAACCGAACCGCACCGTCTTACCCGAGCCGGGGAGCAGAAACTCGAACTCCCGCTCCGTCCCATAAGGGGTGACTTCGAGTTCGTCAAGGTTGACCGCCACGGGGTTGACCTCGCGGCAGACCGGGTTCGTGCAGGTCATTTCGAGTTCCACCTCGTCTCCGAGCGAAATCTGTCGCAGCCGCACGAGCGCGAAGAGCCGGTCGCCGGAGAGCAGGTCGAGCACGTCCTGCATGGAGGGCTCGCTCTTTTCTCCCAGTCTCACGATGCAGTTCTTCAGCACCTGATTGATCGCGTCGCCCGAACGGATGAGCCGCTGGTTCGTCAGGGCTTCCTCTTCCGCCCCGGTCATTTCGCGCAGTTCGATTTCCCCGCCGCTGGGGAGTTCAAAGACATACATGGTGTGTTCCTTTCAATCGTTTCTCAGTTTCCAGTTTCGGGTCTCCGGTTGTGTGACAGACACCGGAGAACCCGAAACAGGAGAGCCGCCGTTTTTACTCCTGCGTCCAGTACTGAAACGTCAGGGTCAACTTTTCGATGGTGTTGTCGGTGTTGGCGCCTTCGAGTTCGTCGTATTCCAACGTTTTCACCCACGCGCCGTGAAGCGTCCAGCGGCGGGTCTCATTGCCCGCGCGGTCATAGCGGACGATGTCCACATCGCGCATGTAATCGGCGGGGAGGCCGCCGACCACCGCGTTCACGTCCACCTGATTCTGGATCCACTTGCGCGCCGAGGCGTCGGAGCCGTCCTGCAGGATGCCTTTTTCGAGGGTGATGTCCTCGAACTTGACCCGTCCGGCCACCTTCTGGTCGAACATGGAACCGGCAGGGGCGAACGCCACCTCCTCGAACTCGGTTTTCGGCTCCTGTCCCTTGTGGAACAGGGCCACGTCGAACCCGTTCACCTCGATGGCGAACTGCCAGTTCTGAAACAGACTCTTGGGCATGTTGCCGCTGCGCATTCAGATTCCCTCCTTCTTAGTTGCTGAAGATTTCCTTGAAGTCCGCTCCCGTGGTGGTGAGGACGAAACTCAGTTCGATGAACTCGGCCGTGCGGGTGGGTTTCACAAAGATCCGGCAGACCATCTCATTGCGATCGATGACAGCCGGCGTGTTGGTTTCCGCGTCGCACTGCACGGCGAAGTCGTAGAGCCCGCCCTTCTCCTTGATGTCCTGCAGGAAGGGTTGGATCAGGCGCTTGAGCGCCCGCCAGGTCTGCGGGTGGTTCGGCTCGAAGACGACAAAGCGCGACGATTCGGCGATGGCCTCCTCGATGTACATCATGAGGCGGCGCACATTGACGCGGTCCAGCGCCGAAGGCTGACTCTGGAGCGTGCGTTGTCCCCAGATGTTGAGGCCCGTGTCGGGAAAGACCGCGATGACGTTGACCCCTTCCGGGTAGAGGACATCGCGCTCGCCCCGGCTGGTTTTGTACGCGAGGGAGAGGGCGTTGAAGATCCGTCCCCGGTCGATCCCCGCCGGGGCGTACCAGACGTGGGTTTTGTCGTCGCTGCGGGCGTAGCACCCGGCGACCGCCCCGCAGGGGGGGATGAGTTTCTTTTTGTTCGTCACCGGATCGCTGATCTCGAGCCAGGGATAATAGAGGGCGGCATAGGAGGAGTTGAACGCGGCGTGGGTGTAGAGACCCTGTCCCTTGCGGAAATCCACCGCCTCGAGCGGTTCGAGCAGCATCGGCGTATCCGCGATCAGCAGCACGTCCTGCCGCCCCTCGCACCAGGCGATGGCCGCCGCCAGCACCGGCGCGGTCGTCACCCCGGGGACCATCAGCATGTTGAGCGCGTCGATCTCGCCGAAGGCGTAGAGGCCCGTGTGCTGGGACGGATCGCCGATGTAGTCCGAATCGGCCATTTCACCCAGTCCGTTGTCGCCCCCGGAGAGCGCGAACTCGCCCAACACCGGGCGGTCCAGAGCCGCGCCGGTCGTGGCGGAGAGGTCGAGCACGGTGAGGTAGTCCGACTTCTCGTTGACCAGGATCTCCACATGGTTCGGCTTCGACTCGTCCATCGAGAGGTCCTTGAAGACCTCGACTGTCTCGCCCTTGTAGCGCACGACGAGATTGAACGCGTTGTCCGGTTCCAACGTTCCGTCCTCGATTCTGACCGAGATCTTGTCGCCCCAGACGCCCTCGTTGGCCGCCCGGACCCG
>CAZSBK010000205.1:0-3896 GCA_964604945.1 uncultured Candidatus Solibacter sp.
CATCGACGAAGCCGGCGCCCGCGTCAAGCTCCGGCAAACCACGCTTCCGCCCGAAATCGCCGACGTCCAGAAGCGCATCAAGTTCATCGTCCACCGCATGGAAACCGCCATCGCCAACCACCAGTTCGAAAAGGCGCGTTTCTACTCCGATGAGGAGCGCAAGGAGCGCGAATCCTTGCGCCAGTTGCGCGAGAAGTTCAACCTCGACGACTCCTCCACCGGCGTCGTCTCCAAGGACGACATCGAGGATGTCGTCGCCCGCTGGACCGGCGTCCCCATGACCGCCATCCGCGAGGAAGAAGTCGCTAAACTCCTCCGCATCGAGGACGAACTCCACAAACGCGTCATCAGCCAGGAAAAGGCCATCTCCGCCCTCGCCCGCGCCATCCGCCGCTCGCGCGCCGGCTTGAAGTCGCCCAAGCGCCCCGCCGGCAGCTTCCTCTTCCTCGGACCAACCGGTGTCGGCAAGACCGAAGTCGCGCGCGCGTTGGCCGACTTCCTGTTCGGCAGCGAAAAGTCTCTCATCCGTTTCGACATGTCCGAATTCATGGAGAAGCACTCCGTGTCGAAACTGATCGGATCGCCTCCCGGCTATGTTGGCTACGAGGAAGGCGGCCAGTTGACCGAGCGAGTGAAACGGAACCCCTATTCGATCATCCTGCTCGACGAGATCGAGAAGGCGCACCCGGATATCTACAACATCCTTCTCCAGGTCTTTGAAGATGGCCAGCTCACCGACGGGCTGGGCAACATGGTGGACTTCAAGAACACCATCATCATCATGACCTCGAACCTCGGTGCTCGCTTCCTCGACAAGAAGGGCGGCATCGGCTTCGCTGCGCAGCCTGCCTCAGGCATCCCCTCAAAGGTCGAGGAAATGGTGCAGGCCGAAGTCAAGAAGGCGTTCAACCCCGAATTCCTGAACCGCCTCGACGAGGTCATCCTGTTCACCTCGCTGGTGGACGAGGATCTCTTGAAGATCATCAATCTGCTCGTCGGGCAGATCAATCTGAACCTCGTCGCCAAACAGGTCACAGTGACGCTCGCTGAGGATGCGGCACGTTACGTCCTCGACAAGACTTGCACGGACCGCAGCTACGGCGCCAGGCCGCTGCGCCGCGCTCTTCAGAAATACATCGAGGACCCGCTCTCGGAGATGCTGATCCAGGGCAATCTCGAAAAGGGCGCCGAATACGAGATCTACCTCGGCGAAACCGGCCTCTTCTACCGGAAGCACTCGGCCGAAGGTGAACATGCCGTCGTCGGAGCCTCTTCCGAGGAGCCGGTGTCGAGCGTGCTCTATCCGTTCTAAACGGTGACCTGAAGTAATCCAGGGGCCGCCGTCCAGCAATGGAGGGTGGCTCCTTCCGCTTTGCAGTTGCCGCGCTCGCCCTCGCTAAACGTCCTCATCGCCTCACCACTCGCCCGCGCTTTCTTTGAAAAGGGTCCGGCTAGCGGCGATTCGCATTTACCCGCTGTCGCCAGATTTCGTTGTTGTCTGGTAGTTCGAAACGGATTGTTGTCTGAAATTGATTTCGATAGAATCAGGCCTGAGTCTGGATTAATTTCTGTCCAAGACGGCGTTCCGCCCATCGGAGGTTCGGCATGACGGTTCGATTCGGATTGGCGCTCGCCTGCCTACTGGCTCTTGGCTGCATGGCCGTGGGTGGATCGGACGGTGCAGAAGCCGCTTCGCAACAGGGCCAAAAAGTGCCCGTTCTCACGGCGGAGGCTGGGCCGAGGTCGCTTGGAGAGTATGGCGCGATCCAAGTGGCGGCCGGCTCGGGCCACAGCCTTATGGTCAAGGGCGACGGAACCATCTGGGCGTGGGGGGAGAATTACGAAGGGCAAGTCGGGGACGGGACAACCAGTGGTCATGCGGTTCCAGTCCAAGTGCCCGGACTAGCGGGCATGTCAGCGGTGGCAGCAGGCAATCAATTCAGCCTGGCCCTGAAGAGCGATGGGACGGTCTGGGCTTGGGGAAGAAACGACTTGAGCCAGTTGGGAAGGGGTACCGAAACGATCCACGAGTTGACCCCGGGCCAAATGCCGGGCTTGACACAGGCGATTCAAGTCACTACCGGAAGCAGCCATGGTCTGGCACTCAAGATCGATGGAACGGTTTGGGGGTGGGGTTCGACGAACTACGGCAAGTTGGCGCAACAGATTGAGGAGCCAAATATCCCCGTTCAACTCAATGGGATCAGCGACGTCATTTCTATTGCCGCAGGCGACAACCAGAGTTATGCGGTCAGAAGCGACGGGACGGTCTGGGCGTGTGGGCTCAATACGGCAGGGGAGTTGGGCCAGGAGGGGGTGTTCTTCCGCGCCTCCTTCGCTCAGGTGATCGGAGTGACCGGCGTCCAGCAAGTTGTCGCAGGCGCCGATTTCGTGTTGGCGAGGAAATCCGATGGCACGATATGGGCATGGGGAAACAACAACTTCGGCCAACTGGGCGACGGGACCACGGCCGGTCGATGGACACCCGCCCGGATCAACGGGGTGTCTGACGTGATTCGCGTATCGGCTGGGCTAAACCACGCCCTTGCGGTTACTTCCGACGGATCGGTGTGGGCTTGGGGTCGAAACGACTATGGCCAATTGAGCGACGGGACGACAAGCGTCAGCCTGGTTCCTATCCGGGGGACAGGATTGGCGGACATTGTCAGCGTCGCTGCCGGTGCCCGCCATGGATTGGCAGTGCAGAGCGACGGAACGATGGTCAGTTGGGGATGGAAGGCGGAAGGGATGCTTGGCACAGGGGTGTTCGCTCGGTTTACTGTTAGCCAACCAGTGAATCTCACCCCCAGTGTTCGGACCATTGCAAGCGGAGAAGTCTCCAGCCAGGCGGTGAAGGAAGACGGCACGTTCTGGACCTGGGGCTACAACCTGAATGGCCAGCTTGGAGATGGGACAACTGCGAGTCGGGCCATCCCCAGCCAAGTTGAGGATCTGAGTGGAATCGTGCAATCCAGCGCCAGCGTTACGCATGGCTTGGCAGTGAAAGCCGATGGATCGGTGTGGGCCTGGGGCATGAATGGGATGACAAACCTCCTCGGCGGCGGGAGCGCAATTAACAGCACCCGGCCGGTTCAAGTCATCGGATTGGCAAATGCCGTTGATGTTGCTGCAGGGCGGAGCCGGAGCATCGCTTTGCGCAATGACGGAACGGTATGGGCTTGGGGGTCCAACTACCACGGGAGACTCGGCGACGGCACGACAATAGACCGCGAAACGCCGGTTCAGATCACCGATCTGGATGGGGTCGTTTCCACGGAATCAGGATCGGAGCACACACTCGCGTTGAAAAGCGACGGCACCGTTTGGGCTTGGGGAGAGAATACCTACGGCCAGTTGGGTGATGGGACAAGTCAGCGGAGAACGAGACCAGTCCAAGTCGTCGGACTGCCCCCAATCCGCCTCATCGCTGCGGGAAGCAGCCACAGCATGGGCGTCGACCGATCCGGAAATATCTGGGTGTGGGGGCTCGGCGGCAACTACGACGGTATCAGCCTTGGGCAGTTGCCCGCGCGTGTGCGCGGGATCTCCGGCGTGACGGCCGTAAGTGCCGGGCATTGGTTTAGCCTCGCACTCAAGGGCGATGGCACAGTGTGGGCATGGGGGTTCAACGACGACGGCCAACTTGGTTGCGGGACAATTCTGGACCACAACACACCAATCCAAGTCGGCGGTCTCACGGGAGTTGTTGCGATTTCGGCCGGCTCGGACAATGCTCTTGCATTGAGAAGTGACGGGACCGTGTGGGCTTGGGGAGACAACGGCTACGGTCAACTTGGAGCCCAATCCCCCATTCAGGCAACGCCCGCCAATGTCGTGCCGGCGGGGCCGATGCCGGACCTGACAATCGATACGGACGTGATCGGCAGTTTTATTGT
>CAZSBK010000206.1:0-3890 GCA_964604945.1 uncultured Candidatus Solibacter sp.
CTGCAACGGTCGGACTTAACCGCGATGACGCCTCAGGTGGCAAGTTGCACTGCGCCGAACATGGCGGCGGTGTTCACGAACAACCGCTGGAACGCGGCTGCGTACGAGGCATCAGGCGCGGTGGCGGGCGACGGGCGGTCGGTGTTCCGCTACAACGCTGAGGGCCTGGCGGTTCAGAGTTGGCCGCTAGGTCAGCAAACCAACATGACCACGGCGGTGTACGACGGCGAGGGCCGGCGGGTGGCGAAAACAACCGGGACAACGACGACGACCTACGTCTACGATGCGATGGGCCAACTCGCGGCCGAATACGGTGGCTTGGCAACCTCGACGGGGACGAAGTACTTGCACGCGGACGCGCTGGGTTCAACGCGGCTGATGACGGATGCGACCGGCGCGGCGTGGCGTCGGATGGATTACTGGCCGTTCGGCGAAGAGATCGCCGCCACGCAAACCAACTACCGGACTGCGGCACTGGGCTACGCCGCCGACGGCGAACCGAGACAGAAATTTACCGGCAAGGAACGGGACGCCGAGACGGGGCTGGATTACTTCGGGGCGCGATATATGTCGGCGGCACAGGGTAGGTTTACGAGTCCGGACCCGTTCAACGCGGTGGACGAACTTGGCGGACAGACATTCGAGGACTACCTGGCGAATCCGCAGTACTGGAACAAGTACGCCTACAGCCTGAACAATCCGCTGAAGTACAAAGACTCCGACGGCCACCTGCCCCATGCCGTGGTGGGCGGTTTGGTAGGTGGTGGAATCGGTGGCGCGCTGGAGTTGTACAGCCAAGTCCGGAGCGGGCAGGACATCAACTGGGCCAAGGTCGCCACCAAGACTGGTGTTGGCGCTGCCCTTGGTGCGACTGCTGCTGCAACTTTCGGTGGCAGTTTGTTGGTTCAAGGCGGCTCTCTCGCACTGGTAAACGCCGGCGCGGGCATTGCCGACAGAGCACTGGACAACGATTCAAGTACTCAAGCTCTGGATGGGACGTCAATTGCGACCGACGCCATTGTTGGCGGTGTAGCCGGTGCAGTAGGCGGTGCGATTGGAGCGCGAGTTCAAGGTGCTGTTCAGAACTCGGTGGGGCAGAAGCTGAACGAGCGACTCGCCGACCATGCGGTTCGCGCCAGCGCAGGACGATCTGTAAGCCGCCAAGCTGGCGCTCGAGAGGCTCAACGGCAGGTTGCAGAACATCCCGGAGCGATGGGGCGTGTCGCGGCTGGGCCGGGGCGTGCGGCGGCGAAGGCGGGCACTACGGCGGCGGCGCAGAGAGCTGCGGAGACCTTGAAGAAGAGGAAGGACGAGGAAGGGCAACGGTGAACTACGATGAACCAATCCTCTGGAGTCCTTCACGTTGCCCGATACAAGTGGCCATTTCGCTTTGCTGCCATCGGTTTGGCGGTTCTGCTTGCCCTATTGCGCCCTAGCGTTCCCGAGATCTGGCGATCCAGGGGCTGGTTCTTCGGTGGAGGACTGATTTTCCTCTACGGTCTGGCGGTGCTGTTCCTTCTCGAGGTGTTCGTTCGACAGACGTGGCTCACCGATACCGGCATCCATCAGCGTTCCATGTTCGGCCAGACCAAATTCGTACCATACGGTGAGATTCACGAACTGGTCATCGAGCGCGATGAGGCGCTGCTCGTGAAGTACCAGAACAACCGAAGCCTCAAAGTTCACGCCAAAGAGGGCGATCCGGAGGCCATGATCGAGGCCATGAGGCGGTTTCTTGACCCTGAGACTCGCGTGGTCACGGTCTGAACATGGGTATGACAAGCGCCAGGACATGTACGCCGAGCTTCACCGGGTTCACCGGCAAAGAACGAGATGCCGAGACGGGTCTGGATTACTTCGGCGCCAGGTACTTCTCGGGAGCGCAGGGGAGGTTCACGTCGCCCGACCCTGGCCCTTACAAGCTGGAGGAACCGCAAACGTTCAATCGGTATGCCTATGTGAACAACAATCCCCTGAAATACATCGACCCCTCTGGAAGAGAGGCCGAGTATGCCATTGACGAGAAAAAGAAAACGATCACACTTCGCGCAAGCATCACCATCTACGGGCCTCAAGCCACTCAAGCATACGCAGCGAAGCTCAAAGCTCAAATGGAAAGCGCTTGGAAGGGCACCTACAAAGACGCTAAGTCGGGCACCGTGTACAAGGTCTCGACCATTGCCGAGGTCTCTGTGTACAACCCGTCGCTGGGCGTCGGGTTGTCCGCCCGCAACGGGTTCTATGTCGGGAATGAGATCGCTCGAAGCAACTTCGAGAATACGCATGTTGACCCGCATTTTCCCACTCGATATCCTGGTGCTCCCGGTATCTACACCGGGGCACTCAATCCTGGCGCGGACGCTGAACGTCACGAGACTGGGCATGTACTCGGACAGCCGGACGACTACTGGGAGGATTCCATCCGAGGGACGTTCGGACCTCAGCCCGGACACGCTGGCCACCTGATGGCGGACAAGAATTCCCGGTTTGCCGCACAAGACGAGATCGACCGAATCGGTTCATTCGCTGTCGGCCAGATGCGAACAACCCATAAGAGTGGGGGCACCATCATCACACTGCCGGAGCCTTCGAGGATTCGGTAGGAGACCTGGAGGATAGGATGCTACTGCGATCTCATCTATGGCTATGGTTAGTCCTACCAGCACTCGTTCTTTGTGTGGCCTGCCAGAGGCGCGACGCGATCTCCGTTCGGGACGCCGAGCAAGATCCGTCAGGCCAACGAGGGCGACTCATCAGTGTACATGGCTGCTACCACAACGGGCCTGAAAGCGCACTCCTACAACCCTGCGCCGAACCGAAGCGGGAAGAGGTCGTCTGGGTTATCTCTCGTACTCAGCTCGAAAACACCGCGAAGGCAATCCCAGGCTACGCGATGGGATCGGCTGAACGCGAAAGCCCATCTGCGCAGGAACGGACACTGGCTGATCGGCTCGCAGGTCTGTCAGACGGTGTCTTTGCAGAGGTCGTGCTTCGAGGCGAGCTCCGCTCGTCTCCCACCTTTGAGTTTGGACCTTCGCCCGGTTATCGACACGAGTTCATTGTCCATCGGGTGCTCAGCGTTTCATCACGATGACGAAATCCGCACCCGAGTTTACCGGCAAAGAGCGGGATGCCGAGACAGGTCTCGATTACTTCGGGGCTAGGTACTTCTCGGGAGCGCAGGGCAGGTTCACGAGCACCGATCCTACGGTTATGACGAGGGCACGGATTTTTGATCCGCAGCAATGGAATCTGTATTCCTACGTCCGCAACAACCCGCTGGCATACATCGATCCCGACGGAAGGGACCTTCGAATCATTGTGACGAATGTGCCAGTCGGGCGGAGCTATGTCAACAGGTACACCGGTCGAGAGATGCGCGCAAATCCACGTTTGCAGCAGGTGCGAGAGAACGTATCGACGTTCCGGATGATCCTGAGTAATGACACCGGATCGACGCGCATGACCGAAGTCACCCGCGATACGAACCGGAACGGCGCGACATCAGAGACACGCGGCAACTACGGTCGCGACAGCGAGGCGCCTCCCGGGACGTACTCCGGCGCGGTCCGGACGGATGTCCCAATGGGGTTTCGGGTGGAACTCAGCAATGCCGAACAGCCCGGTTCGGGTGTGATCACAGGACCTAACGGCAACCGTGATAACATCCAGATCCATTTGGGTCCAGGATGCTCAGAAGGCTGCATGCTCTTGACTGGGGGACAACAGGGCCGGACTGAGTTCCAAGGTCAGGTGGAGGGTCTGCTTGCTGAGGATCGACAAAACAACCTAGGTACGGGTATCACCGTTGTGGTTGTTGATCGAAACCCACAGCCGGTTCGTGCAAAGCTACCCGAGAAGCTCGATCTTCCTGAGCTGGAGGATCGAAG
>CAZSBK010000207.1:0-3850 GCA_964604945.1 uncultured Candidatus Solibacter sp.
TCAAGCGTGACGTGCTGTTCATCGGCGCGGCTGACGAGGAACACGGCGGCCACCTGGGCATGGGCTGGCTGGCCAAAGAGCGCCGCGACCTGTTCGACGTCGCCGGCGCCATCAATGAAGGGGGCGGCGGCGCCGTCGCGGGATACTCGGCGTTCTTCTCGTGCGTTATGGTTCTCACAGTGCCACTGTTTCTCCTGCTGTGGCGGTTTCGGAAAACTGCTGTGGCGACGTGGATTCTCGTTCACCTCGGCGGTTTTCTGGCGCTTAGCGTTGCACCCTGTGATTGGCTCCTCATACGGCCACAATACCCACATGGTTGGTATCCGGCCGAGATTGTGGCCTATCTTCTGTTTGCTATGCTATATCTCCGTCGAGAAAACACTATACCGATCTTTATTGCCATCCCATTGGTAGCTTTCCATTGCGGGTTCTGGTATCTGCGCTATTGGGAATACCCACACAGCCCCGTTGAATTGCTGGCGCCAGCAGTTGGGTTCTGCGCGTGCCTTGCATGGGGTAATTACGTCTCCAAGGCAAGGACTCGGGTCAAGCTGGCCTCGCCGGTGACAGCCTGAAGATCATGCTCTTGTCTCCGGACCGAGCCTCGTGTTAAGTAGATAGCACGACGTTACGCAACTGCCGAGGGCAATTGCGGATTCCGGGCCAAGGTGAACGCCATTCCGGGGTGAACGTGAAAACGATTCCTGGGTGAACGTGAACGGGATTCCGGGCTGAAGACGAACAGCGATTCCGGTGGGAAGGCGAACGGTTTTCGCCCGGCCCCGGAATGGCGTTCAGCATCGTCCGGAATGTTTTCCACAGGGCGTAGCGACGCTGGACATCACACCGGCACAATGAACCCTCCAAGGGAGGATCAGCGTGCCGGCCAGGAGACTGTCCATGCGGAAACTACGGGAGGTCTTGCGCCTCCGATATGAACTCAAGTTGGGATATCAGCAGATCGGGCGAAGCTGCGCCATCGGCGTCGGCACGGTCCACAACTACCTGAAGCGAGCCGAGGCGGCGGGCCTCACCTGGCCACTGCCGGAAGGCTGGGACGAAGCACGGCTGGAAAGCGCGCTCTTCCCGCAGGCGGAAAGGCCTGTCGAGAAGAACCCGGCACGGCCGCTGCCCGACTTCACCACGATTCATTCCGAACTGCGCGAGCATAAACATCTCACTCTGCAGTTGCTGTGGGAAGAGTACCGGCAGGCCCATCCGGACGGCTACCGCTATTCACGCTTCTGCTACCTGTACCAGCGCTGGCGCTCGAAACTCGACGTCGTGCTCCGGCAGGAGCACAAGGCTGGCGAGAAGATGTTTGTCGATTGGGCCGGGGACACGATTGCCATCCACGACCGCCAGACCGGTGAGGTCTGGCGGGCATCGCTGTTTGTGGCCGCGCTCGGCGCCAGTTCCTACACCTGGGCCGAGGCGCTACGCGATCAGCAGATGGAGTCATGGCTGCGAGGCCACATCCATGCCTTCGAGCATTTTCACGGCATTCCGGCGCTGACCGTCCCGGATAATACCAAGACGGGCGTGACCAGAGCGCACCGCTACGACCCCGACCTCAATCCGACTTACTACAACTTCGCGCAGTACTGCGGCTTCGGCATCGTGCCGGCACGCCCGCGAAAGCCGCGCGACAAAGCTAAGGTCGAAAACGCCGTTCAGGTGGCCGAGCGTTGGATCCTGGCCGCCCTCCGGCATCGCAAGTTTTTCTCGCTCGAAGAACTGAACCAGGCAATCCGCGAACTGCTGGACAAGCTGAACCATCGCCCCTTCCGCAAGAAGGAAGGCACGCGCGCCAGCATGTGGGAGTCCGTTGACCGGCCCGCGCTGAAATCGCTGCCCACCGAGCCGTTCGACCTGAGTCAATGGTCGCGCGCCCGCGTCAACATCGATTACCACATCGCTTTCGACGGCAACTTCTATAGCGTGCCCTACAACCTAGTGCACGAACTGGTCGAGATCCGCTCCACTCCCACCACGGTTGAGATCTTGCATAAGGGCGTGCGAGTGGCATCGCATGCGCGCGGCCGCGGTGACGGCAAAGCCATCACGATCGAGGAGCACCGGCCCAAAAGCCACCGCGCGCATCTGGAATGGACGCCCTCGCGCATGGTGCAGTGGGCCGGCACCATCGGCCCGAATACAGCGCGTCTGTTCCAGCGCATCATGGACGACAAGCCGCACCCGGAGATGGGTTACCGCGGATGTCTGGGCATCATCCGGCTGGCAGACAAGTACTCGGCAGCTCGTGTGGAAGCAGCCGCCGAGCGCGCCTTGCGCACCGGCGCATGCCGCTACAAGAGCATCGAGTCGATCCTGAAGAACTCGCTCGATCAGGTTTCGTTCTCAGCGTCCCCTCCCGCCACAACGCCGCCGCACGACAACATCCGGGGATCGGAGTACTTCCAATAGGAGGCGTACATGCTGCAAGAACCGATGATGGAGAAACTGACGGCCATGCGATTGCTCGGCATGGCGGAGGCGTTGAAGGCACAGGAGCAAGATGCGGCGGTGCGCGAGCTGAGCTTCCTGGAGCGGCTCGGCCTGCTGGTGGATCAGCAATGGACCTGGCGCGAGAATCAGGCGTTGGCACGGCGCCTGCTCGCGGCCAGACTGAAGGGAGCTTGCGTCGAGGAGATCGACTATCGCTCTTCGCGCGGCCTGGACAAGAGCGTGATCCGTGCACTGGCGCAGAACTCCAAGTGGGCCGCGCAGCACGAGAACATCTTCGTGCTCGGACCGACTGGCGTGGGGAAGAGTTTCATCGCCTGTGCGTTGGCGCAGAAGTCCTGTCGCGACGGCTACTCGGCGCTCTACACGCGCGCCGTGGCGCTGTTCCGCGATCTGGCGCTGGCGCGCGCCGACGGCAGTCTGCGCAGTCTGCTGGCGCGGCTCAGCCGCGTCGATGTGCTGGTGATCGACGACTGGGCGATGGCTCCGCTGGCCGAAACCGAGCGCCGCGACTTCTGGGAGATCTGTGAGGATCGCTACCAGACGCGCTCGACAATCCTGACTTCGCAACTGCCGGTTTCGCGTTGGCACGAGCAGATCGGCGATCCGACCGCGGCCGACGGGATTCTGGACCGGCTGGTGCACAACGCGCATCGCATCGAGATGCGCGGCGAGTCCATGCGGAAGAGACGTGGTCCCCAACCGGCGAGCTGACGCTCGCCGGGATCGCTCCAGTGCTGAGGCGGGGACAAGGGCTCTCGCCCCTTTCCCCGCACCCTTTTCTCCGCGGTGCGGGCCGACCTCCGCTGCGCTCCGGACAGCGAGTTCTTGACGAAGCCGAACAGTTCCTGCACAATCGAAGAGCCAGCATCGCTGTGCTCCGAGAACCGTTCGCCTTCGGCCCGGAATGCCGTTCGCGTTCCCTCCGGAATCAGCGTTCACCTTCGGTGGAATCCCCAGGCAATGAGCAAGATGAGACAACTGATCATAGCGATAGCAGTTCTCGGCTTCTTGGTCGGCTGCCGTGGCGGGCCCAAATTGACGCCACGTTTGATATTGCACGGAGAGCCCGTTGGCGACGACTTCTGGCTGGCGGCTCCTTACATCCTGGCCGTGAAGATCATCAGTGCCGATATGCAGGGTCCACCCGATGCAACTTATCCCGGCGGGCCCAAGACATTGCAGCTCGTGAAGTTTGCGGCGAACGTCGAGAATGTAGTCAAGGGAGACTTGTCGGACACGACGATCTCATTCTTCTTCTTCGAAAAAATAGGCCAAAACCCGTCCTACCACCTGCGTCCGGGTAAGCGGTATATCGTCTCACTCCGCAATGAGGGCGGGGTTCTACGCAGTTGGGCTGACGCCACGCAACTCAATATCCAGA
>CAZSBK010000208.1:0-3788 GCA_964604945.1 uncultured Candidatus Solibacter sp.
AGGTATCCTTCGGCATGACATTGGATCCGCAGTTTGGACCGGTCACGATGATTGGTGCAGGGGGTGTGCTGATCGAGATGATGACGGATCGTCGCTTCGCATTGCCGCCGTTCGACGCCGTCGAGGCCAGGCGGCATGTCGACGCATTGACGCTGCGTCCCCTGCTGGACGGCAAGCGTGGCGCTGCGCCCGCAGACGTCACCGCGTTGGCGCGCGCCTATGCTGCGTTCTCGCGTCTGGCCGGCGATCTTGCCGGTTTGATCGCAGAAGTGGATGTGAATCCCGTTATCATTAACGCAGAAGCTGCAATTGCCGTTGATGCCTTGATTGTCAGCGCTGTCAAATGAACCCGTGATCGCGACAAATTCTGGGCGTTATTACCCTGTTAAGAAACGACGTTTACCTTTCCGCAATGCGGAGTAACTGCGTTACGAGAGAGGAAATGCCGAATTCGGAAGACGTCAGATTGACGCCCGGCCAGATCGGCGAGGCCCTGTCCATGCGGCCTGAACTGGTGACCGACAAGGTTGCCATCGTCGCTATCACCGATCTGGACGGTACCATCACATATGCCAACGACCTCTTCGTCGAAGTCAGCGGCTATTCACGCCGCGAGTTGATCGGCGCCAATCACCGCATTCTGAATTCCGGGCTGGTCGTGTCTCGACACTGGTGGAAATTCTCGGGCGGCGTTCTCCGAGCATCGGGATTTGGACCTGATCAGGCGGCGCGGTCAAGGCTGATCGGGGCGATGGGATGAGCCAGGGTTTCCCAGCCATCGACCTTTCGCATCCGGATCTGGTCGGATGCCATGAGCGCCCAGAGCAGCATCGGCACGGTTTCGGCGCACGGCAGCACGGTCTGGGTTTTGATGCGACGGCGGAATTCCTCGTTCAGGCGTTCGATGGCGTTGGTGGTCCGCGCCGCTTTCCATTGCGCCGGGTCGAGCCGGGTGAAGGTGAACAGCCGATCCCCGGCCTCATCCAGGCTGTCGGCGACGGCCCGGCATTTCAGCCGCCATTTGCGCTGGAAAGCCTTGTGACGCGTTTCAACCTCGGCCGCGGTGCCGGCATAGATCATGTCGCGGTAATCCTCGGTCAACTCGTCATGCATATGCTTCGGAGCATGGCCAAGAAGGTTGCGATGTTTGTGAACCGTGCAGCGCTGGATCGGCAGATCGTCGCCCCAGAGGGTTACAAGCGCAGCCTCGAGCCCCGGCGCGCCATCGACAATCACGAACTCGGGCCGTTTCAGGCCCCGAGCGTCGAGATCGTCTAGGAATTTACGCCATGCCGCCGTGCTTTCACCGCCCATGTTCATGATGGAAAGCAGCACTTTCTGCCCGTCGCGGCGCACGCCGATGGCGGCCAGAACCGAGATGTTCGTGGCCTTCTTGTCGATCCGCGTCTTGATGACGGTGCCGTCCAGGATCAGCCGGATGATGTCCTCATCGGCCAGGCTCCGGGCGCACCAGGCGTCCCAGTCGACCTTCACCTTGCGCCAGGCCCGGCTGACCACATCCTTGCCGACAGCCCCTTCGAACAGCCCGAACAGAGCCCGCTTCACCCGCCGCGTATTCGTCCCGGCCAGATAGACGGACGCGATCAGGGCCTCGGCCTTCTTCGTCAGCCGCTGGTAGCGCGGCAGCGCCTTGGAGCGCCATTCGGTGGTCCTACCGGTCTCATCGACGGCGCGGGCGCGCGGCACGCTTATCGTCTCGGCCCCAAACGTGCCGATCAACCGGCGCTCCCGGTGACCGTGCCGGTAGCCCTTGGGTTTGGCGGCGCCGCGGTCATAGCGGCAGCGCCCCAAAAACGTCTCCAGTTCCTCTTCGAAAACCGCCTCGATCATGACGCGGACGTTCTCTCGCAGACGATCCTCGATCGGATCATAGCCGGCCTCAGTGCCCAGTAGCGAAATGCCGGCGGCGTTGCTATTGTTCTTCATGGCGTGATCTCCTTGGCGGTTGCAGCCGCCGATTGGGTGGGTTGTGTCACCCGGAGATTACGCCACCTTCAAATTTCTACCACCTTCGAGACACGACCTGGGCGAAGTCAGCCAACAGCAGATGTCGAGCTGGCGAACAGTGGACGGCCTGCGTAAGGACGGAATCCTGATTCCCCTCATGGCGGACATTTCAAAGACCATAGCCAGCGGAGCACTCATGTTGACGGTGATTTTCCGCGACATGAGCGCCACGCGACGCGCCGAAGCGGACCTGCTGGCGCTTGTCCACGACAGGGATCTGCAGTTGCAGAAGGTTGTGGCTGCCAACCGCGCCAAATCGCAGTTCCTGGCAACGATGAGCCATGAGCTGCGTACGCCACTCAACGCGATCATCGGGTTCTCATCCCTGATCGAGAACGAGACCTTCGGGCCGATTCGGAACCAGAAGTACAAGGGTTATATCCATGACATTCATAACAGCGGCAGGCATTTGCTATCCCTGATCAATGACATTCTCGACCTGTCGCGCATCGAGTCCAGCAAGTATGATCTGGAAATCCGGCCCATCGATCCGGTCGACGTCATGACCGAGGCTGCTGCGCGGCTGGAACCAATGGTGCTGGAAAAGGCAGTTGCGATGGTAATGCCCGACGCCATCCCCGGCTGCGGCGTGCTTGGGGACTCCCGCGCCGTTCTCCAGATTCTCCTAAACCTCATCGGCAATGCCGTCAAATTCGTCGGTAAGGGTGGCAGGATACAGTTGCAGGTGCAACGTCGTCCCGAAGACGGCACGGTGGCCCTCGTTGTCAGCGACAATGGCAGAGGCATTCCGGCCGATCAGCTACCCAGTCTCGGGCAACCATTTGTTCAGGCGCAAAACGCCCATACCCGCGACCAGGGTGGGTCCGGCCTCGGACTGGCAATCTCCAAGTCTCTGGCCAAGGGGATGAATGGCAACGTCGAGGTCGAAAGCGAGTTCGGCGTGGGCACCACCGTGCGCTTGGTCCTGCCAGGGACTGTGTTTCAGCGCTGAACTGGGACCCCTTCCATTTTTCAACCATCTATCTGATTTTTCTTATAAATCTGGACTGGAGGAGGGTCCCGATCGGCGCCGATCGGGACCCGTATCGCAAGCTGTTTCACTCGAATAATCAATGTAACCGTCCGGCGAGGCTTGGTAAGCGGTGTTCCGAAGCCCTCATTGAATGGCCCGTCGCGATAGTCCACTAGATGAGCAGTTGGCGCGGTGGAATTGAGACTGCGCTTAAGCACGTGCTTAAGGACAGATCATGCGCGGTGAAGTTCTGGTTGGGCCTGAGCGTCGGCGTCGCTGGAGTGCGATGGAGAAGTCGGCGCTGATCGAGGAGAGCATGCGCCCTGAAACGCCCGAAGCTGGACCCTTTTACCGCGATCATCGATCAAATTCTGGAAGCTGACCGGACGGCCCATTCGAAGCAGCATCATACGTGGAAGCGGATCTTCGAGCGGTTGCGCGACGAGTATGGCTATGGCGGCGGAATGACGATCGTGAAGGACTACGTTCACGATCGTCGCCAGCGGCAGCGCGAGGTATTCGTGCCGCTGCGCCACGAGCCGGGCCATGCGCAGGCGGACTTCGGCGAGGCCTGGGCGGTGCTCGGCGGGGTGGAGCAGAAGATCCACTTCTTCGCGATGGACCTGCCGCACAGCGATGCCGGCTTCGTGCAGGCCTATCCGGCGGAGACGACGGCCGCCACGCCTCGACCTGACGGTTTATCCCTATCTGCCGCGCGCCACCGTGGCGACCACCTCAGCCAGAACATACATGGGTCTGCTCACGGGGGTGGCATCATGACCGAGAC
>CAZSBK010000209.1:0-3764 GCA_964604945.1 uncultured Candidatus Solibacter sp.
GATTTGGCGGCGTTGATGCGGGCCTGCTCGGATCTGGATCGACGTGACATTGCGAATGGGGACTCCTTGCCCCAGCATCAATGTGCACATGACAAAGTGACCTGGAAGCGAGAGTCCGACGGCCGGTTCTTTAGAATGAGTGGCTTAAGGGGCAAAGATTTTTCTACTAAGCGTGTGACCGGCCATTTCGGACACCGCAGTGAGGTACAGATCCACAGGCTCGGGGCCAACGCGGCCGTTCGCAGCCTTTGGTGAGAACCGCGATTCGGGCGCGTCAGATCGGGACGCCGATGGAACGCGCCGGGCGGAAGCCCGGCTGCGGCGCGGAAGCGCCGCCCCACACGATGTGTCGGCACGATTGCCTGCGCTACGAGCGAGCATGAGTATGCGCAGGTGAGGGCGCTGTCAACGGGCGGGCGGGCAGGGAGAGCGCCAGGGACGAAGGAGTTCGGGGGCGAAGATCACTCTCCTGATCGCGTGAAGGGCTTGCGCGGCCAGACCGGAGCGGCGGCCGGCGTCAGCGCCCTACACCGTCAGCGCTGAGCGGCGAGGCCTGGAAGTTGCGGGCGCGCGGCCGGGGCGTGGCTGGTGCAGCGTGCTCAGTTCGCGGACGTTGCGGCGGGCTGCGTCGAGGTCAGTGGAGAGGCGAATGAGAAGGTCGCTGGACTCATCCTGGATTGCGCCGAGTTCCCAGCGCTTGACACTGGCCACGCCCACTTTCAGGCGCTCTGCGAATTGTGTTTGCGTGAGGCCTAGACGTTTGCGGGCGGCCTTGATCTGGCCAGTGGTGAGCAGGCCATGGGCGAGGCGGTAGGCGTCGGAGCCTGCGATGGTGTAGGCGTCGGCTTGGGCATCGTCGAATGCAACTTCGCCGCAGCGGTTACACACCTCCGCCTCAACCTCGACGAAGTGCTTCTCGCCCCGAACATCAGCCTCGATTTTGGCGGTCTGAACCTTCATGGTTCCTTTGCCGCAACCAAAACATTTCATGGCTCCTCCACAATGACGGGGTGACTGCCGACAACACGATGTTCGGTATCATATGATACCAGTCTATTGTCTTCTTACATCTATCTTCTCGTGGAATCCCGACACGGTTCCGGATTGAGACCGGACCCAAGCGACGGAGGTTGGCTGGAGGGAGGGTAGGTGGTGAAAAACGTGGACAAGTCCATGGATTGGCGTATACTGAAAGTGCCTCATCTACCCAGCGTAGAAGGAGATCTTGCGCCGTCCACCAGGGCGGCGCTTGCATTTTCAGGTCAGTCGTCTTGCCAGCTTCCTCTCCAGATCCGCCCGTTTGCCCGAACCGTCGATATGGAAGGCGGTGACAAGAAAAGCTACGAGACCGATTCGCTTCTGGCGCTTCTCAAGGACGACCAGATAGTCGTGGTCGCGCAGCCAGACGTAAGTCCTGACCCGGCCTCGTCCCCCATCGTAGTCCCAAGCCGCGACCTCGGGGACCTTTGAGTTCGCGATGACTGGGCCGCACCATGGGAGACGTTCAGCGCGCCGGGGATCGAGAAGCCGGTCACCGGAAGCCTTGTCCAGGCGCGTTATCAGGTGCCAGAAGCCTTCTTCATAGGGTGGATCGACGACTCTCCGGTCCCACCACACGGGCAGCCCGCGGAGACGTTCTTGGTTATCCCGAAAGTCGGCCGCGAAAATGCCGTAGAGCATGGCGAAGACCTCAACAGGGTCCCCATTGACTGGGACCATGGGCGGCAGCCATGGCGGGTTCATGCTTCGGGCTCCGAGGCGCGCCAGACGAAGACGTTGAATTTGGTTTCCCTGAGCAGGGTGGTCTTCACCAGACTGTAGCCTGAGCGCTCCTGGATTCGCCTGACGAGCCCCGCTTTGGCCGGGCTCGTTGCCAGGCCACGGTTGACGTAAGAGACCGCGCCGATGAGAACGTCGCAAAGTTGGAGCAAAGCGACCTCATGAGAGCGGACCGTTTGGACACGCTCCACGATGTTTCGGGAGAAGTCGTAGAGGTTGTTGCAGAGCACGTCCTGGAGCTTTGCCACTTTGTCGGCGGATCGGGTGTCCTTGATGTCGAGGTAGATGCGGTAGACGTCGTCGGGGCTGAGAACCGCCTTGATCATGCTGAAGTACATCTTGTAGTACCAGAGGTCATGGTCCTGGCCAAAGGCATTGTGCCGCAGCTTCGACTTGTCAGGAATGACCAAGGCGCGGAAGTGCAGTTCCGGACGGTCGAAGAAGTAGTTGATCAGGTCGAGATAGAAGCCCACCTTCGCGGGTGAGACTTTGACCCACTTGACCTCGGTTGAAGCTGCAATCCCGTGACGGCGTTTGATGGCGGAGATGTCGAGGGCAATCGTTCGGGACAGTTCGAGGGGACACCACACCGCGCCCAGAACCATCGCGGATTGCTGGTCGTGCTCCAGGTGGCAGCTTTCATCGCAGTAGAGGTTGTATGTCTGAGGCATCTGGCGTCACCTACGGCTTTACTCCCTGATTGATCGCCTCTGGGAAGAGGGCCTGGATACGGTCGCGGAGGCGGGTGCGGAGGTCGGCGGGGTTTTTCCAGACGATGTGGTTGTACTGGCGAGTGTCGAAATGGACATCCTTCAAATGGTCCTCGTGGACGGACCAGATGACGGTCTTTCCGAGGGCGAGTCCGAAACCGGCTTCGAAGTAGACACCTTGGGCGTTGTTGGTGAAGTCGGCAAGGACGATCTGGCAACGGCGGATCTCGGCGAGGATGCGATCGCAGATCTTGTCGGTGTGTTCATCGCGGTCGATCCGGTAGCAGGAGAGTCCGCAGTCGGTTTCGATGGCCGGCATGATGCCTTCGTCGAAAGGCTGGTTGAGTTCCGGCTTGAAGGACATGGCGACGAAGACGCGGGCGGGGGCCTGGGGGGTGAGGCCGGTGCGCTCGATGTGCTGCCAGCCGTCGAAGGTGATCAAGTATTGGTTTCCGCTGCGAAATCGAATGAGGCCAATATCGACTGCGTGATCCAGCATGAACTTAAATGCCGGTGGGGAGGTGCAATCGACAAGAGGAAAATCAACATCGCGGTCGATCACGGCGTCCAGGCCTGGTTCACGAGTACGGCGCTCGGCGAGGCGCATCAAGTTGTCGAGTTTCTGGCCAAGGGTCGTGTTGGCGTGGAGTTCAGCGTAAGGTTGCCAGTTCGAATCGACAATGAATGGATTGCCATCCGACTCCCAGACTTGACGAGTGTGACAGGAGAGGAATGGCAGCAGCGGGTCTTCTGTCACCTTCAGTCCAACATACGCGGTACGCACGATGAAGTAATGCCCACAGATCGGGCAGTCGAAGCCAAGCACATCTCGCCCGGCCGGGGTGCGGATCACAGTCGGCGTCGGTTTCTTGCAGATGCGACAAACATCAGGGCTCAAGGGTTGAAGAGGCGGCGGCTGCATGAATGACTCCTTTCCCATGGGGAGGCAACTAGCGGCTCATGAGATTGCGTCACAGAACGAAGGCGGGAGTTCGGCGACGAGGCGTTGGGTTTCGAGGGAGACGGTTATCACTTGTCCGACGAGGCGGAGGATGTATTCGGGGTCGTCGGGGCGGTTGGGGCCGGAGGTGATTTGGTCTTTTTCGTCTCGCTTGACCCGGTACTGATCGATGACCCATTCGAGGGCGGAGCGGTGGCCCAGGCGGTATTCGAAGGCTTCGGGCGGGATGCCGGTGAGGGTCAGGCAGCGGTTGTATTCGATGGAGTGGCGGTCCTTTGAGAGCCGCATCTTGTCGTCCAGGACCAGGGAGTAGT
>CAZSBK010000210.1:0-3677 GCA_964604945.1 uncultured Candidatus Solibacter sp.
ACAATATGTCATCGAGCAGTTCGCTTGGGCGCACTCAGGTCACGCTCCAATTCGATCTCGAACGCAACATCGATGCCGCGGCGCAGGACGTCATGGCAGCCATCTCACGCGCCCAGCGCAGCCTGCCGACGTCAATGCCCTCTCCGCCTTCCTACAACAAGGTGAACCCGTCGGACCAGCCGGTGCTGTACCTGAGCTTGAAGTCACAGTCCCTGAAGCCTTCCGATGTCAGTGAGTATGCCGACACGACGCTCGCGCAGCGCATCTCGATGGTCAGCGGCGTCGCCCAGGTGGAAGTGTATGGCCTGCAGAAATTCGCGGTCCGAGTCCAGACCGATCCTGACAAGCTCGCATCAGCCGGAATCGGCATCGACGAGGTGCGCCAGGCGATCAGCAGCGGCAACGTGCTGCTGCCATCCGGCGTGCTCTATGGCGACCACAAATCCTACACGGTCCAGGCCAATACCCAGTTGACCAATGCCAACGGCTTCAGGCCGCTGATCATCGCCTACCGCCAGGGCTCGCCCATCCGGCTCGAACAGGTTGCAAACGTCATCGACAGCGTCCAGAACGACAAGAGCGTGTTCTGGGAGAACGAATCCAACGCCATGGTGCTGGCCGTGCGCAAACAGCCCGGGACCAATACGGTTGATGTAGTCGACAGCATCCGCCAACTGTTGCCCGCGCTGCAAAGCCAGATGCCCGCAGGGTTGAACCTCTTCATCAATTTCGACCGTTCAAAGACGATCCGCGAGTCCATCGCCGACGTAAAAGTCACGCTGCTGATCACCGTCGCGCTCGTCATCATGGTCATCTTCGTTTTCCTGAGGAACGCCTCGGCGACATTGATTCCTAGCCTCGCCGTCCCGTTGTCGCTGATTGGCACCTTCGCGGCAATGTACCTGCTCAAGTACAACGTGGACAATCTGACGCTGATGGCCATGACGCTGTCGGTCGGTTTCGTGGTGGACGACGCCATCGTGATGCTGGAGAACATCGTCCGGCACCTCGAAATGGGCAAGCCGCGCCTGCAAGCCGCCATGGACGGAGCTAAAGAGGTCGGCTTCACCATCCTCTCCATGACCTTATCTCTGGTCTCTGTCTTCATCCCTGTGCTGTTCCTTGGCGGCATCGTCGGCCGGCTGCTGAAGGAATTCTCGGTCACCATCTCCTTCGCCGTCCTTATTTCTGGCCTGATCTCGCTGACGCTGACGCCGATGCTGTGCAGCCGCTGGCTCAAGCGCGAGGAGGATGTCCAGCATGGCCGCCTCTACCTGCTTTCTGAACGCGCGTTCACCGGGCTGCTCCACCTGTACGAACGGACGCTTCTGTTCGTACTCCGTCACAAGTTCGCCACGTTCTCGATCAATGTGGGCCTGGTCGCCCTCACGGCATATCTCTTCGTCCTTATCCCCAAGGACTTCCTGCCGCCGGAGGACATCGGCACAATGGGCGGCAGCACCGAGGCGGCCGAGGACACGTCATTCGCGGAGATGGTGCGACTGCAGCGCAGGGTCACCGACATCGTTCAACGCCACCCCGCAGTGGTCAGCGTCGGATCGGGCGTGGGCGGCTTTGGCGGACAGAATGCCGGCTTCATGTTCCTGCGGCTGAAGGACGCGGATGTCCGTCCGCCCGCGGAAACCGTGCTTCGCCAGTTGCGCGCGCAGTTGGCCACCGTACCCGGCATTAACACGTTCCTGCGCATCCCACCGCTGGTCACCATCGGAACCCAGGGGCGCGCGGCTTACCTGGTTTCGCTGCTCGATGCCGACACCCAGACACTCTATGACTGGGCGCCACGGGTCGAGGCCGGGATGCGAGCTCTGCCGACGCTTGTGGATGTGGTCAGCGATCTGCGGCTGGCCAATCCGAGGCTCAACGTGGATGTGGATCGCGACCGCGCCATGGCGCTTGGCGTGACGCCTGACTCTGTCGCGCAATCCCTTTTCAGCGCTTTTGGCAGCCGCCAGGTCTCGACGATCAACACTGCGACAAACGAGTACTACGTCATCCTGGAAATCGCGCCGGAACTGCAGAAGGATCCCTCGGCGCTCGACAAGTTGTACGTCCGCGCCAATACAGGAAAACTCGTTCCGTTGTCCGCGGTCACCGTCGCCCGGACCGGTGTGGCGCCGCTAAATGTCAACCACAACGGCCAGATGCCTTCGGTGAACATCACCTTCAACCTCGCTCCGGGCTCGGCTCTGGGCGACGCAGTCAGTCAGATCGAGGAGGCGGTCGCGCGGATGGGCTTGCCTGGCACCACGCGGATGATGTTCCAGGGCACGGCACAGGCGTTCCAGGAGTCCACCCGCAACCTCGTCGTCCTGCTCGTTGTCGCCATAGCCGTGATTTACCTGTTACTTGGCGTCCTGTACGAAAGCTTCATCCACCCCATTACGATCCTGTCGGGCCTGCCTTCGGCCGGACTGGGCGCTGTGGCGACGTTGATGCTGTTCGACATGGAATTCAGCCTCTATGGCTTCGTCGGCCTGCTGCTACTGATCGGCATCGTCAAGAAGAACGCCATCATGATGATCGACTTCGCCTTGAACGCCCAGCGCCTGGAAGGACGCTCGCCGCATGATGCGATCGTCGAAGGCTGCTTGAAACGCTTCCGGCCGATTCTCATGACAACGATGGCGGCCATGCTCGGCTCAGTGCCCATCGCCGTCGGCCTGGGCGCAAGCGGCTCGGCGCGGCGCCCACTGGGTATGTCCATCATCGGCGGGCTGATCGTCTCGCAGGCCGTCACGCTCTACCTGACTCCGGTGCTGTTCGTGTACTTCGAGCAATTCCAGCAGTGGATTGCCGGCCGCCGCGAGGCGTAAACCTGGCGCGTGTTCATATACTGGACACATGCCGTTCCTCAGGCTCATCTTCTTGTTTACGCTCGCGTTTGCCCTTTGCGCCCAAACGCCACAACCCAGGTCTGCCGCGAAGAGACAGCAAAAGGCCGCGGCCGTAGCGCCCGCCGCCCAAGTCAACGACGATGGTTACACCAAACAGATCCTTTCCGCGACCACCGACAAGCAGTTCCTCACTGAGCTCGTCGATCACCTGCCCGCCTCGACGACCGTGCCGTCACCGGAGAAGGTGCTGGGCTACATCGCCGGCGCGTCCGACAAACTGACTTACGCCGCGACGATCCATGCCTACATGCGCGAAGTGGCGCGGACCAGCCCGCGCGTGAAGGTGATCGAGATCGGCAAGACCGAAGAGGGCCGCGAGATGATTGCCGTGATCGTCTCCGATGAGTTGAACATGGCCCGGCTGGACCGGTTGAAGGCGATTACCGCCGCCCTGGCCGATCCTCGCAGGACCACCGATGCGGAAGCCGAAAAGCTGATCGCCGAAGGGTTGCCGATTTACTGGACCACCGGCGCCATCCATTCGAGCGAGACCGGTTCGCCTGAGATGTTGATGGAACTGGTTTACCGGCTGGCCGTTGAAGAGACGCCCTTCATTCAGACGATCCGCAAGAATATGGTCGTCATGGTCACGCCTGTGATCGAGGTGGATGGCCGCGAACGCATGGTCGATCTCTACCGCTGGCGCAAGGCCAACCCCGACCGTCAGCCGCCCGGCCTGCTTTACTGGGGACGCTATGTCGGCCACGACAACAACCGCGACGGCATGGCGCTTTCCCTCGCCCTCAGCCGCAACGTGACAAG
>CAZSBK010000211.1:0-3451 GCA_964604945.1 uncultured Candidatus Solibacter sp.
CCGAAATCGGGTACTTGCACACCGGCATCGAGAAGCAGGCCGAGGCGCTGAACTGGCACCAGGTGGTCACGCTGACCGACCGCATGGACTACCTGGCCAACCTATCGAACAACCTGGCCTACTGCCTCTCGGTGGAGAAGTTGCTCCAACTGGAGATCCCGCCCAAGGCCCAATGGATGCGGGTGTTGCTGGCCGAGATGACGCGGATCAATTCGCACCTGGTCTGGCTTGGCACTCACGCCCTGGATCTGGGGGCGATGACGGTGTTCTTCTATTGCTTCCGCGAGCGTGAGCAGATCCTGCGGTTTTTCGAAATGCTCTCGGGGCAGCGCCTGATGACCTCCTATATCCGCATTGGCGGACTGGCACTGGAGCCGCCAGCGGGCTGGGAGAAGTTAGTGCGTTCCTTTATCGATGGATTGCCGGGCAAGATCGACGAATATGAGAATCTGCTGAGAACCAATCCGATCTTCCTGCAGCGAACCCAGGGCGTGGGCTATTTGGGTGTGGACCGCCTGCTGGCACTGGGAGCAACTGGCCCGATGATCCGGGCCGCCGGGCTGAATTGGGATATCCGCAAATCGGAGCCCTATTCGTCGTACGAGAAGTTCAGCTTCGAGATCCCGGTGGAGACCGCCAGCGACGTCTATTCGCGATACCTGGTACGAATGCGCGAGATGCGCGAAAGCCAGCAGATCGCCGTGCAGGCGCTCGATGGCATGCCAGAGGGCGCCGTCAAAGCCGACGCGCCGAAGGTGGTGCTGCCGGACCGGGAAAAGATGAAGACCCAGATGGAGGCCCTGATTTACCACTTCAAGATCGTCACCGAGGGTTTCCGCGTGCCGGCGGGCGAAGCCTACGTGCCAGTGGAGAGCCCGAGGGGCGAGATCGGCTTCTATGTGGTGAGCGACGGATCGGCGAAGCCGCATCGCGTCTTTATGAGGACGCCGAGTTTTGGGAATCTGCAGTCGTTGCCGGCGCTGTTTGAGGGCAGTCTGATCTCAGATTCCATCGCCTCGCTTGGCTCGATGGATTTCGTGCTGGGCGACGTGGACCGTTAGTGCGACAAGACACCGCCATGACTTTCTCCCCAGAACTTGAAACACGATTCGAGAAGATGATTGGCAACTATCCTCCTGGGCGGCAGAAGGGGGCGTTGATCCCAATGCTGCTCTACGCGCAGGACGAAGTGGGCCGCGTGACCGATGAATTGATCGAAGAGGTGTCCAAGCGGCTGAAGGTCAAGCGCGTCGAGGTAGAGGAAGTGCTCGGCTACTACACGATGCTGCACCGCGAACAGCGCGGGCGCCATCATCTACAGGTTTGCACCAACGTATCCTGCATGCTGCGCGGCGGCGAGGAGCTTTTTGAGCATGCCTGCGGGAAGCTGGGGATCGGCAACAAACAGACGACCGCCGACGGATCGATCTCGCTGGAAGAGGTTGAGTGCATCGGAGCCTGCTCCTGGGCGCCAGCGGTGATGGTGGACTATGATTTTCGCTTTAACCTGACGCCGGAGAAGATGGACGAACTGATTGAGAGTCTTCGCCCGAAGCAGTAGGACCAGGACACGATGCTTCTGAACCACGCTCATCCGCTCGAAACCAGAGTGCTGACCAGGCGATTTGAATACCCTCAGGCGCAACCGATCTGGGTTGACGAGTTCCTCGCCAAGCAAGGCTACGAAGGATTCCGAAAATCTCTGGCGATGTCGCCGGACGAGATCATTGATGAGGTCAAGAAATCCTCACTGCGGGGGCGCGGCGGCGCGGGTTTCCCGACGGGCATGAAGTGGAGTTTCGTCGACCGCAAGTCGTCGAAGCCGAAGTATGTCGTGGTCAATGGTGACGAGGGCGAACCGGGCACATGCAAGGACAGGGTGCTGCTCGAGCACGATCCGCACCGGCTGATCGAAGGCTGCCTGATCTGCGCCAGGGCGATCGGGGCAGAGCGGGGGTGGATTTACATCCGCGGCGAATACCGGACCTACATCGACATTCTGGACAAGGCGATCGCCCAGGCCTATCAGCGCGGATACCTGGGCGAGAACATCCAGGGCAGCGGCATGACGTTCCATCTCTCGACGCATACGGGCGCGGGTTCGTATGAGTGCGGAGAGGAGTCGGCGCTTCTGGAATCGCTCGAAGGCAAACGCGGCAACCCGCGGCTGAAGCCGCCGTTTCCGGCCAGCGTGGGCGCGTTTCAATGCCCGACGACAGTGAACAACGTCGAGACGTTTTGCGCCGTGCCTGACATTATTCTCAACGGCGGCGATTGGTACCATGCGCTTGGTACGCCAAAGAACGGTGGCACGCGGCTGGTTTGCCTGTCGGGCCATATCAACAACCCGGGCGTTTACGAAGTGCCACTCGGGTTCAATTTGAGGCGGCTGATCGACGAGGTCGGCGGCGGTGTGTGGAAGGGCCGGAAGCTGAAGGCCGTGATTCCGGGCGGCAGTTCGTCGCCCATCCTGACAGCGGATGAGATCGATATCCCCGCGGATTATGACTCCCTGGCCAAAGCGGGCTCAATGCTCGGTTCCGGCGCGACGATGGTTTGCGACGAAACCACGGACATGGTGAAACTGCTGGCGCGCGTGATGAAGTTCTACGCACATGAAAGCTGCGGTTGGTGCATCCCCTGCCGCGAGGGCACGACATGGCTGGCGCGAATTCTGACGCGCCTGGATGAAGGCACCGGGATGACGCGCGACATCGACATGGTGGACCAACTGGCCACTAGCATGTTTGGCAGAACGTTCTGCGCACTCGGTGATGCCGCAGCCATGCCGGCGATGTCGATCATCCGCAAATTCCGCCACGAATTCGAGGCGAAGATCGGTTCGTCCGGAGTCTTCGTTCCGGAGCCGGGCACACAGCCGCTAGTGGTGTTATGAGAGGGGATTCATGGCCGAGCTGGTGACAATCACGATCGACGGGAAGCAGACTACGGCCGAGAAGGGCACACTCGTCATCGAGGCCGCCAAGAAGATCGGCATCGAAATTCCAGCGTTCTGCTACTACGAGGGTTACTCGCTTCAAGCAGCCTGCCGGATGTGTCTGGTTGAAGTCGAAAAGATGCCGAAACTTCAGCCTTCCTGCACTTTGCCGGCGGCCGAGGGCATGGTCGTCCACACCAACACGCCGAAGGTGGCCGAGGCCCGCAAGACGACGCTCGAGTTTCTGCTGACCAACCATCCGCTGGATTGTCCGGTCTGTGACAAGGGTGGCGAGTGTGAGTTGCAGGATATGGTGTTCCGCTACGGCGCCGGCGAGAGCCGGTTCACCGAGATCAAACACCACGACAACGAAAAGCAATGGTCGCCGATGGTCTATTATGATCCGGCGCGCTGCATCCTCTGCTACCGCTGTATCAGGGTGTGCGATGAGGGCATGGGTGTTGGCGCGCTCGGTCTGACCAACCGTGGCGTCTCGGCCGAGATCACTCCGTT
>CAZSBK010000212.1:0-3438 GCA_964604945.1 uncultured Candidatus Solibacter sp.
GTGCTCGTGGTGCTGCACGTCCAGGTCGGTCTCCATCAACTGGTCGAGTTCGAATGGACCGATGCCGCCGGAGATCGACATGCGCACGGTGTCGCAGAAGAATTCCAGGGCGTGGTGATCGGCAAGGAATTTTGGATAGTTCTGAAAGACCGGGCTCTTATCCGGTTCGTCGATGTCGGCCTCCAGCTTGGCCGCGCCGTTCTTGCGCGCGTAGACAAAGACGTCATTCAGCAATTTGAGCTGTTCAAGGTAGAAGGCCTTTGTGTACTTCGACCCCTTCATCGCGCCCAGCGGACCCTTCAAGACCGCGATGATGACGTGGAGCGGATTGGCGATGAACAGCGTGCCCAGGGCCGCTCCGGCGATAATGACCAATTCGGCCGGTTGGAGCAACACCAGCAAGTTGCCGTGCTCCATCACGTAACCACCGGCAATGGAGCCTATGACGACGAGGATCCCGATGATGAGGAACATAAAAGCTGCTGCCGGCGCCGGATCCAGTCCGGCAGCCGTCACTAGGCGTATCGGCGCGAAGGCATGTTCCTTGAACTGGATACCGGATTAAACCTAAATGGCGCGGCGGCTTGTTTCGGCGTCAAGCCGGATGCCGCGCGTCTAGCTGAAGTTGCACTGGATTGGTAAGATACGCACAAGTGACGGAGACGCCCAAGACATCCGAAAAACTCGCCCTGCCTCCGGGTGTTGCATCAATCGACAACCTGGTGGCGGAGAGCGCCATCCGGCAGTCGTTCCGATTCTTTGAGCAAAGCCACCGCTTGATCGATGAGCAGCACCTCGCCATCTGCCGCATTCCCGCGCCCACATTCCACGAACGGGCGCGCGCCGAGTGGTTCCTCGACCAGTTCACCATGCTCGGGCTGGCTGCCCGCATCGACCGGGCCGGCAACGTCCTGGCAACCCCAAGCAACATAGCAAGGAACGCGCCGCTCGTGGCCGTTTCCGCGCACCTGGATACCGTGCTGGCGCCGAGTTCGCCAGAGCAGATTGAAACCCGCCACGGAAAGTTCCAAGGGCCTGGTGTTTCGGACAACGGCGCCGGGTTGGCGGCCCTGATGGCGGTCGCCACGGCTTACGCCAGCCAACCCTTCCTCGACGGCCCCGCGCATCCGCTGTTTGTTGCCAACGTCGGCGAGGAGGGCGAAGGGAACCTTTCGGGGATGCGTTTCCTCTGCCGTCCATCACCTCTGATGGCGCGCATCCGGGCCTTCGTTGTCCTCGACGGCCCATCGATTGAACATGTCACCTCGGAAGCTCTCGCCTGCCGGCGCTTCGATTTAGCGGTGTCCGGCCCCGGCGGGCACTCGTGGGCCGACCATGGGACAGCCAATCCCATTCATGCCCTCGCCAAGCTGATCACGACATTTGTAGAGACGCGCGCCGGGCGTCAGAACACGGTGAGATGCAGCTTCAATTTCGGAGTCATCGACGGCGGATCCACCGTGAATGCGATTCCTTCGGCGGCCCGGGCCAAGGCCGACCTGCGCTCGGCAGACCCGCCGACGCTGGACGGCATGGTGGAAGATCTGACTGCGGCGGGCGATGAGGCAGTGGCGCATGAGAATGCCCAGTCCAGCGCCGGCAGGGTCACCCTGTCGATTCGCGAAACCGGATCCCGTCCGGGCGGGCGGCTGGAGGAAGAGGCGCGGATTCTCGACTACATTCACGCCGTGGACCGGCACCTGGGCATCAGGTCGTGGCCCGATTGCGCGTCCACGGACGCCAACATTCCGCTCTCGCTCGGGGTCGAGGCGATCTCGATTGGCGCGGGCGGATCCGGCGGCGGCGCCCACACGCCGGCTGAATGGTATTCAAGCGAGGGCCGGGCTCTGGGGTTGCGGCGGATCGTGCTGCTGCTCAGCCTGCTGCTGGCGGATGCGGCTGGACGATGAAGGGAGTACGGGCGCGCGCCGAGGTGACGCTCGCCGGCATCGCGCTGATCTGGGGCGGCTCGTTCGTGGTGGTCAAGGTGGCCCTGAACGACTCGTCCACACTCGCCTTCCTCGCCACCCGGTTCGTGATCGCCTCCTTGCTCCTGCTGGGAGTGTTTTGGCCCGCGCTGACCGGTGGCCGGCCCAATCGCAAAGGCTGGTTCGGCGGTGTGGTTTGCTCGATCTTCCTCTTCCTGGGCTTTGCCTTCCAGACAGCAGGGCTGAGATACACGTCGGCGTCGAACTCCGCCTTCCTGACAGGCCTCTACATCGTGCTGGTCCCACTATTTGCATCGGCGTTATCGAAAAGGTCCGTACGCGCGCGGGAGTGGGCCGCCTGCGGATTGGCGCTGCTCGGTACGGGCCTGATGACCGGGGCGGGATCCGAGCGCCTCAATATCGGCGACCTGCTGACAATCGCGTCGGCGGTGGCCTTTTCGGCTCACATGGTTGCAGTCGCCCACTGGTCGCCGAAACTCAGCTATGAGTGGCTCACCCTGATCCAGGTGGGCGGCGTTGCCGTGCTGTCGCTGGCCAGTTTCTGGTGGATAGAGCAGCCGTTCCTCCATTGGACGCCGCGTCTGATCGGGGCGCTGGCGCTGACGGCGGTCCTGGCGACGGCGCTCTCGTTTTCGCTTTACACCTGGGCTCAGGGTCACACTACGGCCACGCGCGCCGCGCTCCTGTTCGCCCTTGAGCCCGTCTTTGCTGGATTGGTCGCCTGGGCCGTGGCCGGTGACCTTTGGACCGGTCTATCCCTATTGGGCGCCGGATTGATACTCGGCTCGATCCTGCTGGCCGAGTTGCGTCCTGACCAAACGAACAAAAAGGCCGGATCCACGAACGGATCCAGCCTTTGATTTCAATAGGTTAGCTGATTATCTGGCAGCCAGAAGGGCACGCAGATGCCGCGCCCGTTCGGGTGATCGAAGCTGTCTGAGGGCCTTAGCTTCAATCTGGCGGATCCGCTCCCGAGTGACGTCGAACTGCTGGCCGATCTCCTCGAGTGTGTGTTCGCGGTCGCAACCGATGCCGAACCGCAACCGGATGACCTTTTCTTCCTTCGGCGACAACGTCTTCAGGATCGCAGCGGTCTCGTCGCGGACGTTGGAATCGATCACGGTCTCGACCGGGGAACTCACCCAGCGGTCCTCGATCAGATCGCCCAAAGCCGACTCACCATCGCGGCCGACGGGCGTTTCGAGAGAAACCGGGTCGCGGGAGATGGTCTTCAGCTTCTGGACCTTTTCGACAGGGATGTCCATCCGGCGGCTGATTTCGTCATTTGTCGGAGCGCGACCGAGCTCCTTCTCCAGTTCGCGCGTGGCGCGCAGGAACTTGTTCATCGACTCGTTCATGTGGACCGGGATGCGGATGGTCCGGGACTGATCGGCGATGGCGCGCGTGATGGCCTGGCGAATCCACCAAGTGGCATACGTGGAGAACTTATAGCCGCGGCGGTATTCGAACTTGTCGGCGGCGCGCATCA
>CAZSBK010000213.1:0-3409 GCA_964604945.1 uncultured Candidatus Solibacter sp.
GCTGCAAGCCATGATTGATGAAATCGACGGGCTTGCATACACCAACGAATAACCACCGTCCCGGCCCAGCGCCTCTGCTTCGGTACGCGCTGGCTATCACACAGCCCTCCATGCGAGGGCTTTTTCTTTGGAGCACTCATGCGCTTCGGCAGTGTTTGCAGCGGCATCGAAGCCGCAAGCGTGGCCTGGGCACCGCTGGGATGGAAGGCCGCATGGCTGGCCGAGATTGAACCCTTCCCGTGCGCTGTTCTGGCGCACCACTATCCAGATGTTCCCAACCTTGGCGACATGACCACCATCGCGCGGCGCGTGCTGACCGGGGAAGTTGCCGCTCCAGATGTGTTCTGTGGCGGCACACCATGCCAGGCATTCAGCGTGGCAGGGCTGCGCGAATCACTGGCCGACGAGCGCGGGAACCTCACCCTTAAATTTGTGGAGATAGCAGATGCAATTGACCATGTTCGCACCCGACGAGGCGATGACGAGTGCGTCATCTTCTGGGAAAACGTCCCCGGCGTCCTCTCGACAAAAGACAATGCTTTCGGGTGCTTTCTGGCTGGCCTTGCCGGAGAAAATGACCCGCTGGAGCCACCAGGGGGCAAATGGACAAACGCAGGTTGTGTGTCTGGTCCCCAAAGAACAGTCGCGTGGCGCGTCCTCGACGCCCAATATTTCGGACTGGCCCAACGACGCCGCCGTGTGTTCGTTGTCGCAAGTGCTCGAGACGGGTTCGATCCCGCCGCGGTTCTTCTTGAGTTCGAAGGCCTGCGCCGGGATTCTCCGCCGCGCCGCGAAGCGCGGCAAGACGCTGCCGCCGATGCTGCACCAGGCGCTGGCGACCGTCGCAGCCACTGGGACGGCGTAGAACATCCGCACCCCACCCTGAACCAGTCCTTCAACACCGGGGCCATCGGCTACAGCAACCAGGAACTGTTCAGCCAGCGTGGGGCGGGACTCGTCGGCGAGGCATCGACGGGAGAGATCTACCACTGCCTGAACGCCGGCGGCATGGGCCGGCAAGACTACGAGACCGAAACGCTTGTCACCCACGCGCTCCGCGCCGAGGGGTTCGATGCAAGCGAGGACGGCACGGGCCGCGGCACCCCGCTGGTGCCGGTGCAGGCCTTCTATTCGACCGAGAGCCGGTGCGACAACTTCCCGCCGCCGGATGTATCGCCGCCGCTGAAGGTCGGCAGCGACGGGGGCGGTCAGCCGCCGGCCATCGCCTTCTCGGCCAAGGATCACGGCGCCGATGCGACCGAAGAGCTGGCGCCGACCCTCCGCGCCATGCCGCACGCTGCGAGCCACGCCAATGGCGGCGGGCAGATGGCGGTGGCATTCGCACAGAACAGCCGGGACGAGGTGAGGCTCATGGGCGGCGACGGCCAGATCGTGGGCGCGCTCGCCGCCGAGCCGGGCTCGAAACAGACAAGCTACGTGGCGCTGCCGATCCAGGAGGTCGGGAAGCGCACGGGCGTTTCCACGGACGACCCGCGCGCCGGGATCGGCATCGGGGCGAACGGCGACCCCATGTACACCCTGCAGGCGGGCGCACAGCACGGCGTTGCTTATCCGCTGGACCTCCGGAACGCGGGTCGCGATCCGGACAAGATGGATGAGCAGAACCGTCAGGGGCTGGGGCTCGGAGATGATGGCGATCCCTCGCCGACGATCTCGACCGCCTTCGTGCCTGGCGTCGCCGCCTACGCCTTCCAGACGCGCATCGCGCGGAACGGGCGGGGCGACATGGGCGACATCGTGAACGCCCTCAACGCCGAGAGCGGCAAGACTGGAAAGGGCGACGCCGCGCCTTGCGTGGCGACAATCAATCATGGAGACAGTGATGCCAGCACACAAGAAACCGACGCCATTGCGACACTGCGAGCATTGCGGGACGCAGTTGGAACGGAAGCGTTTGCCCAATGGCGATCTGGAATATTTGATACACTTCAATCGCCGGAAGTTCTGCGGGCGTTCCTGCATGGGCGCGGCGTTCGACGCGCGGCCCGTGAAGCAGGATGCTGGATGGATGACGGCGCACTATCACGCCCGCAAGATTTGCCCGCAGGGGCCTTGCTCACACTGTGGGAAGACGGGCCGGACGGACGTTCACCACAAGGACGAAAACTGGCGCAACAACTCGCCAGACAACTTGATCAGACTTTGCCGGTCCTGCCACATCAGAACCCACCAACAATGGCGGTTCGCAGGTTAACTCCCAAAGAGGCGGAGCGCCTTCAGGGCTTCCCTGACGGTTACACCGCCATCCCGTGGAAGAAGAAGCCCGCCGACCAGTGTCCTGACGGCCCCCGCTACAAGGCGCTCGGAAACTCTATGGCCGTGCCGGTCATGGGATGGATAGGCCGCAGGATCGCCGCTCATCTGGAAGCAACCTTCCGCCAGCCGGAAACAAGTTGCCCCGAACGAACCGGGAAAGACGGAACAGAGGTGAACGGATGAAACGCGCCGAGATCGCCGCCACGCTGCCCATCGTCTTCGGCCTCGACCGGCTGCAGGCGGCTGCATCCGTGGGTATATCGGCCACGCTCTTTGACGCACTTGTTGCGGCGCACACCATGCCACAGCCGAGGATTATCAACTCCCGGCGGGTGTGGGATGTTGACGAGCTGCGCGCGGCATTCAAGGCTTTGCCGAAGGAAGGCGACACACCGCGCAAGGGTGAGGCGAGATCATGGGACGACGTGGCCTAGAGGTCAGTTTGAAGCACGTTCAGGCATTTCAGGATCGACATGGACGCTGGCGGCACTATTTCCGCCGCGCCGGGTATCCGCGCATCGCCTTGCCGGGGCATCCCGGTTCGCCCGAGTTCATGGACGCCTACAACGCCGCAATGGCGATGCAGCCGGTGCTGCGAAGCGGCGCCAGCCTGCCAGGCAGTTTCGGGCGCATGATCGAGGACTATTTCCGCAGCCCCGATTTCCTGTCCACCCGCGAGACATCGCAGAAGGTGACGAAGGGCATTCTCGACCGCTTCGCCAAGGAATACGGCGACCGCGAAGTGGCGGGCTTCGAGCGCAAGCACCTCACCGTCATCATCGGCAAGATGGCAGACCGCCCCGCCGCGGCAAACAACCTTCTCAAGAAGTTGCGGACGGTGATCCGCTGGGGCATCGCCAACGACTGGCGCAAGGATGACCCGACGATCGGCATGAAGAAGTTCAGGGAAGGCACGCACCACACCTGGACGGAGGACGAACTGGCGCAATTCGAGAAACGCTGGCCGCTCGGAACCCGCGAGCGCACCGCCTATGCGCTGGCGATCTACACCGGCCAGCGGCGCGAGGATCTGATCCGCATGACTTGGGCGGCATGCGACCTCAAGGCCGGCACGATCCGGGTGAGGCAGGGGAAGACGGGCGTCGAGCTTGTGATCCCGGTTCACCGCGAG
>CAZSBK010000214.1:0-3354 GCA_964604945.1 uncultured Candidatus Solibacter sp.
TCGTCGCG
Organism: uncultured Candidatus Solibacter sp.; assembly: GCA_964604945.1. Lineage (GTDB taxonomy): Bacteria > Acidobacteriota > Terriglobia > Bryobacterales > Bryobacteraceae > PNKE01. Next base: position 9 of record CAZSBK010000214.1, read on the forward strand.
GCAGCCTCGTAGCCAGCTGAGAGCCGCAGCGCCGGGACCGCCGCCCGGATCAGGTTGCGCCAGAAGCCCATCGGCTAGAAGCCTTTCTCCGTGAAGACCCGGATCATGCGTGTGCGCGGCGTTGCCGGGTTGGCCGACGCCAGGCCGGCCTTCACCTCAGCGATGGCTTTCTTGATCTCGTCGACGCTGCGGTACTCGACACTGCGGCCTTCAAACGACACGCGGAGCGTACCGCTCGCCAAGGCCTCTTCAAGCGCTTCGAGTTGTGATTCGGTGTAAGCCATCTATCGTTGAATCCAGTTCGAGCGGACGACGACACGGCGGATCTGTGGCGGATCGGACGCCGCCGGCATGTCTCCAGCGACATCCGACGCCTCATCGGTCCTGGCCACGACGGCCTCAAGCTCGCGCCAGTGGCGCTCTACGAAGCGGTCGATCCCGTAAATGGATGCGGCCGCGCGCGCATACACCCTGGCGTCCAGGGCTTCGTTTCTCGCGTTGGCGCCCAGCACCCAGTGGCCCTTGATGAAGCTCTCCGAAGTCAGTTGCCGGAAGTAGTCTTCCTCGTAGCGCGGGAAGTGGCAGTACCCAGCCGGGAACGCCTCGCCGCTTTCCTCTGTCGGCGGCGCCATACGCAGCCTGCTGTACAACTCCGACTTCGCCACCGGCGTGCCCAGCGTCCACAGCCTCGTTCCGCGGCGTTTGCTCGCGTCCACCGGCGACGCACCCAGGATGAGCCGGTCCGTCCGGGCCGTTCCTTTCACCGCCACAGCCGTCTTCGGATGCGATGCCCGGGCGCCTGCTGGCCCCCATGACGCCTGCGGATGCGCACGCACCCAGTCATAAACGATGCGCGGATTGTAGCCCGAGTCCACGCACAGCGCGCGGATCGGCAGCCGGATCCCATGGGCATGCGGAAACTCCTCATCGAGCACAGCGTCAAGCTGCCGCCACACCTCGGGCCGGGCGGTGTCGCCCATCAGCACGCGGTAATCGACCGACCAGGACTCCTTCGCCCGCCCCCAGGCCACCACTTCCACCTCGATCCGGTTCGGATGGACGTCGGCGCCGGCAGTCAGGAACAGTCCGCCACCCGGCACGGTGCCAAGCGCGTAATCCTCGCGCCTGTCGTACAGCGGCTGCCAGTCGGGCGCCTCGCCCCGCTCCTGCCACGATTCGCCCAGCACCAGGTTGACGAAAGACTTCAATCGCTCGACGTCCCGTTGAGCTTTCTCCCAGTCGTCGGCCGCGCGGTCCCACCCATACCAACCCACCGGGCTGTAAAGGCTCGACAGATGGTAGCCCCGCGTCCGGCCATCGCCCACGGCCTCCGGCCTCCACTCGCCGCGCGGCAACATGGCCGCCTTGTGGTGATTGAAGATCGCCTGCTCGCACCCTATGCAGATGTAGGCCACCTTCTGCGGCTCGCCCTTCGGCCATCGCAGCCGCTCGAACCGCAGCACCTGGAACTCTCCGCAGTGCGGGCACGGCACCCAGAACCGCCGCTGGTCACTTTCGGCAAACGCCGCCTCGATCCGGCTCAACCCCGTGATCAACGGAGTCGACACCATGAAGACCTTGCGCCGCGCAAACGTGCGGGTGCGTGCAAAGGCCAGGTTGATCGGATCGCCCTCACCGTCCACATCGCCCGGATAGGCGTCGACCTCATCCAGGAACAGATACCGCACGGCCATCGAGCGCAGCCCCACGGCGGAGTTGGCGCCGGTCATCACCAGCACGCCGCCGGGAAACTCCTTCGACAGCACGGTGTTGCCCGAATCGCGCGAGCGTGGGCTTTTCACCAACTGCCGCAGCGGCTCACTCTCCTCAATCAGCGGGTCGATGCGCTGCTTCGAGTTGCGCTTGGCCATCTCGACCGTTGGCTGGACCAGCATCATCGGCCCGGGTGATTTGTGGATGACGTAGCCGACGAAGTTGTTGCCGGCCTCGGTGTTGTGCGTCGGGATCATCGACCGGCCTGCAAGAAACAGATGGCTGGGCGAATTGACGGCGATACAGCGGACCGGCACCGAGTCGACTCTTCGGATCAAAACAATCCTGCGTCTTTCGGTCTCGGTCGTGCGCCGCCCACCGCGGTCAACCTGCCTCCGCAGCTTCCGGCTCAACCGGAACACCGGGATGTCATCGTAGACCATGAAGGAAACCCGCCATCCCTCTCGGGACTGCACGGGCCTCCCGCAGATTACCTGCCGTTTGGGCTCCCGACGATAGACCGTGGCCTTCAGGCCCAGAGTCATGAGCAGTTCATAGGCGCCACGGAGCAGCGCGGGTGTGTGCGTCGTATACTCGCAGCGGCCCCCCCGGCAGATATGCCCGTCAGAGTCCATCAAGCCCTGCAGAAGAGCCAGCCTCTGGCTGAAGCTCCCGCGAAGGTACGCTGCGGGGATGTGCTTGTTGCCGACAACGCCAAGCTCACGCAGGCAGCCCATGAAGTAGATGTCGCCCTCAGCGACCGCCACCGGGCCGAATGAGCCGTCTTCGAGTCTCGCCCTCTTTCGCCCGCCATCCACGAGGATGTTTGCCGCGCGGCCTTTTATCCACCAGGGCTGCCGGTACTCCACCTTCACTCGTGAGCGCGACAGATGATCCACAATCTCGTGATCATCCTCATGGATGGTGATGTGGTTCATCACGGCACTGCCGTTGCCGAGCCAGTACCCAAGCAAATAGGGATCGAGTGGCAATGGGGCCTCGGGCAGGCAAAGAGGGCCAGCCACATCAATGGCATAGCGATTTCTTTGCTTCCGCCCGCCTGCCTTGTGCCTGGGGTGCATCGCGGCCGTCGTCGTCTTCACAAGCCGGCGCTTGCCGGGTCCCAAGTCATCCCAGGCGACCCAACGGTGGGTGCCGTCCGACACAATGCGGCTGCCGTCGGAGAACGTGATTTCGAAGCACTCCCGATCGAAGAAGACATCGGATACGCCCTCGACCCGTGCCGGGTGGCCATTCTCGTCAAACACCCGGTCACCAACCCGAATCGTCCCCATGGTGGTCCAGCCATCCACTGTGGCGATCGCCGTGTCGAGAGCGAGAGGCCCGCCGATCTGTGAGCCCTTGATGAAGACGGTCGTTTCAACCGGCGACGATGGCGCGAGGCTGTCCATGATTTCGCGCAGGTATGGAGTCCGGTCGGTGCGCCAGGGACCAGGCTCCGCCGAGGCTTTCCCCGACAGCCGCCGGTAGCGGTCAGCCCACTCCGACACCGTCATCAACGGATCAGGCCGCAGCCCCGAATCGAAGGCTTCGTTGTACACGTCAGTCGCGGTCTGTGCCAGCGAGTTCATCCAGGGCCTTTCGAATCTCCACGGTCAGCATCTGGTGCACG
>CAZSBK010000215.1:0-3341 GCA_964604945.1 uncultured Candidatus Solibacter sp.
TCGTGGTTCCTGAGCTTTCAGAAAAGGGGTATTGTGTTCCTGTCCCGGTTTACGGAATTGTTTGGAAGCTTCGGCGAAGGCGCGCAATGGCGGTGGAGGCGCGAATCCGCGGAAATCATGGAGTGGAAAGGGGTTGGAGGTTCTGGCATCGCAGCGACGGGGCGGTCCGGAAGGGAGCGCGGCTCGCTGTGGGAGTGCAACAGCTGCGGGCATCGCGGGCCGTGTCCTGTGGTCGAGGGCAGGAAAACCGCTGTATGATGTGGTGGATTGGCGAACTCGACAGAAGAATGCAAGGAAAACGCCAGCGGGGCGGTTCAGTCTGTCCCAATTGCTAGGATGGATTTTCGAGAGTGACCCGTTTGGCCCGTTCGGGACCCGTTCGGCTAGCTGTTATGGAATATCGAGATCTACCCCCTGTGAGCCACGCGGAGCTATACGCGGCACTTTCGTTGCCGGCGGCGGATCGGGCTGCCGCCGCCGTAATCTCAGTCGGCCTCCACGAGCCAGATTGGCAGTGGGCTGAGCAAGTGTGTCTCGACGCTCTCAAGGATGCCAGGGAAGAAGTGCGCACTGCCGCCATCACAAGCCTCGGCCACATCGCGCGCGTGCACGGAAAGATCAGCGTGCCAGTAGTAATTCCCGCTCTTGAGTCGCTTCTGACCGATCCCGCGCTCGGCGGGGTTGCTGAGGACGCACTGGAGGACATCCATTTGTCTACAGGAGGCAAATAGCGACAGCGGGCGGGACGCCCGGTGCCCCGGTGTCCGGTGTCGCATAGAAGCTCAGTGTCTCGGCGAGCACCCGGGCCGCCATGCCCGGCCCCGCGCCGGCGCTCACTTCAACACCCTCCGCGGCCGCCCTGCGCCATTCGCGTGCTACCCGGCCGTAGGCCGGGTAGGAGCATATTGCCACTAAGATCCACAGTCTGAATGACATGACGTCACCACCGCGGCTCAATCGGTCCGATAGAAAACTTCGATTGGACCTCCCGCCCAGCTCAAACCTATCCTACAATCAGCAATGGCAACTGTTACCACAATGGAGCCTCCAACCTCGCAAGTTACTCTGCTGCAACGCATCAGCAACATCGTCAGCTCCCACCGGAGTGTCGACGAGATGCTCGGCGAAATCGTCGGACTCACCGTCCAGGTGACCGACTGCGACGCCTGCCTGGTCTATTTGCTGGATCCGGTTTCCGGCGATATCATCTTGCGCGCGTCGCAGGTGCCGCACGCAGGCGAAATCGGCTTGCTCACGATCCAGAGTGGCGAGGGCATCACTGGTTGGGTGGTCGAGCACAAGAGCGCCGTGGCGCTGTCAAAAAACGCGGCTTCCGACCCGCGCTTCATTTGTGTGCCCGGATTGGTCGAGGACACCTATGAGGCCTTCTGTTCCGTGCCCCTGGTCAGCGGCGGCGACATCATCGGCGTCATCAACGTCCACCACCGCGAAGAGCACGAATACGCGCCCGAGGCCGTCAGCCTGCTGACCTTCATCGGCGAGCAGATGGGCGGCGCCGTCGCGCGCGCCCACCTGTTGGATGAGAACCTCAGGTTGCACGAAGAAACCCTCGAAATGAAGCGCCAGCTCGAAACCCGCAAACTCGTCGAGCGCGCCAAAGGGATCCTCCAGTTCAAGTACAACCTCACCGAGGAGGAAGCCTATCTGCGGCTGCGGAATGAAAGCCGCCGATTGCGGCGTCCCATGCGAGACCTGGCCGAGGCCATCATCCTCACCGAAGACCTGGCCCGCAAGTCAGGTGAACCGGCATCGCTCGAACGCGAAGTCGAAGGCGACTAGCGCCATCGTTCCCGCCCCAGTCATTCGCTAATCTTGTAAGTTGACCGCCTTCGAGCCGCTTTTTCGCAATCCGCACCTGTCCACCCTGGCCGGTAACTTCTGGCGGCGGGCCATCAAGGAGGCCCGCTTTCCTACACGTGCCTCGGTCTACGAAACCGATCCAGGAACTTCAGTCGTCGTCCACGAAAACCGGCCGGCCGGCTTGGTGAAGGCAGAAGTCATTCTAGTCCATGGACTTGAAGGCTCAAGCCGAAGCGGCTACATGGTCTCCCTGGCGCAGGCCCTCTGTGAGAACGGGTTCGCCGCTCACCGGATGAACATGCGCGGATGCGGCGACGGCGACGGCCTCACCGACACGCTCTATCATTCCGGCCTGACCGCCGACGCGCTAACCGTGCTCCGCCGGATCCGGCACGGCAGCCTGGCTCCGCTCTTTCTGGCCGGATTCTCTCTCGGCGGCAACCTGACCCTGAAACTGGCTGGCGAGTTGGGCGCCGGGGCAGCCGGGCTGGTCAACGGCTTCATTGCCGTTTCGACGCCAATCGACCTGTCCGAGTGTGTCTGCCGGATCGACGCCCGCGAAAACGTTGTGTATCAACAGCGCTTCGTCATTTCGTTGCGCAACCGCTACCGCCGGCGGCATCTGGCCGATCCTGGCCGGTTCCCCATTGACGGCCTGAACCGCGTCCATACGATCTACGGCTTCGACGACCACTTCACCGCTCCGCACTTCGGTTTTGGGACTGCGGCGAACTATTACGGGACGCAATCGGCGCTCAATTTCGTGGCGGGCATCCGCACTCCAACGCTTGTGGTACAGGCCATAAACGATCCGATGATCCCATTTGACCTGTTCTCCGACCCGAGGTTGGCTGGGAATCCGGCCATCCGGCTTCTCACCGCCGCCCACGGAGGCCATTTGGGCTTCATCAGCCGCCGGAAGCCCCGATTCTGGCTCGATTCGGTGATTATTGACTGGTTGACGGAACAACTGCCCTAAGGTGACCGTCTAGAGAATTGATGAACTTTCGAGCCTCCTTTACCGAGGCCTTCTGGATCGCCCTTGCCTCGCTGCGGGCGGCCAAGCTGCGCAGTTTTCTGACGCTGCTCGGCATCATTCTCTCCACCACCACGCTGATCGCGGTGATGAGCGTGATTCACGGGATGAACCGCTATGTCGCCGACAAGATCGCCGACTTGGGCGCGGGCGGCTTCGTCGTGGTCCGGATGGCGTTCTTTGGCGATTTCGATCCGAAAAAGTTTCTGGAACTTCTCAGGAAGAATCCTCAATTGAAAGTGGAGGAGTTCGAGTTCCTCAAGTCGCAGGCACGGCTCGCACACGACATGGGCATGCGCAGCTCGACGCGCGCCGACCTGACAGTGGGCGGGATTCGAGAGGACGACGTCACCGTCACTGGCGGCTCCACCAATCTCAATGTTTTGTCCAACATCCAGACCGAGACGGGCCGGTACTTCTCCGACTCCGAGAACAACAACCGCCGTGCCGTGGCCTTCATCGGATCGGACCTGAAGGACAGATT
>CAZSBK010000216.1:0-3196 GCA_964604945.1 uncultured Candidatus Solibacter sp.
GCCGCCGGCGAGCCTCGGTGAACGCCCGCTCGAACTGGATGTTGATGCCGTAGGTGCGCAGGACTTCAATCTGCTGCGTCGTGATGCCGCTCATGATGCCCTGCAGGGCGGCGCTCGAGTCCTGGCCGGCGACGACGGCCGCATCCTGGGCCAGCCGCGCCAGGTCGGTCGCCTTCGACAGATCGAGCTGCGCGGCGATCATCTTGTTGACGATGTCGCGCGAGGCCTGCGTGGTGATGCCCAGATCCTTGATCCGGGTGACCAGCCGCTCGATCGAGCCTTCGTTGTAGCCGTTGGCGCGGGCGAGCTGGGCGTTGACGACGGCCAGGGTCTCGTTGCGCGCCGCCAGGCGGCTGGTCTCCTCGATCTGGGTCTTCACCCAGCCGACGACCCGTTCGAACGCCGAAGCCAGGACGCCGGCGGCCGCGGCGCCCTTGGCCACAGAGACGGTCAGTCCGTCGATCCCGGAAGAGGCTCCGCGTGCGGCCTTCACCGCCGTGGCTTCCATCGACGACAGTCCGGCGTTGACGCTCTTGATCGAAGCGTTGGCGCGGTTGACGTCGACTTCGACAACGAGTTCGAGCTTGTTGTCAGACATGGGACTGGACAGAACTGTTCGCTCTTGCGGGGCCCGACTTCCTCGGGTCGAAGCCTCGGGTCGAAGCCTTCTGCCGCACCTCGATTGGCAGTATACTGACAGACCATGCGGTCTCTTGGGGCCTTTCGGCTCATCGCTCTAGTGCTGGCAACCAACTTTCTGTCGTTCGAGCAGGCGATGACAGATGACAGAATCGCAGCCAGCACCGTCGCCAAAGCTCAGCCCGCCACGAAGACCCGAGGCGGCTATTTCCCGTCACAACTGACGGCATTCAACCGTGATGGCAAAGTCACGTGGAAGGTGGGTAGCCCTGGCATGCACGGCGAGCCGGCCCTCTCCCCGGATTCAACACGGATCGCTGCCACTTATGAAGGAAGTATCCGGATATATGACAAGACCACCGGATCACATGTCCAGAACTCGCCGATCCCCCCAGCGTTGGCCAGACACCTGGCTTGGTCTCCCGACGGCCAGCGCATTGCCTTTGTCGGTGTTCAGGACGATCGCTACGGAATCTATCAGATCTCTGCTGACGGGTCGGGACCGGCGAAGATCTTGTATCGGAATCCGCCGGGCGAGCCGATCTTCATCAGCGACTGGTCTGACGAGCGGTTCATGTTTTTCCAATCGCGCGGCGTCCTGTTCGCGCTGCTGGTCGACCAAGGCAAAGCAGTGGAACTGGTACGAGGAAAGTACGTGGCTAACCACGCCAAACTATCCCCAGATCGTCGCTATCTCGCCTACTGGTCGGACGAGTCGGGGCGCGGCGAGGTGTACGTGCGTTCGTTTGACCCATCGTTACCTGGCTTCCCCCGAGACGCTGGCAAATGGACCGTGTCCAGCACTGGAGCCCGAAGTCCCATCTATTGGGGGGCACGGGGGAGGGAGCTGTACTTTCGGGCTTCCCCTGCTGAAGTGATGGTCGCTGAAGTCAAGCCTCCTCGACAGGCGGAGTTCCAAGCGACAGCTCCCAAACTGCTTTTTCGCGCAGTCGCTCGCGATGGTTCCACTCCAGTTCTCGCAGGCGGAAGTATTAGCCCCGACGGCAAGATGTTCCTTTTCAATGTGAGAGTCCCCCCGGCAAGAAAGGTCAGCGAACTGAATGCCGACGCTCTCCAAAGGTACGTCGGCCGATTCATGATGTCGACGGGGACTGACTTACTCGTGTCGCTGGAGAGTGGCCAACTCGTAGTGCAAGGAGGTGATAGTGCCCAGGCGCAACAAAGAGTGGCCCTTCTCTCGGAGGGCCCAGACCGCTTCTTTGTGAGAACGCCCGAGTACGACCGGGACTATGAATTCGTCACGGACGACAAAGGTGCGGTTATTCAGGTAATCGAGTATTTCGGGGCGTCGAACAGAACAGGCAGGCGCAGGTGAGGGGGCCCGCGACCAGCTTCCGGGAGCGAGCGGACCTGTGCCAGACGCTTTCTCGGGTTGGATTGAGTTCGGCTTCAGATCACTCCTCCCATTTCTTCCAGCCTGCCCGTCGCCTCATTGAGTATTTGTAAGGCGAGGAACTCGTCAGCCCCGATTTCATGGAGGCCGACACGCACCCCCAACTTCAACGCTGCCCGGAGATCGATGGCGCGCCGGATGAGCATTCCAGCTTCGGACGACTGCGCGGCATCGAGCTTGTCCAACGGGCAGTGGTCGCACCGCCCACCATCATCCGGCGCATCATGACAGAGCCCCGGGTCGCAAAGCTCATCCCGGTGCAGTGCCCAGTGAATCAGGAATCGCAGGGAGGGCTGATCGGGCCACTCCCCGCTCGTCAGTTTGGGTCCGCGGTCTCCTGGAAGGAAGCGTCGAGGGCATCGATGGCAGCCTTCACGGCCACGGCCTGGTGGATGATCGGCACTTCGCCGGCGTAGCCGTCAGCCGCCTGCACCAACCTTTTGTAGAGTGCGCCCGCTGGCGCGAGGTTGATGATCAGTTCTTGCCGGTTGTAAGGCAAGTCGAGCACCCGGGCGAAGCCGCGGCGGTACTCGAAGACGTCCTTCGCCGAAGGCATGCGTAAGGAATGGGTGACCGTCCCGCCGAGCACGCGCAGCGTCACCTCGAAGCCGTCGCCGACTTGGACGACATCATCGACCTCGGCCTGGCCCAGTTGCTCGATGATGCGGCTGGCCTCGAAGGGATCCACCTCGGGCGCATCCGGTTCAGCCACTCTGATTTTGGCGAGCAGCGCAGCGTCGGCGTCCTCGGAGTTGGGGATGGTGGTTTCGGAGATCCCGCGCCCAAGTTGCTTCACGATCACCTTGCGGCGTCGCTGGCGCTCGATCCACTCCTCGTCGGTTGGGAAGCGCACGCGGACGGTCTTCACGCCCGCGGGCGTCCGGAGGTTCAGCGCGACGGGGCGCGCAGCATCAAATACGCTCTGTGTCTGTTCCATGAAGAAGTCTCCTCTGATGACTTCAGGTAAATATTCCTGAAGTTGTCCTACTGGCCAATGCTGTCCACGCCGCACTTGGCCACGGCGGAGACGATTCCATTGGTTGCGTCATACATCGGCAGGCACTCGACCGCCACGGTGACAAGGCCGTCGGTCTCGCCGATCTCGACGGTCGCAAACGAAACCTTGTGCCAGGTGAGTTCGAG
>CAZSBK010000217.1:0-3136 GCA_964604945.1 uncultured Candidatus Solibacter sp.
AGATCCTCAGCAACAGCACGCACCTCAGCCAATCTGGCAGCAGTCTCGGGGAACTGGAGGATGTTGCGTAGTAGGTCGAAGTGAGAGCCGATGTCCTGCACGGCCCACGTTCCACCACGCTTCAACCGCACGGCCATGCGCTGCAATGGCCGGGTGTCTTGGCCGAGCGACTGGGACATTTCGATGCCAAGACGATCCATTGCGTCGATCCATTCAGAACGAACGTTGCCAGCGGTGAACGCTTCAACGGCTGAATCTCGCATTGAAGCCGCCCACAACCCGAACATGTGGCGGGCGCTACCAGAGGCCGAACTGTTCATCACAAGCGTCTTCAAGTCACGAATCGGATTCGTCACCAAGCTAAACGATGCGCGGAGCCCAGTTGTTCCAAGTCGAACTCCACGGGCTGGCATACCAAAGAAGAAATCCAGCGCCGGGCTCAAACGATAGAGGTCCATCCCGGACAATGCGGCGTACAGCTCCGGGTCCATCTCGTACCACTTCACTTCCCCGTCGCGCCACACGCTCATAACCGGAGCTTCGTTCTGCGAAGCCTTGAACGCTGGAATGAAGAACGTCATCGCCTGCTGTTGTAGAGCCTCAAACTGGCCTTTGCTCAACGGAGCGCCGGCACTTCCAAGCGCGTCCTGAACTTCCTTGGCGATCTGCCACCCTTGGACACGGGCCGCAACTTGGTCCTTCGGAATCTCCGTGGCAAAGTCACCAAGGCCAGGCGTGCGTTCAGCCAAGCGGAGGATCTGGTCGAGTACGGCCTTCTGCTGGGCCTTCAACACGACTGCCTTCGCCTGCGCCAGCATCGACTCCACCGGGTTTGTGATGCGTCGGCCGGAACCTTTGAGCCGTTTGACGAGAGCCTTGCCGGCGAGCCCCGGCTGATAGCGTTCGTCGAAGGCGCTGAACTCGCGGAAGAGCGGGATGTAAAATCCCGGATCGGCAGCGCGGATCTTGTTCACAACTTCCCGGAAGTCAGGGGAGGCTTGCGCCGCGTACTCCAGCACGCCGTTGTTCCAGTCGTACACGATCTGAGCAGCCTGTTGGAACTGCGGAGAGTCGAACGTCGTAACGAGGTGATTCGCGTCGAACTCCGAAATGCCAGGATTGCGTCCGCTCTGCCAGAGCACTTGCGCCCGCTTCGCCCACAGGTAGAGCACGAATTCATCGGCCTTGCCCTTCACCAGCTTGAATGCGTCTTCCAGCGGCTTACCAACGGTGTTGCCGGCCCAATCCAGCATTCCGTGTTCGGCCATGTAGGCGACGATCGAATCGGCCGTCATGCGTCGAGCGGTGAGGTTGAAGAACGGATCGTCGGCTTGCGCCACCGGCTTGCCTGCTTCCTCTGCGGCAATGTCCACAAACCGCTTGATCGGTGCAGCAGAATCCACCCACTTGCGGGAAGCGGTGCGAAGCGCCTCTCGGGCAGCATCAGTCACTTTCTCGATGCGCCCTTCCTGCTCTGCGATTCCCTGCTTGGCTCGTTCTAGAGTTCCCTGCCGATGGAAGATGACGCCAAGCCGCTGCGCTTCCTTGAGTGCTGTCTTCAAGTCCGGGTTGCTGGCGAATAGCTTGCTCTCAAACACGGCGAACGTCTTCGGCGCGAGTGCCTGCGCCTTGTCTGGATCGGTGACGTAGAGACGGGTGAACTCTGCAAATCCTTCCTCGGCATACCCGCCAGTCGGGTTCTCTGAACCGTATAGGTCACGCCCGAGTTTCATCAGTTCGGACCGAACGTCAGCCGGAACGATTTTCGCGTTCCAGTGATGGCCGAAGCCCCAAATCGTATCGCTCAGGTGATGGGCGACTTCATGGGCAGCGGTCGAAATGTCGTTCGCCGTCTTCACGCGAATGATCTTCTGCTTTACCCGATAGAACCCGAGCGCCTTGCGGGCTTTGCGCCCCATGCGTCCAAAGCGGATCTTGCCCCGGCGTGTTCCAGCCGCCTCAAGCACGTCGGCCAGAGCGTCAAGCACCTGCGGAGCTGACGCCTTGCCAGCCATCGTGCGCTGCGTCGTGACGGTCGGAGCGTTCGGCTGGTTGAGGTTGAACACGCTGGCGAGTTCCGGTCCGCCGTTGTCGCTCAGGTCGGCCGTGGCTGTGGCTCTTGCCTGCGCTGCTGCCTCTGGCGTCGAGAGATCTGGACCAGGGGCACCAATGCCAGCGTCACGTTTCAACATCATCGCAGCGGCCTCGGGGCTGTTCGCCCGGCCAATCTCTTGCCCTTCTCGGTTGAACACAGTGAATCCGCCTTCTTCGTTGCGAACTACGCGGCGTTTGGCTGCGGACCGCTCGGGGGTGTATGGCGTCGAACCTGTCGCCGTTACCTCAACCGTACCTCCGCGTGCAGCGACAGCCTCTTGAATCTCCTGCAACGAATACACGCCGCTGGGCAAATCCACTGGGATTGCCGGAACGGAGAATCCTTGCTCGCGGAGTTGTTCTGGAGATGCCGAACGATCTTCAATGTCGATTCCGGTAACTCCGGGCACTCCCTCGCCCATATCCCCAGGGCGCTGCCAAAGAATGCGCGTATCGGCCGGAAGTGGCTTCGCTTCCTCAATGATGGCGCGGCCTAGCACTTCCTCCATTCCAGCAACTTCTTCGTTGAGCGCCCGTACAGCCTCAACCTGCCCCGGCGAAGCCTCACGCTCGTTCCAGTGCTCGACAAGGTATGCTTGTGCAGCCTCTGGTGTCGGCATCTTGTTGGCCGTTGCAATGTCGGTCGCGCTCCAGCCAGCGGCCCGCAGCATGTTGTCAGAGCGGAGAAGTTCCTGACCATAGGCCCGGTCCATGAATGTGGCGTTTGACCCGCCGATTATGGACAGAAGGCCGATCACGCCGGCCGTGGTCGGAAGAGCCTCAAGGTAGAGTTCCTTCTCCTTCTTCCAGTCGCGGCCAGGGGCCATTCCTAGGTGGCTCGCTGCCTCCTGCACAAACGCCGGCATGAAGTCCTGCGCCGTCTCGGCAACCATCTCGGTTGTGAAGCCAGCAGCTACATTCACCCCGAACCGCTTGGCAAGAGCTGCGAACCGCTGGTCAGCAACACCTCGCAGCGTCTTGAACAAGCCGGGGGCCAGCTTGCCGGCCAGCATCTTGTATTCGAGGAAGTTGAGCGCCGTGT
>CAZSBK010000218.1:0-3077 GCA_964604945.1 uncultured Candidatus Solibacter sp.
ATCATGAGCAACGGCACCAGCGGCGACATCAACAACATCGATTTCACCAAGCCCGGCGAGAAGCTGCCGCCGTATGCGAAGATGCGGATCGTGGCCAACGACGTGGCCCAAAAAGTCCATGCGGCGTATCAGACCATCCAATGGCGCGATCGCGTGACGCTCGGCGCGTCAGTCGGGGAGCTCGAAATGCGGCTCCGCCATCCGACGCCGGAGCAGCTCGCGTGGGCCGAGGCTGTGCTCCGCGCCAAAGCCGCGGACGGCAAAGGGGATGCGATGAAATCGTACTTCGCCGAACGCCACGTGCGGATGGCCAAGGAGCCGGAATACGTGAAGGTCCCGTTGCAGGTTTTGCGCGTCGGCGAGGTCGGGATCGCGGCCATGCCGTTTGAGGTTTTCTGCGGGACCGGTCTGGAGATGAAACGCCGCAGCCCGTTTAAACCGACGTTTGTCGTCGGGCTGGCAAACGGATGTTTCGATTATCTGCCGACGCCGGAACAGCACAAGCTCGGCGGCTACGAGACGTGGCTCGAATCCAGCCTGCTGGAACCCGACGCGGAACCTAAGATCGTTGAGACGCTGTTGGGCATGCTCACGCGGCTGCAAAAGGGCGAGTGACGCGGGGCCGCCCAGCCCCCGTCGTCCCCCACGCCCTACCGCCCCCCGGTTTCCCGCTGGCACAATAAAGAGAGGGACAATCATGGTGTGGCAACAAATCTACGACCCGTTCGGCAACATGCTCCTCTCAACCCTGCTGGCCGCCATGCCGGTCGCGATCATGCTGGTGGCGCTAGGTTTCCTGCACGCCAAAGCGCACATCGCCGCAGGCCTGGGGCTGCTGGCGGCCGTGGTGGTGGCGGTGTCCGCCTATGGCATGCCGGTCGGCATGGCCGGCGCCGCGGCGATGTACGGAGGCTTCACCGGCTTGCTGCCGATCGGCTGGATCGTGCTCAACATCATCTTCCTCCAACAACTGGCCAAAGAGAACGGCAGTTTCAAAATCCTGCAGGACTCGCTTTCCGGCATCACCGAAGACCGCCGCCTGCAGTTGCTGCTGATCGCATTCTGCTTCGGCGCGTTTTTCGAGGGCGCGGCGGGCTTCGGCACGCCGGTGGCGGTGACCGCCGGCATCCTGATCGGGCTTGGCTTTTCGCCGCTCGCGGCCTCGGGCCTGAGCCTGATCGCAAACACCGCGCCGGTGGCGTTCGGCGCGCTCGGCACGCCGGTCATCACGCTGGCAAAGGTGCATGGTTATGACCTGATGGACGTCACGGCGATGGTCGGCCGACAGTTGCCGTTCTTCTCGCTGCTGGTGCCGTTCTGGCTGATCTGGGCCTTTGCCGGGCGCAGGGGGATGATGGAGATCTGGCCCGCAATTCTCGTCACCGGCCTGTCGTTCGCGATTCCGCAATACCTGGTGTCGAACTTCATCGGGCCGGAGCTGGTGGACATCATCGCGGCCCTTGTCTCGATGCTTTCGCTGTTGGCGTTCCTGCGCGTCTGGCAGCCGGAAAAAACCTGGGTCTCGACCTCGATGAAGCGCCATGAAACCGACGGCGGCGAGGCCAAGGAGCCTGCGCCGGTCGTCAGGCATCCGCCTGCCGCCCTGGCGCGCGCCTGGACGCCCTGGGGCATCCTCACCGCCTTCGTGTTCGCCTGGGGCCTGCCGCCGGTGAAGGCCTTCCTGAACGCCCTGTTCGCGCCGGCCTTCCCGATCAAGGGTCTGCATAACCTGATCATGAAGATGCCGCCGGTGGTGCCCGCGCCGCATGCCGAGGCCGCCGTTTATACGCTCAACCTGCTGTCGGCGACCGGCACCGGCATCCTGTTCGCGGCCATCGTCGGCGCACTGGTGATGAAATACACCCCGGTCGAGATCGTTCGCTCGTGGCTGCGCACGCTGTGGCTGGTGCGGTACTCGCTGCTGACCATCGTGCTGATGCTGGCGCTGGGCACGCTGACCCGCTTCTCTGGCACCGACACCACGCTGGGCCTGGCGTTCGCCAACACCGGCGTTTTCTACCCGTTCTTCGGCACGCTGATGGGGTGGATCGGCGTGGCGATGACAGGTTCAGACACGTCCTCCAATGTGCTCTTCGGCGGCATGCAGAAGGTGGCGGCCGGGCAACTCGGCCTGAGCCCCAACCTGATGGGCGCGGCGAACAGCGCGGGCGGCGTGATGGGTAAAATGATCGATGCGCAGTCCATCGTCGTGGCCTCGACCGCCACACGCTGGTTCGACCACGAAGGCGACATCCTGCGCTACGTGTTCTTCCACTCGGTCGCGCTGGCCTGCCTGGTCGGCCTGTATGTGACGATGCAAGCCTACGTCTGGCCATTCACCTTGATGGTGGTGCGCTGACCAGGCAACCGCGCCTGTGGGGATTCCGGTTTCCGATCCTTCCCCACAGACGCGGGGTCGCTCCTGTTTAGACTCTGGCGTTACGCGTAGGTGATGGCGCGCTTCACGGGATCGTAGAACGTCTTGCGTCCGGTCTCGTAGGATTTCATGGCCATGATCACCGCCACGGCATGCTGGTAGCCGGCGTCGATGGAGGCGTTGGGCGTTTCGCCGCTGCGCATGCACTGGAGCCAGTTGAGGAAGTGGTCCGGATGCTCGGTGGGGGTGACTTCCTTGATGCCGCGTATGGAGCCGTCGCGCCGGGGGGCCCCCTCGCAGTCATAGCGCGGCTTGCTCCAGTTGCTGATGTCGAGCGAGCCCTTGTCGCCGTAGAATTTACGGATGCAGCCGGCCCGGTTGCCAAAGTTGTTGGACGAACTGACGAGGAACCCTTCCGGGTAGATCCAGGTGGCCTGGACACAGTCGGGGTTTGTGAAGTTGTGCTCGTCCTTCCAGGAGAAGGTGCCGCCGAGGCAGACGCAGGACTCTGGGAACTTCGCGCCGGTGATGAAGTGGACGAGGTCGATGAAGTGGGCGCCAAGGTTGGGGATCGGCCCGCGCGAGAACTCGTAGTGGCCGTACCAGCCCGAGTAGATGTCGGAACGGAACGGGCGCATGGGCAGGCCGTGCAGGAACTCCTTCCAGTCCACGTCCTCTTCCTTCACGTCCTTGAGATAGT
>CAZSBK010000219.1:0-2994 GCA_964604945.1 uncultured Candidatus Solibacter sp.
TGATTGAGGCCAAGACCGAATCGACGCAGGGGTCGCATTCGGCTCCCTTCCCCCGTGCGCTGGCCGAGTTCTTTGTCCGGGCGTTTTCCGATGCCGGCGATGTCGTGTTCGACCCGTTCATGGGCAGCGGCACCACGATGGCTGCGGCCGCCGTGCTTGAACGGGTCAGCTACGGCATCGAAATCAGTCCGGCGTACTGCGACGTGATCCTGCGCCGGATCGCCCAACTGACCGGCGAGGAGCCGGTGCTGGCCGGTACGGGCAAGACGTTCGCAGCCGTTGCTGGCGAGCGCGGTGTCCCGGCCTCAACGGGCGCAAATCCGAAAGCTTCTGACGGTCGCCGGATCCAGCATCGCGGCCCGGCGCCGTTCTATGGGAGCCGCAGGGCTTCCTGACACGCAGTTCCAAACCAAGTCCACATAGGAGAAAACAGCATGCCTGAAGTCGCCACGCCGAACCAGGCCGAGCGGGAGTTTGAAACCGGCTCGGACGAGTTCTTCAAAAACCAAAGCCAGGTCAACGCCGGTTACGGCAATGTCCTGTTCGCCAACATCAAGCGGACCTACGACGAGTACCAGCAGGAGTCGCTCGAGTCGATCAAGCGCAACCGCTCGATCGTCGACAAGATGGTCTCCGACGCGCAGCAGTTCGACAACCAGCGCCAGGTGATCGCGAACCAGGCGCTGCAGAACGCCGTCGAGACGGCCAACATGGTCGGCAAACAGGCCGTGCGCCACTCCGACATCGCCATCGATGCGCAGTGGAATCCTGTCCAGCAGGGCGCCGCGGACACGATGCTGGCGCGCACGATGACCATCGACGACGCGAGCCTGAAGGCCATCGGCGCGATGGTCGCCGCCGCCGTGGCCGAGGCGTTGACCAAGAAGTCCTAGAGCAGCAACCATCCTCCTCCGAACCGGGGCGGCCGCGCTCTCTGAAGCTGGCCGCCCCGGCCTTTTTCCCACCCGAAAGGCACTCCATGAAAAACATCACTCTCGTATTGAAGCTCTTGCCGTTGATCCTCATGGCCGTCCGCGCCGTCGAGGACGCAATCCCGCTGCCCGGGCAGGGCCGCAGGAAACTGGACCTCGTGCTCGACGTCATCCAGCAGGCCTATGAGGCCAGCGACGAACTGTCCCGCTCGTTCACCTTCGAGCGGCTCGTCTCTGTTGTGGTGCCGATGATCGGCAAGATCGTCGATCTGAACAACGAGCTCGGCCTGTTCAAGAAGTCGGCGCAGCCGGTAAAGGCATGACGGATCTGCAGGTAGAGCGGTGGCCGGTGGATCGGCTGGTTCCTTACGCACGAAATGCGCGTACGCATAGCGAGGAACAGGTCGCCCAGATTGCGGCGTCGATCGCCGAATTTGGCTGGACCAACCCCATCCTCGCCGGAGCCGAGGGAATCATCATCGCCGGCCACGCCCGCCTGCAGGCTGCTCGTAAGTTGGGCATGGCCGAAGTGCCCGTTATCGTCCTGGATCATCTGACAGAGACGCAGCGGCGCGCGCTGGTCATCGCCGATAATCAGCTTGCGATTACCGGCGCGTCCTGGGATGCGGAGATGCTGCGCGTCGAACTCGAGTCGTTGCGCGAGGACGATTACGACCTGAGCATCCTGGGCTTCGCAGACGAGGAGATCGAGGATCTGCTCGCCGAGCAGGATCGCAGCGCTGCCGGGCACACGGACGAGGATGCTGTACCGGAGAAGCCGGATACCGCGGTCACGCTGCCGGGTGACGTGTGGATGCTCGGACAGCACAGATTGCTGTGTGGCGACTCCACGCAGATTGACGCTCTGGAAAAGGTGTTGGCCGGCGGCCTGGCGGACATGACCTTTTGCGACCCTCCCTACAATGTGAACTACGGCGCGACGATGAAGGACAAGCTGCGAGGTAAGTCGCATCGCAAAATCGCCAACGACAATCTGGGCGGCGGCTTCGAACAGTTCCTCCGCGACGCCTGCGCCAACATCCTGACCGTCACCAAGGGCGCTATCTACATCTGCATGTCGTCGTCGGAATTGCACACGCTGCAGAAAGTGTTCCGCGAATCGGGCGGCCACTGGTCGACCTTCGTCATTTGGGCGAAGAACACCTTCACAATGGGGCGCGCTGATTACCAGCGGCAGTACGAGCCGATGCTCTACGGCTGGCGGGAGGGTTCGGATCATTACTGGTGTGGGGCGCGGGACCAGGGCGACGTCTGGTTCGTGAAGAAGCCGGTTGTCAATGATCTCCATCCGACGATGAAGCCCGTGGAACTCGTGGAGCGCGCCATCCGCAACTCCAGCAAGAGCCGGGACACCGTGCTGGATCCGTTCGGCGGATCCGGCACGACGCTGATCGCTTGTGAGCGCACGGGCCGCCAGGCGCGGCTCATCGAGCTCGACCCGAAGTACTGCGATGTCATTGTGCAGCGATACCAGGACCACTACGGAAATTCCGCAGTGCTCGAAGGCGACGGACGGAGCTTCGCCGATGTCGCCGCTGAACGAACCCCAGTGGCAGCGTGAAGTGGATCGGTGTCGCAGTGAAATTGCACACGTCGAGTCTCAGCTTCGCGACGGTCACCCGGATGTCGAAGGACTCGTTTTGGCGTTGGCCGATTGGTCCCAGGAACTGCGGATCCTGATGAGAGAAATCCCGAATGAATGAAACGCTTCTGAAGATGATCGTTCCAGCCATCGGGCTGATCTCCGGTCTGGTGGCCACTTATGTGAGCCTGCAGAACAGGGCTCTGCTGGCCGACGTGCGGCGGGAGATTGCAGAAATGGAAAACCGGCTGTTTGTGCGGATCAACGGGACGTACATCAGGCAGGGCGAGTGCCAACTCCGCAGGGAGTTGTTCCTGCAGCGGCTGGCGGTGTTGGAAGAAGACGCCAAGAACAACAACGCCGCCGGCTGAGTAAGCCGGCGGCAGAGTGTCATGCGTATGGCTATCCGCAGTCGTGTTGGGGTTGGCCGTCGGGGATCCAGCCGTACTGGAGCCAGCC
>CAZSBK010000220.1:0-2943 GCA_964604945.1 uncultured Candidatus Solibacter sp.
TCTCGAAAAGGTCAACTACTCCTCGATCCGCGCGGGTCTGCTTGAGTTCCGCCGCCGCTGCGAGCAGTTTCAGCACCAGGTGATGGTCTTTCAATTCTGCCGCCCGGTGTGGCGGGCCTGGATCGAGGCGGCTGTGCTGGCAGGCGAAATCCCGGCGCGGGATTACGCCCGCAACCGCTCGTTCTATTTGGATGTCGAGTGGCGGCCGCCGTCCTGGGACTGGGTCGATCCGCTCAAGGACATGAAGGCCGAGGTCACAGCGGTCCGTGCGGGATTCAAGCCTCGTGGCGCGGTGATCAATGAGATGGGTTACGACGAGGAAGACGTCGATCGCCAGATCGCGGCCGACAACGAACGGGCGGATTCGCTTGGTCTGACCTTCGACACTGATCCCCGGAAAACCACCGCAAACGGACAGCAATCGCAAGCTGGCGTGCCGTTGCTGCCGCCGGCGCAGACCCCAGCAGAGGAAAGCTCCCTGATCCAATGACGACACTGCCCCACATCGCCGCGCGTGTTTTTGACACGCCGCTCATGATCGACGCCACCAAGCTCAATGCCGTGCTCGCGGCCCTGGCGCCCCGTCTGGGCGTCGAGTCTCCGGCTGCCGACATCGCGCTGATGGCCGAACACCGCAGCCGGAAGCCGTATGCGGTTTCCTCTGCGGGGATCGCCGTGATCGAGGCCTCCGGGAGCCTCGTGAACCGGGCCTCGGGGATGGACGCGCAGTCCGGGCTCACTTCCTATGAGCAACTCGGCAATGAAGTCCTTGACGCCGCGACGGATCCGCAGGTGCGCGGCATCCTGCTGCGCGTGGACAGCTACGGCGGCGAGGCCAACGGCGCCTGGGACGCCGCGGATCTGATCGCGCAGGCCGCGCAATTGAAGCCGGTCTGGGCGTCGGTGGACGACTGGGCTCTCAGCGGCGGCTATCTGCTGGCCTCGGCCGCGGATCGCGTCTGGGTGACGCGCACGGGCGCGGTGGGCTCGATCGGGGTCATCGCCATGCACCTGGACCAGAGCGGCTTCGACGCTGCGCATGGCCTCAAATACACGACTGTCTTCGCCGGCGACCGCAAGAACGATCTCAACGCACACGAGCCGCCGTCCGAGGAGGCTCTCGATGTCCTTGCTGCAGAAGTGCACCGTCTCTACGGCATGTTTGTCGGCGCTGTCGCCGGGCGCAGGGGTCTGAGCGCTCAGGCCGTTCGCAATACCGAAGCGGGCATCTTCCATGGCGCTGATGCCGTGGCGCGGGGCCTGGCCGACCGTGTCGGCACGTTCCGTGAGGCGCTGGCCGAGATGTCCGCGCAACTTCAACCCGTAACAGGAGGTTTCAAAATGTCCGACACCTTGCCGGCGGCCGCCGCGCCGCCGGAATCCACCCCCAACCTTGCCGCGCTCGCCTCCGATGCCCGTGATCGGGGCTACGCCGAGGCGGCCGAAATCGTCGAGCTTTGTGGACTGACCGGGCATCCGACCCTGGCGAGCGAATTCATCGTGCGCCGACTCAGCGCTTCGGATGTCCGCAAGGAACTGCTGGCGCTGAAGGCGAGCGAGGACAGCCAGGCCGAGATCCGGTCCCATGTGCTGCCGAACGCCTCTACCGGCGTCCCACAGAATCTCGACGAAAACCCCGTCGTCAAAGCCTGCGCCGCTCTCGGCGCGAAAGGAGACCGATAGCCGATGAGTGTCCAGACTGAAGGCATGCGCTTGGGCGACTGGCTCAAGTGGGAAGTTGATAACCAGTACAGCCGGGATGTGGTGACCATCCTGGCGGGCAGCGGAGCGGAGCGCGCGCTCACCACCGGCATGGTGCTGGGCCGCGTGACGAAAGGTGCTGCGGTCGGCGCGGCCGTCGCCGGCAACAGCGGTGACGGCACGATCACTGCGGCTCCGGCGGTCGGCCAGGCGGCCAAGCCCGGCGTCTACCGTGTGGTTTGCATCGAGCCTGCCACCAACGGCGGCAAGTTCGCGGTCGAGGATCCCGACGGCATCCTGGTCGGCATTGCGGCCGTGGGCACGGAGTTTGCGACGCAGCTGACCTTCACGATCGCTGACGGCGATGCCGACTTCGCTGCCGGTGACGCCTTCACCATCACGGTCGCCGCAGGCTCGGGCAAGGTGGTTCAAATTGGCTTCTCGGCCACCGACGGCTCGAACGTGGCATGCGGCCTGCTGACCGAACCCGCCACCGCGCCGGATGGCTGGGACCGTTCCGCTGTGGCCGTGGTCCGCAACGCCATTGTGTCGGCCAACGGCATCACCTGGCCTGCAGGGGCCACGACGAATCAGAAGAGCGCGGCCATCGCGCAACTCAAGAGCCTGGGCATTCTTGTCCGGGAGGGAGCGTAAGGAAATCCCATGTCCATGCTGAATCCGTTCACCACCGAAGCGTTCAATATGGTGGCTCTCACTGCCGCCATCAACCGCATCCCCAACACCTACGGCCGCCTCGAGCAGCTGGCTCTGATGCCTGCGACCGGCGTGCGGCTGCGCACCATCATCATCGAGGAGATGAGCGGTGTGCTGAACCTGCTGCCCACGCAGCCGGTCGGCGCGCCGGGCACGCTCGGAACGCAGGGCAAGCGCAAGGTCCGCAGCTTTGTGATCCCGCACATCCCGCACGATGACACTGTGCTGCCCGAAGAGGTCCAGGGCATCCGGGCCTTTGGCTCGGAGACCGAGACCGATGCACTGGCTGGATTGATGGCCCAGAAGCTGCAGACCATGCGCAGCAAGCATGCCATCACGCTCGAACATCTCCGCATGGGGGCGCTCAAGGGCGTGATCCTCGATGCCGACGGCTCGACGCTCTACAACCTCTACACCGAGTTCGGCATCACGGCGAAGACCGTCAACTTCGCGTTGACGACCAACACCACCGAGGTGCTCACCAAGGTGCTCGAGGTAAAACGCCACATCGAGGACAACCTCAAGGGC
>CAZSBK010000221.1:0-2869 GCA_964604945.1 uncultured Candidatus Solibacter sp.
TTCGGATGCTCAACCCAGCGGCCCTCGAGTCGGACAGCTTCGTTCTCCCGCACCAGGACTTTACCGGCAAACTTCACCGGCTGAGCCTCGCTGCGGCGGAGCAGGCCCGCCGTGAAGGCGGGCCCCGAGTAGAAAACGATCTCCACTACACCGCGGATACTCGTCCGTTCCTGTGTATTCATTGAAACCTCCGGCTGGCAGCGACGAGGAAGCCTTGAGTGAAGTGGCAGGCCAGTTGCCGATCGCCGCAGAAGACCACCGGCACCCGGTAGTCGAGCAGGATCGACAGCGCGCTCCCCAGGACCGAGCCCGGGTGCGCCCGGCTTCGATAGCGGTGCTGGACGATGTCGGCCAGATTCGCCTCCACCACCACGCACGCCGCGTCGTACCGGCGCAGCTTGCAGAGCTCGGCCTGAAACCGTTGCCGCGCATGCACCACGGTCGAAACGAAATCGTTGAGCGATTTGCGCTCCACCGCCACCGCCGTCTCGAGGCCACGCACCGAGTAGTCCCCGGCCGGCAGCGCCCGCCGCTCGGCGGCCACCAGTCGGGGATCAAAGCCATAAGGCTCGTTTTCGCGCGTGTCGATGATGACGGCGACGGGCTCCACCCTAGAACGGGACAAGAGCGTCACCGGCCTCCTGCCGGAACTCATTCGTCGCGCGGCTGACGTCAATGCGGCGGTTGAAGAAGATGTTTTCGTTGTCGCCCTTGGTGCGCTTGGTCACCTCGAGCCGGACATCAAGCAGACGGCCCAGATTCTGGGGCAGATCGGAGAGCCGCTCGAGATCCAACCCGCAGAGGTGCAAGTCGGTTTTGACGTACTTCAGCGTGTTCTGGGTGATCACGCTGTTGCGCCACATCAGGCGGTTGGCGCAGCGCGGCCCCAGCACGCGCAGCGTCCATTTGATCATCGGGTTGCCGGTGGACTGGGCTTCGGTCAGTTCCACCTTGTCGACGATCACCTGGTATTTGCCGTCCGGGACGCTCTCGAACTCGCCGCGCTGCTCGGCCTGCTCGTTACGGAAGCCGTCATCGAACTGGGATAGGTCAATTGAGTTTCTGCTCATGGTCATTCTCCTGTTGGGGGGTGTTTACTTCACGGCCAGCGGCGCCGCGGGCTGAGGCTTCGGCGAGGTTGCCTCATTGAACGCGTTGCGGAAGCTGGCAAAGTCGAGATCGAGCACCTCCGGCAGCCGCCCGGTGCGGTCGCCGGCTTCGTAGTAGAGGCTCGGTTTTGTGCGGATCACGCGCCGCATGCGGGGCGCGCCATCATCAGCGGTCTCTTCCTGCAGGTCGCAGTACAGCACCATGTCGGCCATGCCGAGCACGATTTTGCGGGCCTTGTCCGGCAGCGTCGGCACGATCCGCGTGTACTTGCCCGTCCGGGTATCCATCTCCATTTCCTTGGCGTGCGAGATGAGGAACAGCCCGTATGGCAGGAACGCCAGCTTCGTCAGCACCCGCTGGAATTCGTTGTTGATCAGCGCGTAGCCCTTGCCGTAGCCGAGATCGGACTCGTGCTCGATCTTGTTCGTTTCGAGCACATACTGTGTGCAGAACTTATAGGCGTTGTCGACCGTGTCGATGATCACGGTCCTGAACGGGTGGTTGCCCGCACTGATTTCGCCGCAGGCTTTGCGCAAGTCCTCCCAATTCAGAATCGGCACCTGGTAGACATCCAGGGCGTTGAGGCCGGGTTCGGTGGCCAGGAACAGGGCGCCCTCGGCCTGCGAACAGAGGGTCGACTTTCCGATCTTCGTTCTCCCATAGGCGAGGACGGTCAGATCCTGGAGGTTCGCCCTGGGCGGGGTCTTCGCGGTGGGTAGGATGCTCATGATGGTTGTGTTTCTCCTTGGGTTCAGAAAGTGGTGGGCTTGGCGGGTTCGATCACGCGCAGTTCCTCATTGGGCTGCACGCGCTCGTAGAAGTTCTCCATCACGTTGGGATTGCCGTTCGAGCGGCACAACGCGAAGTAAGGGCAAGGTCGCTGGAAGTTGAAGCAGAAGCTGGTGTTCTGGTAAAAGGTGCCGCGCCGGCGAGCATCAAGGAACGACTGCGTCAGCTCCCACAACTCGGCCTGCAGGACGGCGAAGCGGTCGCGAGAGAGGTACAACTGCTCGCGGTGGAACATGCCGGGTTCGGCATACTTCTCATTCAGCCGCTTCTGGAACTCCTCGTTGGTCTCCGGCAGTTTGCGCTTGGCTGTGGTCTTGCCGGTCTTCGACTTCGCCAGCAGTTCCGCACGCCGCGACTCAAACTCCGACTCCGTCTCACCCTGGCTCTGCTGCAGGCGGGTCTTGACGAGGATGTTGTAGAGGATGCCGGTAATCTGGAACCCGAACCGCTGCTCCAGATACCACGCATAGAGCGTGATCTGGAAGTCGGTCCAGAGCCGTTCCAGGTAGTCTGCGCCCAGTTGCGACGCTGTTTTGTGTTCGAGCAGGTAGTACTCTCCGCCGATGCGGACAATCCCGTCCACCTTGCCGGCCAGGACGAAGCTGCGCGAGGTGGCGCCGGTGGCCGGATTCACGATCGGCATGTTGGTGAAGGTCTCTTCAAGTGCGACCACTTCGAACTCCTCCACCTCGTACCGGGTGGCGTAGCCCCTCATCATGGCGGTCGAATAGTGCCAGTCCCGGTGCTGGTCTTCGTCCTGCGCACGGCCGGCGCAGCGGCGGTCGATGTGATCAAGCACCAGGGCCAGATCGCGATGCTGATGCCAGAGCTCTAGGCACTCATGGATCAGCGAGCCGAAGTGCAGGTTACGGTCCCGTTGAAGGGGCGCCAGATTCTGCAGATAGCGCCAGTCCACCGCCTTGCGGCAATTGCGGAACAGGCTCCACATCGAATACGTGGTCACCATCGG
>CAZSBK010000222.1:0-2869 GCA_964604945.1 uncultured Candidatus Solibacter sp.
CCCTCGGATCCCACTGATTCTGAATCAGTTCCGCCCATCCCGCCGCCCCGCCCGCACCTGATTCCGCTCCACATACGCCAGCGCCCGCCAGTTCTCCGCCCGGAACAGTCCCCCGCCCTGAGACAATATGGACGTGAACCTCGTCTACATCACCGGCCCGGTCCTCAGCGAGGGTCCGCTGCTGGTGGCGGCTGCCATCTGCCGTTCGCTCCAGGCCCACGGATTCCACGTCGCACCGCTTTCACTCTGCCCGCCCGCGCCGCAGTTATTCGCCTGCCCCGGCGGCGGGTCGATCAGCCGCCACGCGGCGATCCTGGCCGAGGCCTGCGGCCAGTTGCCCCAGGCGCGCTTTGAAGCCTCGTCGGTTTACCGGTTCGAACGCGAATTCGACTGGCTCGTCATCCAAGCCCAGAGCGCGCCTGCCGTTCCGCTCGAACATTGCCGCCACCTTGCTATCGCCCCCGCCAGTTCCGGCTGGACAGTCGATCTCGGCGGCCGCAAGCTCGACCTGCCTCCCGCGCCGGAGATTTGCCTGACGCCCGAGATCCTGCCCGAAGTCGAGGCCTTGCCGCCCTACCGGCCGGGTGCACCCCGTATCGGCGTCGTCTCCTGGCCCCACATCACCAACTTCGACGACTTCCCGCACGTCCCAGGCGCCGAATGGATCGCCTTTCCGCTGCCAGGGAAACTCGACGTCATCTTCCTGCCGGACTCCTCCAACACCTCTTCCGATGCCGAATGGCTCGGCCTCCAGGGTCTCGATAACTGGCTCACCCTCCAAACCGCCATGGGCTGCCGCATCGTCTCCACCGGTTTCCCCTGGCCCTCAGCTCGCCTGGTCCTCAATCCCGGTGATATCAAGAATGCGAATCGGCTTTCCATCGCCATCAACGCGCGCGTCAGCCCGCCGCTCCCCCCAGATGAGGACATTGAGCGCCTCGCCAGTTGGTGGGAAGACGCCTTCGGCGCTCACCCCGATTCGCTCGCCTCTTGACGCGCCGCGGCGGCTGGCCAGCCTATTTGATTTGTTTTCAACCGTTTGAAAGTCGTCTAATGACATGGCGCTCGATCTTTGCCATGCTATCGGTATCCTCCCCCGGCTGTTGGCCAAAGTCCACCAATGCAGCCCCGCCGCATCGATTTCAGTTGCGTGAAATTTCCGGATTTTCTTTTCCCTTTGGATCAATCAGTTAGACACAACTTATCGATTCGGGCATTGACCAACTACAACATCTTGGGGTACTGTTACCAATGCCCCCATCTTCTTCCCGCCGTCGGAGGTCTGATGCTGGGGTGTCGGGGCTGTTCGGCAAACAGAAGAAGCAAGCTGCGAGGGAGGAGTCATCCCGATGGGTCAATTGAGCGTTGATGCGACCGCGCGTTTTAGTCATGTCCGCCGCAATCTGAAGAAAGAAGAACGGACCGGACTCTCGTTCCCCCGCTATTTCACTGCCCGGCTGGAACCCGGACGCACCCCCTATGACGAGGTGAAGTGGGAGCAGCGCACCGCCTCCATTATCAATGACAAGGGCGTCGTTATCTTCGAGCAGCGCGACATCGACGTCCCGGCCGATTGGTCGCAGACCGCCACCAATATCGTCTCCTCGAAGTATTTCCATGGCCGCATGGGCTCGCCTGACCGCGAACGCTCAGTCGCCCAACTGATCCACCGCGTGGTCGACAGCATCTCGGAATGGGGCCTCGAAGGCCGCTATTTCCGGTCCCGCGAGGATGCGGACAACTTCCGCGACGAACTGGCGCATCTGGTCCTTACGCAAAAGGCGTCGTTCAATTCGCCGGTCTGGTTCAACGTTGGCGTCAAGGAAGAAAATCGCGGCTACGGCTGGTACTTCGACGAAGCCACGGATTCCATTAAGAAGCTCGACAAGACCGTCCACCGGCCTCAGTGCTCGGCCTGCTTCATCAACTCGGTCCAGGATTCGCTGGAATCCATTCTCGATCTGGCCAAAACCGAGGGCATGCTATTCAAATGGGGCTCGGGTACCGGCACCAACCTGTCGAACCTGCGCGAGGAAAACGCCCTGCTGTGGGGCGGCGGACGCGCCTCCGGCCCGCTGTCGTTCATGAAGGGCTTCGACGCCTTTGCCGGCGTCATCAAGAGCGGAGGGAAGACCCGCCGCGCCGCCAAGATGGTGATCCTCAACGCCGACCACCCCGACGTCGAGCAGTTCATCTGGTGCAAGGCGAAGGAAGAGCGCAAGGCCCACGTCCTGATCGACAACGGCTACGATTCCTCGCTGGATGGCGAGGCGTACTCGTCGATCTTCTTCCAGAACGCCAACAATTCGGTCCGCGCCTCGGACGACTTCATGCAGGCCGTGGTCGACGACGCCGACTGGCACACCCGCTCGGTTGTCGATCAGCGCCCGGTGAAAAGGTACCGCGCCCGCGACCTGATGCGCTCCATCGCCGAAGCCACCTGGCAGTGCGGCGACCCGGGCATGCAGTTCGACTCGACCGTCAACCGCTGGCACACGTCGAAGAGCACCGCCCGCATCAACGCGTCGAATCCCTGCTCCGAATACATGTTCCTGGACGACTCGGCCTGCAACCTGGCGTCGTTGAACTTGATGAAGTTTCTGCGGGCCGACGGCAGCTTCGACGTCGAAGCTTTCCGGCATGCCGTCGACACCGTGACCCTGGCCCAGGAGATCCTGGTCGACAGCGCCAGCTACCCGACCGAAAAGATCGCCCGCAACTCGCACGACTTCCGCCCGCTCGGCCTCGGCTTCGCCAACCTCGGCGCGCTGCTGATGTCGATCGGCATCGCCTATGACTCGGAACCTGGCCGCGCCTGGGCTGGCGTGATCACGGCCATCATGTGCAGCCAGTCCTACCTGACCTCGGC
>CAZSBK010000223.1:0-2833 GCA_964604945.1 uncultured Candidatus Solibacter sp.
GACCCGCAGATTTTGGAAGACCTTCCAGAAGGTCGCGGAGCTGCCAGAGCGCGACCAAAAGGCCGTCGCCCGCCTCATCAATTCACTCGTCGCTTCACGCCAGGCCGCCTGACGGTGGCCAGCCTGTGGTCCCGACGCTGTCTCAGGGACGGGTCGATCGTCGTGACTTGGGACGTGAGACGGACGCCGAGGACGGTTTCGAGGGGGCTCCGCACTCGGGCCATGGATCAATCCGCTTGCCTTCGGGTGAAGCCTTACTTCGCCGGCTGTCTTCCTCTTGAACCACCGTCCATTTGTCACCACTGCGGTGCACACGTATGTGGCGGATGTAAGGGGCAAAGCCTCCCTGCTGGCAGGTGATGTCCCAGTCGTCTGCGGTAGCCCGACACGCGCTCAAAAGCCTTGCTTCGGGGAGCCGCTGATCCCTGGTCGCGTCCGTTACCTCCCATGGACCCTCTGGATTCGCAATCCGCCCTGAGTGGTCGCCACAATACTTGAGGACATCACGCGGAATGTCCTCCACACGGAATGGTCCATCCGGAAACGTGCCATCACGTCGCGCCCGAAGGGTTGGATCCTTTCGAGCTGGCGCAACCACAGCTTCCAACTCCCGCTTCTCCGAATCGGAAAGCTCGGCGACAGCTTTTGACTTGGAATTCTCGGCGCCATACGACGCGAGATAGATTCGCAGTTGCCGGTGCAGCACATCCGAGGTCGCAGCTAGGCACGCCGCCCGCTCTGTCTGCAAAGCTGGATCAGCAATTCGAGATAGATTTCGCTGCCGCTGGATGATCGTCAGTAACTCGCGCGGCTCAAGCACCTGGCCCGGATCCTCACTTCGGGTAGCCGTGCGTCTACAGAGCTGATTTGCAGGGATCTCCGGGTGTGCGTGCAGATATGAGACGACCCTCTCCGTCTCCTTGCCCAACGCGCGGGCGAGTGCATCGTCGAGTCGGCCCTTGGTTGCACCACTAGGATCAGCAGAATCAATTCCCCGACGACATCTGTCGTATACGTCGATCCACTCCACCGCACCCGTTGATATCCCGGACAGAAGCGGTGTCATCAGATCCGCTGGCCCGACGTACAACCTGTCTACAAGCCCCCCAGGCCCTTCCTTGTCGAGGAGACTCCGGAAATACTGGGCGTCATATGTGGCTGGACTCTTCGGATTCGCTGCCATTGGAGCACCCGACACGAGACATGGAGCCGCCAAAAGAAGGGCGGCTCCCCCAAATACAGACAACTTGGAATTCATCTTGACCTCATCTCTTGGTTTCGACGAACTGGGCGGGCACCTTCGATCACCAATAGCTGGTCCGATCGTTGGTATCCCCAAGCGCTCTCATGATGGGGTTCTCTGCGTTCCTGATGTTGTACATCATGTCGATTCTCATATCGTAGTAGCCCAATGCCGCATGGCCGAGTTCGTGGGCCAAGATCCTCTCATAAGTGAATTTCCCGCCGGGAATCTTGGAGGTGTACGTACTTCCCAGGTCGTGCGCCACATCGACCACAATCGTGTTTCCGCCTGGGTTTGAATAGCTGTTGTATGAACGGGTCAGAACAATCTCCAAGGGCCTGACCGACCCACTGTCCGTGGTACGGCCGAGAAAGTCGCGGCTCATCTCCTTGCCGACGTCTCCACCCTTCGTCAGATCGGCCTTCAGCGCCGCGAACGCCTTGTTCCGTTCACCAGCGGTTTCACCGTAGACCTCGACAGGCAAGTCGCCCAATTCGTATCTCGACACCTGACCGTTCTTGACGGAGAGGCTCTTCACGTACTTCGTGTGCTCAGCTCTTCTTGCCTGGTACGCCTCATCTTCATCGCCGGCCAGTCCCTGCTGTCCACCCCCCTGCTGTGTTTGGTCGGTCCACCGCGATTCCACCGTAAACGAAGGCATTTCCCTGATGCCTTCCGCGGGCTTACACCGCCTCGACCGGGACGCGAGTCGCCCAAAATTTGTCGCGAGGCCCAGACGCGAGTCTGCGGATCTGCAACACCTCGGCCCAGGGCGTGCGCTCGCGCAGACGCGATCTCCTCGACGGAGATTCATTTCTTTAGCCGCCTGCTGCTGGGCCAGGACCATCGCGTTGCCGAGGATTCTACCGGGACGAGCGACTAAAGGAAGGAAGTCGTCCTTGGGACTCGTCGCCTACCGGGGTGGTCGTGCCGGCGAGCCGCGCGGGCGAGCCCATGGCCAGCGAGCCAGCGGCGAGCCGGCCCACCGGCCGAGGGGTTGTTGGGTTACCCGATCACGGTGACGCTGACACTGGTTGGTGGCGCTGGCTCTAGCCCAGTGACCATTACCGGGTTCCGTGCGGACGCAGGCAGCGTCAGCCGCCATCCGCGGGGCAGTCTGAAGGGATGGGAAAGGTCGGATTTCAGCGTGGTGGTGACCGTCTTTCCTTCTGGGTCTGTAAGCGTCCACCGGGCCGTCCTGGATACGAAAGTGATGCTGCGAGGGCCTTCGATGGACCCGGAAGGCTGAAGTACCTTTGAGAATTGTCTTTCCATGTGCTCTGGCTCCGTGATGCGGGTTCTGTGTTCTGAAGGTGGCGAAATTGCCCTGCCCGCGATCCTCAGCCAGCAGCACAGGTGGCTCAAAAAGTACGCGAGGGGCAAGAAGGCGGAGACGGCCCACTGGCCGACGCGTTCCCCAGCTCGCCGAAGCGTAGCGGACCGACGATTGCGGGCGGCGAGCGCAGCGAGCCGCCATTTCAATCGGCGGGACGCGGGCCGGGTGAGACGAAGCCCCTGGCCACGATGACCGCCGAGGCGGAGAGCGCAAGCGGGAGCTGCGGAGACGCCGAGGCCGGCGTCGGAGCAGCG
>CAZSBK010000224.1:0-2785 GCA_964604945.1 uncultured Candidatus Solibacter sp.
CGATGCGGATCGAGCTGTCCGGGCTGCCCGTGACAGATGATCTGAAGCGCACCTTGACCATCGTGCAGGATCAGTTCGATTACGCTCCGCAACTCCCGCCCGACACCTTCATCCCCATGGAGCCTCCGGCCGGCTTCGTCAACGCCCACCCGGACGAGCTTCAGCAGAAGTAATATCCCCAGGTCCTCGCGACTCCAAGACGGCCGGGCAGCGGAGCCCGGCCGTTGCTTTTCAACGACCCTGTGAAGAGCTGAGAAAGGAAGCCACAGAGGTCACAGAGGAACACAGAGAAATGCGAAAGGAGGAACGGAAGAACACGGGCCTTTCCGACCTTCTGCTCGTGGCGCTGTTTTTGCCTTCTGCTCTGTACTACAATCCTTCAGAACATCGTTTTTGATGCGTGATTTCTATGCAGCGAGTTTCGTAAGTCCTTTGATATCCACGGTGGAGGCCGACAGCAGAGCCGTGGCGAACTTCTGCCCCTGGGCCGTCAACGTGTAGCGGTTCTCCTTGGCCACTTTGCGGACTAGGCCGTGGGCACGCAGCAGCTTGATGCATCGTGTGGTGCGGCCGGCCTCTCTTCGACGCGTCTGCGGGTCGGCGTCGTCGGACTTTGGATAGAGCCAGCGACGCAGGTCCTTGTTGCGAAACCCGTTGAGAGCCTGGTGCCCTTGGGCCAGGAAGCGGAGTAGCTGATAGTCCTGTTCTTGCCAGGGATTGAGACCCCGGTAGTTCTTGCCGTCCTTGCGGATTCGGTTGCAGGCCGGTGTAACGACTTCTTTGAGCTTCTCCTGGACCTCGGCCGCAGCCATCGCTTCGCCATACCGCTCGTTGCACTGATCGCTCAGTTCGCACCGACGGTGCAGGTCGCTGACGCCTTTGCGCATCTGCTGCCACGAGGCCGGACGATCGGCATCGTCCGCCGGCGAGCGAAACACCTTGAAGTCCCGCGTGTGGTTGATCGTGGTCTCGATCCGCAGGATGCTGCCGCTTTTGTTGTACATCTTGACCGAGTTGCGATTGAGCCAGTGCTTGACCCGAAAGCCTTCGTGGAACTTGCGGCAGTCGGTCATCACCTCCTGCGGGGCGCGGCCCTTGATCCGGCCGGACCGACTGAGATCCCTTCGGCCGAAGTAACGCATCACCGAGGGACTGTCGCTGACCCGCATCGCATGGTGCAGCAGCGACGGGTAGATCGCATCCAGTGCCGTACGGGACTGGAACAGGATGTCCGTCGCCCATTCGGTCTCGTCCGCCGACCAGTAGTATTCCGGACGCAAGGGCGACAGAACCTCCGGCAGGGCCGGACAACTGCCCAACGCCAGACCGTTGAGCAACTCGGTCCAATTGGTCTGGAGTTGCTCGTCCAGCAGTCGCTGAGCCGCGGCCATATCCTCGATCCAGGGAAAACAGTTGCCGTCCTTGAGATATCCGATGCCGTGGTGTTGCAGTTGCCGCTCCAACCAGTGCCGGCCGTTGAGACAGATGAACACGTTGAAAGGAACCCAGCTTTGCAGTCGAACATGGCCAAAGCCCAGGGCCGGATCGTCGAAGTAATGGTACAGCCAGACGCATTTGCGTGGAGCCATCACCACCTCCAGTTTCTGAGTGGCCTTGTTGCCCTTGACCATCGGCGCGGTGCATGGCTCCACCACGCTCAGGAGGCAGATCGAACCTTGCGTGATCCCTCGGGCCTGGGCGATTTCTCTCGCCAGGTTCTCCTTGTCCACCCCGCCGCGGGTCAGGTAGCGCACCTCGATGCCGAGGTCCTTCGCTCGTTGTTCGGCGCTGTCGCGGATTCGAGCCGTCAGGCCGTCGACCCAACCGGAGAACTCTTTGAGCAAGATGCCCGTGCGATTCATGAACGTCCCCAGACCTCTCGAGGTCGCCAGCCAACGCAGCGTCCCACGAAAACGAATGCGGTCCAACCCCCGGATTGCCCCCGCGATCTTGTCCTGGTACAATTCCATCAACTTCATAGTAGCATCCTTTCTCTTGTCCCGAATATCTACGAGGATGCTACTATACCCGCTCCCGGCCGATGCCCTCTATCCCCTTTGGTTGCGGCCGAAGGCCGCGCTGGGGTCTCTGTGCCCTCTGTGGCCCAAGAGCTTTCTTTCTTGTTCTTTGCCACAGAGGACACAGAGAATGATTGGACCCGATCTCAAGAGTCCGCCTTTCTTCTTTGAACTCTGCGTCTCTGCGTCTCTGCGCGAGACCTCTTCTTGCTTCGCCGTTTTCCGCCTTCTTTCCTGTTCTTCGGCTTTTTGGCTTTCGTCCTTTTCGCCGGTGGGGAGGGGGCGACGCATGCGTCGCCCCTACGGGAGTACTTCGACCAGCTCTGCGACGCCTTCTCCAATCTGAAGATTTCGCAGGGACGCTACACGACGGGGACGACGAGAGCCGACTTGCGCGTCGACGGCTGATCGAGATGTACTTTCAGGATCTGGCGGAAGGGTCCGGGCTGAGCCTGTTCAATTGGAAGGCGTGAGCCCTTCGGAGGCGGCTCAGGATCGCACGCAGGTCACGAACGGCTCTCGGGGGGGCATTCCCGGACGCGAGGATCACGCGTGTTTGCCGAGCATGTCCAGCTTCTGTTCCTTGGCCCATTTGTACCCGTGCTCGCCCAGGTAGGACAGGAGTTTGTAGTGGAAGACCAGGTAGGTGTCCTCGCTGAGGATGGAGGCCATGGCTTCGGTGATGATGACCCGGCGGAGCAATTCTTTGCCGGTGCAGTTGTCCACGAGGATGCGGCGTTCCTGGATGTCCCGGAAGAGCTGCGGGT
>CAZSBK010000225.1:0-2712 GCA_964604945.1 uncultured Candidatus Solibacter sp.
CGAGGTTATGCCTGAGGGCTTCAAGACCTCCGCGCGCTCTCTCTCCTGCCCCAACGCGGCCATGCGCAATGAGGCGCGTAATCTCTACGCGCTCCAGTTCCATCCCGAAGTGGTCCATACTCAGCACGGCGACAAGATCCTCCATAACTTTCTGTTCTCGATCTGCGGATGCGCCGGCGACTGGGAACTGGCCTCGTGGGTCGACGAGACGGTTCAGAAACTCAAGCAGCAAGTCGGCGATGAACACGTGGTGCTCGGGCTCAGCGGCGGCGTGGATTCCTCCGTTGTCGCGGTTCTCCTGCACAAGGCCATTGGCGACCGGCTGCACTGCATTTTTGTGGACAACGGGCTGCTGCGTGCCAACGAAGACAAGCAGGTCGAGACCATGTTCCACGCGAAACTCGGCATGGACCTGCATGTGATCGACGCCAAGGCGCGTTTCTACGGAGCGCTCAAAGGCGTCGAGGAGCCGGAACAGAAGCGCAAAATCATCGGCCGTGAATTCATTGAGGTCTTTGTCGAACAGGCCCGCAAGTTTAAGGACTGCAAGTTCCTCGGCCAGGGCACCATCTACCCCGATGTGATCGAGAGCGTCAGCCCGCTCAAAGGTCCCAGCCAGACCATCAAGAGCCATCACAACGTGGGCGGCCTGCCGCCCGACCTGAAGTTCGAACTGGTCGAGCCGCTGCGCGAACTCTTCAAGGACGAGGTCCGCGCCGTGGGCCGCCTGATGGGCATGGACCATGAACTGCTGGACCGCCAGCCGTTCCCCGGGCCCGGCATGGGCGTGCGTATCCTCGGTGAGGTCACAGCCGAGCGCGTGGCCCTGATCCAGCAGGCCGACCTGCGCGTGCAGGAGGAGATGTACAAGCTGCCGGGCTACAAGCAGATCTGGCAATCCTTCGCCGTGTTGCTGCCCGTCAAGTCCGTCGGCGTGATGGGCGACCAGCGCACCTACGAGAACGTCTGCGCCCTGCGCGTGGTGGACAGCATCGACGCCATGACCGCGGACTGGACGCGCGTGCCGTACGACACGCTGGCCCGCATCTCGAACCGCATCATCAACGAGGTGCGCGGCATCAACCGCGTGGTCTTCGACATCAGCTCCAAGCCGCCCGCCACCATCGAGTGGGAGTGACGGAGAAGGTTGCTTAGGCTGAAGGTTTTCAGGCTGTTAAGACAGTCCTACTTGCCGGTTTTGAAGGTGTAGACCACGGGGTCCAGCGGTACTCCGGCCGCGCTCTGAAAATTCTTGTGCGAAGGACTATTCAAGCGTAGCCGGTACTGTCGGTTTGGCTCGAGACGGACAGGCAGTACACAGGAGCGGTGATCCTCTGCCCAACGCGGCCCCTTCCCCTCCTGCAAGGCCGGATACTCAGGCCCGCCGCCAGTCCAAGAGAAACCTGCGCCCATGGGAACACTGAAGCAGACCTGTAGTTCAGTCGTCTTCGGATCAACCGCAACCGCACCGTTAGCCGGAGTCATTGTCAGAACAACTGGCTTTTGCGTCTTACCGGTTAACTCTTCACTCGCCCCGCGCGTCGTGAAGTAGATGGCTGAGGGCTGCACGGGTACGCCCGTTGTGCTGCGGAAGTTGCGACGGCTTTTTGAATTGATCCCAATACGATAATAATGAGCCGGCTCTAACTTGACTGGATATACAGCCGTACGTGCGTCGCGCCAAAACGGCCCCTGGCCAGCGACTCCAGGTGGGCAATTCGTCCCGCCGCCGGTCCACGAGAAGCCCTTCGCCATATCGCGGTCAAAGGTGACCGAGATTTCGCTCGTAGTCGGGTCAACATCCGTGGCACCGACTGCAGGCGTTGTGGAAACGATCCGCGGAGGAACTTCAGTCGCCGCGGTCCCGCCCCCACCGTCACCCCGGCTGGATTGAAGCGGTACAGCCTCTTCTGAAAAACCGGTGACCCCCATTGCCATGACGATGACCGCGGTTCTCAAAGTTCCAACCAACACTGATTTTCTGTATGCGCTATTCATGTCTCCATCCTCTCGATAGCTTGTTAATTATAACGCTCTCATACGAATGAAAAAACTTCTGTTAGAAGCGCTGTTTATCCGCCAGCAGGCGTTCACGCAGGCGCGGGTAGTCGATCTCCTGGACGGCTTTGCCCTCTTCGATCGCCTGTGCCGCTGCCGTGGCCGCGCTCTGGCCAAGGATCATGAAGACCGGCTCCATGCGGATCGAACCGAAGGCGATGTGCGAGCTCGACACGCACACCGGCACCAGCAGGTTCTGGCACTCGGCCTTTTTCGGTACGATTGAGCCGTAAGAGATCCGATAAGGCTTCCCTTTCGTCGAGACGCCCACATCGCCTTCGTTCTGCACGAAGCCATCAGGCGTGATGTAGCGCTGACAGTTGTGCGAATCAAGCGTGTAGGAACCCATGCCCACGGGATCGTCCACCGCCGTTTTGCTGAGCGTGTCGTGCTCGGTCATCACATGTTGACCGAGCATGCGGCGCGCCTCGCGAACGTAGATCTGGTGCGGCCAGTGGCCGTTGTCGTTGAACTCGTCCGCCGCCAAGCCCCACGTCGCCATCTCCTCGCGGATGAAGGCAGGCACGCGCGGATCGTTCGCCACGAAATAATAGTACCCCTTCTGGTAATTCTCGTGCGCCCGGAGAATCTCACGCCGCTTCGCATACGAAGCTTCCGGATAGTCGTAGTTCATGCCGATGAAATCGGAACTGA
>CAZSBK010000226.1:0-2581 GCA_964604945.1 uncultured Candidatus Solibacter sp.
GAGACGGCCAACATGGTCGGCAAGCAGGCCGTGCGCCACTCCGACATCGCCATCGATGCGCAGTGGAATCCCATCCAGAGCGGTGCCGCGGACACGATGCTGGCGCGCACGATGACCATCGACGACGCGAGCCTGAAGGCCATCGGCGCGATGGTCGCCGCCGCCGTGGCCGAGGCGTTGACCAAGAAGTCCTAGAGCAGCAACCATCCTCCTCCGAACCGGGGCGGCCGCGCTCTCTGAAGCTGGCCGCCCCGGCCTTTTTCACACCGAAAGGGACTCCATGAAAAACATCAGCCTTGTGCTTAAACTTCTCCCCCTCATTTTGATGGCGGTGCGCGCCGTCGAAGACGCGATCCCACTGCCGGGCCAGGGCCGCAAGAAGCTGGACCTTGTGCTGGACGTCATCCAGCAGGCCTATGAGGCCAGCGACGAGCTGTCCCGCTCGTTCACCTTCGAGCGGCTCGTCTCCGTTGTGGTGCCGATGATCGGCAAGATCGTCGACCTCAACAACGAACTCGGTCTGTTCAAGAAGTCGGCTTCCCCGGTGAAGGCATGACGGATCTGCAGGTGGTGCTGTGGCCGGTCGATCGGCTGATTCCATTCGCACGAAATGCGCGTACGCATAGCGAGGAACAGGTCGCCCAGATTGCGGCGTCGATCGCCGAATTTGGCTGGACCAACCCCATCCTCGCCGGAGCCGATGGAATCGTTATCGCCGGCCACGCCCGCCTGCAGGCTGCACGGAAGTTGGGCATGACCGAGGTTCCGGTCATTGTCCTGGATCATCTGACAGCGACGCAGCGGCGTGCGCTGGTCATCGCGGACAACCAGCTTGCGATCTCCGGCGCGTCTTGGGATGCGGAGATGCTGCGCGTCGAGCTTGAATCGCTTCGCGAGGACGATTACGACCTGAGCATCCTGGGCTTCGCTGACGAGGAGATCGAGGATCTGCTTGCCGAGCAGGATGGCGGCGCTGCCGGGCACACGGACGAGGATGCCGTGCCCGAAAAGCCGGAAACCGCGGTCACGTTTCCCGGTGACGTATGGATTCTCGGACAGCACAGATTGCTGTGTGGCGATTCCACGCAGATTGACGCTCTGGAGAAGGTGTTGGCCGGCGGCCTGGCCGACATGACATTCACGGACCCTCCCTTCAATGTGAACTATGGCGCGACGATGAAGGACAAGCTGCGCGGAAAGAAGCGCACGATCCTGAACGACAATCTGGGCGAGGCCTTTGGAGGTTTCCTCCGCGACGCCTGCGCCAATATCCTCACCGTCACCAAGGGCGCCATCTACATCTGCATGTCGTCGTCGGAACTGCATACGCTCTACCGGGCGTTCACGGAATCCGGCGGCCACTGGTCGACCTTCGTCATTTGGGCGAAGAACACCTTCACGATGGGGCGCGCGGATTACCAGCGGCAGTATGAGCCGATGCTCTATGGCTGGCGGGAGGGCTCGCAGCATTACTGGTGTGGGGCGCGTGACCAGGGCGACGTGTGGTTTGTGAAGAAGCCGGTTCGAAATGACCTCCACCCCACGACCAAACCTGTGGAACTCGTGGAGCGCGCCATCCGCAACTCCAGCAAGAGCCGGGACACCGTGCTCGATCCATTCGGCGGATCCGGCACGACCCTGATCGCTTGTGAGCGCACAGGCCGCCAGGCGCGGCTGATTGAGCTCGACTCGAAGTACTGCGATGTCATCGTGCGGCGATACCAGGACCACTGCGGAAATTCCGCAGTGCTTGAAGGCGACGGACGAGACTTCGCCGATGTCGCCGCTGAGAGAACGCCAGTGGCAGCTTGACATCGAGCGCTGCCGCAGTGAAATTGCGCATGTCGAGTCTCAGCTTCGCGACGGCCACCCGGACGTGGAAGGGCTGGTGCTGGCGCTGGCCGACTGGTCCCAGGAACTGCGGATCCTCCTGCGAGAGAAACCCGAATGAATGAAACGCTGCTCAAGATGATCGTTCCAGCGATCGGGCTCATCTCCGGCTTGGTGGCGACCTACGTCAGCCTGCAGAACAGGGCTCTGCTGGCCGACGTGCGGCGGGAAATCGCGGAGATGGAGAACCGGCTGTTTGTGCGGATCAACGGGACCTACGTCCGGGCCGGCGAGTGCCGATTGCGGGAGGAAGTGCTGGAGACGAAGATCCGCTTGTTGGTGGGGCAGCAGGGGAAGAACGAAGCCGCCGGCTGAGCGAGCCGGCGGCAGAGGCTCATGCGGATTGTCATCCGCAGTCGTGTTGGGGTTGGCCGTCGGGGATCCAGCCGTACTGGAGCCAGCCGTCGGCATCGGGTCCGATGAAGCCGAAGTAGCAGCCGGGGAAGGCGTCCGAGAGCCAGAGGTAAGCCTCGTCGATGGCGTCATCTTCGAGATCCCGGCGGCGCAGTTCCTGGAAGATGTCGGACCTGGTGCGGACGACCTTATTCACCACGGTGCCCAGAGCGCCTGGGAGCCGGTCCATCCGTGAGGGATGGATCCGGAAGGCGACTCCGGGCTGGGTGAAGGCGTAGTTGCGAGCGTGGCGGACTGGGCGCGTCATGCGTGAGTGCCTCCTAGCCGATGCGGTAGA
>CAZSBK010000227.1:0-2564 GCA_964604945.1 uncultured Candidatus Solibacter sp.
AACATGTGTGTCTTTGACGCGGCCAAGCCGGTCGCGATGAATCTCCGGACGCCCGCAGGCGTGAAAACCGTCCGCGTGCGTTTCCCGACTGACGAGGAATGGATGGAGCGTCAGCGCCGCCGTAAGGTGATCGTGAAGCAGTTGGGGCGAGGGATCTCCGAAACCACGATCCCCAACTCCGAGGATGCCGACGCCGCGCTGCTCGCCAAGATCCGCGTAGCGGAGCCGGATGCGCCTGAGGTGGATCCCTTCGAGGCCAGCCGGGTCATCGAGCAGTTGGGTCAGGCCGAGGTCGATGACGTCGTCCAGGTCGGTGACGGTTTCGAGGTGACGCTCCGCGTTCTTGGCGGGACGGTGACCCACTCCCTCCGCATGCCTTCGGCCAAGGACGTCTTTGAGTACAGGCGGGGCTTCGCCAGGGTACTCGACCTGCCCTACAACCGGCAAGAATTGATCATCAACCTCGCGCCGGCAGGCGCACTGTACAAGCGGTTGGTGCTGGCCGCCGATGGCTACGCCGGCGATGTGCCGATCATCCACCAGGCCGTGGCGGTGAAGGCGGCCATCGATGCCCTCGAAGCTGCGTTCCAGGAGACCGTGGACCCAAACTGACGAGCGGGGAGTGGCCCGATCAGCCCTCCCTGCGATTTCTGATTCACTGGTCACTGCGCCGGGATGAACTCTGCGATCCCGGACTCTGCCATGATGCGCCGGACGACGGCGGCCGGTGCGATCACTG
This sequence comes from uncultured Candidatus Solibacter sp., assembly GCA_964604945.1. Taxonomy (GTDB): domain Bacteria; phylum Acidobacteriota; class Terriglobia; order Bryobacterales; family Bryobacteraceae; genus PNKE01. Next base: position 740 of record CAZSBK010000227.1, read on the forward strand.
CCCGCTGGACCGGCTTGAGGCCGCGCAGTCGTCCGAGGCGGGGCTGCTGTTGCGGCGAGCCGTTGATCTCAGAGCGGCCTTGAAGCTCGGAGCGAGAATTGACATGGACGAGATCCCGGCAGACGAATTCGCCGCGATGCTGGTCCTTGAGGATGAGCAGAAACTACTTCAAGTAGTCAGCCGGACGGAGTGAGTCGACGGCCCATCGCAGGATCGGCAGCTCCATGCTTCCGGATGCTGGCACGCTACGTTTTTTATTGTTTTATTTGTCTTTTATTGTTTGGAATAACCTGTAAAAACTACTAGACAACTATGTCGTCTTTGGGATAGTCTTCAAAGTGTTATGACAACACTTAACGACTTCAAACAACAGCTACTGACTCTGGTTGGCAAACCGACTCAGCTTCGTCCATTTGTCTGCGATGGATCCCCGCTGGAATGCAGCGTGATCATTGCAGGTGTCAATCCTGCGACCCCCTCTCCCGTGGACTTTTGGAGTTATTGGCGTCCTCAGTTCGGATTCGACAAGACAACTTGGTTCCAGGACTATCAGCGTGAGCGGCTGCTCAGGCCATTGAAGCCGGGCAAGAAGCGCAGAGCGAGCAAGAGCAATACGCGTCGAGTCATCGAGTGGCTCATCGAAGAAGCTGCACCGGTGAGGTGCCTGGAAACCAATATCTATTCACAGCCAAGTGCCGAAGTTTGCGATCTCGGAACTTCGGACAGAAATACAGCCGTATTTGATTTTCTTCTGGACGCCATCAAACCTCGACTCGTTGTTGCGCATGGTCTCGATGCGGCAACGCACCTGAATGGGAAGATCAACAGTGAAAACCTGATATGCGTTCCCCACTTCTCTCGCGGCTGGTCTGAGTTGCGAGCTCGCGCACTCGGCAAACAAGTGAGGGATTTGTGCGCCAGGTAAATCTCCACTAGATCTGGACCCAGGCGATCGCGCGCGCTGCACCCACCGCATGTGGCGGCACCGTCAGCGTTGACGCTGTCGCAGACCTGATTCTGGGTGCGAGATGGAGCTTCTCTGTCTCGCCGCGATTTGACACTTGCCCGCCGACAACAAACTCGAACTCGTCGTTGAAGTCGACGTCAACCGTGCCAACGCCTCGATTAAGAGCGTCAACGCTGGTCTGTCGTCGATGGAAGCGACGGCAGTGAGGGCCGCGCGCGGAGCCTCCTCTGGCATCGATGGGCTGACGGTGTCTGTGGCCAAGGGCGCCGCGGCCGCCGGCGTTCTGGCTTCGGCGTTCGAGCGGGTTGTGGGCTGGGTGAAGACGCAGGTCGAGGAGACCAGCCGCCTGGCGGCGCGCAACGAGACGCTGGCTGTCGTCAACGCGCAGCTCGCGCGCGCCAATGGCTACAACGAAGGCTCGATCGAGCGGCTGGTCACCCGGATCAAAGACCTGGGCATCACGACGCAAGCCTCGCGCGACATCGTCAACAAGATGATCGCCGCGCAGCTCGATCTGTCGAAGGCGACCGATCTGGCACGGCTGGCGCAGGATGCGGCTGTCGTCGCCGGCCAGGATTCTTCCGCCGCCTTGCAGGGCATCATGAGCGGCATCACGACGCAGCAGATCGAAGTCCTGCGCACTTACGGCATCAACATCCAGTTCGAGCGGGCGTTCACCGAGGCGCGCCGGCGGCTGGGCCGGGACATGACCGAGATTGAGCGCCGCAATACGGCGCTCAACGTCGTGTTGGCCGAGGGCCCGAAGATCGCTGGCGCATATGAGGCTTCGCTCGGCACGGTCGGCAAGCAGATGGGCTCGTTGAGCCGGTATGTCGAAGAGGCGAAGGCGGCGATCGG
>CAZSBK010000228.1:0-2520 GCA_964604945.1 uncultured Candidatus Solibacter sp.
TCCATGCTGGGCGGGGCGAGATGGTTCTGGCGCGCGAAACTGTCGGCGCGAATGATGTCCGCGGCGTTCCATTCTGAGGTGCCCCAGTAGAAGGCCTTACCCTGCCTGATGACGATATCCATGGCCCGCACAGTTTCTTCGATGGGGGTCTCAGGGTCAGGACGGTGACAGAAGACCAGATCCACGTATTCCATCTGCAGCCGACGCAATGAATTATTCACGCCCTCAATGATGTGCTTGTGGGACAAACCGCGGTCGTTGGGGCCATTGCCGCCCCAGAATATTTTAGTGGATACGACCAGATCCTCCCGCCGCCAGCCAGCTTTATTGATAACATTGCCCATGACGATTTCGGCGTTTCCACGCGCATAGGCCTCGGCATTGTCAAAAAAATTAACCCCAGCATCATAGGCTGCGCGCATGCACTGTTCCGCTACCTCTTCCCCGACCTGCCCGCCATAGGTTACCCACGCGCCCAGGGAAAGCTCACTGACTTTGATTCCCGCCTTACCCAAATGTCGATACTTCATGATTAATCCCACCCTTGATTGGTTTTTATTCTAGAAACTTCAATTCCAAAAGCTGAGTATACACGAATTGCATCATGTTTTCCATGTCCCGCATGATCTGTTACAGAGTAATTGTGGTATTATTGTCTTCTTTGAAGATAAAGGTCGAATAATCTGTAATGACCTTTTATGAGGTTGTAAATTGAAGAGTATACCTGTAATAGATAGAAGCATTCTGGATCAGTTAACCGCCAACGGTATTACCTTTCGTACGGGATCACCCAGGAGAAGTTTTACCGATCTCAAACTAACAATCGGCACTAACCTTTTAGCGACCGTTTTGAAGAATGTAACCCAGAAGTACCTGGATCTCAAACCCGCGGATATTGAAAAAATACCCGCTCCGCGTGCCGGGCGCAAGTATGTTTTATATGCTCATGTCCCTTTTTGTGAGAGCCTATGCCCGTATTGTTCCTTCAATCGGTTCCTGTACCAGGAAGACCGGGCGCGGACCTATTTCCGAAATCTTCGCAAGGAATTACAGATTGTGGCGGATCTGGGCTATCAGTTTGAGTCGCTCTATTTTGGCGGCGGCACGCCAACCATTCTGGTGGATGAACTTGTGGAAACCATCGACCTTGCCAAGCGGTTGTTCGGCATTCGTGAGGTGTCATGCGAGACCAATCCGAACCACTTGACCCCTGAAATTCTAAACCAACTCAAGGGTAGGGTGGACCGGTTGTCGGTCGGCGTCCAGAGTTTTGATAACACTCTATTGAAGCAGATGAGTCGGTTGTCCAAATTTGGCACTGGCGAGGAAGTACTACAACGGATCAAGGACGCAGTCGGCATTCTGCCATCTATCAACGTGGATATGATCTTCAACTTCCCAAGCCAAACGGAAGAGATTTTACGCGAGGATATACGGAAAACGATCGACTCAGGCGCCAATCAGGTCACCTTTTACCCGCTTATGAGCGCGCCATCGGTGTCCTTTGCGATGGATCGGGCGATCGGTAAAGTGGATTATTCGCGTGAACCGGCGTTTTACCGCATTGTGAATGAGGAACTGGGGCAGGTATACCGGCCCATGTCAGCCTGGACTTACGCCCGCAAGGATATCACCATGATCGACGAATACATCGTGGAATACGAGGAATACGTCGGCGTGGGTTCTGGTTCGTTCAGCTACCTGGACGGTTCACTTTACGTGAACACCTTTTCCCTGGGCGATTATGACCGCCTGGTGAATTCCGGCCGGATGGGAATCTCAGCGATCCGCAAATTCGAGAAACATCAGCAGATGCAGTATCGCTTCATGATGGAATTGTTTGACTTGAAGCTTAACCGGACGCAATTCAAAAAGGACTTCAATCAATCCATCGAGCGCAGTCTTTGGCTGGAAATGTTGTTCATGCGCATAATGGGCGCTTTCTCGAAGGCCAGTACCCGGGACCTTTTGCGGATTTCTACGGATCGAGGTTACCTGATGGTGGTCATGATGCGCGAATTCTTTGCCGGGGTTAACATCCTGCGCGAGCAGGCGCGGCAGGCGCTGGCTCCCAACGAGCGGCTGATGTGCCTGGTAAATGACAAGGTGATTTCATAGAGGTCTCACCGCCCGGTACAACCGGGCGGTTTTCTTCGCTATAATGATTGCAGATTGAAATTGTAAGAGGCGTCGGATGGAAGAAGAGCGCAGCCAAAATGGTCCCAGGTTGTATGAACGGATTTACGCGGCTGTCCGGCAAATCCCAGTCGGGCGCGTGGCGACCTACGGGCAAATTGCCCGGCTCGTCGGGGGCTGCTCGGCGCAGATGGTGGGGTTTGCGCTGGCTATCACTTTGCCATTTATTGATGAGAAAATTGTTGGAGTCCGGTTAAGACAGGAGGAAAAGACAATGAGCAAAGCTGTATTGATCAGAGGTGCCGCCATCTGTTTCTGCCTCACGGTCCCGGCTTGGGGGCAGGATCCCGTTATCCATTGGACGTTCGACGGCGGCGCGGCGAC
>CAZSBK010000229.1:0-2516 GCA_964604945.1 uncultured Candidatus Solibacter sp.
TGGTTGGCGTGGTGTTTGGGATCTATCCGGCGATGAAGGCGGCGCGGATCAATCCGATCGAAGCGCTCCGATACGAGTGACCCGACAGTGTCCGCGGCTAAAAGTCACATGTTGTGGTGCCACACATCTAAGCCACCTTCGAGAAATGGCCCATCATGCACCTCCCCCCGAGGCTGAGGCACAGTCAAACCGCACGAATGGAACAACTCCCGGGTTCGTGCTGAGAGAGGCCCCGGCGACCTCTGTGGCAGCCATACGGCTGACCCTCGGCACTACTTCACTACGAGCGCGAAATCCAGTGAAAGGACCACGGCCTCTGACGTGACCCAAACGGCCGGAACCTGAAACCGTGCCAACTCCTTCACATATCCTGCACCCTCTTCCTTCCGCTCCAGGATCGTCTTCGCCTCATCGAGGACCCGATAAGAGAACTGCGTCTGAAGGCTCCTGGCCATGGCCGCGCAGACGCGGCGAATGTAGAAACCGTCGCGGCCCTTGCCTTCGACCCGAACGTTCTTCAGCTTTAGGAAGCCGTCCTGGTAGTAGGGCAGCGCGTGGATCGATATGTCAAAAGCGTCGCCCAGTCCGACGCACACGCCAAATACGTTCAAAGCCGAACGGCCGCTGAAGCGCGCCTGCACGTTGAGCAATCCGCCGTCCGCGCCGACCTTGGGGTCCTGGAGGTAGGCATAGCTGCACTTGGCGGCCGGGGTGCCGCGCAGGTACTTTCTGCCGTCCTGCGTGAAGACCTGGCGGGCAAGGGCCCTCTGGACGGTCGTGAAGTGGATAACCAACTCCGCTCCTGAGGCCAGACCCTGGGATAGGAGACCGCAGAGAATCAGACCGAGCAAGATCATCGGCAGGCGAATGATCGCCCGGCGGAGCTGGCTTCTTGGCCGAACACCCGCTGTTGGTTGGGCTTTGCGCTCAGTGCCCCTCTGGGCAAGTTCTTGCGTAGACATGGGCTGAATGTCCAGTATGCGCTGCCGGCAAGGCAGGTTGCGGGTTTGCGCTCGTGTTAGCGACGTAAGCGGCGATGTGTGGTCGGGATTCCTCTCCCTGTCGTCGATGCGCTGTTGGGCCAGTGCATGCCCGCCCAGCCGGCGTCGTAGTATAGAGCCATGACGCGCAATTGGGCGGCTGTTTTTGTTCTATTTCTGTCTTATCCTGGCGATGCTCTTGGCCAGGACGATGCGCTTGAACAACTCCGGACAACTCTAAATTCAGTCAAGAGCCGCTCCAAGGATGCAGTCGCGACACAGGGCGCGACGCCGGAGTTGACAAAGGCGAAGCACCAACTGCGTGACTGGGTGGAATCGTACGTTGCAGGACTGCCGGGCGGCGGCGAATCGGCGCTCGAATTGAGTTTGAACGGAAAGCTGGCAACAGCTGGGATGACGGCCCCCGCCGCAGGTGCTGGAAGCGCGGCGGATACCGTAGGGGAGACCTTGGCCGGATTCCTCGGGGAAGTAAAGATCCGCCACAGGAACTCTCTACTCGCGGTGACCACGGGGGTAGGGATCGTCTGTGGATACGACGAGTCCATTTACGTCTATCGCCGGGCGAACGGGAAGTGGAAGAGGATCTTCGACTACGAACAGACTGACTACCGCGAGGGGCTCTACCGACCGCAGCAGGTCATCGACATCCTCGCTTCGCCGAGCGACAAGGGCCAGCCGGACCTCGTTTTGGCTCTCGGGTACACACCCTGGTGCACATCCAACTGGCGGGCGGATTACCTGCGGATCTGGAGCATCGATGCCGCGGCTAAACGCCAGACCCTGGTGGAAACAAATCCCGGCGGCTTCTCTCCCTGGTTCTATCTGAAGGGCAGTATTGACCGGGACCAGGCTCTCGTCGAGGCAATGACATCCTCCCTGGATGCCGCACAATTGACGCGAACTGTCCTCCATCACTACGACTTCGATGACGGCAAAGCGTTGAGAATTGATCCAGTCGCGCTTCGGCCCGCCGATTTCGCCGACGAATGGCTGGGTATGGTCTGGGAGGAGGCCCAGAGATGGTCCGATCCGGCGAATCCGGAGACTCTCCGGACTTGGCACACCAAGCTAAGGAAGGAGAGGTTTTCTGGTGAGTTCATCAGGCCCTCAAAGCACTGCGAAGGCAAGCCGGGCCTGTGGGCCGTTGGTGTGGATTCCGATGACGGCGTCGCCAACTCGAAGAAGACTTACTTTCTCGTACAGTGGCGTCCGCCCTTCCGGTTTCGAATGGTCCAAGTGAGCGAACAGCCTCCGTCTGGCTGCACCGAGCCCGATCCCGAGGGGGATCAATCGGTGGAGTCTCTATTCCAGTCCTGGCCTGGGCAGTGAGCGACACTGGGCTCTGCTGTACCGGCTGGCCTGAGCACCCGCTCCGTCGAAAAGCACAACGGGGACCCGCTTTCGCTGTTCGCGGTTGGAGCGAGTGACGCCTGGGTGGAGTCCTGCTCCTTGGAGTTGCGGCTTGTTCGGCAGCCCGGTATTGGTTTGCCGGCCGGGGGGCCGGCCGCGGACCAG
>CAZSBK010000230.1:0-2496 GCA_964604945.1 uncultured Candidatus Solibacter sp.
AGTCGTGCAGGCGGCGGTATTGTCCGAGCAATTGTCGACTTGGATCGAGGCCAGTCGCTGATTCTGCCGGTTATCGCCGCGAACGCGCTGATTCCTAATCCGGCTCCGGCCCCCTGCTTAGACACACCTCGTGCATGATTCGGCTGCAATGGTCACGGCCGGGACGATTCGGTCTGGTAGAAAACGACACCCGCTTCGCCGTCATCATCGAACACGCTTACCATGAATGTTCGTTCTGGATATGCGTTCTGCAATCGTAACCGCCAAGCCGTCACAAGTTGCTGCGCCAGCAACTGGGCATCGCCAGCACCATTGACTGTTAATTGGTTCGGAAGATTCAGTGTCAGGTCGAAGCTGTTCAAGCTCTGTTCGATTTTACAGCGATCCCCGTACTCGGCATACAGTCTGTTGATCGCATCTTCGCCACCCGCATCTTCAAAGACGTCGCGAAGGAATATCATTCCATTACATTCGGTAAAATCGGGCAGAAATAGTCGCGAATACAAAAGAGCACCGTGGATGGAGCCCAGAGCTCCGACGAAGTCGAGGTCGGTAAAGCCGTCTGGCGACGCGCGATACATCGCACGGTAATCGCTCTCAAACTGTGCTTGGAACTTCGCTTCCTTCATCGCCGCTCCTAGTTCGGTATCTCGTCAGGACGGGCCGGGCGAACATGCCGTAATGGGGCGCCGGGACCTTTTCCTGGCTTAGGCTCGTGTACATGCGGCGTCGGTACTCCGCCGTGAGATGCCCCTGTCTGCCAAGGGGTCAGACCCCTTCGCCGACCCCTTCGCCCCTTCGCACCGGAACCGCCCGGCCTGAGTCGCTGGACGTGACTACAACTTGCAGACGACTTTCGAGAGTGACCCCTTGTCCCTAGGCTGACCCCTTGTCCCCTTGTCCGCTCGCTTGGCCAACCGTAGTCATCGAACGACATGTTTTTGGGCTCTGTTGTGACGTATGGGCTGGCCGCGCTCAAGTTTACGGCTGAGCTCGTTGACCCTTCCATCAAGAGAGAATGTCACGGACGCTGCCGCGAGCCCGGCGTCTCGCACCTCCCAAAATCGGACCATGGCGGAACCCTGCGCGACTCTGGAGACAGGCGCTCGCAAAGCAGCAAGGTTCGCTGCTTGAGATTGCTGCCACTTCTGAAACTCGGCAAACCCGATCTTACCGCCGTATTTCAATCGAAGCATTTCCGCGGCGACACTCAACGCCCCAAGCCGGTCGGTAACAACGGTCTTCCGCACCCTTTGGCCCCGTGCTACCAAGAGCCAGTAGTCGAACACGTTCAGCGCGTCCTCGCCTGTTTCGATCCTCAAGTCCAGGTACTTGATCAGGCGATTGAAGCTCTCGTTGGCCTCTTCATCAGCAAGTCCGGCGAGCACGGCAATCGCAGACTCGGGCCATATTGCGACAATCCACTCTGGATCGGAATCGAGATGCACCTGCGCCGCGACGACTCGATCCATCCTGATATCGTACTGCGCTGGGAAAACGCGGAAGAAGCGAACGACTTTGGCTTGTCTCCAATCCCGTCTTGAGCTTTGGAGAGTTATGGTCGATTCACAAATGGACACGTCCTCTTCAGCAGCAAGAACCATGGCTCCACCTGTCGGCATAGTATCCAGAACGGCTTGCACCGCTTGGGCGATTGCTTGATCCGAGGCTGCTGAAACGCGTGTGGCAACGCAGATCAGGACTAGCCGCATAATGATACCCTTCATTGCGCAGCCTCCTTCTTCCGTTCCTTTTCTTCCTTCTTCTTCTGTTTCTCCTGCTTCTCTGCTTCTCTGGCTTCTTGTTCTACGCGTTTCATGAACTTGTCCGCTCTCTCCTCCTCGGGTCGGTCGTTGTGCCGCTGTGCAGCCGGCCCGCCTTTGTTCTTCTTCGTCCTTCCTGCGTCCTTGAGAAACTGCTTCGTGTTTTCACGCGCGTCCTTGACGTGCCCGTGCTCGTGGGCTACGGTGGAGTCTCCCGTGCGAGCGGAATCGACGTAAACAGTTGCATGCATATATCCGACATCGGTAACCATGACCGTCGCATCGCCCGAACTCTTCTCGTCATTCTGCCGTAGACCACGCTCAACAACTACAACGCGCATGTTCGGATCGGCCTTTTCTGCGGCAAGTTCGCTCCGGAAGGCCTCCGACTTTGCGGCGAGTTGGTCGTATCGCTTCTGCAGGCTGGCGGCGATCACGAGTTCCAAGCCATCCAGGTCAACAAAGACGAGGGGGTTATTACGCACGTATGCGTACATATTCCATCGCTGCGGATCAGCGATGAACACCACTTCGGGCACGGAAGATTGGGCTGGATGCACAATCTTGTCCGGACTCGTAAACCGCCCCTGCGCCCCCGAGAAGTACCTAGCTCCAAAATAGTCAAGGCCGGTCTCGCTATCCCGTTCTTTGCCGGTGAACTGCTGCTCAATCACGGAACTTCCAGGCCCTCTAGGTCGGCCCACGAGACAGTCTGCCTGTGAGCCACTAGATC
>CAZSBK010000231.1:0-2429 GCA_964604945.1 uncultured Candidatus Solibacter sp.
GTTACCATGAATTTGGCCTGATCCCTGCTGTGAAGCTTATGTGGATTGGCTGGAATGCCATCCCGCATCAGACGAAATATGGGCAGGTGCCATGCTCATCCTGAAAATGCAAGGAGGCCCATCATGACGGACCTGCTGGTCATCTTAATCTTCGGAGCGTTCTTGATTCTATGCACTCTGTATATCCACGGACTGGACCGTCTGAGGAGGTGAAAGGACATGAAACGCACTCTGTATCCCGTACTCTTCGTTTGGATCCCTTTCGGCATTCCGACGGGAACCGGCATGGAGGGCATAACCGCAATTTACCATCTATCGGTCCTTCTGGCGGCTGGACTGATTCTGGAAAAACTGCTGACCCGACGTCCGTGAATTGCAGGGAGAAAACAAACCATGACTCTTGACTATCAAATCGGTACAATACTTTCGCTCCTGCTCCTTATTTATCTCATTTATGCGCTGCTTCGTCCTGAGCGCTTCTGAAGGACATCGTACGATGACACTGAATGGATGGTTACAAATCCTCCTTTTTTCGCTGGCGGTACTGGCCGTGACCAAGCCCCTGGGCGCTTATATGTTCCGCGTCTTTGAGGGGGAGCGCCAGCCGCTGCCGCGCATTCTGGGACCGCTGGAACGGGGGATCTACCGCTTGGGCGGTGTGGACCCTCGACGCGAGCAGGAATGGAGAGAATACGCTTTCTCGCTGATTCTCTTCAGCGGTGTCACCCTGCTGATCACGTATCTGATTCAGAGGTTACAACACGTGTTACCCCTCAACCCGCAGAAACTGGGACCGGTGCCCCCGTGGCTGGCCTTCAATACCGCCGCGAGTTTTACAACCAACACCAACTGGCAGGCTTATGGCGGGGAGACCACGATGAGTTACCTGACCCAGATGGCGGGACTGGCCTGGCACAATTTCATCTCAGCGGCTGCCGGGCTTGGCGTTGCGCTGGCCCTGGCGCGGGGACTCACGCGAAAACTTCAGGCGGGCGAGTCGCCCACCCTCGGCAACTTCTGGGTGGACCTGATCCGCGCCACGCTTTACGTGCTACTGCCGCTGAGCATTCTGCTGGCGCTCCTGCTGGTCTCACAAGGTGTGATTCAGAACTTTTCGGCCTACCGGGAGGTCACGACCCTGGAAGGCGCCAAACAGGTGCTGCCGATGGGACCGGTGGCCTCGCAGGAAGCGATCAAAGAACTGGGGACCAATGGAGGGGGATTTTTCAATACCAACAGCGCTCATCCCTTTGAGAACCCCACGCCTCTGACCAACTTTCTGCAGATGCTGGCGATCTTTTCCATTCCGGCCGCCCTGACTTACACCTATGGGCGTATGGCGGGTCGCCAGAAGGAAGGTTGGGTTCTCTTTGGCGCAATGGCTGTGCTTTTTCTTGCAGGGGTTACGGCTTGCTATTGGGCGGAGGCCCAGGGTAATCCCGTCGCACGCGAATTGGCCGTTACGTCGGCGGGGAATATGGAAGGGAAGGAAGTGCGCTTCGGGGTGGCGAACTCCGCCCTGTTCGCAACCGTCACCACCGATGCCTCGTGCGGCGCGGTCAACGCCATGCACGACAGTTTCACCGCACTGGGCGGCCTGGTGCCGCTGCTCAACATTCAACTGGGTGAGATCGTTTTTGGCGGCGTGGGAGCGGGGCTCTACGGCATGCTCGTCTTTACCCTCCTCACGGTGTTCCTTGCCGGACTGATGGTCGGGCGTACGCCGGAGTATCTGGGTAAAAAAATCGAGCCGCGTGAGATGAAACTGGTCATGCTTTATGTGCTGATTTTTCCGTTGCTGATCCTCGTGCTGGCGGCATGGTCGGTGGTGGCGCCTTATGGGGTCGCGTCGCTCAATAATGCGGGACCGCATGGGTTGTCCGAAATCCTTTACGCCTTCACCAGCGGGACGGGCAACAACGGGTCGGCCTTTGCGGGTCTGAACGCCAACACGGACTGGTACAACATCACGCTGGGTCTGGCGATGCTGGCCGGGCGTTTCCTGATGATCCTGCCGCTCCTGGCGCTGGCCGGTTCGATGGCGGAGAAGAAGACGGTCCCCGCCGGTCCCGGGACATTCCCGACCGACAGCGGTCTGTTTCTGGTCCTGCTGGTGGCGGTGGTCCTGATCGTCGGGGCGTTGACTTTCTTCCCGGCGCTCTCGCTCGGCCCCATCGTCGAGCATTTCCTGGCTCTGAATGGAAAGGTGTTCTGACCATGACTGGCGGTCCAAGATCAAAAAAAGTCTCGCTTTTCAGCGGTGCGATTTTGCGTCCGGCGCTGCTGGACAGTCTCCGCAAGCTGGCCCCGCAACACATGATGAAGAATCCGGTCATGTTCGTCGTCGAGGTGGGGAGCGTTCTGACCACGTTGCTCTGGCTGCGCGACGGGTTTCTTCATCCGCAGGGTTCCGAGCCGCTTTGGTTCAC
>CAZSBK010000232.1:0-2414 GCA_964604945.1 uncultured Candidatus Solibacter sp.
GACCACCAGGCGCGAATTCTCACTGTTCTTCCGCGCCATGGAGTTGATTTCTTCACTAGAGGCGGAAGTCTCTTCGAGCGACGCCGCCTGCTCGGAGTTGCCCTGCGCCAGCGACTGGCTGGAAGAAGCGACCTGCGACGCCGCGCTGGCCACCTGCTCGGCTCCTTCACCGAGTTCACCGGCCAAGCGGCGCAGCGTGCTCCCAATGTCGCGCACGACCCACATCACGGCCGCGCCGACCACCAGGCACACGCCGATCAGAATGAACGCGATCCAGCGGCTCTGGGAAGAGACGGCCAATGCCTTTTGGGCCGCGGTCTTGTTCAGCCCTCTCTGCTGTTCAAGCAATTGGCTGGTGGCGTTTTGCATCTGTCCAGCCAAGGCCACGGTGCGGTCCATCGTGCTCGTCATGGCCGCATCGAAGCGCTGAGCGGCGCAGGCTGTCTCAATCTCTTGGTAGAGCGGGATCCACACGCCCGCCTGGGATTGAATGTTGTCGACCGCACGCAGACCTGCTTCAGTCACCAGCATGGGTCGAATTTCCGCGGTCGATTTCTCGATTCCGGCTGCGGCAGTACGGAATGCCTCCCTGGCCATCTCCGCTTTTGATGTGTCCTTTAACATGCTGAAGAGAATCAGGCCTCGTTGTCCTGCACGCATGTTGGAAACGGCAGCCTGGATCTGGCCGGCCAGTTCGGTCTTCCGGGCGGTCTTGTTCACAGCCGTGTCCAGTTCTCCGCTGAGGGTGCTGCCCGAGGACAGCGACGAGTACGCCAGTCCCATCATCAGCGCCAGCAAGACGCCGAAACTGAGCATCAACTTCTTTCCAATGGTCATTTGCGTTTTCATTTGGTTGTCTCCGAATTCACTACCAACTCCAGCCCATCTAATTCCTGACCGGTCAACACCTGGTCGATCTCCAGCAGAATCTTAACCTTGCCTTTCACTTTGGCCATTCCCAAAAGATAGGGGGTGACCGTCCCGTCGCCGAAATCCGGCGTATCCTGGACGTCGGCGGCAGCGACGTTGAGCACCTCCACCACACTGTCCACCACGGCGCCCATCAACATGGGTCCACCCTCGCCTCGCACCTGGACCACGATGATGCAGGTTCGCTGCGTGTACTCCTGCTCCGGCAGACCGAACTTCAACCGCAGGTCCACCACCGGGATCACCTTGCCTCGCAGATTGATCACCCCCTTCACATGGGCCGGGGTCTGCGGCAAGGCGGTAATGTCCTGGACGCCCATGATCTCCCGAACCTTCAGTACCCGGACCGCGAACTCCTCACGGCCAAGTTGAAAGACCAGGTACTTACCGCCGAGGTCGTCGTTTCCGGACGCCGTCGCCGGGGCTCTATCTAAGACTGTCGATTCCACACTGCTCCTTTCGGGGAGTTGATCCGTCGCCATCCTCGCTCGAACGCCAAAACAGGTTTGAGCGCCACCCGCGATCGCAACGGATCGGAGGGTGGCGATGACTCCCTTATCGGCAGATTCGGTGAAACTTCGATGAAGTTGCATTGAGCATGGCGGACAGAGCCATAAGTCGGGCAATAGGGCAGATGCCCCTTTCCCCAACCCGCGAGAACTAGAGCTACAGTAGCCGTGGCCCCCAGGCAATGGAGCGATGAGTCAGGCTGTTGTCAGCGGCAACCGGCAACCGGAACAGCGGCCGGTTCGATGGGTCCGCCTCTGCTATCCGCTGGGACTCCGCTGTTGGCAGGGACGGCTGAACCGTCCCACTCCGGATTGTCAGGAACTCCACTGTTATCTGAAGTACTCCATCAACAGCTTCAACACCCGGAACGGATTGACCAGAAGCGACTTACGGTGTAGAGCGCCGCCCAAGTGACTCCCTGGTCCGGAGCGCGGCACTGCCGGTGTGCGCATCGGTCAATCGATTTGTCGGTCAATATCCAGCGGTACTTGTCCACGAACCCGCTGTATGACGTGGCTGATTGCCCTCACGCGGCGAGAAATGGGAAAACGCCGCAACTGGGAAGCATCAGACTGGCCCAGGCGCCAGTCGACCACTACACCGGAATCCGGGCTGTCCCCTTCGCTTGGCGACGCCTTGGCGACCAGATCGGCGGCACCTCCAGCGTCACCTCATTCAAGACTTTCGTCATGGCATCGCGTTTGTTCTCTTCCGATTGAGGAGACGCCGAAGGGCGGCGATGGACTTCTCCGTATTTCTCTTTGTCACTTCACTGCTCGATTCATCATGCAGCCGCGTCAGATACCGAATGGCGGCTTGGACTGTGACCAATGGGTGAATATCGAAGTTCTCGATTCTCCATTCTGGGGCGCCCCGCACCTCCCGCAGGTCTTCACGGCCAGGTGTGAACTCCCAATGGGTATCCGTCAGAACGAGTTCGTAATGTCCCCCGACGTAAACAGGGCCGTGCAACT
>CAZSBK010000233.1:0-2349 GCA_964604945.1 uncultured Candidatus Solibacter sp.
CGGATTGACCACGTACAGGGTTTTGACCCGGCCGCGGGTCGGTTCTTGCCACGCTTCCAGGTGCCCCAGCTCTACCAACAGATCAAGCCCGGCCGCTACCCGCTTTTGATCGGCTAGCCCGGACCACCCCGGCCGCCAGACATTCCAGCCAACGAAGCCTTCCCGCGGCAGATCGCCCTTGGTGATCCTCTCAAGTATCCGCCGGGCCGTGTCCGCTTCTCCGCCCTGTGCCACGCCATAGCAGCGGCGGGCGTGCGTCTCCAGGTAGGCGGACCAGTGCAGCGCCCGCAGGGTTGAAGCGAAGCCCACCGGGCCGCGGTGCCCGTCCGCCAGGTGAAAGACCAAGGCGAGGGCCGGGACCAATTTACGGTACTTGGCGAGGTGGGATTCAAGGGCCGGGTACAGATCGCCCGACCGTAAGCCGGCCTCGAAGCAGCAGCGCCAATCCGTGAAGGCTTCGAGGGCTTCCGGGTCGAAGCGCAGGAAGGGCGGGGCGTCTTCGGCGTCCAGTTCGGCCCCGCGGGCGAGCGGATCGAGGGCGTCAAGCTGGTCGAAGACTTCGAAGGCGGCGGCCTTGGCGGGGCCGTCCGGGATGCGGTCCACGTTCTTCCACTTGCCGCCGGTCTCGGGCCACACCAAGAGGCCGAAGCGGGCGAGCATGCCGTCATCGGAAGCACCGCCCCGCATGGCGGCGCGCAGGTATTCCCCCAGGGGGCCGGGCTGGGCTCCACCGATTACACCCAGGCACACCGCAGGAACCCGCCGATGCCCGCGGCCGATGCGGTCGAAGGTCCATCCGTCCTTGCCGTTCCAGCCGGTCATGAGAAAGGCGCGCAGTTCGGCCGCGTCTTCCCGGTCGAGGCCGGCGAGCCAGCCTGGCAACTCGTCGCGGACCACCAGCAGGCCGCGGGGATTCTCGATCAGCTTTTCGGCGAGGGCTTCGACGGTGGCCGATGCCACGGTGTAGCGGCGCAGGATGGGAGCGTCGTCCGGGTCGGAAGCCAGAAAGCTGGCCACGTCCACAAGGGCGTCCGGGTTCTTGCGGAGTGCCTTGGTGGCTTCGCTCTTGCGGGCTTCGGCCCGTGCCTTGGCAATCTCGGTTTCTGCCCGCCATTGGCCTTGGCTGGCGGTCCATTCCTCCAGGGCGCGGGCTTCGAGGCGCACCACCGGGGCCAAAGCCGCCATCATGGCCGGGCTCTTCATCATGCCCGGCCGGCCGACGATGCAGCCCCACAGGTTAGGGAACTCCTGCCAATCGCTGAAGGCCTGCGGACGGATCGCACAGCGCCGGCCGATCAGGTTGCCGGCGGCGGCGACCATCGGCACGGCCACGAAGTCCGGCGGGCATTGCATGCGGTCGGCCACGTCCTGCACCCAGGGGCGCAGGCGGTCGGGCAGCATGGCGTAATCGAAGGCCGCCACCGGCGCCAAGCCCTCGGGCAAGGGCTGCGGATCGGGCCAGCTCGCCGCCGGCCAGGTGCGCGGATCGCCCAAGGCCGGGGCGAGGGCGGCGCGTTCGTGGTGATTGGCTGGCTCATAGGGTGGCGGCGCTTTCATGGCTGCACCTCCAGGCCGCGGGATTCGCTGACGATGAACTCCGCCGCCGGCACACCACCCGGCCGCAGCACGATCAAGCGTTTCGGCCGGACCGCCGCCAGTTCGGCCAGCAGATGCCGCAGGCGCTCCCCGTCGGGCGCCGGCAAGGTGACCACCAGCACCGACAGGGCGGCCAGATAACGCCAATCGAGGCGGGCGGGGTGCGTGTCCGCCGGGCAGCAGATCGCCAAGCCCAGGGCCGTAACCGGGGCCGTCGGCCAGCGGTCGAGATAGACCACGACCTGCCGCTGTGCCGGCACCAGATCACGGGCGCGGGCGTCCGCCAGATCGCGGGCGTAGGCGGGCAGGCGCCGGCCGGGCGAGCACCGCCACAGGGCGGCCGGGGTATCGGATCGCGGGGCGGTCATGATGCCGGCTTACCCACTGCCGCGGCTTTGGCGAGAACCGCTTCCAGCGCATCCACGGCCCGGCCGCAGGCGGCAACGCGGGCCGGGTCATCGGCGGCCAGAGGGCCGACCGTGAGGAAGCCGGCATCGATGAAACCGAAGACGCTGGCCGCGGCGGCGTACAGCGCGGGGGCGGCTTCGATCAGGGCTTCATTGGCGTCCGCCTGATCGAGACCGACGCCACCCGAGAACACTTCGCAGATCGTTACGGCATCCAAGCCCGTGCCGGCGGCGATGGTGCGGTGTCCGACACGACGCCAGGGGCCGGGGGTGAAGGTGGGGGCGGTCATAGCAGCCCCCGCTCCGCAAAGCTCGTGGGCCATGCTGCGCCAGCAACGATAAAGTG
>CAZSBK010000234.1:0-2319 GCA_964604945.1 uncultured Candidatus Solibacter sp.
CAACGACTTCCACCTCGATCCGGTTCGGATGGACGTCGGCGCCGGCGGTGAGGAAAAGCCCGCCGCTGGGGACCGTGCCGAGCGCGTAATCCTCCCGCCGGTCGTACAACGGCTGCCAGTCGGGCGCCTCGCCGCGCTCTTGCCACGATTCGCCCAGCACCAGGTTGACGAACGACTTCAAACGCTCGACGTCCTTCTGGGCTTTCTCCCAGTCGTCGGCCGCCCTATCCCATCCGTACCAGCCCACGGGGCTGTAGAGACTCGACAGATGATAGCCTCGCGTCCGGCCGTCGCCGATGGCCTCCGGCCGCCACTCGCCACGCGGCAGCATGGCCGCTTTATGGTGATTGAAGATCGCCTGCTCACAGGAGACGCACATATAGGCGACCTTCTGCGGCTCGCCCTTCGGCCATCGCAGCCGCTCGAACTTCAGCACCTGAAACTCCCCGCAATGCGGACACGGCACCCAGAATCGCCGCTGGTCGCTTTCGGCAAACGCCGCCTCGATCCGGCTCAAGCCGGTGATCAGAGGCGTCGACACCATGAACACCTTGCGCCGCGCAAACGTCCGCGTGCGCGCGAAGGCCAGGTTGATCGGATCGCCCTCACCGTCGACATCGCCCGGATAGGCATCCACCTCATCCAGGAACAGATACCGCACGGCCATCGAGCGCAGCCCCACGGCGGAGTTGGCGCCGGTCATCACCAGCACGCCGCCGGGAAACTCCTTCGACAGCACGGTGTTGCCCGAATCGCGCGAGCGTGGGCTTTTCACCAACTGCCGCAGCGGCTCACTCTCCTCAATCAGCGGGTCGATGCGCTGCTTCGAGTTGCGCTTGGCCATCTCGACCGTTGGCTGGACCAGCATCATCGGCCCGGGTGATTTGTGGATGACGTAGCCGACGAAGTTGTTGCCGGCCTCGGTGTTGTGCGTCGGGATCATCGACCGGCCAGCGAGAAACAGATGGCTAGGCGAATCGACGGCGATACACCGGACCGGAACCGATTCGACTCTTCGGATCGAAACAATCCTGCGCCTTTCGGTCTCGGTCGTGCGCCTCCCACCACGGTCAACCTGCCTCCGCAGCTTCCGGCTCAACCGGAACACCGGGATGTCGTCGTAGACCATGAACGAGACCCGCCAGCCCTCCCGGGACTGCGCGGGCCTTCCGCAGATTTCAATCCGTTTGGGCTCCCGACGGTAGATCGTGGCCTTCAGGCCCAGAGTCATGAGCAGTTCATAGGCGCCACGGAGCAGCGCGGGTGTGTGCGTCGTATACTCGCAGCGGCCCCCCCGGCAGATATGCCCGTCAGAGTCCATCAAGCCCTGCAGAAGAGCCAGCCTCTGGCTGAAGCTCCCGCGAAGGTACGCTGCGGGGATGTGCTTGTTGCCGACAACGCCAAGCTCACGCAGGCAGCCCATGAAGTAGATGTCGCCCTCAGCGACCGCCACCGGGCCGAATGAGCCGTCTTCGAGTCTCGCCCTCTTTCGCCCGCCATCCACGAGGATGTTTGCCGCGCGGCCTTTTATCCACCAGGGCTGCCGGTACTCCACCTTCACTCGTGAGCGCGACAGATGATCCACAATCTCGTGATCATCCTCATGGATGGTGATGTGGTTCATCACGGCACTGCCGTTGCCGAGCCAGTACCCAAGCAAATAGGGATCGAGTGGCAATGGGGCCTCGGGCAGGCAAAGAGGGCCAGCCACATCAATGGCATAGCGATTTCTTCGCTTCCTTCCGCCTGCCTTGTGCCGGGGGTGCATCGCGGCCGTCGTCGTCTTCACAAGCCGGCGTTTGCCGGGCCCCAAGTCATCCCAGGCGACCCAACGATGCGTGCCGTCCGACACGATGCGGCTGCCGTCGGAGAACGTGATCTCGAAGCACTCCCGATCGAAGAAGACGTCGGAGACGCCCACGACCCGTGCCGGGTGGCCATTCTCGTCAAACACCCGGTCGCCAACCCGAATCGTCCCCATGGTGGTCCAGCCATCCACGGTGGCGATCACCGTGTCGAGGGCGAGAGGCCCGCCGATCTGTGAGCCCTTGATAAAGACGGTCGTTTCAACCGGCGACGATGGAGCGAGGCTGTCCATGATTTCGCGCAGGTATGGAGTCCGGTCCGTGCGCCAGGGACCTGGCTCCGCGGAAGCTTTCCCCGACAGCCGCCGGTAACGGTCCGCCCACTCCGACACCGTCAGCAGCGGATCCGGCCTCAGCCCGGAGTCGAAGGCTTCGTTGTAGACGTCAGTCGCGGTCTGCGCCAGCGAGTTCATCCAGGGCCTTTCGAATCTCCACGGTCAGCATCTGGTGCACG
>CAZSBK010000235.1:0-2234 GCA_964604945.1 uncultured Candidatus Solibacter sp.
CCGCCTTGCGGCAATTGCGGAACAGGCTCCACATCGAATACGTGGTCACCATCGGAGCCGTGCTCATCGGACACCCCACTCGGGGGCGAGACCGGCTTCCACGAAGGCCTGCCGGATTTCGCCCATCAGCTGGTAGATCCGCTGGCGTGACTTGCCCGTCTCGCGGCGTATTTCGTCCACAGACATCTGGCTCAGCATCTGGGCGACTTCCCGCAGGTGTTCCGGGAGGGAATCCACCACTTTCCGCACGTCGATCTGCAGATCCAGCAGCTGTGCGGCCGCATACGGCGACGGGTGGCCACAAATGCTGTCGATCAGCACTTTGTCGCTCACGCCACTGACAAACACCGGGCGGCGGCGGCTCTGGACAGCCAGGCGAGTCGAGCGGTTTCTTATGACTCCGAAGATGAAGCCCCGGTGAGCGCCCCGCCCCGCATGGAAGCGAGGCCGGCGATTCAGATAATCCAGCAGCATGTCCTGCCGGAGATCGTCCCATTCGGCCCGCGTGAACCGGAACGCGGCAACGAGACGGCTGGCCCGTATCTCGGCCTGCTGAAGGGCGAACGGATCAACATCAGCTGCGGCGGGCGTCATTCGATCACCCCCGAAGGCGCCGCTTCAACGACCATCCGGAAGGGCAACCCATGCCGGACATCGATACGCTCAATCGTGCCGTCCTCCAGTCGGGAGATCTGCTCGAAGAAACGATCGACAGGCCGGCACAATGCGAAATCGCTCAGGCGGGATTCAGGCCGGGGACCGTCCTCGGAGTCGAGCTTCACCTCGACGAAGATCCGCGGCGCCGGACTGAACTGTGGCTCTCCTTTGCGGACCTCAAGTTCTTCGATACGTCCGAAATTGATCGTCTGAAACAGCCGCACCAGACGCGCCTTATCGGGCGAAAGGTCATGGAAAGAGCTTGGGCGGATCATGCGGCGCTCTCCCCCATCCCGGCGCGGTTACGGGCGAGGAATTCGTCGACTGCCGGGTGCGTCCTTGGCGGCCGCACCCCGGTCGGTTCGAACTCCTCGCGCCCGGTGACGCCGCCGAGTTTGCGAAGAAGCCGGATCCGGATCCGGTCCAGCCTCTTCATGACCGTCCAGAGAATGTCATCATCGAGGTTATGGATGGAGGCTGCACTGCCAATGAGCAGTGCAATGTCATCAAAGGAGTCGCGGACGAGAGCCTCATGGGCGGCCGCGATGGTTGGCGGCGCCTGATCTGGCTCCTCGATCCGCTTCACGGGGTTGGTAGCAGGTGAGGTCATTTTGGTTTCCCTGCTACGCTTCTTGTGAGATTTCACATTCGAGCGGCATCCGCTGGAGTCGATCTCGCTAACCGATTGAAAACAAGCAGAAGAAAGTTCGCCGAGATCGCCACTTTTTTCTCGTGATGCCTCCGGGACGATTGTGAAGTTCACATTCGATGCCCTGCGGTGGCGAGTTTTCCACAGGCTCCACCGCACGCAAACCTGTCAAGAACTCGATGTCCAATCCCCTGAATCGCTTAGGTTCTGGAAAGCCTGTTCGCCGTTTCTTCCCTGTGCTAGAATTTGGCTTGATGCTCATCGCCAAGGACCCTTCAGGCCACACCTAAGCCCGTCGCGCCAAAGCTCAAACCGCGTGCTCCGGCCCGCCTGGCCTCGGTCCATGGAAAGGATCGGTACGCCCATGCACTATTCCCTTAGGTCCTCTTTGCGGTTCGCTTCGAACGCAATGTTGCGAGACTATTTCGAGCCGCGGGCTTTGCTTCAGAACATCCAGTGGGATGGACTCGGCGAGGCCAACCTCGACGAGGTTCACGAGGCAATAAGGTCTCTACCAGAGGCCAGCTTCCGCGAAATCAACAACCACTTCCGCGCCATCTGGGAGATGGCGACGCGTGAATACACGCCATGGCTAATTCAGGTGGCGCGCGAACAGGGCATCGAGATCGCGGAATCGATGCAGAGGCAGTCCAGCGCCTATGAACGTGCCTTCCGGGTGTTTCTGGATCACCCGGAGGTCTTCGAGGAGGCCCGGGCGCTGGCGCATTGGGCAAGTCTCCCTCGCCGCTCGACCGAAAGGCGGAACGGCATGCCCAGGATGGCGCCGCCCACCGACGATCTCACCCTTACGCGATTCGGGGCCGCAATCTCGGAGTACTACCAACAATCTCAAGGGCGCGGTGAGTACTGCCTGGTTGAGCACACGGCTCGGGCCGGGCACATCGATTACTTCTTCGCCTACCCGGCG
>CAZSBK010000236.1:0-2215 GCA_964604945.1 uncultured Candidatus Solibacter sp.
AGGATTGGAAGGAACTGGATCAGTGGATTCGAGGCCACGGGCGATTGAAGGAGGGTAAAGCTCATGTCTTTCTACTGTTCCCTTGCCTTCCTCCAGCCTCTGGTTCAGGATCCGCTGCAGAACACTACCCCAGCCAAGCCCGTGCACTGTCGAGCCAGAGCTCATCCAGTCGGTGCCTCGCCAGCCATGGCCGTCCCCTGAGCAGCCTTCAGAAACGCGGGGAACGTCCCAAGTACGATAGCCTCTCGCATCCGGCGCATGATGTCAAGGTAATGCGCGAGGTTGTGAATGGTGGCCAGCATGCTATAGAGCATTTCCCCGGCAACAAACAAATGGCGAAGATAGGCTCTCGAATACGTCCTGCATGTCAGGCAGCCGCATTCCGGGTCAATCGGATCTGAATCTTCCCGGTACTGCGCCTGCTTGATGATCAGCTTGCCCTGGCGCGTGAACAGGCACCCGTTGCGGGCGTTGCGCGTCGGCATCACGCAGTCCATCATGTCGATGCCGCGCGCGGCATACTCCGGCAACTCCTCCGGCATCCCCACGCCCATCACATACCGCGGCCTATCTTCTGGTAGCAGCGGCGCTGTCGCCTCAGTCATCTCCATGCTGAGCATCCTTGGTTCGCCGACACTCAATCCTCCAATCGCGTACCCTTCCGCATCCAACTCAACCAGTTCACGAGCACATTCCTGCCGCAAATCCGCAAACATTGACCCCTGCACGATGGGGAAAAGGGCGCTACGCACTTCCCCGCCCTGCGTCTTCTCCCGATAGTGCTCGAACGCCCGGCGCGCCCAGCGCACCGTCAACTCCATCGACTTGCGCGCCTTCCGCCTCTCCGCCGGATAGTCCGTGCATTCGTCCAGCACCATCATGATGTCGCTGCCCAGCGCCATCTGAATGTCCACCACCCGCTCCGGCGTGAACAAATGCGCGTCACCGTTCAGATGCGAGCGAAACGTGACACCCTCCTCGCGCACTTTCCGCAGCTTGCTCAGCGACCACACCTGGAAGCCGCCCGAATCGGTCAGTATCGCCCGGTCCCACTTCATGAACCCGTGCAATCCACCGAAATCGCGGATCAGTTCGTGGCCCGGCCTCAGGAACAAGTGATACGTGTTGCCCAGGATGATCTTCGCGTCCAGTTCCCCAGCCAGGTCGCGCTGCATCACGCCCTTCACCGTCGCTTGCGTGCCGACGGGCATGAACACCGGTGTCGGGATGGTCCCGTGCGGCGTGTGCAGCAGACCGGCGCGCGCGCCCGTCTGCGGACACACGGCTTCGATTTCGAACCTAAGTGCTGGCAAGGGTTAAACTATTAAGTTTAGTAGACTCCCATGCCACTGCGGTTCCACAATACGCTCACCCAGCAGCTTGAAGAATTCCAGCCGCTCGACGGAAAAACGGTCCGCATGTACACCTGCGGCCCAACCGTCTACAGCTACGTCCACATAGGCAACTTCCGCACGTTCAGCTTTCAGGACATTCTGCGCCGCACGCTGCGCGCCCGCGGCTATGCCCTCGACCATGTTATGAACATCACCGACGTCGAGGACAAGATCATCCGCAACGCTGTCGCCGCCGGCCAGTCCATCCAGGACTACACTGCCCAGTACACCGAAGCCTTCCTGGCCGATTCAGCAGCCCTGCGCCTCGAACGGCCCGAGCGCATCGTCCTTGCAACCGAACACATCCACGATATGACCGAGGCTATCTCCAAGCTCTCGGCCTCGAACCACACGTATGAGAGTGACGGCTCCACCTACTTCCGCATCGGCTCCTTCCCCAGCTACGGAAAGCTGTCCAAGATCAACCTGAGCGGCAATATCGCCGGCGCCCGCGTCGATGTGGACGAATACGAAAAGGACGACGCCCGCGACTTCGTCCTCTGGAAAGCGCGCAAGCCCGGCGAGCCCGCCTGGGATGCCCCCATGGGCGAAGGCCGCCCCGGCTGGCACATCGAATGCTCGGTGATGGCGATGAAATATCTCGGCGAGACCATCGACATCCATACCGGCGGCGTCGACCTCGTCTTCCCCCACCACGAAAACGAAATCGCACAGTCCGAAGCGCTCACCGGCAAACAGTTTGTCCGCTACTGGCTACACGCCGAACACCTGATGGTCGAGGGCCAGAAGATGTCGAAATCGCTCGGCAATTTCTACACCCTGCGCGACATCCTTGACCGCGGCTACTCGCCCGAGTCGGT
>CAZSBK010000237.1:0-2129 GCA_964604945.1 uncultured Candidatus Solibacter sp.
CGCTCGAACCTGGTCGGCATGGGCGTGCTGCCGCTGGAGTTTGTCGACGGCCAGACGCGCCAGTCGCTTGGGTTGACGGGCTTCGAGACGTTTGATGTGACAGGCGTCAGCCAGGCGCTGGAAACGGGTTCAAAGATCGCCACGGTTTCGGCGTCGGGCAAGACGTTCCAGGTGAAGGTCCGTATCGACACGCCGCGCGAGATCGACTACTTCCGCGCCGGCGGCATTCTGCCTTACGTATTGCGGCAGATCGCGAAGTCGTAATCGGACCGCCGGGTCGGCTTCAATCCGGGGCCGCGAGGGGTTTGCTACACTCTGAAAAAACCATGTCAGAGCAGGCAGTCTTCCCCCCGTCGCGGGAGTTTTCCTCGCGCGCCAATGTTCCGTCCATGGAGGCGTATCGCGAGCTTTGCCGCCAGGCCGAGGAACATCCCGAAGCGTTCTTTTCCGGCCTCGCCGAAAAGGAACTGAGCTGGTTCAAGACCTGGGACCATCCGTTCGAATGGAACCCGCCGTTCGTGAAGTGGTTTGCCGGGGCGAAGATCAACGCCAGCTACAATTGCCTGGACCGCCACATCGAAGCCGGCAACGGGTCGAAGATCGCCCTGCATTGGGTTGGCGAGCCGGGCGATACGCGCGACATCACATACGCCGAACTGCACCTGATGGTCTGCCGCTTCACCAATATGCTGAAGGCGCGCGGACTCAAACCCCGCGACAGGGCCATCATCTATATGCCGATGGTGCCCGAGGCCGCCGCGGCGATGCTCGGCTGCGCACGGTTGGGCGTGACGCACAGCGTGGTCTTCGGCGGATTCTCGGCCGAGGCGCTCAAGGCCAGGATTCAGGATCTGGAAGCGTCAGTCGTCATCACCGCTGACGGCGGATGGCGGCGCGGAAAGACGCTGGCGTTGAAACCGGCCGTTGACGAAGCCATCGCGTCGGAATGCCCGACCGTCCACAGTGTCATCGTGCTCAAACGAACTGGCACGGAGACGGCCATGACCGCGGGCCGCGACCATTGGTGGCACGACCTCGAAGCCGCCGCATCCGACGATTGCCCGGCCGAGGAACTTGACGCCGAACACCCGTTGTTCGTCCTCTACACGTCCGGCACTACCGGCAAGCCCAAGGGCATTCTGCACACCACCGGCGGCTACATGCTGCACGCTGTGCTGACGATGAAATGGGTCTTTGACCTGCGACCAGAGGACATCTACTGGTGCTCGGCCGACATCGGCTGGGTGACCGGACACACCTATATCGTCTATGGCCCGATGGCCGCCGGCGCGACGCAGATCATGTACGAGGGCGCGCCCGACACCCCTGGCTGGGACCGCTGGTGGGAGATCGCCGCGAAGTACAAGGCGTCCATCTTCTATACGTCTCCGACAGCCATTCGCGCCCTGGTCAAGCAGGGCGAGGAGTTGCCCAACCGTCACGATCTGTCGTCGCTGCGCCTGCTTGGGTCGGTCGGCGAGCCGATCAATCCGGCGGCTTGGGAATGGTATTACCGCGTGATCGGCAAGAACCGCTGCCCAATCGTCGATACCTGGTGGCAAACCGAAACCGGCGGCATCCTCATCGCCCCCATGCCCGGCGCAACGCCCCTGAAACCCGGTTCGGGCACGCTGCCGCTGCCCGGCATCATGGCCGAAGTGGTCGATTTTGAGGGCAAGCCCGTCGGCGCTAACCAGGAAGGCTTCCTCGTCGTGAAACGGCCCTGGCCGTCGATGATGCGCACGATCTGGCGCGATCCCGCGCGTTTCGAGCAGAACTACTTCAGCCGCATCCCCGGCATCTATTTCACGGGCGACGCCGCGCGCCGCGACGAAGATGGCTATTTCTGGATTCTGGGCCGCGTGGACGATGTCATGAACGTCTCCGGCCACCGCCTGTCCACCATGGAAATCGAATCGGTGCTGGTCCGTCATCCGGCTGTGGCCGAAGCGGCCGTGGTGGGCAAGCCGCACGAGATCACGGGCCAGGCGGTCTGTTGCTTTGTCTCGCTCAAACAGGGCAATTGGGACCATCACCAATTGGGCATCGACCTGCGAAATTGGGTGGCACATGAGATCGGTTCGTTTGCGCGGCCCGAGGAGATCCGGTTCACCGAGGCGCTGCCGAAG
>CAZSBK010000238.1:0-2114 GCA_964604945.1 uncultured Candidatus Solibacter sp.
CGCAAGCACTGGCTCAAGCTGACGCTCTTTCTGCGCGCGCCCGGTGCTGTACTCGGTAGAGTCGAGCGCTGGCGCGGTGACCGCAGGTCGCGGGGAGTGGCTGTTGCCGGTCGCTTTCGCGTACAGCACCGGTGCCTCAGTCCGCGCCATGGTTCCGTTTCCAGCGCCCGCTCATCGAACCGGACGTGCGGATTTCCCGCATCCGGCTCTCTTCTGGAATTCACGCCTTCGCCTTCGTCCGGCTGATTCGATGGACATGCGGGTTGAAAAGGCCGAACTCTCCATAGAGGAGTTCGTCGGGATACTGGCGGTACCCGGTGCCTCGCCGCTTGTGTTTCTTCATCAGCCACCGTCGGATGCGTCGCTCGGTGTACGCCTTGACCAAATCATAGACTCGGCGAACCGGTCCTTGGTCGAAGTACCCACACCATCCGCGCAGGATGAGATTGACCTCTCCGATGCGCTTTTCGATGGGGTCCTGGTTCCACCTTCGCGACGTCACATCGTGGATCCGCTCGAGTACGTGGCCAAGGGCCTTCTTGGATGGACGGGTGCCGATGAAAGCCTGGCCGTCCTTTCCATAGAAGCGTCCGATCGTGTATCCGAGGAAGTCAAAGTTCCCTTCGGGCACTAACACCAGTCGGGTTTTCCGCTCGTTCACGGTCAATCCGATACGGCTCATCAGTTCTCGCATCTTCGCCATGACCGCCTCCCCGCTTCCGGGCTGGCAGCAAATGACCAGATCGTCAGCGTAGTTCACGAGTCGGGCGTCCCCCTCCATTGCCACCGTGCTCTTCCGAATCGCAAGGGCGAAGCGCCGGAAATAGAGGTTGGCCAACAATGGGGAAATGACTCCCCCTTGCGGCGTTCCCCTGTGTCCGTCGCGCGCCGTTGTCGTTCGGATTACGCCCGCCTCCCCCGATTCGACAACCGCCGCGTTCAACCACGCCTTGATCGTTGCGAGCACCTGACCGTCCGCGATCCGTCGTGCGACGCATTTTAGAAGAGGGCCGTGAGGTATCGTGTTGAAGTAATCGCTAAGATCCCCATCAACCACTTCCCGTCGCCCGGCGACCAGGTGGTAGTAGACACGTCGAATGGCCATCTTCGCATCAAGGCCTTCCCGAAAGCCGTACTGCTCATCGAGCAGGTCGGCCTCGAAGATTGGTCCCACTACGAGAAGGGCCGCCATTTGAGCCACGCGATCTCGAATCGTCGGGATCCCCAGCGGTCTTTGGCCGCCGTTGCTCTTCGGGATCCACACTCGCCGCAGGGGTGCAGGGGCATATCGGTGCTCCCGTAACTCCTGTTGCAGGTTTGCGAGCCATCGCCCACGGCCACAAGATTCGATATCTTCGAAAGACTCGCCGTCGATGCCGGCCGCTCCGCCGTTTCGGCGGCAGCGTGCGTAGGCCTCGGCAACAACGTCCTCTCGATGGATCTTGTCCCATAGACTGTAGAAGCGGTAGCTCGCTTCGGACTTCGCTTTCGCGTGCAAGGATTTCTGCAGCTTCTCAACCGTAAATTTCGGGGTTTGTAGGTTCATCACCAATCTCCCTGGCTGTTGCTCCTTCTGTCCTTCCTTCCAGAACAGGGCTCCTTCCCTCCAGCCGCATTGCCGGCTTTCTTCGGTACTACAAGCCCATCCGTCATCTGCCCGAGCCGACCCTGGCCCTCGCGGGATGATCGTTGCGGCCGCCCAGCCACGGGTGCCACTCTCGCGCAGACTTCCCTTGTTGCGCACGATTCTTCTCCTGGCGTGCCGTCACCACTACCCCGGTGGGCCCCTCGGATGCTCGCGTCGCTCGCTTCTCCGAGAGCGGCTACCTTTCCCGTTATTATGGCGGGTCGGTACCCACGTTAGATATTTCGGGGCCTGCTCGGTGTTCACTGCTCGTTACAGCCCGCGCAGATCGCTGACCCCCAAAAAGGGCCGTTTCTTGGAGTGCTTCAGCTCATGTTGTTTCCTCGTGAGCCGCCCCAAGTGTTTCCGGCTGGAGCGACAGTTTGCCGGCCGGGTTTCTCACCCGGAAGAATCGTGCGCCTTATCAAGGCGCACACAACAACCGCTCCGAACGCGAGCTGCGCAGAATTGCAGTGGGACGGAAGGCGTG
>CAZSBK010000239.1:0-2011 GCA_964604945.1 uncultured Candidatus Solibacter sp.
CCAATTGCATTCGTGATGTCCTGCGCATGCCGGTTGGCTATACCCAGAGCGGCGTTCAGTGCGGCGAAGTTGGCGTTGAGGACCGCGACAGTGTCGTAACCCGTGTCGTCGAGACTGATGACGGTTATGTTGGCCATCGGCGCCTACTCGGTGATCAGCGGGCTGAGCGTCATGACATCTTCGGCTGAAAGGACATCGACGCCGGCGAGCGCCGCGAGCGGGATCGGATCGGCATGGACCTCGACTGGCGCTTCGAGAAGGGGTTCCATCGCGGTCCGCAGGGCGGCCATCTTCTCCGGCTGGACGTGAACCATGCCGCTTTCATCCTCTGTGCCGTGATCCCTGTAGACCCTGAGCCGCGTCTCTGAAGCGGCGGTCATGTGCGGCATCAGCAGTTTCACGAGCAGGCCAACTTTGAATGCGGCGCGGGCCTCCATGCGAGCTTTCGCAAGTCGCTGGAGCGGTTCCTGAATGGCGATGAGCTGGGCAAATGTGAGTGTCATAGTTGAATCCTCAAGTCACGGCAGCAGGCGTACCCGGGTCAGGCTCTGCCTGGTGGGGGGCAGATGAACGGTCCGGAGTTGGCCCGCCGTCGCGGCCGCTTCTGCGGCCAGCGCAGACGAGATCGAGCCGGCCATGCTCGCTCCCGGGCGCTCGGCACTGGCTGCGAGTTCGAGCTGTCCGACGAAGAGTCCCTTCAGAGACGCGCTGGGTGTCGCGACATCGCCGTCGAGTGAGAGGACGCCTTCGGCAGCTGCGCGCAACAGCGTCGCGGGCCTCGTCACAGCTGAGTCGAGCACCACATCGCCCGCGGCCGATGCCTGCCAAGCCTTACTCGCCGCGGCCTCGGACTCAGGTGCCGGGACCGTGGCTGAAACTCCTGCCTCGATGGCGCGGCCGCCAGACGCCGACGCGTCGATCGCCGGGATGGCCGACAGCATCCACGCCGGGTCCGGATCGCGCCACCTCCACGTCGCATCCGCCCAGGTCCAGTTTGCCGACGCCCAACTCCAATGGACGAGTGAAGCGGGCCGCAGCATCAGCTGACCAGATGGGCGATGTTGTCGGCCGAGAAGTAGAGGCCGTCGCCGACCAGCACGGTGCGGGAGGCGGTCAGTGCCGCACCCTGGCAAAACTGATCATTCTTCCAGAAGCCCGCATACGTGATGGTGGCTGCGGGCAGGTTTGTGAAGGTCGCTGTGGCGATGTTCTTGATCTGGCCCGCCGAGGCGCTGCCATAGGAGACCTGCTGGCGGGCATAAGAGCCACCGGAAACCTCGTTGGCGCCGGTCGTGCCCGGGTCAGCGGTGTGCAGGCTCATCATGACGGCGCCGACGCCGAAGAAAGCGTCGAGCACAGCGTTCTTCATGTAAGTGGATACGGCCATGGATTACATCTCCCTCATCGCCCGCGCCGCGCGGCGTCGATCCTGGATCATCTTCTGCTGGATGTTGGCGGCTATCCCGCCCAGCATCCTCGTGACCGCATCGTCGAAGGCGTCGATGAGCTTCCGGTCTCCGGCCTCCGGACCACCGGCTGGATCGCCGACAAACGCTCCGAGCAGCGCCGAGTCGTCGGGCGACAGTTCGGTGAGTGCGAGCGTCTTCTTGCCGCCGGGGGCTTCGATTGTGATGTTGATCGTGACTCTGTTCAGTTCCATTTAGTTCACCGTGACACCCGAGACCCACACATCCGTGACCACTTCGTACCAGTTGCTGTTCAGGTCCTGGATCCAGGATTTGTTCATGCCGAGGCTGACTTGGACCGTGTGCGTGTGGCTGGCCGAAGCATAGTTGTGCGAATGCACATCGGGCGGGAAGACCGAGGGTTTGCCCGTGATGTCGGCCCAGGCAATGGGACTCGCGGCGGCGCCAATCGCGCTCCGGAAGGCCGCGGGACTGTCGATGTAGATCCCGCTTCCCGTGATGTGCAGCCCGGCGCCGCGCAGCGTTCCTGACGTCGCGACAATGTTCCCTGAATCGGAGTAGATCGAGCCGACGGCAGTGACCGA
>CAZSBK010000240.1:0-1980 GCA_964604945.1 uncultured Candidatus Solibacter sp.
CGTCATCGGGTCGCGTCTAGCGCCCGACATGGCGCGCAGCTTTCGTTTCCAGTCCGGGGTGTCGTCTTTTGTGCGCGGCGCAACCGTGGCGTGGAATGTCAGGGCCAATGCGTCTGCATGATCCGGGCTGTTCTGCCCGCGCGACTTCATGGCTTTCTTGGACTCCAGTCGAATCCGGGTCTTGTCGTCATAGTCATACTCTGGCGCTTGCAGCTCGCTCGCCAATGTAGGGTCATTCGGTAGCACGCCCTCGCTGCGAATCCACACCCGCATGCGCCCCCATAGCTCGCTGCGGTGGTTCACATACTCGCGCTCTGCGATGGCCTTCTCGCCCACCTGTACGGCGTGAATGATCTTGGAGTAGCCCAACTGGCGCAGCCGATCCACCACGCCCCAGCCCATGCCGGTGGCGTCGATAAACACCGCGTCCGGCTTCCACGTCTCGATGACGGACACGATTTCCTCCACCAGTACCATCGTGTCCATAACCCGCAACGCCTTGGGCTTGTCCGTCCACGGCCCTTGCCGCTTCAGGATCACACTTGCGTCGTCGCCGTGACGGGCCACGTCCACGCCAACCACACGCGGGGCATGCTGGTACGCCTGTGGCGGTAGCTCGCGCCGCTGCGACGTGAGGATTTCATCCTCGCCGATGAACTGCGTAGCCGACTGGCTGGGGAACTGCCCGCGGATGCGGACCTTCACCACGTCCGATTCCTCGCCGTACTCGTCCACCATGCCCTGCAACTCGATCAGGTTCACACCCTCTACGGTGCGGCTGTCGATCTGGCGGGCATTCCATCGCTCGCTGCGGAAGGCTTCACGGAACCGCCCGGTATTGCGGGTTGGGTTGCCGAACACGGCCCAGATGATTTCAGTAGCCTCATCGGTCAGTGCGCCCTCGGCCACTTCCCACACCCGGTCAGCGATCGCGGATGCTTCATCGAACACCAGCAGCAGCCGCTTGCCTTCGTTGTGAAGGCCGGCGAACGCTTCGGTGTTGTGTTCGCTCCAGGATACAGCGTCGATGCGCCATGTCTTGTCATGGCCGACCGCATTGGATATCAGTGCCGTGGCCGTAAGTGTGGACCAGTGCGCCGTCAGGCTCATGCGGTGCCACTTGGACAGTTCCGGCCACGTCTTTGTCAAGAGCTGCTTCTCGGTGTTGGCAGTGATGACGCCGCGGGTGTCCTCGCGGGTGTCCATCGCCCACTTGATTAGCATTGACACAAGAGCTGATTTTCCGATTCCGTGCCCGGATGCGGTGGCCTCGCGGATAACCTCGCCAAGATCCACAACGCCAGAACGCAGGCGCTGGCCGATGCCGTCCAGAACCTCGCGCTGCCAGCTTCGCAGACGCTTGTTCTCCAGCTCCGTGCCTTTCATCCCCCACGGGAAGCAATACAGTGCATACCCCAACGGGTCATGGGTGAATCCGGCGATGTCCTCTACAAGCTGCTGTTCAGCGGTTAGCTGCACGCTCACGCGCCGACCTCAGTGCATCCGCCAGCTTGTCGGTGATATCCACTTCCACCTTGTCGGTGTACTTTCCTTTCACCTTGAATAGCTTTTCCGCTGCGTCGATGGGGCTCCAGAACTTCGGGTTGCCCTGTGCGTCAAAGCCGGAGAACGCCTTGCGTGCCGCTTCCGGCCACTCGTTCGGCGGGAGCATCCTGCCGTCCGCCCCATAGGTGTCCTTCACGTCGAAAGTTGCGATGTCCGCCATGCGCTCAATCGCACGTTCTACCTTGTCGGCTTCCTTCTCAATTGCCCGCTGCCCAAGCCATGTTGCGATCTTCACGACGCGCGGGTGGTCGGCGACTTCGCACTTCTTGGACTGGCGCTTGGAGTACCCAGCCGCAAGCATGGATTCTTCCTTGCCCATGCCAGAACCCAGGGCGACAGCCAGCGCGCGCTGCTTGTCCGTGGCTGCGTTGTATGCCTGCGCGATGTCGGCAGGGGCGTCTTTTGGGAGCATGG
>CAZSBK010000241.1:0-1963 GCA_964604945.1 uncultured Candidatus Solibacter sp.
GACCCGATGCCGACGGCTGGCTCCAGTACGGCTGGATCCCCGACGGCCAACCCCAGCACGACTGCGGATGACAATCCGCACCCTTCATCACCGCCGGCCACATCAGCCGGCGGTTCTTAGCTTCGGGGGGCTTCCCGAGACGAGCGACCCCGCAGTTCAGCTGCCAAGTCATCGATCCTGCCATGCACCCGCTCATCCCTCAGCACGGCCTCGGCCTGGCGCTCGTACGTACCGTTGATTTTAAGGAACAGCCTGTGTTCCATTTCCGCGATCTCCCGCCGCACGTCGGCCAGAAGCGCCCTGTTTTGCAGGCTCACGTAAGTGGCCACCAAGCCGGAGATCAGCCCGATGGCCGGCACGATCATCTTGAGCAGGGTTTCATTCACTGGGGTTTCTCGCGCATTAGGATTCGCAGTTCCTGGGACCAGTCGGCCAACGCCAGCACGAGTCCCTCGACGTCAGGGTGGCCAGCACGAAGCTGGGCCTCGATATTCGCGAGTTCACCGTGGCACCGCTCGACTTCATGCCGCCACTGGCTTTCGTTCAGCGGCGACATCGGCGAAGCTCCGTACGTCGCCATCGAGCACTGCGGAATTTCCGCAGTGGTCCTGGTATCGCTGGACGATGACATCGCAGTACTTCGGATCGAGCTCGATCAGCCGCGCCTGGCGGCCCGTCCGCTCACAGGCGATTAGGGTCGTGCCGGATCCGCCGAACGGATCAAGCACCGTATCCCGGCTCTTGCTGGAGTTGTGGATCGCGCGCTCCACGAGTTCCACCGGTTTGGTCGTCGGATGGAGGTCATTTCGAACCGGCTTCTTCACAAACCAGACGTCTCCCTGGTCGCGGGCCCCACACCAGTAGTGCTGCGAGCCTTCTCGCCAGCCATAAAGCATCGGCTCATACTGCCGCTGGTAATCGGCGCGCCCCATCGTGAAGGTGTTCTTCGCCCAAATGACGAACGTCGACCAGTGGCCGCCCGATTCCGTGAACGCCCGGTAAAGCGTATGCAACTCCGACGACGACATGCAGATGTAGATGGCGCCCTTGGTGACGGTGAGGATATTGGCGCAGGCGTCGCGGAGGAAACCTCCAAAGGCCTCGCCCAGATTGTCGTTCAGGATCGTGCGCTTCTTTCCGCGCAGCTTGTCCTTCATCGTCGCGCCATAGTTCACATTGAAGGGAGGGTCCGTGAATGTCATGTCGGCCAGGCCGCCGGCCAACACCTTCTCCAGAGCGTCAATCTGCGTGGAATCGCCACACAGCAATCTGTGCTGTCCGAGAATCCATACGTCACCCGGCAACGAGACCGCGGTTTCCGGCTTCTCGGGTACGGCATCCTCGTCAGTCTGCCCTGCAGCACCGCCATCCTGCTCGGCGAGCAAATCCTCGATTTCTTCGTCGGCGAAGCCCAGGATCCCCAAATCGAAGTCGTCCTCGCGCAGCGACTCGAGTTCGACCCTCAGCATCGCTTCATCCCATCCTGCATTCATCGCCAGGCGGTTGTCGGCCAAAACCAGCGCGCGCCGTTGCGTCTCGTTCAGGTGATCCAGGACAATGACCGGCACCTCGGTCATGCCCAATTTGCGTGCAGCCTGCAGGCGGGCGTGGCCGGCGATGATGATCCCGTCACTACCAGTGAGGATTGGAGAGGTCCAACCAAATTCGGCGATCGACGCCGCAATCTGCGCAACTTGCCCTTCACTATGCGTGCGTGAATTCCTGGCGTAAGGGATCAGCCTCTCGACCGGCCACCGCACCACCTGCAGATCCGTCATGCCTTCCCCGGCTGAGCCGACTTCTTGAACAGACCGAGTTCGTTGTTCAGATCGACGATCTTGCCGATCATCGGTACGACGACGGAGACAAGCCGCTCGAAGGTGAACGATCGGGACAGTTCGTCGCTGGCCTCATAGGCCTGCTGGATCACGTCCAGCACGAGATCCAGCTTCTTGCGGCCCTG
>CAZSBK010000242.1:0-1958 GCA_964604945.1 uncultured Candidatus Solibacter sp.
GGCGTCGGGCGCTGGGCCGTGGTCCCGACCGGGACTTTGATCGCGCCGGTGCCCGTGAAGTCAGCGTCGCCAGAGATCGACAGCGAGCCGCCAGTGATCGCCCCGGAGGCGGTCAGCGCCGTGATCGAGACGCTCGAGGCGAGGTTCAGCGTCAGTCCGGTGAACGAGAGGTTTGCGCCAACCGAAATCTCTTCAGCCGCGCCGGCGCCGGTCGTGGTCCGACCGACGAGACGGGCAGTAGCCATCTGGAGCTGGTGTTCAGCGTTCCAGTTCGACGGCTGAACCAGCGTCGAGTCGGTGCCGTCCGCCTTGGGCGAGGTGAAGGTGTGTTTAAGGGAAATCGCCATCTGTTAGCCCGCCTACTGAATGTCGAGGATGCCGTTGACGGCGTCGAAGCCGACGGTGAAGATC
This sequence comes from uncultured Candidatus Solibacter sp., assembly GCA_964604945.1. Lineage (GTDB taxonomy): Bacteria > Acidobacteriota > Terriglobia > Bryobacterales > Bryobacteraceae > PNKE01. The sequence continues at coordinate 412 of CAZSBK010000242.1, forward strand.
TCGGTATCCTGGAGCGTCACCGAGGAGCCATAGTCCCACCAGGAGACGAGTGGCTGGGTGACAGCCGTGGAGTTGTAGAAGACCGCGTAACGGAAGGGTCCGATGGTCCCACCCGTGGCAGTGAAGACCGTGTTCACGCTCGAGACACGCGCCAGACCAGCAACCGATGAAACGGTGATCGTGACGTCGTTGCCGCCCGAGACGTAGCCGTTGCCCTCCGAAATCTCGACGAGGTCGCTTTTGACAGAGTTACCCGCCACCGGGGCGGTGTTCGTCAGCATGACCTTGAAAACGTCCGAGGCGAAGTTGTGCTTCGCTTCGAGGACGCTTTGGGCAAACTGATCGAACTTGTTGTAGACGGCCATTCAGGATCTCCAAGGTTACCTGCGAGGTAACTCAGAATTTGTGGTAGCGACGACGCGCGAAAGTCTGCGGGAAGCGCCAGCTCTGCCCACGATACACGTTCTGATGACTTGCTTCAACTTTGGCTTGGCTCACAGCTTGCTTAAAGAGTTTGCCATGATACTGCGCCATCTGCGGCGATGAGTAAGGCTTGGCGATCTGCGACATCATGCGGAAGAGCACCCCCTCGAGGATGTCGTTGCCGTACTTGTCCATGATCCAGTCAGGGAACTCGGGGTAGCCGTCGCGCGTCACCGGGTCGGCAACCGTCAGCGCCACGCGGGCGGTATAGGTGTCGGCGGTGTTGGGCGAGAAGCTCAGGATGACCTGCCCCAGAGTGGGCATGTAGCCCTGCTGCGGGCGGCCCTGCGAGTCGATGATACCCATGAGGCGCGTGATCGTACCCTGCACGGGGATCACGTCGTAGGTGTATGCCTCGGGGTTGTCGATGAAGGCATCGCTCGTCGGCTGGACTGCGAACTTGATGTCCTCGTACCAGATGTTCGACGCCTGGAAGAACTCGTCCATCACGGCGAAGAGTTCCATCTGGATGGCGGCATCCAGCGCACCCGGCAGGCGGATGCGGGCGTGGTCCATGAGGCGGTTCATATCAGCGTTTGCCATGGCCCCCTCACGACATGATGTTGGTCATCTGCGCGACGAACTTGTTCAGGAAGGCCGCAGACCGACTGTCCTGGTTGTTCTCGTCATCGCGGAGCTGGGCGTGGCCACAGATGTAGTAGACGAAGGCAACCCGATACATCGGGTCGACCGGCACTGCGTCGCCCATGGCGGCGGTGCTGAAATCTGGGAGCGTGCTACGGAAGTAGCTCTTGAGAAGGTCCGGCCGCAGGCGGCGGGCTTCAAGGATGCCCATGTTGAGGGCTTCGACGAGATCGTCGGTGGGGTAGCGATACGGCTCGATCTGGTCGAGCAAAAGCACCCGAGCCCGGTCGACGTAATCCTGAACGGTGTCGAGTGCCATCAGTTACCTCCAGAGGTAACGAGGGGGGATCTCTCCCCCCTCGCTAGGATCAGGCTTTGGTGACGACGGCCTGGGCCAGAGCGGTACCGTCGATGACCTGGTAGCCGTAGACCTGGAGACCGCGCAGGATGGTGCCGAAGGTCAGCTCCGAGCGGAGCGT
>CAZSBK010000243.1:0-1928 GCA_964604945.1 uncultured Candidatus Solibacter sp.
GGCGGGCGAAGGAGTCCTGGTCGGTCGATTACCGCGTGCTGATGGGCGACACCGCACGGCCTGAGGTGTGGCGGCAGCTTGACGCGGTTCTCGATGAAGAGTTCCCGCATGCCCACGGGATGCGGCTACCGATCCGCGTGCTGTGCGTCGATTCGGGCTACAACCCGCGCATCGTTTATGACTGGGTCCGCGCCCATCCGCAGGCATCGTGGGGTCCGGCCGGAGCGCGGGCGCCGCATCCGAAATCGGCTGTGGCGGTGAAGGGCACGGCACGGACGGACCGGCTGATCTTGGGCGCGTCGCCGGTGGATGCGAGCAAACGCCGTGGTACGAGGCTGTGGACGCTGGGCACGCCGGTGGCGAAGTCGGAGTTGTACAGCAGGTTGCGTCTGGCTCCACCGACAGAGGAAAGCGGCGAGGCGTTCCCGGCTGGGTACTGCCACTTCCCGCGCTACGAGGAAGACTACTTCCGGCAACTGACGTCGGAGAGCTTCATCAAGGGCCACTGGGTGCTGGGCGCCAACGCGCGCAACGAAGCCCTGGACGCCAGGGTGTATGCGCGCGCAGCCGCATCCATTTACGGGATCGACCGTTTCATCGAGCGCCACTGGCGTGAGTTAGAAGCCGCCGTGGCAAAGACGGAAGGGGCTTCGGATGTCGCCGGTGATATGCCGGCGCCTTCGGGGCCGCCCCCGATTCGTCGTGTCGTCGTCCACTCGAACTGGATTCAACGCTAAATGGCTTATACCCAATCCCAACTCGAAGCGCTCGAGGCAGCGCTCGCGAGCGGTACCCTCCGCGTCACGTTTGAAGGCCGCAGTGTCGAGTACCGCAGCGTCGACGAGATCAAGAAGGCGATCGCCGAGGTGAAGGCCGGCCTGGCGGTGGCGAATCCGGCGACGCCGCGCACGCGCATGATCCGGGTCTTCACGGAGAAGGGCTTCTAGGCGATGGGCTACTGGCGCAATCTAATCCGGGCGGCGGTCCCGGCGCTGCGGCTGAGCGCGGGCTACGAGGCTGCCGCGACGACCCGCCGGACGCAGGGCTGGAATCCATCGACAGACGGCATCAATGCGTTGGTGAGTGGCGGGGGCGACGCACTGCGGTCGCGCTCCCGCGACATGGTGCGCCGCAACGCGTGGGCCTCGAATGCGATCGACAGCTTCGTCGCCAATTCAGTCGGCACCGGGATCAAGCCGCAGTCGAAACACCCCGATGCGGCGGTTAAGCGGAAGCTGCAGAGGTTGTGGCTGCGCTGGACCGACGAGGCCGATGCATCGGGATTGACGGACTTCTATGGTTTGCAGGCTCTCGTATGCCGGGCAACCGTCGAGGGCGGCGAGTGCATCGTCCGTCTGCGGCCGCGCCGGCCGGAGGACCGGCTGAGTGTGCCGCTGCAACTGCAAATGCTTGAAGCCGAGCATCTGCCGGCATCGCGAAACGAAAACCTGGCGAACGGCAATGTCATCCGCGCTGGGATCGAGTACGACAAGATTGGTCGCCGCGCAGCGTATCACCTCTACCGTGAGCATCCCGGCGAGAAGCTGATGTTTGCCCGCGCTGGCGAGACCACGCGCGTCACCGCTGATGGGGTCCTGCATGTCTACAAACCGCTTCGCCCGGGTCAGCACCGTGGCCAGCCGTGGCTGACGCAGGTCCTGGTGAAGCTCCATGAACTCGATCAGTACGACGACGCCGAGCTGGTCCGCAAGAAGCTGGCGGCGATGTTTGCCGCCTTCATCATCGAGAACAACCCGGACGATCCGGTGATCGGCGCGAAGCCGGGCGAGGCGGCCAAGGATGCCAGCGGCGTCCCTCTGGCCGGCCTCGAGCCTGGCTCGATGGTGAAGCTGCTGCCGGGCGAAGACGTGCGGTTTACCGAGCCGGGCGATGTGGGCGGGATGTACGCGGAGTTCATGAAGGTGCAG
>CAZSBK010000244.1:0-1913 GCA_964604945.1 uncultured Candidatus Solibacter sp.
CGCATCCGGCAGCGTCGGCGTCTTCGCGGTTCAATTGGCGAAGCACTTCGGCGCGCGCGTCACTGGCGTATGCAGTACGGCCAATCTGGACCTGGTGAAATCGCTTGGCGCCGATGCGGTGGTCGACTACACCAGGGAGGATTTCTCGAGCGCCGGCCGAGTCTATGATGCCGTCCTCGACACTGTCGGCCAAGCAGGATTCTCGCGGACCTTGAAATCGTTGAAGCGAGGCGGGCCTTACGTTCGGATCGCGCCGTCCGGCGGAATCAAGTGGACACGAGTGTTGATGTCAATACTGGGAGATACGCTTCGCGAGATGTGGATTTCCATGACGGGCGCGGCGAAGATCATTGGTGGACTACCACGCATCGCCCCAGGCGATCTTTCCTTCCTGAAGGGACTGATCGAAGCTGGCGAGGTGAGGACGGTGATCGACCGATGCTTCTCTTTTGACCAAGCCGCCGAGGCGTACCGGTATGCGGAGGCCGGACACAAGAAAGGTCACGTCCTCTTACTTCCTTGAGTTCGTTGAGCAAACCGGCTTACCGGATCAGTCCCAGTTCAACCCGCGCTGCGACCCATTACAGTGGGCGGATCGCAGCAGCGGGTTAGGGACTGGCCGGTCGTGGGACGCCCCGCCGTTCGGTTTAGAGCTTTTTGAGCAGAATGTTGCGGTACTCCACTTTCATCGGCTGCCCGACGTGGAGTTGCAATCCCAGGAGCCCTTCCATGGCTCTGCCTTTGGCGTCCTCGTCGACGCACATGCTCATCACGCGTCCGTTGATGACGTGGACGATGACCATGCCTCGCGCAATGATGTGGATCTGATTCCAGTCGGCCACCTTGATGACAGCCTTGAGGGAATCGGAATCGCCGGGGCTCCCGATCAGTTTCGGGGTCCCGCCATCGGCCATGCGGACAAACTGGCCGCGCGGCGCCACGAAGCCCCGCCCGCGCTCCTCGTACAACATGCCCGTGAAATTGACCTTCCCGTCCATATCGGCCTGGTAGCCCTTCAGGACATACTTGCCGACGTCGGGCAGCGCCGTGCTGCGGTATTGCACGCCGCTGTTGGCGGTTTCGGTGAGCCTGAATTCGGCCTTGAATTCGAAGTCGGCCGTGGTTCCGCCGCGCCAGATGATGAACGTGTTCTGCTTCAGCGTCTTGTCGGCCGTGGTCTCGCCGGTGAGCACGCCGTCTTCCACGCGCCAGAAGCCGGGCTCGCCTTCCCAGTTGTCGAGGGTCTTACCGTCGAAGATGGGCACGAAGCCCGCATTGTCGTCGGGCACGGCGGCGCGCGGACCGCGCATGCCGCCCGGACGCGGCTTGGCGGCGCCGGCGGGTGGTTGCCAGGCCCACACGGGTAGGATGAGGGCCGCGCCAACCGCAGCCAGAAGAGAAGTGCGGACTGTTCTATACGTCATATTGGGTCTCCATTTACTCCGGCGCCTGCCTGGGCCGGCCCGGCGCCACGGCGATTTCCGCGTTTCGGGCGAACTGGCGCCGTGAAACGGAAACCACTGTCTCGCTCATGCGCTTACTTCCAGGGCGGCTTTGGACGAATCGCCCTTGTGCATACTCTATGATCTGACTATCGCGCTTGTCCAGTCGGTTACGCACCGGCCGGGATTCTTCGCCGCGTCTGGGGCAAGCAAGAACGCTGGTCAGGCGGCTGCTCGCAAGCGGGCTGTCTCGCGGGCGCCAAAGTACAATGAGAAAGTGCATGCGGACCAACGCGAAGAGCCGGCGCTGAAACCCCGCGCATCCCTGCGGTCGGGCTTCGCGTGGACACTGGCGGGCAACGGTTTGTATGCATTGTCGCAGTGGGCGGTGCTGAGCCTGCTGGCGAAGCTGGGCGGACGGCAGATGCTGGGCGAATACGCCCTGGCCGTGGCGGTGACTGCGCCCGTGGC
>CAZSBK010000245.1:0-1911 GCA_964604945.1 uncultured Candidatus Solibacter sp.
GGCGACCAGTGGGTCCGCGCCGAAGTCGAGGTGCATGGCAGCGGAGTCGTCCGCCATCTCATCGACGGCCAGCCGGTCCTCACTTACGAGATGTCCCAGATCGGCGGCGGCTCGGTCTCGAAGCACGACCCGGCGGCGAAGCCTGACGGAAAGATGCTCGAAAGCGGCTGGATTTCGCTGCAAAGTGAGTCGCATCCGGTCGAGTTCCGCAAGGTCGAACTGCTGAATCTCGTGGGTTGCACCGACCCCAAGGCGTTTAACTACAAGAGCTACTATCTGAAATCGGAACCGGGCGCGTGTCTGTACAAGTAGAGGAATCCGCGATGCAATTCACACGACGCGAACTGATGATGGCGGCCACCGCCGCCGCGCTGCCGCTTCACGCGGCGAAACTGAAGTCCATCGGCGCACAGCTTTATACGCTTCGCTCAGTGTTGCCGAAGCAACCGCTCGAAACGCTGAAGGCGCTCGAAGCGCTCGGCTATACCGAGGTCGAGGCGGTCTCAGGCGATCTGCCCAAGATCTGGGACGCGCTGAAGCAGACAAAGCTGAAACCCATCAGCGTCCATCTCGACGCCGGGGCGTTTCTCTCGTCGCCGGAAAAAATCCCGGCCATGATCGACGATTCGAAGATGCGCGGCTTCAAGTATGTCGTCTGCCCCTATGTTCCGCCGAACATGCGCAGCGCCGAGAACATGAAGAAGCTGGGCCAGACGTTAAACAAGGCAGGCGAACAGGCCAAGGCCGCCGGCATGACGCTCTGCTACCACAACCATGCCTTCGAGTTCGCGCCTGTGGAGAACACGACGATCTTCGACCGCATGATGGCCGAGACCGATCCGAAGCTGGTGCAGGTTGAACTCGACATCATGTGGGTGAAGGTGGCCGGGCTTGATCCGGCTTCATTCATCCAGAAGTACGCGAAGCGCATTTCGCTGGTGCACCTGAAGAACGTCTCGGCCGGCCTGACGCCGCGTTTCGACGAGCGGGTGCCGCGCGAGGCGTTCCAGGAAGTGGGCAAGGGCGCAATCGAGATCGGGCCTGTGGTCAAGGCGGCCGTGAAAGCGGGCGTGAAACACTTCTTCGTCGAGCAGGACCAGACGCCGGGCGACCCGCTCGAAAGCCTGAAGGGCAGCATCGAGTACCTGAAAACGCTGGACTACTGAGCCCCATCTTGCCTGGGAGGGTCAGACAGAGAACGTCTTGAACAACATTCGGTCTTGCCATATAATCCCCACATGCGATTCGAAATGAAGATCGATAGATGGCTCGCCATCCTCCTTGGGATCGCCGCACTGCTGACATTCATTGTTCCTAGTGTGAATCTCGTAAAGGCGTTAATGCGGCATGATGCTCCTTCATTGCACGCTGTGTTCTGCGTGGCGGCGTGGATCGTCGCTCTGGCGGCATCACTGCCACAGTACTATGTGCTCGAGGATGAAGGCGTGCTAGTCCGGCAGGGGTGGCGCAAGGTCTTTATCCCATACCCCTTGCTCCAGGCGGCGAAATCGGTACACCAATCTTGGAGCGCAGCGGTGTACTCTGTCGACCGCATCTTGCTGACAACATGTGACGGACATGAGCATCTCATTGCTCCGAAAGATGGGCCGGGATTTATGCGAGAGCTGATGTCCCGCAGCCCACACATCGTTGTAACTGGGGACGCCCAGTAACTCTGGTTAGCGAACTGCGCACCTCGCATGTTCTCTGAGGAGCAACTCTCCCGAATTCCACGCTGACGCGGTATCAAACTATAGCGCCGGCGCAGTTGATGCATCACGACCGATCCGGAGTTTGGCCTCAAGGCGGTCTACATCGTCGGTTCGTATCTGAGACCGTTCAAGACTGATGACCAATCAAACCAAACGAATCCTGCCGGCGATGCTTGCTGTGATAGGGCTGATGGCTGCG
>CAZSBK010000246.1:0-1859 GCA_964604945.1 uncultured Candidatus Solibacter sp.
CGACCCTCCCGGAAAACAGCGTGTTGAAGGTGATCTCGATCGTGTCGGCGTCCATCACAGCCACCTCAGCCTGTTCGGCCACGCCGGCCGTGTTCCAGATCTGCACGACCACATCGCGCGTGCCGAGGCCATGAACGATCTCCACGGGGCCAATTCCATTCGTGATGTCCTGCGCATGACGGTTGGCGATGCCCAGAGCGGCGTTCAGCGCGGCGAAGTTGGCGTTGAGGACCGCGACGGTGTCGTAACCCGTGTCGTCGAGCGAGATGACTGTTATGTTGGCCATCGGCGACTACCCGGCAATCAGTGGGCTGAGCGCCATCAGATCCTCGGCGGACAGGACATCGACGCCGGCGAGCGCTGCGAGCGGGATCGGATCGGCATGGACCTCGACGGGCACATCGAGAAGGGGCTCCATCGCGGTCCGCAGGGCGGCCATTTTCTCCGGCTGGACGTGAACCATGCCGCTTTCATCCTCTGTGCCGTGATCTCTGTAGACCTTGAGCCGTGTCTCTGAAGCGGCGGTCATGTGCGGCATCAACAGTTTCACAAGTAGGCCGACTTTGAATGCGGCGCGGGCCTCCATGCGTGCTTTCGTGAGCCGCTGGAGCGGCTCCTGCATGGCGATGAGTTGGGCAAATGTGAGTGTCATGGTTGAATCCTCAATTCACGGCAGCAGGCGCACCCGGGTCAGGCTCTGCCTGGTCGGGGGCAGATGGACGGTCCGGAGTTGGCCTGCTGTCGCGGCTGCTTCTGCGGCCAACGCCGACGAGAGCGAACCGGCCATGCTCGCACCCGGGCGTTCGGTGCTGGCTGCGAAATCAAGTTGGGCGGCAACGATTCCCTTCACAGATGCGATGGGTGTCGCGACATCGACGTCAAGTGAGAGGTCGCCTTCGGCAGCTGCGCGCAACATCGACGCTGCCTTCGCCACAGCTGAGTCGAGAGCCACGTCGCCGGCGGCCGATGCCTGCCAGGCCTTGCTCGCCGTCGCACTGGACTCAGGTGCCGGGACCGTGGCTGAGACTCCCGCCTCAATGGCGCGGCCGCCAGACGCAGCCGCCTCAATCGCCGGTATGGCCGACAACGCCCACGTCGGGTCCGGATCGCGCCACGTCCAGGTCGTATCCGCCCAGGTCCAGTTCGCCGTTGCCCAACTCCAATGGACCAGTGAAGCCGAGCGCAGCATCAGCTCACCAAGTGCGCGATATTGTCGGCCGAGAAATAGAGGCCGTCGCCGGCAAGCACGGTGCGGGATGCGGTCAGTGCCGCACCCTGGCAAAACTGATCATTCTTCCAGAAGCCCGCATGAGTGATGGTGCATGCTGGCAGGTTCGTGAAAGTCGCCGTGGCGATGTTGTTGATCTGTCCCGCTGATGCACTGCCGTAGGCGACCTGCTGGCGCGCGTAGGAGCCGCCGGTCACTTCATTCGCGCCGGTCGTGCCAGGGTCAGCGGTGTGCAGGCTCATCATGACGGCGCCGACGCCAAAGAAGGCGTCGAGCACGGCGTTTTTCATGTATGTGGAGACAGCCATTTACGCTCCTCTCAGCTGTTGCGCCACGCGGCGGCGGTCGCGCACGAGCTTCATCTGGGTATTCGCGGCAATGCCGCCGAGCATCTGTGTGATCGCGCCGTCGAAGGCGTCGATGATCGCCTGTTCAGCGCCGGCACCCGCGTCCCGGACGAGCTGTTCGATGAGTGCGACGTCGTCGGGCGTGAATTCGGTGAGCGTCAGTTGCTTGGTACCGAAGGAGCCTTCGGCAGCCAGAGTGATGGTGATTCGTGTGAGTTCCATTTAGTTGACCGTGACGGATGCGACCCAGACGTCGGTGACGACTTCGTACCAGTTCGAGTTCA
>CAZSBK010000247.1:0-1015 GCA_964604945.1 uncultured Candidatus Solibacter sp.
ACCAGCGGTGGCACCGCACACTGCGGAAGCTACCAAAGAGCCAAGGCGGGCAGCCTCGAATATGAGCTCTGGTCGAACAGCTACAGCGGCAGTGCCTGCATCACAACTTACAGCGTCCCAGCTTTCAGCGCCAAATGGAGCAACAACAGCGACTTTCTGGCGCGCCTTGGGATCGGATGGGGTGGCAAGTCCCTCGCAACCTTGGGCACCGTCACCGCTGACTTCTCCGTCAAGAAGTCGGGAGACAGCGGCGGCTACTCGTACATTGGTGTCTACGGTTGGGCGAAGAGTCCGTGCACCGAGTACTACATCATCGACGACTCGATGAAATCGATGCCCTTCAACCCCTGGAACATGACACAGAAGGGATCGGCCACCATCGATGGCGAGGTCTACAAGTTCTACTCGGGCCAGTCTAACGGAACTGGTGGCTCGCAGTGTGGCACGCCCTTTAGGCAAAACTGGAGCGTCCGTCAGAAGGGTCGATCATGCGGCACCATCACCATCAGCAAGCACTTCGAGGAGTGGGGTAAGGTCGGCATGAGCGTCGATGGCCTCCTCGAAGCCAAGGTTCTGGTCGAGGCGGGTGGCGGCACAGGGAGCGTCGAGTTCCCCGTCGCGAACGTCAAGGCAAGCAACTAGCACTACTGATTGAAATTTCGGACCGAGCCGACGCGTCGCGAGGAGCCCTGGCCGCGACGAGCGACGAGGGAAGATACTCGAGGTATCTGACTGAGGAGCGAGGAAGCGGGCAGGGCCCGCAGCAGCGACGGCGAAGGGAGAAATTCAATCAGTAGTGCTAGAGCGCGTCGTGGCCGCGTTCGCCGGTGCGGATGCGGATGGCGTCGTACACCGGGGTCACGAAGACCTTGCCGTCGCCGATCTCACCGGTGCGCGCCGTGGACACCAGGGCCTCGACGATGGGGTGAACCATCTCGTCGTCCGCGATGATCTGGATGCGCAGCTTGGGGATGAAGTCCACGACGTAGGCCGAGCCGCGGTAGACTTCCTTCTT
>CAZSBK010000247.1:1025-1828 GCA_964604945.1 uncultured Candidatus Solibacter sp.
CGAAGCCCTTCACCTCGGAGACCGTCATGCCTTGCGCGCCCGCCTGGCGCAGTCTGTCCTTCAGCTCGTCCAGCTTGAAGGGCTTGATGATGGCTTCGATCTTCTTCATACGGAAAATCATCCCCGCAAATGCGTAACGGGTTTGTTTCCGAACGGTGAAACCGTGGTAACCGCGGTGACACGTCGTGCAGACAGACGCGGATAGGCTTCAGGCTTCAGGCTTCAGACTGTGACGACACCGGGTCCGTACTTGCGAAGGTGTGATCTCATTGGCTTCGCTTAGGTGCTCCGACACCTCATGAAGCCGAGCAGGGAAATCGCTGATTCGCGACCGCACAACTGAATCCTGAAGCCTGAAGCCTGAAGCCTTCCTGTCCTACGGCTGCGCCTTCATCGGGGTGCGGCTGGTGCGTCGGGCCGGCATGGGGGCGGGGGCCGGGGCCGGTGCCTGGGGAACCGGGATCTCGACGTGCAAACCCAGGGTGGTGCGGACATCGAAATGGTCCGTGCTGACCGAGAAGGCCAGCAGATCGTCGATGCGCTCGCGGGCTGGCAGCGGGCTTTGCCCCGAGGGCTCGGACGCCAACACACGCGCAGCGGCGCACACGTCACCGCTTAGGGCCAGGGCCACGCGCGAGGCCGAAAGGTCGGTGGCCACGATCCACAAGGGGATGTCGAGATCGGCCCCGTGCACCTCGACGAACTTCTTGGCCACGGTCTTGAGCTCGGCCCGCAGGCTGGGTGTGAGCAGCGGATCCAGGGTCCTGGCCAGCTTGTCGACCTCCTCGCCGTGCACGCCGTTG
>CAZSBK010000248.1:0-1816 GCA_964604945.1 uncultured Candidatus Solibacter sp.
ACGAAAGAATCAGCTGCGTGAGGAAATGCACACAAGGCTCCGTGGTCCACAGGGTGAGGAGCGCACCAAAAGGCTAACCGGCAGGTGCGAGCCGATACCCGTCAACCGAATCCGGCTAGATCCCGAGTTTTCCAATTGCAGGCTGGGCGTCGACTCTGGTGAACTCGACCAACTCGTGGAGAGCATGCGCCACGAGGGCCTCAAGGTACCGATCACCGTCATCGAGGTGCCTGGTGATGAGCCGCTCTTCTGGATTCGCGCGGGTTATCGCCGCTTCGAGGCCGCGCTCCGACTTGGTTGGGAGACCATTCCTGCCTGCATTTTGCCCATGGACACGCCGGAGGTAGATGAGCAGTGGGCAAACATCGTCGAAAACTCCGCCCGCAAAGACTTATCCACCTACGAGTTGGCCAGCGCCGCCCATTCGATGCGCACCAATCACGGTGTCGAGCCCAGGGAATTCGCCTCCAGGGCAGGCTACGCCGAAGGTCACATAAGGAAGCTGCTCCGATGCTTCGAGAACCTGCCCGACGAGATCCTCGAAGTCTGGAAGCAGAAGAGGTTGCTACCACTGGACTCCCTGGCCGCATGGTCGGCCCTTCCGCCAGATGAGGCTCTCGCAAAATTCAACGACTTCTGCGGGAAACGCGCCCAGCCACCCGCCTTCCTCTCGCAGCCTCGCAAACGAAAACGGAGCAACCGCTTGTGCATGGCCTCTGCCGAGGGCCTCCGAAGAATGTCCCGCCTCTGGACGGCCATTCAGAATCACGCAGATCTCGCCCCGATGCTCCGCCCCCTCCTCCTGCAAATCGTCGAATACTGCATGGGCGCCAGAACTGACGTCCCAGGCATCTACAATCCGCGTTCCCGACGGGGAACCCGCAAGTCCAAAGGAAAGCCCATTGATGTCTACGCCCCTCCCACTCCAGCCAACGACAACCCGGACGGAGCCTGCGCGCCCGACGATGCTGAATCACACGGGCCAAAGGACGGCCAGGACGATCTCCCATCCAAGCCAAGGCGTTGCCGATGACGCACAGGGCCTATCTTGAAGATTGTGCGCTTCAATCAGCGGAGCCCGCGGTGGCCGTTGCTGGGCCAACTCTAGATCGGCCGAGTGGACCAGCAACGGGCGCATTGAGGTCGGCAGGTGCTGACCTGGTAACGATCCCCTGAGAAGTGCATGCCAGTAGCGCCAGGTTGACGACGCCTTGGCCTGCTGCCTTTGCTCAGGCAACCGAAGGTAGCCGGGGGACTGGCTCCGAGGTTCGCTGTTGCGCTCATGGCCTCCCGCCTGCACGCTGGCGAGATAGCCGCCGAATCTGGAGCAGGTTCGGGTGCACGGCGCCCAGAGTCGACTTGAGAGTCTCCTTGGACACGTAGGTGTACCGCTGGGTCGTCGTTATCGAGGCATGGCCGAGGAATTCCTGGACGATGCGCAGGTCAGCACCGTTGCCCAGCAGCATCGTAGCCACGCTGTGGCGGAGCATATGGGGAGTCACACGACGGGCGATTCCAGCCGCCCTCCCCCTGGACCGGACGATCGCTGCCGCTGCCTGGACCGAGAGCGGCTTATGTCGAGCATTGAGGAAGAGCGATTCCGTCTTGGCACCGAAGGCTTTCCTGCAAGCCAGGAAGCTGGAAAGTGCCTTGCGGCTCCGCGAATCGACGAGGAAGGCAAGCCTCTGCCTATCGCCCTTTCCGTTGACGATCAGGGTGTCATGCCCAGGCAGTACGTCAGGTAGGGTGAGGCGAACCAGTTCGCCGACCCTGAGTCCGGTGGCGAATAGGAGTTCAACCACCGTTTGATCGCGGA
>CAZSBK010000249.1:0-1804 GCA_964604945.1 uncultured Candidatus Solibacter sp.
TGGCGATGACTAAAACTGTAGTCGGTGCTTGACTTTTATCACAGTTGCTACCGCCGTTCCACCTTTTACCGCTCTTTTTCTGGCTAACCGCCAATCGCCAATCGCTATCCGTTATGCGCTAACTGCTTCTCTCCCATCACACCCTGTTCTTGATATTGCGTGAACAGGCGTCCCCAACGGGTCCCGGCCTGCCATTGTTCGGCGACTTTCTTATACTTCAGCGGCCAGTACAGGCCGTCCTGCTCAAACTCGCCGATGGCTGTGGGCACGATCACGAAGGGCGTGTGGAAAAGGAATTTTTGCAGGAATTTGGTCGGGCCAAACCAGGATAGCCAGGCCAGCAGGGTATGCGAGTTGCGGTCGATCTTGAACTGCCAGTTCTCGTTGGCCAGGTCCGCATCCCCCACCAGTTCGATCTCGCGCGGATCGCCCACGCCCAGCCCTTTTTCATGCGCCAGGCGGATGTATTCGATCGAGAGCGGATCGAAACCCATCAGCCGGGCCGCGGCGGCATCGATGGCCACCTGGTCGGCCGAAGCCAGGATCACATTCTTGACCTCCGGTTTCATCAGGCGCGGGCCGGCACCGTTGCCGGCCGTGGTGCCGTCCATCACCGCGAACAGGCCCGGGTGAATTTCCTTCTGGATGGACAGCAGATCGACCAGCGTCTGGTGAATCCACGAGTGGGTATAGTGACGGTATTTGCTCAGCAGCCCGCCAAAGGCATTTTTCATCGCGCCGGTGGTGGTGGTATACATGTGCGTCTTGACCGTCGGCAGGTGCAGGATGTTCTTGCCGATGAAGTAATCGGGGATGTGAATGCCTTCGGGGTAAATGTCGTCCAGCACCAGCATTTTGGCCTTGGGCTTGAATTCCACCCAGCTCATGTCCTCGGGGAGGAAGTTGTACAGCACAGGGATGTCGTAATTACGGAAAATAGGCACGTACCCGTTGAGGTCCTCGCCTTTGAAGGCGTTGGTCACCACGGTCTGGTTCTGCACGCAGGTCACGTCGGCATAACCGGCCGCGCGCAGCGCCAGGATGACGCCTTCGAGCTGCCAGGGGGTGGTGTTGGCGGCCGGCATGGGGAAGTGCCAGGAGATGTTGTCCTTGAGGATGGTGGTGACAGCCGGGTCGAGCGCCTGGCGCATGCCGGCCAGGTCGCATAGGCGGGCATAATCGGGCAGGATGGTTTCGGGGGTGGTGCGTAAAATGGCGACGCGCGCGCGAGGGGTCATGGGATCAGTCCTTTGGAACAAATTTCGCCTTTATTGTATACCCGCTGGGGGATTTTCGGATTTACAATCTTTGTAGTCTAGTTCAAAGGGGATAAATTGCTACGCACCATAGCGGAGATTCCCGTAGGGGCGTCTACACTAGTAGATCGTTTGACGCGACCATAACCAAATAATGAAAATGACGGTAGAATGCGTTATTAGGCGGTGGTTAAAGATACCTGCCCGTCCAATGATCAGGTCAAGCAGATTCGATCTACGAAAATAAAATCGACACAAACCATGAGGCGCGAAAACTCCATGCCACAAACTCTTGTCTACATTATCCTTGCCTTACCGCTCGTGGCCTTAGTGCTACACACGGTTGTGCGTATAATTCGCTACTTTTATAAGTTCCCCATGCCAGAGTTCCTGGCGAACCTTATTGACAATCCATTCCGGCGCAAGATTCAGCCGCCCAGTGAAATGCCGATACGGCATGGCATCAAGCCCGGAATGACGGTGCTGGAGGTCGGGCCAGGTAACGGCAGATACACACTGGAAACAGCGAGACGAGTGGGCAGCACCGG
>CAZSBK010000250.1:0-1793 GCA_964604945.1 uncultured Candidatus Solibacter sp.
CCTGCAGCGTCAGGGCGTGTTCAAAACCACGGTATCGCGCGTCTACCTCAAGGCCGAGAAAAAGGAACAAGGCATGGTTGCGGTCGGCGACAGCACGAAGTGGAAACTCGAAGATTTCAAGCTCACAGACCTCCAGAAGGCCGAGCTCGACGAGTGTTATGACGACATGCTCCGCTTCGTGAAGGAAAACAGCTGAACGCCTCGCCTTATCAATCGAAGAGTCTTTACATTATCCCTCAAGCCCTTGACGGACTCAGCCTTCAGTCTTTCACGTTCAGCGCGCCAAAGCAGTTGTAGCTCTCCCGGCAGAACCGGTCGTACTGCAGCGGCAGCGGATGGTCGAGCGCGAAAAGTACCTGCAGGATGAGAAGCTGTCGCCTTTCCTGCCGGTCGTCGTACTTCATCGGACACTTGGGATCTCCTTGGTCACACTCCTTGCCATCCTTGCCTCGATGGCCGGACAGTCCGCACGCGTGCCCCAACTCATGGATTGCGCAGAGCGTGACCATCTGCTTGGCGAGCTGGTCTCTCGTGGCTTGGTCGAGGCGCTCCAGCGCCTTTTGCGCAAGCCACGGGGGAATACGCATCTCCTCCAGCAACTTTCCTTCCTCCGAAGCAGGGTTCTTTACGCCCTTGTCCACGTAGGAGGCCACGCGGTCAATCATTGCTCGCAGGCGCGCGGGGAACACCACGCAGCGAAGCGTGCCTTTCGGCGAGTGGCCCTGATTGTCGGTGTACCCGTAGATCGTAATGTTGTTGGGATCCTGGTCCTCGTACTTCTGGCCTTCCACCAGGCCCTGCTGCTTGATCAGCCGCACGCAGTACTTGCGCCCGCCGTCGCCGCTGTTGAAGTCGACGGTCCGCGACTCGGCCTTGTCGGGCGGGCCGCCCTTCACCAGGCGGTCGTCGAGCGTGTAGGCGACAATGTCGGAGGCGTGCTGCCAAAGCGCGGCGTCGAAGATATTTCCGTCGTCGATTACGAAGAGCGTCTTCCTCTTCGGGTCCAGCCGCGTGTAGGCGGGCTTACCGTCCTTCAGAACCATGAAGCCTCTGTAGTTCGCGTAGAGCGCGACGGAATCACCAGCCACCTTCTGCCCGTCGATCTTCTCAGCGTCCCACTCCGGCGGCAGGTTGTCGCTCAGGACGCCGTTCGACTCTTCCCACGCGTCGGCCACGTGGTTCCGGTTGTCGTCCATCGGGATCGCGATCGACTGCAGGTGGGTGCGCTCGTCGTCGGCGATCAACCCCAGCTCATCGCAGGTGGCCTGCACGTTTCCGTAAGCCCCC
Organism: uncultured Candidatus Solibacter sp.; assembly: GCA_964604945.1. Lineage (GTDB taxonomy): Bacteria > Acidobacteriota > Terriglobia > Bryobacterales > Bryobacteraceae > PNKE01. The sequence continues at coordinate 1,288 of CAZSBK010000250.1, forward strand.
GGGTCCAGGGCCTCCACGCTCACGGAGAAGGCTTTGACCGCCTCCTTGGTGGTGGCGTGGCGCGGGTTCTGGGGGTCGATCACCAAGCCGTCCTGGCCCGCCTTGAACCGGAGGTCCTCCTCCGCTCCGACCTTGGGAGGATAGTTGAGGCACAGCCCCTTTTCACGGCTTACGTCGCGCAGCCAGAAGTCGATCTTGCCCTTCGGCGCCGGCTTGCCCTCCTCCTTGGGCAGAATGCTGGCGGAGAACGTGAGGGCGCTGGCCGGTCCGAACCGGTCATCGTCGATCGGGGCGGGTATCCACTTCGCATATTCGCCCGGATCATCCGCGGCGAGGGTCATCTTGCCCTCCGGCAGGCTGTTGCCCAGCGACCAGACCACCTGGACGGAGCCCGGCCAAATGATCAGGGCCGCCCCCCCCGGCGGCTTGCGGGGGTCTTCGCCCTTCGCGAGATAGGTGCCCTCGGAGTGCCAGCCCACGCACTCAAAGAACATCGGCATGGTGTA
>CAZSBK010000251.1:0-1752 GCA_964604945.1 uncultured Candidatus Solibacter sp.
GGGAGTAGTGCTCGGTCATGGCCTCGGTGACGTGGCCGGTGATGCTGCGGGTGACGATATCGCCCGCGACCTGACGTGCCAGGTTGTTGAAGGTCCTCCTCAACCCATGCGGGGTGACCCGCTTGGATATCTTGGCCAACTTGAGCGCCCGCTCCATGGGATGGCGGAGGCTGCACCGGGGCAGCAGGCCGCCATTCCTGTCGGGGAAGACCCAGTCCGATTCGCCCACCCCAAAGCCCTGAGCCGACAACCTGGTTCGGTGTTCCCGCAGGACGGCAACCAACTCCGGCACCAAAGGCACTGACCGCACCGTTCCCGTCTTCGTGGTGTCCACCACCCCGGACCACTGCGCGCGTCTGACGTGTATCACCCCCGCCTCCTCATCTATATCGCCCCACCGAAAGGCCGTGCCCTCACCCGAACGCACCCCGGTCAAAGCCAGGGTCATGGTCAGCGCGTAGTGCTGGGGCTCGTGGTCGCGGAACACCTTCATCAGGCACCCAAGCTCATCGGCTGTCAGGAGATTGGGCTCCTCGTCCGTGAACCTGCGTATGGGCAAGCGTCGCACCCGTTCGGTCGGATTCCGTGGCAGCTGGTATTCCACCACGGCATCCGCCATCACCATTCTCAACATGATCAGCGCTCCGTTGACGGTTGCGCCGGCCAGGTTCTTCGCCAACTTCGCCTGCCATTCCCTGATGTCCGCATCCGTGAGCTTGTCCATATAGAAGTCCCCGAGATGGGGCAGGACATAGCCGCCAAGAAAATCAGCGTACGTCCTTGAAGTCGACGCCTTCAGCCCGAGGGCTTTGGACGCGAGCCACGATTGCACGTAAGGCCTCAGCCTCGGAACGTCCTTTGCCACTTGGTCTGACGTGCGAATTTGCGTCCGCCATTGTGCGCGGAGCTTCGCCGCCTCTTGGACCGTTCCCGTGATGATTTTGTCTATCTCCTTCATCCGACCTGTTCGTGGGTCCACGGCTCGCAGCCGGATGCGTTTGCGGCCGTCGGACATGATTTCGATTCCCGGATATTTCGTCTTCATCTTCTGCTCCCATCCGGGTCACGGGAGCGCCATGACCGCGGATCATATCGTCTGATATGGAAACCCTGGAAGGGTTTCCATGCCTTCCCGCGTTTCGGCTCCGCTGGGCAAAGCCCAGCTTCACCATCGCGTCCAGGTCCGAGCGAAGAAACAGGTACGTGCGCCCACGCCGACCAGCGGGCACGAGCCGACCGGAAAGCACCAAGTTGCGTATCGCGGCGCTCGACTTGTAGCGAAGATAGGTCGCGGCCTCCGCGCTCGTCAGGTACGGCGACACCACGCTGGGCACAGCGCGGCTTTCGTTCTCGATTGCGGTGCCATTCTGATCCTGGACGTGGGCCATGGGCGCTCGCTTCTCGCGGAAGCTCGCGGCAAGGCCCGCGGTCCGCAACCCATTATCGGGAGGAGAGGGCCAGCGGTTACATCCCCTCGGAGGTGATCATGAGGTGTTGAAGATGCGGCGAGGTGAATCGCTTTCAGTTGCTGGCTCACGACCGGCGTCCGAGAATTTCAGGTCGCGACGCGTGCCATGGCCGTCAGAAATGCAGTTGAGTGCCTGGCCGGAAGTGCGCTCTTGGCGGTGCCGCGTGCGGAGACCGGGACGTAGAAGGCGATCCGAAATTGCCCGCCCGATTCGCGCGCTGCTGTGCAGCCGTGAAGCGTTAAGACCTTCGGCCACTGCATTAAGTGGCCAAAGGTCGTATGTT
>CAZSBK010000252.1:0-1707 GCA_964604945.1 uncultured Candidatus Solibacter sp.
AATCAGCATCTGGTGTTCGTAAAGCCCCGAGACGCCGAATTCAATGTGGATTACCTGCGCTTTCTGTTTGATATGGCCTACTCGTACCTCAGAAACGAAAGCGATGCTGGCGGAAGCACCAAGGGCGCAATCACCTGTGAACAGATCGAAAATCTGGCTGTCCCATTTCCGCCAAGCGTTGAACAAAAAGATATTGCGCAACATGTGCAAAGTGAGGTCGATGCCTTGATACGGATGCAAGCGAAAATCGCTGCTGTAATGGACCGCCTTCAAGAATACCGCTCCGCCCTCATCACCAACGCGGTCACCGGCAAGATCGACGTGCGCGGCTTCAAGCTGCCCGAAGCCGACAAGGAGACTGTCCATGCCTGAGATCGTACCCCTGCCTGGCGATTACGGTGCCTGGCTCGCGGAGCTGAAGACGCGCATCCACGCTTCACAGCAGCGGGCGACGCTGGCGGTGAATCGGGAGCTGGTGTGGCTGTACTGGCAGATCGGGCAGGACATTCTGGTTCGGCAGGACCGCGAGGGTTGGGGCGCCAAGGTGATCGAGCGGCTGGCGCAGGATCTGCGCTCGGCCTTTCCGGACATGAAGGGCTTCTCGCCGCGCAACCTCAAGTACATGCGGGCCTTTGCGGAGGCGTGGCCTGAGGCCGAATTTGTGCAGCAAGCTGCTGCACGATTGCCCTGGTTCCACCTGTGCACCCTGATCGACAAGCTCAAAACCCGTGAAGAGCGGGATTGGTATCTGGCCAAGGCGGTGCAGAACAACTGGTCGCGCAACATTCTGGTGATGCAGATCGAGACCGGCCTGCGGGCGCGTAGCGGCCAAGCGGTCACCAATTTTGCAGCGAGTCTGCCCGCGTCGCAGTCTGATCTGGCCCGCGAATCGCTCAAGGACCCCTACCGCCTCGACTTCCTCGGCCTGGGCGAAGAGGCGCAGGAGCGCGCCATCGAGGAGGCCATCGTCGGCCATATCACCCGCTTTCTGTTGGAGTTGGGGGCGGGTTTCGCTTTCGTCGGGCGACAGGTGCATATCGAGGTGGGCGGCGAGGACTTCTTCATCGATCTGCTCTTCTATCACCTCAAACTGCGTTGCTACGTGGTGGTCGAGCTGAAGGCGGGTGCCTTCAAGCCCGAGCATGCCGGCCAGCTCGGCTTCTACCTCACGGCGGTGGATACCCAGATGAAGACCGAGCAGGACAACCCGAGCATCGGGCTGCTGCTGTGCAAGAGCAAGAACAAGGTGGTGGCTGAATACACGCTGCGCGACTCGAACAAGCCGATTGGCGTGGCCGAATACCAGTTAGTCGAGGCGTTGCCTGCCGAGCTGCAGACCAGCCTGCCCAGCATCGAAGCGCTGGAGAAGAGCCTGTTGCAGGCGGATGGCCCCGGCTGAGGCGCGGACTTGATCGTTTCGTAAGGTAAGGAAACACGGTTTTCCTTACCTTGAAGACGCCACAAGGTAAGGATGCTCACCATTTCTGCGGTGAGATGGCGACCCGATTTAAGGGGAACGGGATGCACAAGGAAGTCGATTTCGAGAACGACATCGAGCAGGCGCTGATCGGTGAGGGCGGCTATCTGAAGGGGGATGCGGCGGCCTATGACGCGGATTCCGGTCTTTTTCCACAGGAAGTGCTGGCCTTCGTGCGGGCGACCCAGCCCAAAGTGTGGGAGCGCCTGGAAAAGCTCGACGCCCAGCGT
>CAZSBK010000253.1:0-1681 GCA_964604945.1 uncultured Candidatus Solibacter sp.
TGAAGGGCGAACGGATCAACATCAGCTGCGGCGGGCGTCATTCGATCACCCCCGAGGGCGCCGCTTCAACGACCATCCGGAAGGGCAACCCATGCCGGACGTCGATGCGCTCAATTGTGCCGTCCTCCAGTCGGGAGATCTGCTCGAAGAAACGATCGACAGGCCGGCGCAATGCGAAATCGCTCAGGCGGGATTCAGGTCGGGGACCGTCCTCGGAGTCGAGCTTCACCTCGACGAAGATCCGCGGCGCCGGGCTGAACTGCGGCTCGCCTTTGCGGACCTCGAGTTCTTCGATACGTCCGAAATTGATTGTCTGAAACAGCCGCACCAGACGCGCCTTATCGGGCGAAAGGTCATGGAAAGAGCTTGGGCGGATCATGCGGCGCTCTCCCCCATCCCGGCGCGGTTACGGGCGAGGAATTCGTCGACTGCCGGGTGCGTCCTTGGCGGCCGCACCCCGGTCGGTTCGAACTCCTCGCGCCCGGTGACGCCGCCGAGTTTGCGAAGAAGCCGGATCCGGATCCGGTCCAGCCTCTTCATGACCGTCCAGAGAATGTCATCATCGAGGTTATGGATGGAGGCTGCACTGCCAATGAGCAGTGCAATGTCATCAAAGGAGTCGCGGACGAGAGCCTCATGGGCGGCCGCGATGGTTGGCGGCGCCTGATCTGGCTCCTCGATCCGCTTCACGGGGTTGGTAGCAGGTGAGGTCATTTTGGTTTCCCTGCTACGCTTCTTGTGAGATTTCACATTCGAGCGGCATCCGCTGGAGTCGATCTCGCTAACCGATTGAAAACAAGCAGAAGAAAGTTCGCCGAGATCGCCACTTTTTTCTCGTGATGCCTCCGGGACGATTGTGAAGTTCACATTCGATGCCCTGCGGTGGCGAGTTTTCCACAGGCTCCACCGCACGCAAACCTGTCAAGAACTCGATGTCCAATCCCCTGAATCGCTTAGGTTCTGGAAAGCCTGTTCGCCGTTTCTTCCCTGTGCTAGAATTTGGCTTGATGCTCATCGCCAAGGACCCTTCAGGCCACACCTAAGCCCGTCGCGCCAAAGCTCAAACCGCGTGCTCCGGCCCGCCTGGCCTCGGTCCATGGAAAGGATCGGTACGCCCATGCACTATTCCCTTAGGTCCTCTTTGCGGTTCGCTTCGAACGCAATGTTGCGAGACTATTTCGAGCCGCGGGCTTTGCTTCAGAACATCCAGTGGGATGGACTCGGCGAGGCCAACCTCGACGAGGTTCACGAGGCAATAAGGTCTCTACCAGAGGCCAGCTTCCGCGAAATCAACAACCACTTCCGCGCCATCTGGGAAATGGCGACGCGTGAATACACGCCCTGGCTGATCCAGGTGGCGCGCGAGCAGGGTATCGAACTCGCCGTGTCAATGCAGAAGCAGTCCAATGCCTATGAACGTGCCTTCCGAGTCTTTCTGGACCACCCGGAGGTCTTTGAGGAAGCCCGGGCCTTGGCGCACTGGGCGAGTCTGCCTCGCCGCTCGACCGAGAAGCGGAACGGCATGCCGAAAACGGCGCCGCCCACCGACGAGATCACCCTTGCACGGTTCGGCGCGGCTCTTTCGGAGTACTACCAGCAATCTCAAGGGCGCGGGGAACACTGCCGGGTTGAGCACACGGCTCGGGCCGGGCACATCGATTACTTCTTCGCCTACCCGGCG
>CAZSBK010000254.1:0-1673 GCA_964604945.1 uncultured Candidatus Solibacter sp.
TTCACGCCGATTAACGGGGAATCAATGACTTAGGATGGATTTTCGAGAGTGACCCCTTGGCCCTTGGCCACCTTGGCGCGTTGTTAATTCTCCCCTGCGCCCCGCTGTAGTAGCGGGCAAGGAAGAAATCGAGGCCTGTCTCGAACGCGCGGTCGTTGCAGAGCAAGCTCTCACCGCTCAACGGACTCGCCATCGCAAAGCCGCCTACGCTCCGATTCCATCAGAACCTCAGGGGCACCGCCGCTTCGAGAAATGATCTCGACATCTGTCACAGATTCGAGGACAAGCCGAAACTTGTAGCCGCCGTCGCCAAACGCCCCCGGGGTAGCTTCGAAGACGCCACTAAATCTCCCGTTAAGCGTGCCTTGCCCCTTTGGTGCCCGCCGCAGAGCCCGTTTCATCTCTTTCGGGGGATCAGATGGGTACTCGAGCCAAGTCTTACCATTGCCGCGACACTTCATGGCATAGAGTTCTTGCCATTCGAAGCCGTAAGCATAGGTGGAGTAGACGGTGACCCTCTTGCCGTCATACACGCTCGGTTTTTTCACCAAATCGCAGAACGGCACCGGCGTGTAGGCTTTAGAAAGGGTCTGCGATGGGACCGGTTGTACGCAAAGCAGCAACGAGAATGGACACAAGAGGAACAATCGTAGTCGCATCGCATTCTCTCCTCAGGGTCGGTGGCTGTGCTCTGTGCTGTAGGTGTCAGTCTGGGATGGCGGCTTATATTTCATGATGCGATCGATCCCGGCATTTCGGTTGCTATCAATTGTGGCCTGGTCCGCTTTCGCCCACCCGCGATTCCACACCTGATACTCGCGGCCGCCACCAACAGGTGCTACTGACTTCATGTTTAGAGATTGGCCTAGGACACCCCCGACGTACCAGCCTCGTTGCTCACGAACTAGATGATTGAGATCAGTGGAACATCCGGCGCAATGCGTCTCAAGCCACGCGTTGGCGTCTCCGACATGCCGCCCCTCGTGGCCGATCGTCACTGACAGAAAGTCGCCGTGCACCCCTGGGTTGAAGTTCGCAAATATCGTGTCAGTTATCTTGTCCAGCCAAACACGTGCCGAACTCCCAGGCACATTGGCGGCGCCCACGCCGACCATCACGTTGTTTTGGTCGTTCTCAGATCCCCATGCGGCCACCGACTCCTGTGCTGACGCGTCTCCGCTGGCATTCGCGGCCCGTTCGGCCGCGTCCCGCGCTGCCCTGAAGTTTGCGCGGAATTTCAGGGCACGACCGGCGGCCCCGCGATCCTTACGACTTAGGCTCTTGTCCTCACGACGGTTCTCCAACTCTTCATCCGTGGAGTTTCCCCCAGCAGACGTGTCCCAATTCCAAAGACCAGTTGGATCAACGAACTTGAGCGGATTATTGAAAGCGTAGGCATACTTGTTCCAACTCTGCGGATTTGCGATCTGGCCAGCCGCCAGCAACGGATCTGGTCTGGTGAACCTCCCCTGCGTCGCACTGAAGTATCTGGCTCCGAAGTAATCGAGGCCCGTCTCGCTATCCCGTTCTTTGCCGGTGAACAGCGGCAGGCCGCTTGTCGAGCTCGTGTAGCAGGGCTGGCCGCTGCGGGTGAGTTGGGCTCCGAATGGCGCGTAGTCGTAAACCGGGACAGGAACACAATACCCCTTTTCTGAAAGCTCAGGAACCACGAT
>CAZSBK010000255.1:0-1656 GCA_964604945.1 uncultured Candidatus Solibacter sp.
CGGCGCTTACTTCCACTGTCCGGCGTCGGTGTCCGGATCCTGGTAGAGTTCGGTCAGCATCTTCTTCTCGACGATGCCGCCCACCGGGTCCTCCTCCGGCGGCGAAAGTTCCCACTTCTTGCCGGGAAAGACCGGCGTCTGGAACTTCGACTGGCCAATGTTGCCGGTCTTCTCCTGAAACTCCATGCAGGCGCGGATACACCCCTTGGCGCCACAAACGGCCAGATAGCCGCAGTGCGACGAGATCTGCTTGATGTAGGGATTGGCTGCCGGACCCGGGAACTCCGGGTTCTGGCGCCACCAGTGTCCGAGCCCCAGCGTATGCGTGATCTTGTACGCCAGCTCCTCGGACATCGTGGTCTTCGTGATGTCGAGGTTGAAGCCGGGGAAGTACCGCTTCAGGAACGGCGAGGCCTTGTAGTTGATGCCGTGGTGCGTCGCCGTGCAGCGGCCCATGTCGACATCGCCCCACTCGATCTCCTGGCCGTCGATGCGGATCTTGATCGTCGGCCCCTTGCGCCCCGGAATGGCGGCGCCGGGACAGTCGGGCACGCACTTCATGCAGCGCTTGCAGAGCGTGCCGGGCTTGAGCATCGCGTCCGGCTCCAGCTTGGCGTCGGTGAGGATGTTGCCGATGCGCACGCGGGGACCGTAGACCGGGTGGAGGAAGACCTTGGACCAGCCGATCTCGCCCAGCCCGCACGCCATGGCCGCGATGCGGATGTTGAGGTTGACGTCCGGAACCGGGCGCCCGGGGATCGGGTCCGGGTTCTCCGGGTAGCTCTCGGGCACGCCCGGGTAGACCGGCACGGCCTCGAAGCCGCGGTCCTCGATGAAGCGCGCGATCTCCTCGGTCACGATCGGACGGAAGAGCGAGTTCAGCCGGTTGTAGGCGTAGTACGTGTAGTTGTTCCAGTGCGTTCCCTCGGTGATGCCGCGGTAGGTGCTGCGCGGGATCGGCTGTACGATGGAGATCACCGACTGGCAATCCGGGAAGATGTTCGCCGGGTGCATGCGCTCCGGCGCCTCGGCGAAGCGGGAGATCGGCGCGATACCGACGATCTCGACGCCGCCGCCCCCCCCGCCGATCTGGCGGGCGAAATCCTTGATCATCCGTGCGGTCAGTGCTGGTTCGGACATGGCTGGGTTCTCCCGGTTCAGGAAATGGAATTGCCGAGGACATCGCGCTTCCAGGGCGCGGTCTCGCGGAAGGGGTTGGCGAACTTCTGCTGCAGGATGCCGCGCCGTTCGAGGGCGGCGAGGCAGGCGCGGCTACAGGAAGCGCCCACGCGCTCGACGGTGTGGAAACGCCCTTCGTTGGTCTGGATGGCGCCGTTGCGACAGCGCTGGCAGCGGGCGTCGTTGCGCGCCGCAACCGGGCGTTCGCATCCGGCGAAGCCGAACGGCTTGGCGGCCGTGGCATCCAGCGCCTGAAGCGGACAGCCGGAGACGCAGGCGCCGCAGTCGTCGCAGAGGCGCGGACGGAAGGGGGCGTCGGCCTCGACGTCCGCGTCCGTCAGCAGCATCGCGAAGCGCTGGCAGGGGCCGAACTCGGGCGTGAGAAAAAGCCCGTGCAGGCCGGTCTCGCCAAGCCCCGCGGCTTGCGCCAGGATGCGGTACTTGAGCATCACGTTCGGCGCCGGCTTGCCGGGCGCG
>CAZSBK010000256.1:0-1651 GCA_964604945.1 uncultured Candidatus Solibacter sp.
TCCCATAAGGATTAGCCTCACATGAAATTGTCAACCATTTACCATCCATTCCGCGATGTGTATATTCGTTTACGTTTATCCAATCAAATACTCCTTGGTAGTTTCCTTGTTCATTTGGATTAGTTGTTGTACCTGATATGACATTCTCGGCATAATAGATATCGTAATCATCTTGAGTAGTGGTCACTGTGGTGGTCGTAGTTTTCCCAAAATAGTTCATCAGGATAACGCGATAGTTCAATCTCATTTCATGGCTTGTGTTGTAAGTGCGCCATCCGCCGAAGAGTGTCTTTTTCTCAGCAATCCCATGACTATAAGCATATGTATAGTATGTATATTGTCCATTCTCTGGCCCTTGCCATACTGGGACAACTTTGCAATAAAAGCTTGCTCTTCTATCACCATCATCAGCCTCTACATTGACCAAAGTGTGATAATAACCACAATAGGACTTCATGTCGTATGATTTCTTGTATTTAAATACCAGCATATCCTCTGTTTGCTTCATGGATTCATTCAAATCTTTTATTGTTTGAATGTTTCCGTTCTTTAGCACGATTTGACCTCCTTCTGTAAACTTATATAAGTCATCCCCAATTTGCACAATTCCGTTTCTGTTTATTAACGGATAAACTACCTCATTATATATCTTAAATTCGGTTACACTGCCTTCTACTAAAAGGTCTGCGTGATCAAGGATCAGTTTGTTGTAAGTAGCCTCATCCTCAGCAAACTCGAGACATGCATAGAAGTTTTCCCTTATAGTAAAAAGACTTTGAAAACCTTCCTCAGACTTAAAACTCATAATTTGAGCTTTTGGTAGCTTGTTTAATGAATCAAGTACCGAAATGAATTCATCAAAATTTTCAAATTGAAGAATTGAATTCTTTACCGTTATTGGGTTAGCCTGTGGTATTTCTTTTTCTTTTGAACAAGCAAATAAAATAAATACCATAATTGCAAAAAATGGAAATTTAATCTTCATGATTACATAGTTTTATTCACCTTCAAATGACTACGTTTAATTCGTAGTTATTTGTTAGCTTTGGGTTGTTTTTTACTGGCCTTGCCCCATAAGCTTTGCGTTATTTCTTAATTTGGGGCAGGGCTGTTTTTTAGACAGTTTGCATTATAAGAAAGATGTCTAACTCTCTTTCCATTCGCACTATATGGCTTTTGGACTATTAGTTTGCTTTTATATAGGCATTTTCTCAGTAATTTTTTAGATGAAACTTTTGATTGCAGTGCATTATAAAATCAAAGAACTTATTATAACTAATCAAGAGTAGTACTGTATAATTGTACGAATGCAGCTGTTTTATTTATGTAACACTGGTTATTCTATCTGAATACCTCAAAATTTATCTAATTGTTTCTGATCTAAAGTAGGTTACGCATTTTTCAGATACAGGAATCATGATATTGTTTTTCATGAGGGCACTTTTTGTCTTTACAAAAAATTTGTTTATGTGCCTCAAATTAATGATGTATTTTTTATGACATCTAAACAAACCGTTTTTAGAATACTTTTTTTCAATATATCCCAAATTGTAAAGAACTCTGATGCGGTCCTGGTTATTGGTTGTGAACACAAATGAATAGTTGCCAGAGGCTTCAAAGAGTACTATTTCTTCGTAATCAAAGTATGAAA
>CAZSBK010000257.1:0-1641 GCA_964604945.1 uncultured Candidatus Solibacter sp.
AACCAACCAGTGTATTTGGCTCGGTGGATGGGCGTCTGGCGGAACCGGACGCGGAACTGTTCCGGGGTGAGTACGGCCATCTCAGCGAGGTCCGGATTCGGGTGAACCGGCTGGAACGCAGGTTCGCTGGTGGAAGGGGCGCGGCCGTTCCAGGGGCAAACCTCCTGGCAGATGTCACAACCAAACAAACGGTGGCCGACGGCTGGGCGAAGTGGTTCAGGGACCTTCCCTCTCTGTTCAATGGTCAGGGTAGAGATGCAGAGCCGGGCGTCGAGAGAGTAGCCGGAAAGCGACGGCGAGAGAACAAGGGCCTGGGTGGGACAGGCGTCGATGCAGCGGCGGCAGGAGCCGCACCGGTCCGGCGGCGGCTGGTTGGGCGGAATTTCAACGCTGACCAGGATTTCACCCAGGAAGAACCAGGAGCCCTGCCGCTCGTTGATGAGGCAGGTATTCCGGCCGATCCAGCCGAGGCCTGCTTGGCGGGCGTAGGAACGTTCGAGAAGTGGGGCCGTGTCGACGCAGATGCGATGGTCGAAATCGCCCCAAAGCCGATGGAGTTTCTCCACCAGGCTGTTCAGTCTGCGGCGGAGCGTGTCGTGGTAGTCCTCTGACCCCCAGGCGTAGCGGGAGACGGAAGGATCGGCTACATCTACTGTTTTGTATAATTTGCCGAGACTGAGGACGGTCCGGGCCGAGGGCAGCAGGAGAGCTGGGTGGCTACGGATATCTGCTCTGTGATCAACAAGATAGCCAAGTTCTCCGGCGTAGCCATGCCGGACCCAGTTTTCGTACAGCGGCACGTCGGGCGAGGGCCGGGCCGCCGCGATGCCGGAAAGCTCGAATCCGGACTCGCGTGCGAGGCGGTGAAAGGCTTCGCTGCTGGGTGGCGGCAACGCTCGGAACTCCTCTAGAATCATGCTACTATGGCGCGGATTCGGGACGCTCCGTTTAATCCTTCAAATCGCCGTTGAGGGGCAAAAAGTCGCAGTTGGGCGGATAGGACTGGGACCGGCCGGGGGTAGGTCCTAGAATGACAAAGGTTGGAAGAGGTGTATTCCACCCCGAATAGGAGCGACCAAGGAAAAATGGCGAAGCCCATCAAGTATGCCGAGAAGGCTCTCTCCGTGGCGGCGAATGCTGCGTGGCAGGTGTTCGACACGTTGAACCAGATCAACCCGAATCCCGGGTTCACCCCAAAATGGTCCGACAAGCCCCTGCTGAAGAGCTACGAGAAAATGAAGCCGAAGCTGGGCTGGCCGCGGACAACCGATTCGCTCTGCCCGAGGTGTATTCCGGAAGTGCGCCAGGAGATCCTGGACGGCAAGAAGGACGTCAGCGTCCTGGTGAAAGACAAGCCGGGCGAAATCAAGGCCCAGATCATCGAACGCGACGGCAAGATCCTGATGGTGAAGGATTGCCCGATTCACGGCCACTTCGAGGACGTGATGGCGATCGATGCGGCGTTCTTCAAGCACTTGGAAGACGTTTTCCCTGGACGCGACATGCGCGCCCACAACGACGCCGACCTGCATCATCATGGTTCGTCGACGATCACTCATGGCCGCGGCGCCGTGTTGACGATCGATCTGACCAACCGCTGCAACATGATGTGCGACCCCTGCTTCATGGACGCCAACCAGG
>CAZSBK010000258.1:0-1624 GCA_964604945.1 uncultured Candidatus Solibacter sp.
GAACCTGGCCATCCGGGGCATCGACGCCCAGATCGCCCACGGCGACACCTTCCACGGCGACAAGCACCCCGACCTGAAGGCCGACTTCGTGCTGGCCAATCCGCCGTTCAATGACAGCGACTGGCGTGGCGAGCTGCTGCGCGAGGACAAGCGCTGGGTCTATGGCGTCCCCCCGGCCGGCAACGCCAACTTCGCCTGGGTACAGCACTTCATCCACCACCTGGCCCCGGCCGGCATGGCCGGCTTTGTGCTGGCCAACGGCTCGATGTCGTCCAACCAGTCGGGCGAGGGCGAGATCCGCAAGGCGATCATCGAGGCCGACCTGGTCGACTGCATGGTGGCCCTGCCAGGGCAACTCTTCTACTCCACCCAGATTCCGGTCTGCCTGTGGTTTCTGCGCCGCAACAAAGCGCGGCTCCCCTCGCCCTTTGGGAGAGGGGCCGGGGGTGAGGGTGGCTTCGACCGTCGCGGCGAGACACTCTTCATCGATGCCCGCAAGTTGGGCACGCTGGTCGATCGCACCCACCGCGAACTGAGCGAAGAGGACCTAGCCAAGATCGCCGGCACCTACCACGCCTGGCGGGGAGATGCCCACCCTCACCCTGACCCTCTCCCAGAAGGAGAGGGTAACTATCGGGGAGGAGTGAATTATTCCAGCCTGATCGAAACAGCCAGGATGTTGCGTCAGCAACAGACCCCGGCGGAAGAGGCTCTGTGGGAAATGCTGCGCAACCGGAAGTTCCTCGATCTTAAGTTCCGGCGTCAGCATCAATTCGGCACCTTCATCCTGGATTTCTACTGCGACGAGCTCAAACTGGCGGTCGAATTAGACGGGGGCGTCCACAAAGAACCGGAACAACTAAAGAAAGACGAGCAACGCGACGCGTACCTCCGAAAAAACGGTCTCACCGTCCTTCGCTTTGCCAACGAGGCGGTATTCGCCGAACCCGACCAGGTGTTCGCCCGGATCCAAGCCCATCATCCCTCTCCCGTTGGGAGAGGGACTGAGGGTGAGGGATACCAAGACATCCCCGGATTCTGCAAATCGGTCGGCATCGAGGAGATCCGCAAGCATGGCCATGTCCTCACCCCGGGGCGCTACGTCGGCGCCGAGGCGGTCGAAGACGACGGTGAGCCGTTCGAGGCGAAGATGAAGCGCCTCACCACCACCCTGCGCCAGCAGATAGAGGAAGGCCGAAAGCTAGACGCCGCCATTGAGGCCAACCTCAAGGAGCTGGGGTTTTGGGGCCAGAAGTGACCGAGAACGCCCTCGTGCCCGTGGAGCGCATCGAACGAGCAATCATCGTCCTGCGCGGTCACAAGGTGATCCTCGACGAGTACCTGGCCGAGCTATACGAAGTGGAAATCAGAATCCTGAACCAAGCGGTTAAACGGAACATTGAACGATTCCCCGCAGATTTCATGTTCCAGCTCAGCGAGGCGGAGGCCCACTTTCTAAGATCACAATCTGTGACCTTAAATCCTGGGCGCGGGCAGCACCGCAAGTATCTCCCCTACGCCTTCACTGAGCAGGGAGTAGCTATGCTCTCCAGTGTGCTGCGCAGCGAGCGGGCGGTGCGGGTCAACATCGAAATCATGCGCGCTTTTGTCCGCCTGCGCCGCA
>CAZSBK010000259.1:0-1577 GCA_964604945.1 uncultured Candidatus Solibacter sp.
GCTTGCGGAAGACCGTGGCGCCCTCGGCGGGATCGGCCTTGTCGTCTTCGACGATAAGCTTTATCTGCTTGCCGTTGATGCCGCCGGCGGCATTCCACTCGGCTGTCGCCAATTCCACGCTATTCTTGGTCGAAGTGCCATAGGTGGCGGCTTCGCCGGAGAGCGGATTCACGGAACCGATCTTGATTTCCTTGGAATTCTTGCCCCCGCAGGATACCATCGCGAATGCAGCTATGATCAGCATCGCCGATGTCATCTTAAAAAAGCGCGTCTTCATGCTTCCTCCTGAAACAGAAATGCGTGTATCTCTCCCCATCCGCCATGCGGACGGTTATTTCGTGGATATGTGCCTGATCGCTATGCTTGCCGGCTCAGGACCCCTTCTTCTCGATCTTCGCCCAGGTGTCCCTGAGCGAAACGGTCCGGTTGAAAACCGGCTTGCCGGGCGCGGAATCGGGGTCCGCGCAGAAATATCCGAGGCGCTCGAACTGGACAGGCTGCCCGACGGCGATTCCCGCGATCGCGGGTTCGCCGAAGGCCCCGGCCACCACTTCGAGGGAGTCGGGCGATATCGCATCGAGGAACGATGAACCGGCGGGGGCGTCCATCGGCCGTTCGGGGGCGAAGAGATAGTCGTATAGCCTGGCCTCGATGGGTACGGCTCCCTGGGCGGAAACCCAGTGGATGGTGCCCTTTACCTTGCGGTTGTCGGGCGCGTCCCCTCCCCTCGTGGCCGGGTCGTAGGTGCAATGCACCGCGGTCACTTCGCCGGACGCCGGATCCTTGTCGAACCCGGTGCAGGTGATGATGTAGCCGTAACGGAGCCTCACTTGATTGCCCGGGAAGAGGCGGAAATACTTGGGAGGCGGCGTTTCCTTGAAATCATCCTGCTCGATGTAGAGCGTGCCTGAAAAGGGGATTTGCCTCATGCCCGCTTCGGGATTCTCGGGATTGTTGACGGCCTGGAGAATTTCGACCTTGCCCTCGGGCCAGTTGTCGATCACCAGCTTGAGCGGGCGGAGCACGGCCATATAGCGCGATGCTCTTTTATTCAGGTCTTCCCGGACGCAGTGCTCCAGGAGCTGGATATCCACCATCGAATCGGTCTTGGCGATGCCGATGCGTCCCAGGAAGTCTCTGATCGCTTCGGGCGTGTAGCCGCGGCGCCGCAGGCCGGCGATGGTCGGCATGCGGGGATCGTCCCAGCCCGAGACC
Organism: uncultured Candidatus Solibacter sp.; assembly: GCA_964604945.1. Lineage (GTDB taxonomy): Bacteria > Acidobacteriota > Terriglobia > Bryobacterales > Bryobacteraceae > PNKE01. The sequence goes on from CAZSBK010000259.1 coordinate 1,216, forward strand.
TTCTTCTCGCGGACGAGCTGGATGAGGAGGCGCTTGGACAGGACCGTGTGCGTGATGTTAAGCCGTGCGAACTCGATCTGCCTGGAGGGGAATACGCCGCAGTTGGCGATGAACCAATCGTAGAGCGGCCTGTGGATTTCGTACTCAAGCGAGCAGAGCGAGTGGGTGACGCCTTCGATGGCGTCCGAGAGCGGATGCTGGAAGTCGTACATCGGGTAGATGCACCAGGCCGTGCCGGTCCGATAGTGCGGCTCGCGGCGGATCCTGTACATAACGGGGTCGCGCATGAGGAGATTCGGGTTGGCCATGTCGATCTTGGCGCGCAGGGTCTTGGAACCGTCGGGGAACTCGCCCGCCCTCAT
>CAZSBK010000260.1:0-1559 GCA_964604945.1 uncultured Candidatus Solibacter sp.
GGAGCTGGGTGATCGCCTGCCCCTCGTTGGTGGAATCGATGTTCGTGTAGATGCCCGTCACTTTTTGCTCCGTTTTTCAGGGATTGGATTCGTAGCAGCCCATGGACCATCCGGTCGAGCCATTGCCCGTGCGGATGAGGCCATCGAGGTCGTTCGTGAAACCCCAGGAGAGGGAGGCGCCGTCACGGCCGCCGCTGTATACCGGGGATGGAGTGCCGGCGGTGGGACGGCCGGTGGTGGTGCTGAGGAGGGGATCCGTCTGCAGGTTATCCGAAGAGGTCGGGAAGATCCCCACCCCGCCGGAGCTCAGGCTGGCGGCGGTGACTCCACTCGCATCCATGGAGACGTAGAAGGTTCCGCCCGCGGTACCGCCCTTTCCGAGGTCATTCGCGTGGGCGGTGCTCGAGGCGTTGGGCGACCCGGAGCCGGTCACAAGGTGGAAGGCATAGGCGTCGCTCGTGCCGTAATGGTAATAGAAGATGTTGTTGTCTACATGCAGCTCGCTTCCGGTACCGAGCTTCATCGCGATGGCCGTGCTCTTTCGGCCGCTGCCCCCATCGCCCCCGAGGAGGATGGTGTTGTTCCTGGCCTCGATCCTGGAGGCCGTAGCCGAGGTCGTATCGAGGTACATGGCCGAATGGCTCTGCATCGACATGTTCGGACTGACGAGGAGGTTGTTGCGCAGGGACAGCTGGGTGAAACCTGCCCCCGCATTTTCGCTCGGCCAGGCGTACATGCAGGCGTTCGTCGTTTCGTCGGCGCTTCCTCCAGAACCCGCGGTGAGTACATTGCGTTCTACGATGGCTGTCGCCAGCGCGTTCCGGAGTTCCAGCATGATGGCCGCAACGATGCCCGAGGAGCCGGCGGTGCCAGCCGTTATGGCATTGCCGCGGATTGTCGGGCTCGCCACGCAGCTTTGCACGTCCATTCCGAAGCAGTAGTTGATCTGGCTGCCTCCGCCGCCACTGATCGTGTTTCCTTCGATGAGCGGGGAAAATTCGGTGGTCGAGCTACCGTCTGCCACCAGGGCAATGCCTGCGCGGTTCATGCCGGCGGTCACGCTGTTGCCGCCGGGGTTTACGACGTTGTTGCGGACGGTCAAGCCGGAAGAAAAGAGCGCGATGCCCGAGGAGGAGGCATCGGCGGAAGACGCGGTCACCGTAATGCCCTCGAGAACGGTCGCGGAAGTCACGCTGGAAGAAGCGCTGATGCAGACAAGGATCTGGCTCGCGTTTTTCGCCCGGCCATCCGTCACGGCGGCAATATTGGCGACCGGATCACGGGAGGACCAGTCAAGGGCGTAACCGCCGAAAAGCGACACCTTGTCTTCGAGAACCACGCCAAGGTCGTAGCCGCCCTTGGTCGTCGTCGTCGTGATGGCGTAGGTTCCCGCCGCTACATGCACCTCCGAGGCCGAGCCCGGGTGGAGGAGCTTGGCCTGCGCGATGCCTTTCTGTATGGTCGCATAAGGCGCGCGCACAGTCCCCTTGCCCGTGCTCGTATCCGAGCCCGTCGTCGCCACGCAGACGCCATCGAAGACCGTGTAGGTATAATCGTAG
>CAZSBK010000261.1:0-1552 GCA_964604945.1 uncultured Candidatus Solibacter sp.
AGCATATTCTCATCGAAGGATGAGCCTGAAGAATAGGAGTTGAGTGTCCGCTGGGCTCCTTTCTGTTTTGGGTTGAATGAGTACGTGTCTCGTCGTCGCAGCTGTGGGAATGTGGGAATCGCGAAGCGATTTCCAAGGGCGGTGGGAGCGGTGGGAAACAGCGCAGCAGTTTTCCACGGCTCCCACGGCCCGGCATTCCCACAGCTGCCTCCGCGGCTCGCTCATGCGATCTTGCTCCGGATGCGCCGGAACAGCTCTCGCTTGGCCTGCTGCATGGCCAGTGCGGCTTCCGTGTCGGACTCGACGTCGGCTTGCGCCTGCAGTTGGTCCGCGGTGAGTCCCGGGCGCAGATGGCCCTCCCAGCCGCCCACTTCCTGTAGCAGTTCGTACGGTGTCGCCCACCTGCGATAGACGCGCTCGATCTTGCCGTTACCCATCTGCCGTAGTTCGGGCACCGCGCAGGGCCGGTGGAAGTTGACGTATGGGTTCAGGCGCTCGCCGTAGAAGCGCGTGATCTGTTCGGCATGCTGCGCATCGATATAGCCATACCCCAGATGTTTGCGGATCACGGCGCCGTTCTTGGCCTCCACTAAACCGTTGTCGTTGGAATGCCGCGAGCGCGACTTCGTTTGCTCGATCAGCAGTTTGCCCAGCAGGCGCGACACGTCGTGGTTGATGTACTCGCTGCCGTTGTCGGAGTGGAAGCCGCGGATGTGAAACGGAAACTGCGCCAGCATCGCTTCCAGCACCGGAATCAGCCATAACTCCGCGATTCTCGGCGTGGCCGCCATCACCTGCCACTGCGTTACCTCGTCCACGGCGTTGATGTGATAAACACCCTTCGCACCATCGAAGTCGCCTTGATGCACCGTGTCGATACGCAGGTAGCCGGGGCGGCCCTCGGGCGCCGGCCGTCGCCGCTCGCCGATGGCGACCACCGTGGGACGGGTCGGCTCGTAAGTGGCGTTGCGTTTCCGGTAAGCGGCCGTGGCGCGCAACCGGTAGATCTGCGCCGGACTGATCCCGGACAGCCGTTGGTAGGCCGCGATGCCATGCACCTGGTATTCGCGCTCCAGGATGCGCCGCGTCGCCGGCCCGCTCAGATTGCCATGCGCCTTGTCCACGTAGGCCAGCAGATCGACATCGCTTTGGGTGTAACGCGCCGCGAACCGGCGCCGCTGGTACGCGCTCACCCGCACCCGCCCCGTCGCCACGTAGGCCGCGATTAGACGCGTCACTTGTGCCCGGCTCAAGCCCGTCATCTTCTCCACATAGCGCCGCAGCAAGCCTCTGTCGGCCCTCCCCTTCCGTGCGTACTCATGCCGCACCAGCACCCGCTCCACCCATGCGTAGATCTCCGTGCGCCCCTGGGCCGCGAACTCCACCGGATCGGCGCCCGCCAGAAACGCCCGGATCTGCTCGAGGCTCAACCACTTCGAATCGTCCATGCTGATGAGCAATCCCCAGCATCCCCACTCCCACCCCCCTCAGGCTCATCTTGTGTGAGAATCCGTGCCCCGCTTCAGGCTCATCTTGTGTGAGACAAGACTCG
>CAZSBK010000262.1:0-1534 GCA_964604945.1 uncultured Candidatus Solibacter sp.
CGTAGAGCAGGTCGGTGCCGACCGCGGTGGCCGGATGCACGCCGAACAGCAGCACCAGCAGCGGCGTCATCAGCGAGCCGCCGCCGACGCCGGTGAGGCCGACGATGGCGCCGACGGAAAAGCCGGCAATGGTGTAAGCGATGTCCATGGTGTGAGCGCTGTGTCTTGTGCGGCGCATCGTAGACGCAGTGATTAGAGGTAAGAAGGTGGTTCAGGTTAAACTTTAAGAACAAAAAGTTATATGTGGCGGTGAGGGGTGAAGGGTTAGGTGTGAGGTGACTTTGTTTTGGCCCGGTGCGCCGACGATCGTCGGTGCAAATACTTCGAGTACGGACCCCTTTGCTCTTAACCCTTCACTCTTTACCGCCCCGAAGGGGCTCTCAATGAACATCCAGCAACTGCGATATGTGTTCGAAGTCGCGCGCCACGGTCTGAACGTTTCGGAGGCCGCGGAAGCGCTGTTTACGTCGCAGCCCGGGGTGTCGAAGCAGATCCGCCTGCTGGAGGACGAACTCGGTGTCGAGATCTTTGTGCGGCATGGAAAGCGCCTGGTGGCGATCACGGCGCCGGGCCGGCAGGTGCTGCTGATTGCCGAACGGATGTTGCTGGACGTGGACAACCTGCGTCAGGTTGGCGCCGAGTTCAGCAACGAGGCAAGCGGCAGCCTTTCCATCGCGACAACCCACACCCAGGCCCGCTATGCGCTGCCGCCGGTGATCCGGGCCTTTGTGGCCCGCTATCCCAACGTGCGTCTGTCGCTGCACCAGGGCAGTCCGCGGCAGGTTTGCGAATACGTGTTGTCGGGCGAGGCCGACATCGCCATCGCCACCGAGGCCATCGCCGAGGAGCATGAACTGGTGATGCTGCCCTGCTACCAGTGGAACCGCTGCGTGATCGCGCCGGTGCGCCACCCCATTCTGAGCGCCCAGCCGCTCACCCTGGAGGCCATCGCCCGTTACCCGGTCATCACCTACGATTTTGCCTTCACCGGGCGCAACCAGATCAACAAGGCCTTCGTCGGGCGCGGGCTGAAGCCCAACGTGGTGCTCACCGCCATCGACTCGGACATCATCAAGACTTACGTGGGCATGGGGCTGGGGGTCGGCATCCTGGCCAGGATGGCCTACGACCCGGTGGCGGACAAGGAGCTGGGGATGCTCGACGCGGCCCACCTCTTCGAGTCGAGCACGACCCGCATCGGGGTGCGTCGCAACGCGTGGCTGCGGGGTTACGTGTACGCCTTCATCGAGCTGTTTGCGCCCCACCTCACCCGGCACGCGGTGGATGTGGCGCTGGCGGGCGGCGGCGAGGACCCGGGGTTGTGATCGCCGCCGCCGCCCGGCCGGTCAGCGTTGCCGGCGGCGGATCGCCGCGCCCAGCAGGCCCAGGGCGGCCAGGCTGAGGGCGGAGGGTTCCGGCGTTTCGTACATCGCGGCGCCGGCGACGATGAACACGTCCCCGAAGCCGCCGCTGTCGCAGTTGGCGGTCTGGCCGGCGTCGCTCAGGTAGCCCGCCCCGTTGCCCTTGGCGGTGC